>CAYZQO010000019.1:0-85441 GCA_964480725.1 uncultured Polyangiaceae bacterium | reverse complement strand
CGCCCATTAAAGCGGTACGCGAGCTGGGTTTAGAACGTCGTGAGACAGTTCGGTCCCTATCTGCCGTGGGCGCAGGATACTTGAGAGGAGTTACCCATAGTACGAGAGGACCTGGGTGAACGTACCTCTAGTGCTCCGGTTGTCACGCCAGTGGCATAGCCGGGTAGCCACGTACGGAACAGATAACCGCTGAAAGCATATAAGCGGGAAGCTGTCCTCAAGATTAGGTATCCCTGCCGCAAGGCACTAAAGGCCCCTCGTAGACCACGAGGTCAATAGGTCGGGTGTGGAAGCGCAGTAATGCGTGGAGCTAACCGATACTAATCGGCCGTGCGGCTTGACCTACCTCTAAGGCGGGTATCGTAGTTGATGATCGGAGTCCGGGCGGCGAGCCCGGCGCGAAGGCGCCGGCGTTCGGATTCGAAGCAGAGTGCTGCGAGTGTGTCTGGCGTCTCTTTCCCGACGTGGAGCGGGAGGAGCGCGGCTAGCAAGGACGCCCAAAGATTCCGGTGGTTTTGTCGGAGAGGCCATACCCGATCCCATCCCGAACTCGGAAGTCAAGCTCTCCGGAGCCGATGGTACTGCAGGGGAAGCCCTGTGGGAGAGTAGGACGCTGCCGGGCCAATGACGGGGTCCGCGTCTACAGACGCGGGCCCCGTTACCTATTTTGTGGCCCCGGGGGTGGCGTGTGGGGCGGGTCGCGGCGAGAGGGCGGCTCGGGGAGCACAACGTGGAGGTGCTTTCGCCCTCGACGGGTTCCGTGCCGTGCCCAGCCGTCCAGAGTACGCTCTGGCAGCGCATGCGCAGGAACGTGCGAGCATGGATTGCCGCCGGGGTTGTGACCGGTGTGCTGGGCGCGGGGTGGATTGGGGGCATCCTCGCCTTCCGGGCGGTGGTGCGGAGCCGGGTAGGGGCGGAGGCTCGGAGCAGAGGGCTTGAGGTTTCCGTACGGCGGGTGCGGCCGGGATGGGGACGGATCTGGCTCGGTGAGGTGAACGTCGGCATCGTTGGGGTGGCTGACGCGCGGCTCTTCCTGTCTGAGGTCGAGGTGGCGGTATCGGCGGGGCTCGGTGTCCGGCGGATCGCGGGCCACGGGGGCAGACTTGAGTTGCTCGGTCCGGTCGAGCAGCTGCGCGAGGAGCTCGCGTCGTGGCGTGCCTCGAGAGGACCCGGCGAAGGGGCGGGAAGGGCTGGTTTCACCCCGGTCGGCGCGGATGGGATTGAGGTCGTCTGGAATGAAGCGTTGCCGGGATCGGCGGCGCAGCGGGCTTGGGGATTGGCGTTCGAGCGCACCGACAGCCGTCAGGGTGTCGTTCGGGCAGATCTGGTTCGGCTTGAGCATCGGGGCTGGCAGCTCGAGGTTGTCCAGCCTGCGCTGACGTTGTCAGTGAAGGACGGTCGCGTCTTGCTCGAGCGGCTTGCCGCGGAGGACGTCAAGGGTCGTCTGGAACTGGGGCGGAGGCTCGACGATGACCGCGCTGGCGTGACCGCCGCCGCCTCGTCGTCGGCATCCGTCCCACCCGCCGGGTCTGGCGGCGGGTCGGCGGTTCCCGGCGGAACGTCGGTTCCGCTCTCCGCCGCGGGGGCGCGGACCTCGGGGTGGGGGCCACGGATCCATCGCGCGCTCACCTCTCTGGCCAAGGCCGGAGCGGACGCTATTCCACCCGATGGGGTCGTCGATCTGGCGGCCCTCCGCCTGGAGGCCCGGCATCGGGACCAGACCATCACCGTCGGTCCTGGGCGCCTTCAGCTCGGGCGCGACGCCAAGCACCTGCGGGTGCGCTTCCGTCCCGGAGCGCCCGACCAGCAGACGCCCCTGAACCTCACGCTGGAGGTGCCTCTCCAGGGCGGCCCGGTCGTTGCTGACGTCGCGGGAGGGCCCATAACCCTCGCGGCATTGGGGATCGACGAGGGCAGCTTCGGGCTCAAGGGGGTCGATGCCGCGGACGCGACTGCCCAGGGGCGTCTCTCCCTGTCGGCCGACGGGCTGCGGCTCACGTTCGACGGACGAGCGTCGCTGCGTCGCGTTGCCATCCTTCAGGCTGCCATCTCCCCTCGAGCACTCTCCGGTATCGATCTCGGCTGGCAAGGCCGCGGCGAGGTGACGCTCGACGGATCGTCCTATCGCGTGGAGGCCGGCGAGATCCGGCTCGGCGCGACGAGGCTCGAGGTGTCCGGGCACATGACGCGGGAGAACGGCCACGTTCGCGGGGAGGTGGCCGCCCGGCTCCCTCTGGCGGCGTGCCAGGACCTCCTGTCCTCTGCCCCCCAGGGGTTCGCGCCGTTGCTCGATGGCATGACCCTCGCGGGCACCTTCTCCCTGGCTGCCGGCGCCCGCTTCGACACCCGCCGCACCGCCGACACCCGCGTCGATTGGGAAATGGCGAACGATTGTCGCGTCGCGGGCGTGCCGACCGGGCTCGACCCCAGCCGCTTCGCGGGCTCGTGGGAGCGTGAGGTGCTCGGCGCCGACCGTCGTCGCATGACCATCGAATCCGGTCCTGGCACCCCGACCTGGGTCGCGATCGATCAGATCTCACCGCACATGGTGACAGCCCTGCTCATCTGCGAGGACTCGCGGTTCTTTCGCCACCGCGGCTTCGATCAGGAGGCGATCGCCAACGCGCTGCGGGACAACATCGATCATCGACGCTTCTTCCGGGGCGCCAGCACGTTGAGCATGCAGCTCGCCAAGAACCTGTACCTGGGTCGCGAGAAGACCCTCGCGCGCAAGCTCGAAGAAGCGGTGCTGACCTTACTCCTAGAGCAGTCTCTACGAAAAGAGAGCCTCCTCGAGCTTTACCTCAACGTGGTCGAATTCGGTCCCGGCATCTACGGGATCGGGCCCGCTGCCGCCCACTACTTCGCCTCCGTGCCGGCGCGCCTGTCGCTCGGGCAGGCGCTCTACCTCGCCTCCATCCTGCCGAACCCGCGTCTCCAGCACTTCGCTGCCGACGGGCGAGTGACGGACCGGTGGCTCGCCTACCTGCACAAGCTCATGCACATCGCCCGCAAGATGGGACGCATCGACGACGAAGAGCTGGTGGCCGCGCTCGCCGAGCCCGTCGCGTTCCAGCAGCCATCGAGCTTCCCGGTTGCGGGCCCCGAGGCAGACGAAATCCCCCGCCTGGATGGACGATGGGAGGTCAACGAGGACCCGCGCTCCGCCGCCGACCCGGAGGGCGCCGTCCCTGCCTTGGACGACCGCTAGTTGACGGAATCGCGACGTCGGCTGCCGCGCCCGTTCTCGCCTGGAGGCCTCCTGCGCGGCGCATCACTTCTCCCCATCCGCCCGGAGCCGGCGGAAGAATGCCTGCAACGTCGTCAGGCACTCCTCACGACGCACGCCTCCCGTGCAAGCGAAGCGGTGATTGAGGCGCCCATCGGTGCCGATCGCGAACTGGCTCACCAGCGCCCCGCCCTTGGGATCCTCGGCTCCGAACACGACGCGCGCCACCCGTGCGTTGACCAGCGCTCCGGCGCACATCGGGCAAGGCTCGAGCGTGACGTAGACGACGGCACCTTCGAGCCGCCAACAGCGGAGCGTCTGGGCTGCGCGCCGCAGCGCCACGATCTCCGCGTGCGCCGTCGGATCCTGTTCGAGCTCGCGGCTGTTGTGCCCGCGCGCCACTTCGGTGCCGTCCGCGGACACCACGACGCAGCCCACGGGCACGTCCCCGGAGCGCGCGGCGACGCGCGCCTCGTCGATCGCGACGGCCATCCACGTTGCATCGCCCTCTCGCTCCGCCTGGTTCACCACGATGGGTCCCCGCGCCGGTGGGTGGCCGCACCAACGTGCTCGCGGACCACGCCATCGTGTCCCACGTCAGCGGACGGCCCAGCATCCTTCCCTGGCCGGGATTGACCCGGAGCCGCGCTCGCCGTCACGGTCAACCGAGCGTCGAGGGGAGGCATTGCGCGGCGAGGCGCCGACCCGGCGCGGCCCCCACAGGCCGTAGGTACGCCCCGTGGCATGCCATCCTCACCGAGGTCTTCGTTGGGCGCGCCCGGCAAGATTCGAACTTGCGACTTCCGGTTCCGTAGACCGGCGCTCTATCCAGCTGAGCTACGGGCGCAGACGGCGCGCACAAATACCATGAGCCGCGCCGGAACCAAGCCAGAAACGGGCTCGAGTGCGAATCAGTTCGCGACCTGCGTCGGCGCTCTGGAAAACGCCCCAGTACACGGCGACGGGGATATCCCGCGGGGCGCCCCGTGGCTGGGCTCGCTGGCCCGCTGTTCCAGGGCGCTGATCTTCCCCGGCAATCAGGCCGATTGGCGCTTCAGCCGCGTCGTTGGGTGCGTCGAATCGGTGGTCCCGGCCACGTTGCTTCCGCCGAGGTCCGGCCACGTGGCCCTATTTGCCGTCGAGGCCACCGCCCGCGTGCCCCGAAACCACCCCGCAACGATTTCAGGGGAGCGCCTTGCCTCTGACATCGGCGCCACGGTTTCGGCTCGACGCAGGCCAATGGTCGCTAGCCTTCTGGCAATTTTGGCGGGTATTCCTCCAGCTCACCGACAACGGCCGCGTTTCCTTGCCACAGTGGCATGAACCCTGCTTTATGCCCAGCATCCGCTTGGCGCCCCGGGCTGGGGGCGTGCTTCAGGGGCTTGGCTTCCTTCTTCGTCCTTTCTTCGGCACTTTGCTTCACCCCTTGCTTGGTGCGGGTGTCCGCCCGCGGTTTTCCGCGGCGCTCTGCTCGCCCCGCTTGAGATTTTCTTAGTTTGCCGCACTTTCCCGAACCCGGCTGGGACGCTCCCCGCCGGGTTTCGCGGTCCATGGGCCTCGCTTCACCGGCTCCCTCGCTAGGGGGGGGGGCCTGGCGTAACCGGAGCGGGCGTCGCAGGGACGGGCCCGTGCCCGGTGAGCGCCAGATCCGGTGCCGTGGGTGCTGGGTCGCCGCGGACGGTCGTGCTAGCGCGGACCGCCTCGGTGGAAGCGAGGCTGCCGAACAGGCCGTCGAACGGGGCTTCGGTGTGGCATCGCTCGCAAAGCTCGAGGTCCGCGGTCCGATCGAGGTGGCCGCTCGCGTCGGCTGCGACGTAGGTCCAGCCGGATTTTTCCTCCTTGACCATGGCGAACACCGGCCCCGCCTCTGCGCTCGCCGTTCGGTGAAAGGCTGCCAGCACGCTCCCGGGGGCGAACACGCTGCTGGGGGTGAGGCTGCGGTAGCTCGCTAGGATCTCGGGCTCCGCGCGAACTTGCACCGACCAGCCACCGGGGCCGTGACCGGCGGAAGGGAGCCAATCCGCGGTCAGCGGCGGCCAGGATCGCGCCCGCACGAAACGATCCCAGGGGACTGGCGAGGGGGCTGGCGACTCGACGGATCTCGAAGGGATCGCGGGACGGGCCACCTCGGGCGCTGCACGGCAGCCAGCCGTGGCGAGGACGCTGCCCAGGACCACGAACCCGGCGCGCGACACCGCCCCATGGTACCACGCCCCTCGTGGACCGCGGTGTCGTCCGAGGGCTCTCTCTCTCCGCCGGCCTGGTCGCCTGCGCGTGCGGGAGCCCCGGCAAGACGGCACGCACGGCGCTGATTCCGCCTAGCGATCCTCCTCCGATCGCCGTCCAGGGGCCCGTGGTTGGGCCGCCGCGCTCCGGCGCCCCGGCGCCGCTGGCTCCCGGCTGGCTCGGCCTCGAGCTCGCTGCGGACCCGCTCGGGCGGGGCGTCGAGGTGCGCTCGGTCTTTCCCGGCTCTCCGGCGGAGGCGGCCGGGATCCGTTCCGGGGATATCGTCACGAGGGTCGATGGGGAGGATGTCCGAGCCCCCTCCGACCTTTCCGAGCTTGTTCGTCAGCGGGGCGCCGGTGCTCGGCTGGGGATTGCGCTCCTGCGCCTCGGCGAACCGCGCCTCGTCGCCGCGGAGCTGGCGGCGCGGCCCGATGACGACGAGCTGATGCGCCGCGAGTTCCTGGGGCGGCCGGCGCCGGCCTTCGGTCCGCTCGAAACCGTCCAGGGCGACGCCGGGGTGAGCCTCGGCGCCTACCGCGGGCGGGTCTTGGTGATCGAGTTCTGGGCGCCTTGGTGCGCCGTCTGTCGCGCGCTCGCGCCGGAGCTGACGGCCTGGCACGAGGCTATGGCAGTCGCCGGAGGCCTCGTGCTCGGCATCGCGACCGAGGGGGTCCGTGCCGCCGCGGACGGGGCTCGCGAGCTCGGCATCGGCTACCCCGTGCTCTCCGACGACGCTGGAACGACCACCGCGCGGTATCGCGCCTTCGCCCTGCCCACGCTGTTCTTGATCGACCGTCAGGGCATCGTTCGCGACGTGCTGGTGGGCTATGACGCCGCCGCGCTAGCGGCCCTAATGGCGCACGCCGAGGCGCTCCTCCAGCCATCCGCGCGAGTCCCGCGGTGATCCCATGCGTTCCTCGCCGAACCCAGCCCTCCGCTCGACAACGGTCGTCACGGCGGCGGGGCTCCTGTGGTCGAGCGTGGCCGGCGCCGAGGTGAGCGCGCGAGCCCTGCTCGACGCGCTCGCGTCACCCCGGGACCTTCGCACCGGGACGCCCCTCGGGGACGCGAGGACCGCGGCCGTCGCCCGGGATGGTCGCCTCCCCGTGCTCGTGCGCGCCCCGAACGCGTCGGCATTGGTCGCGGCAGGGCTACACGAAGTCAGCCCCGGGTGGGCCGCCGCCGAGCTCACCCCCGCCGAGGTTCGATCCCTGGACGCGTGGTCCGACTTCTCCGTGACCTGGTCACCGGCCCTCGCGCCGCGGCTCGACGTCGCGGGCGGCTGGATCTCGGTGGAGCCCGCGCGATCGTCAGGCGCGACCACCGGGCGCGGGGTAGTCATCGGCATCATCGACACGGCGATCGATCCCGGGCACGCCGACCTCCGGAGCCCGAACGGAGCGCTCCGCACCGCCTTCTACGTCGACTTCTCGGCGGGCTCCGGGGCCGAGCCCGCACTGGAGGCGGAGTACTGCGACGCCACGTCCGGCTGCGCGATCTACACGTCGCCCGACCTCGAGCGGCGGCTGGCCGACGCACAGTCCAGCGCTCGCCCACTGGATCCGACCGGGCACGGCACTCACGTTGCGTCGCTCGCCGCTGGCAACGGTGGCACCTCCGCGGACGGCCGCTACGTCGGGGTCGCCCCCGAGGCCACCCTGATCGCTGTTCGCGTTCAGCGCGCGGACGGATCCATCGCGGAGACGGACGTGCTGCGGGCGGTCCGCTTCGTCTTCGAGCAGGCCGAGGCATTGTCGATGCCCGCTGTGGTGAACCTCAGCCTCGGCAACGACTTCGGGGCGCACGACGGGACCTCGCCGCTCGAGCTCGCACTCGCCGCGCTCGTCGGGCCCGAGCACCCCGGGCGCGCCCTGGTCGTGTCGGCTGGAAACGGGGGTACCACCTACGACTATCCGGGGAGCGCTTACCCTGGGCCCTTCGGCATTCACACGGAGGCGCGAGTCCTCGAGGGGGCAGACGCGGTCGTGCCGCTGCTTACCCCGAGCCTCCTGCCCACGGTCTCCGGGTCGCTCTTCGTCTGGATTGGATTTCGCCCTCAGGACGACCTGGCGGTGGGCCTGGACGGGAGGGACGGGGTGTGGATCGACCCGGTCCCGCGGGGGCGCTCCGAAACCTGGGTCGACGAGGGGCTGGAGCTCACCATCGTCAACGAGCCGGCCGTACGCGAGGACGCGGAGGTGGGCGCTGCCGCCGCCGCGCTCATCGTGCACGGCGCTTGGTCGGCGGACACCGTGTTCGGCATCCGCCTGCGCGGGCAGGGGGTCGCTCGCCTGTGGGTGCAGAGCGCCGGCGCGATGCTCGCCGGCGGGTCACCGGGGGCGCTCTTCGCCGGTGCCTCGGCGCGCGCGACGGTGAATCTCCCCGCTACCCACCCCGACCTCATCGCCGTCGGGGCGACCGTGAACCGGAACCACTGGTGGGCGATCGATGGCACCGACGTCGTCTTCGCCGAATCGGTCGGCGCCGTCGCCGGGTTCAGCGCCGCCGGTCCGACCTCAACCGGTCATCTCAAGCCAGACCTCGTCGCCCCGGGCGCTTTCGTGATCGGAGCCATGGCGCTCGCCGCGGACCCTCGCGACAACGGTGGTGGTGGACTCTTCGCTGATCCCTCCCACTGCGCTGTCGAGCACTGTCACGTCGTCGACGAGCTCCATGGCGTGGCGAGCGGGACCTCGATGGCGGCGCCGATCGTGGCGGGGGCGGCCGCGCTGCTGCTGGAGCGAGATCCGACGCTCGAACAGCGAGAGATCCTGGCCTTGCTGCAGGCCGGGGCGGAGTCGTTCACGGGGTCGATCGGTGCCGCCCGCGCGGGGGCGGGGCGCCTCGACGTCGCGCGCTCGCTCGCGGCGCTGTCGGGGGACGAGGCTCTCGACCGGGAGCCGGACCGCGCCGCGAGCCGGGTGCTGCTCGCGGACGATTTCGCTCGACCGGGTGGTGGCGAGCGTCTCGGCGGGCTCCTGCAGCTTCGCACCGCCACGGGTGATCTGGCCGACGGGGCGCGGCCGCCGCGCCTCACGCTCGCCGTGCGCAACGGTCAGCTCGTCGAGCCGCTCACCCGGCGTGCACCGGGGAGCTATGCCTTTGTTGTGCAGGCGAGCCCGGGTACCGGTGGACGGACGCTGGCCGTCGAGGCGAGCCTGGACGGCGCGCCGTTCACCGCCACCACCGTCCCCATCGCCGTCGACCGGCACCTCGCCAGCGGGCTCGCCGCCGCCCGCGGCGGCTGCGCCGTGGGATCGAGTGGTGGTCGCGGGGGCGGGCTGGTCGCCCTGGGTGTGGCTGGCGTCACGCTCACCGCGATCGCGAGGCGCCGCCGCCGCGGGACACGTCGAAGCTCAGCGCGTCAAAGGGGCGTCACGTGGATCGCGTAGCCGCTCGGCTCCACGGGGGCGAGGTCGGGGTCGTGAAGCTCTCCAGGACCGATGCCGCCGAGATTGGTCCCCACGATGAGCACCGCCGCCGCTCCCGCCAGATCCTCGACGAGCTGCCCCACCCTCGTCGAGCGCTCCTGGAACGGGGCAGCGACTCGGGACAGCTCTCGACCGTCGGCGTCGAGACGCACCATCGTCCACTGGAACGTCACCGGCGGCTCCCACTCGGCTTCGAAACCCAGGCGCTTGGAGGCGAGGACCTCGTCGAGATCGACCCAGACGTAGACCGATCCGGTCGGCTCGATCGGGCGCGACGCCCCGACGCGGCGCGGCAGGGTCGATAGCGGCAGCAACCAGTCGAAGCGGATCCGTCCCGCGTCACCCACCGACGTGAGGCGGGGCAGATGGGTGTGGTCGTCACGGCTACCGAGGAACGCCCGCGCCACGGCGAAGTTTCCGAAGAGTCGCGCCGCTTCTGGGGGGCGTGCCCCGAACGTGTGGCGGAGGACGTCGAGCGCATCGGGCTCGTCGTTCCACGTCAACGCCCCGGCGTCCGTGTCGCTGGCGGCGGCCGCGAACAGTCCGGTCGCGAGCGACCCTGGTCCACCGCTCCCGTGGGTCGCTTCGAGGTGCTCCAGTAGGAGCGCCGCGCCCATCGTCCCGGGGCCCCGGTCGCGCCCGGCCACGGCCCGCTCCGGGGTGGCCTGGGCGTCCTCGATGGCCGCCAGATCGGTGCCGGCGGGGCTTCCCGTCGCGAGCCAGAGGTGGAGCGCGAAGGCGCGGCGCAGGCTAGGAGTCGTGGCCGGGTCGAGGCGAGCCACGATGGCCTCGCCCAGGCAGAGGGACGCCGCGCGCTCGAGGTCCGCCTCGGACCTGACCGAGGATCGGCAGAACGCGCTGGCCCGGTCGAACCCCCAGGGATCGATCGGATCCAGCCCGAGCTCGACCGGGTCGCCCGAGCCCTGAGACGCCAGGGCCTGGAGGTAGAGGTCGAGCCCGTCGGTCCCGCCGCGCCCTCCATCAACCGCCGGTGCCGGCAGCCGCAGCGCCAGGACGAGACGCTCGTAGGCCGCCTCGAGCGCCTCGAGTGCCGTTGCGGCCGCTGATTCCGGAACGGCGGCCGCCCTATGCACGCAGACCGGGCGTCGCAGGGAACAGGCCGGTCGCTCGAACCCAGTCGGTCGCGGCTCCGTCACCAAAGGCGCCCCGCTCCAGCTAGCCCCGTCTCGCCCGACCCATGGCTCTGGTTTCGGGTGGCCGGGCGAGACGCCGTCGGCGGAGCCGCCCCTGGCCGGTGCTCCCACCGCCGCGGCAGCGAGAACGAACAGGGTGGCGCGCGCGATCGAGCGGTGCGGAGCGTCCACGGCTCGACTCCCAGGGGGGGCATCGTACCCCGGATTCGCAGGACCTCCGGCGCCGATCGGTCTTCCCCCGGCATTTGACAGGTTGGCCCCGAGCCACCGTATACTTCTGCACGGTCGGTCGAGACGCGCCGCGAGAGGTCGCATGGCAGAGCCCCGGTTCAATCCATCCCACACGGTCGAATTCGACTTCGCCCGGGGGGTCGTGGAGCTTGGCGGCTCCGCGCCGCGGGTGCTCCTGCCTGCCGACCTTCTGCGCGATCTGGTCGCCGCGGCTCCGGAGGCTGCCCGCGTCGACGTGGGTCACCGCCTGGGCACCGAGCTCGGTCGGCGGGTCGCGGAGCGACTCGGGTCTGCGGCGTCCGACGCCTCGCTCGCCGGAGTCGTCGAGCATCTCGGTGGCGAAATCGCGCTGACCGGCCTGGGCTCGCTCGGTCTGGAGCGGTGGGGTCGCGCGCTGGTGCTCACCGTGGCCGGCTCGCCACTCGGGGCAGCCGGGGACGAGCTGCTCGCGCGCGTGGTCGAGGGGGCACTGCAACGGCTCTTCGGTCGCCAGACGCAGGCGGTGCTGCTCGGGCGGATCGCTGCGATCGCGCGCCTGCTGGTGGTCAGCCCTCGTACGGCGGCGCGGGTCAGGGGCTGGCTCGACGGTGGGGTTGGCTGGGCCGAGGTGCTCGGCCGCCTCCATCACGGTGGCCTCGACGCGGGGGGCACGCTGTGAGCGGGTCGCGCAGGGCCGCGGCGCTCACCGAGCTGCTCGCCCGGGTGCGGAGGAACGCCGAGAAACCGCGTCCTGTGCGCGCGCCGGTCGCCGCGATCGGAGGCCGGGTCGAGGCGGCGGATCTCGACGGTGATGACGGCGATCTCGTCACGGTGCCGCCCCCGGCGATGGCCGCTCGCGCCCCGACTCCTCGTGCGGACGCAGCGGAGCCGGAAGCCGCGGCGCGCAGCGGGGTTATTTCGCTCGAGGACGGGCTCGATCTCGATGGGGACGTCGAGCTGGAGTCCGGCGAGCTCATCGACGTCACCGACCTGAGCCCGGAGGAGGTCGCGACGATCGAGGCGGAGGTCGCACAGGAGGAAGACGGCGCCGCTGCCGATTTCGCTGACGACGAGGCGCTGCTGCCGTCGTCGTCGCGCCGGCCGAAGCTCGGGGAAGCGTCCCCAGCGCCCGGTGCCGACCCGGAGGAGCGCGAGGTGCCGCTGCACACGCCCCCGCCCGAGTCTGGACGCCAGGTCACTACTCCGGTGCAGATCCCCGTCCAGGGTGCGGTGCCGGGTGACCTGCTCGAGGTGGGTGAGGAGATTTCGGCGCGTCGCTCGGGATCCGGTCCCACGCTCGAGCAGCTCGGCGAGACGATCGAGCTCGATGAGCCGCTGGGAGGCGATCTCGAGCTCGACGAGGCGAGCGAGGCACTGACCCCGCCGCCGCCCCCACCGCGCGACGAGCTCGAGCAGGACCTGTCACCGGGCGCGCCCGCCGCGTACGACGCATCGCCGGAGTTCCCCTCGAGTGTGGCGGAGGAGCTCGTCGGCCACCGGGCCCGTGAGCGCGTTGCCGACGAGCGCGCAGCGGTTCCGGTCGTCACTGCGCTCACGGCCGTCGTTGAGCGCCCCGTGCTTCACGCGCGTCCCGCCGAGATCAAGGGCACCGCGCCGCAACCCGAGCCGCGGTCGTTCCTGGAGCTGCTCGACGACTCCCTCACTCTGTGAGCGGGTCGCTGGGCACCCGTGGCTCACTAGGGAGCCCGTTCACGCCGCTTCAGCCGTGAGCGCCGCCGGAGCCGTCGGCGGGAGCGGCCAGCTCGGCGACCAGTGCTGACGGAAGGGTGGCGGCCTCCCGCGGGGTGAGCCACCGCACGGGTTGGTCACGGAGCCAGGTGCGCTGGCGGCGCGCGAATATCCGCGTCGCGCGGAAGATGCGTGTCGCCAGATCAGCGTCGTTCGGCGCGCGAATCCCGGCGAGGTCGTCCGCGATCTGCCGGTAGCCGACGCTGCGCATGGGGCGCGCTTCCCCGAGCCCGTCCGCGAGCAACGCTTCGACCTCCTGCACCCAGCCTGCCTCGAGCATCGCGGCGATCCGGGTTGCGATGAGGTGGTCGAGCATCTCACCGGCGTGTCGGATCCCGACCAGGCGCGCCGGGTAGCGGACCGCCCGGAACCCGTGGGCCGCTTGCCAGGCGCTCAGCGTGACGCCGGAGATCTCGTGAACCTCAAGGGCGCGGCTGACGCGCACGACGTCATTGGGGGCGAGGCGTCGCGCCGCTTCCGGATCCACGGCGGTGAGGGCGGCGTGGAGTGCCTGACGCCCCTCACGCGCGACGGTCGCCGCGTGACGCTGGCGCACGGTCGGGTCGGCGGGGGGTGCCGGGGCGAGGCCGTAGAGCAGCGCCCGGACCCAGAGAAACGTGCCCCCGCACACGATCGCCCGCCGCCCGCGCGCCGTGACGTCGGCGATCGCGCCGTCGGCCAGCTCGGCGAAGCGCGCCGCGTCCATCGGGTCGAGCGGATCGATCTGGTCGATGCAGTGGTGCGTGACGCGATTCCGCTCCGCCGCCGTCGGCTTGCCCGACCCGATGTCGAAGCGTCGGTAGATCTGGACGCTGTCCACGCTCACCACCTCACCATCGAGCCGCTCGGCGAGATCGATGGCGAGCGCGGTCTTCCCCGAGCCGGTCGGTCCGACGACGACCAGGAGTTGCGCGGGTGCCGTCATGGGCGAGGCGAAGCGTACCACCAACACGGATGAGGCCGGGTGCACGATCCCGCGAAACTCCGGCCGCGTGAGGCCGACGGAGGAATGTGCGCGGGGTCGCGGTTCGGCGCCCGCCCGGACCACGCCCTTGGCGCACCCCTCACCCCGGAGAGATCCACCGTGACGCAAGACACCATCACCGCCCCCCCACCGGAGGGGCTCCCCGCCGCGTCCCCAGGCGTTTGCTACGCCCGTCATCTCAGCGTCCCGCTCGCCGCGCCGCCGGACCCTGGCCCGAGGGGATCCGCGCTGGCCTGCCCCGGGTCGCTGCCAACCGTCGAGGGTCCCCGCGACTCGTTGCCCCTCGCGGCGCCACGCAGCGCGGCGGACACCCTCTACTCGCTCGGCCATTGGCTGCTGACGGTGGATCGAACGAGCGACGCCGCCGACGTCCTCCGGGTCTTGCTCCTGGCGAGTCCGGAAGACGAGCGGGGCTGGCTCGGGCTCGGCGAGTGCCACGAGCGCACCGACCAGCCGCGCATCGCGCTCGAGCTCTACTCGGCCGGCTCCGTCGCCGCCGCCCCCTCGGTGCGCTGCCAGGTGGGCAGGGCCAGGATCCTGCGCGCGCTCGGGCGCGACGACGAGGCGGACGAAGCTGCCCGACTCGCGCTCGACCTGGCGGAGGCCACGGCGGACGCATCGCTCCTGGCCCTGGCCCTGGCGGAAGAGGGGTCCTCGTGACGACCATCGCGCCCCTCTCGGCGCCCGTGTCCCCCATGGGCGCGCCGTCGTCGCCGTGCGCCGCCCCGTCGGCGGTCCCCGCCGCCACCCTGCTGCCGTCTCCGGTCGGGGAGAACCCAGACGATCTGACCGCGCTCCTGCTCACTCAGGCCCAGAATCGCAAGACCAACAGTGAGAACGCCGTGCGGCAGGTGGGAGCCGCGCGCGAGCGGAGCCGTCAGCAACTCGAGGAGGCGCGCCGCTCCCTCGAGCGAGCCGCCCGCGCAGAGCGCCGAGAGCGGAAGCGGCATCGGACTGGACGCGTGTTCGTCGGTATCGCCAAGGTGGCTGCCATCGTGGCGTCGGTCGCCGCGACCGTGGTGAGCTTCGGCTCGGCGGCGCCCCTCACCGCCGTTGCTATCGCCGGTGTGGTGCTGTCCATGTCGGGACAGGTGCTGGGCGAGACGCGCGCCCTGCAATCCCTCGGGATGAAGGACGGTGTGGCCAACGCCTGCACCATCGGGCTGTCGGTGGCAGGAACGATCATGAGCGCCGGCGCCGGCGCTGCCGGGGCGATGGGATCGGCGGCGGAAGGCACCAGCGCGACCTGCAAGGCAGCCTCCGCCGCTGGCACGGTGGCCCGTGGCGTCGAAGGGGGGGCGAAGGCCGCCGCCGCTGTCTGCGAGGAGCGGGCCGCCCACTGGCATGAGGTGGGCGCGAACGCCGAAACTGACGCGGTCGCGGCCAACCAACGGGAGGACCGAATGCAGGCCATGATCCTCCGGCTGATCGAGGACTTGGAGCGCGCAGAGGAGAGCGCGGACCGCGTCGCCGAGACGCTGGCGACCACCATCGACACCAGGGCGTGCACTGTGGCCGTTGCCGGAGGGATCACGTGGAACGCGTGAATGGCTTCGGCGGCGCCGTCGTCAGCGCGAACTCCGGCGTCCCGTCGCTCCAGGCCGCCTCGGCCGCCCCTCCCGGGGCCGTCTCGGCGCCGTCGCTGCTGCCATTCCCAACGGCAAGCCCGCTGCCCGACGACCGGGGCGCGGAGCTGGCGATCCTGTGGGTGAAGACGCTCTGCCAGGATCGAGCGTCTGCGCGCCGCGCTTCGGCGGCGGCGGAGCGCCGCATCGAGGCGGCCAACCGTCGCGAGATCGCCGAGCGGCGCGCCGCGGCGCGTGACGAGTGCCGCGCTGCGCGCACGGTCGCGCTGGCCGGGGTCGTCGACGGGGCGTGCTCGATAATGGGGGCCACCCGAGTGGTGTCCAACGAGGACCGCTCCGGCCCGAAGATCGGTGGCCTCGGCGCGTTCGCGAAGGACGTGAGCGCTCTGGTCGCGGCCGAGAGCGAGCGCGCGGCGGACGAGCACGACATGACGGCCACGGAGGCGCGGCAGCGCGGCGATGCTGCGGTGCGTGAGTACGAGCAGTGCTCCGACGACGCCTCAGGGTTCGACAGCGACATCGCCCGGGTGCTCGATCTGCTCCGGGATCTGCTCGGCGCCGAGCGTGCCGCCGAGTCGGCCGCCATCGTGCGCGGGTGATCACTCCCGCCGTCCCCGGCTCAGCGACGACCGACCTTGCGCTCTAGCTCCGACCAACTCGTGAAGGCGACGACGGGGCGACCGTGCGGGCAGAAACCAGCGAAGTCCGCCTCGTCCAGCGCCATGAGGAGCGTCGACGCTTCAGCCGCCGAGATCGAGTCACCCGCGCGAATGGCCCCGTGGCAGGCCATTCGCGCCAGGGTCAAGTCGATCGCATCCGAGAAGCCGCGGCCGCCCGCGCGGGTCAGCTCCGCGACCAGATCGCGCACGAGACGCTCGGGGCTCGCCCGCTGCAGGAGTCGAGGCACCGCGTGGATGCTCAGGGTCTGGGGGCCGCGAACCCTGAGATCGAAGCCGACGGCGGCGATCGCCGCGGTGTGCTCCTCGACGAGGGCGACCTCGGTGGCGGGCGCCTCCATCACCAGTGGGAACAGCAGGGCCTGCGCCGCCACCTCGCGCGCCGCGTAGGCCTTGCGGAGGCGATGAAAGTTGACTCGTTCGGCTGCGGCGTGCTGGTCGACGACGTAGAGTCCGTCTCGACCCTCGCAGACGAGGTACGTCTTCTGCACCTGCGCGAGGAACCGCAACGAACGCCACTCGACGTCGGGCCGAGGGCGCGACGGGCTCGCGGCTGAGTCGCGAACGCCGAGGGGCATCCCCGCGTCGAGGCGCTCGACGGCACTCCGCCCCGCCCCGTGAGGGGAGCTGTCGCCGGGCGGCCCGAAGAGCCCCCAGGGGTCCCCCTCCGCGGGCTCGGGCGTGGCCCTGGCGGTGCACGGAGTCTCGGGTGCGCTGACGGTAGCCCCCTGTCCCATCGCGGGCACCGGAGCCGGCGCGGGGTCACCGGCCCACGCCGCGGCGTCGCGCCCGTCAGGAGTGGACGCCGCCACGATCGTTCGGTCGACGGCGACCGAACCCTCGGCGTGGCCGGGGTCCGACGCTCCCGCCTGGCCGCGACCGCCCGTCCCCGGGGCGGCGGGGTCCGGCAACGAGCCGGGACCCGGTTTCCGCGCTCCCCAGGCGAACCGCTGGGGACGAGGTAGAGAGAGCGCGCTCGCGAGCTCTCGGGAGAGCAACCCGTAGAGGGCGTCGGTCACGGCGCGTGGATCGGCGAAACGCACCTCCGCCTTCTGCGGGTGCACGTTGACGTCGACCAGCTCGGGCGCAAGGTCGAGGTAGACGACGCCACGCGGATAGCGGCCGCGCTCGAGGACGCTCCCATACGCCTGCGCGATCGTCGCCGCCACCGCGCGGTCCCGCACCACCCGCCCGTTGACCAGGAGCCTCAGGCCCGTTGCACCCGAACGCGCCTGCTCTGGACGCGATAGGAAGGCCTCGACGCGCAGGGGCCCGCGATCACCAGCGACGGACACGAGCGGTACGTCGCCGATCGCGTCGCGGACGCGCTCGCTCCGATCCGCTGCCCGAAGCCACTCCCGCACCAGGCGGCCGTCCCGCTCCACGGTGAAGGTGACGTCGGGGCGCGCGAGCGCCAACGCCTCGATCGTCTCCACGACGTGGCCCGCCTCCGTGCTGGTCGAGCGGAGGAATTTCCGACGCGCCGGGACGTTGAAGAAGAGGTCCTGGACGCGCACCTCGGTTCCGGCCGCGATCCCCGCTGGCCGCACCGTCGGAGGGCCGCCGCCCTCCACCACCAGCTCGACCCCGGCGCTCGCCGCGACCTCGCGAGTGCGGAGGGTGAAGCGGCTCACCGACGCGATGCTCGGCAATGCCTCCCCACGGAAGCCGAAGCTCGCTATGCGCTTCAGATCGTCGAAAGCGCGAAGCTTGCTCGTCGCGTGGCGCTCCACGGCCAGGCGGGCGTCCGCTTCCGACATGCCGCTGCCATCGTCGAGCACGCGGAGGGTGGTCACACCCCCCCCCTCGAGCGCCACGTCACAGCGCTGCGCGCCGGCGTCGAGGGCGTTCTCGACGAGTTCCTTGGCGACGCTCGCCGGTCGCTCCACGACCTCGCCAGCCGCGATCTGGCTCGCGAGATCGGGGGGGAGGACGTTGATGGCGGCCAAGCGCCCCCCGCTTCTACCACGACTGCCGGGTGCGGGCCGACTCCCGGCGCCGCTCACTCGCCGCAGGTCAGAGCAGGCCGGCGCGTTCGGCAGCCTCGGCGATCCCCCCGCCGCTCCATCCGTCCGCCTCCAGGCGCTCGGTGGCGGCGGCGACCACCTCGGGTGGCGACTGCGCCATGCAGAAGGACCGCCCGGCGGCGCGCAGCATCGGGATGTCGTTCAGCCAGTCGCCCACCGCGACAACCGCCGCCGGATCGATGCCGTGATGGCGTGCGATCCACTCGAGCGCCGTTCCCTTGGACGCGCCCGCGGCGCGGAGCACCATGCCGGCGGTGCCGTCGTGGTCGATCATGAATAGGATGGCCTGAACACCCAGGCCGGGCTCGGCCAGGAGGCGATCCCGCGCTGCCGAGAGTCGCGCTGCCGGCGCGACCGCCACCATCGCAGTGACCGCTTCACCGTCGCCCCAGGGCGAACCGACGAGAACCTCGGGCACCTCCTCGGTGCGGTCGGACCAGACGGTGAGGAACGGCAGGTGCGGCGCGGACACACGGTCGTACCAGATGACGTCGCGAGAGAAGACGACCGTCGCCGCGCCGGCGTCGCGCAGGACCGTAGCGGCCAGCGACAGCGCCACCGGTCCGAGCGCGTAGCACGCGAGCTCGGCGTCGGTTTTGGCGTCCACTATGTGGCTGCCATCGATGCACGCGACCGGGCCGGCGATGCCGACCCGACGCGCGACGTCCCGGGTCCCTGAATACATTCGCCCGGTGGCGATGCTCACCACGACCCCACGCTGCTGCAGCGCGCCGATGGCCACGAGATCGCGCTCGTTCAGCGAACCACCGCCTCCGACGAGCGTTCCGTCGAGATCCGTTACGAGGAGTCGATAGTCCAGCGCGCTCCCTCGGGTGTCTGGCGCGACCTCGTCCCGGCCGGCGTTTGCCCGACGACCTACTGCGTGGCTTCCGCCGGATAGACCGAGACGCGCTTCTTGATGCGCGACGCGTGCTCGTAAGCCACTACGCCGTCCACCCGCGCGAACAGAGTGAAATCCCTGCCGATGCCGACGTTCCGCCCGGGATCGATGGTCTGCCCCACCTGCCGCACCAGGATGCTGCCGGCCCGGACCGTCTGCCCGCCGTACACCTTAACGCCGCGATACTGTGCGTTGGAGCCTCGCCCGTTGCGCGACGAGCCGCCGCCCTTCTTGTGAGCCATGATCCTGCCTGTCGCCGCGTCACGCCGAGATCGACGTGATCTTAACGGCCGTGTAATCCTGGCGGTGTCCCGCCTTGACCTTCGACTTCTTGCGCTTGAGGAACTTGAAGACGATGAGCTTCGGACCGCGCTCCTGGGCGACGATCTCAGCCTCCACCACGGCGCCTTCGACGATCGGCTTCCCGAACCTCGGGGCGCTGCCTTCGCCGCCGCTGGCGACGAAGAGGACCTCCTCGAACCGAATCTTGTCGCCAGGGCTGCCCCCGAGCTTCTCGACCCGGAGCGTCTCACCCTCGGAAACGCGGAACTGGCGTCCGCCCGTGCGAATGACTGCTGTTGCCATGGGAAAGGGAGCGGAAGGCTAGTTTCTGGTGGGCGGCCGCGCAAGGTGATTCACCGCCCCATCTCAGCCCCGGCGTTGGTTCCCGGGGGAAGACGACCAACCTACCGGCCCAGCGACTCTGAAGCTTCGAGGTGGTTCCGGATCGTCTGTTCAGGACTTCGGTTTCAATGGGGTGATGTCCGCGCTGCAACCGCTTGGGGGTGGCGCCCGGTCCCCGCGGATCGGTCCCGCCGCGGAGATGGTGTAAGCTCCACCGGCTTGTGCCGCCATGGCGGTTTCGTGTCGGGACCGCCGGGCTCGCGAAGGTCCGTTCGTGGCCCCACGGTGAGCGGTGTCCTTCGTCGACGACGAGACGACCGGGTCGCCGCGTGCCGCGGCGTGCTCCGGCGCCAGGCTCGCAGCCTCCACAGGACCTCATGGCCTCCTCCTTGCTGCCGGATCCCGCCTCGGTCGTCCGGTTGCGGGCGGTCACCGTCTGGGGCGAGGACGCGCTCGGCACCCGTGATCTCGCCCCCGGCGAGGGGCTCGGCTTCGACGACCCTCGCCTGCTGGTGCCGCGACCAGACGGCCTGGACTCGGGCGAAGGCCCCCTTCGGGCCGCCCAATCCGAGTGGGAGCTGGTCCCCAGAGGCGCGACGGACGGTTTCTCCCGAGTGAGCGGCGTCGAGCACGGCTTCGCCGGCCTGGAGGGGCAGCGGTTGTCCCGGCCGGGCGACCGTGCAGTTCTGCGCTTCGGAGAGCTCGCCCTCTGCCTCGAGGTCGTCGGGCTCCCTTCTCGGCGGCCACGGCCCGCGCTCGATCCCACCCTCCTCGCTGCCGTTGGCTTCGCGCTGGTCGTCGTCGTTGGGGGCCTAGGACTCGTCAGGTCCGTGACGAGGCGCGGCCCCATCGAGACTCCCGTGGCGCTCCTCGAACCGCACCACATCGCGCGCCTCCTCCACGGGCTCGAGCCGGGAGCGCCGCCCGGTGGATCTGCGGTCCTCACAGCGCTGCCGCCGCGGGTCGGCGGCGGGCCACTCGCCGTCGAGGCGGCCATGGTTCCGTCGCCGCGCGATCCTGGGGGAGCGGTGCGGCGCGCGCTCACGGCTGCGCGCGACGGCCGGACCCCCGAGGTGCCGCGCGAGGTGCTGCGCACCTTGCTCGCCAATCGCGCCGAGGCGGAGCGGTGTCTCGCCGCCGAGCCGGGGGGGGCCGTCACCGTGCGCTGGGTGGTGTCCCCGAGCGGGCGCGCGGAGTCGGCGGTCGTCACCCGCGTCACGCCCGAACCGAGCGCTGTCGAGCGGTGCCTGACCCATCACCTCGCCGGGCTCGCCTTCGAGCGACGATCGCGTCCCACGACCGTGACGCACACCTTCCGGGCCGAGGTGCGATGAGGCTGGGGTTCGTCGAAGAGCTCGACCCGGCCGCCGCCCTCGCGATGGCCGCGGCTGATCTCGGCCTCGGCCTGCTCGAGGTCGTGGGCGGGATCCGCATCGCTCAGGCCAACGCGGCGGCCGAGTGGCTCACGGGCTTTCCTGCGGCCGATCTCGTGGGCCGTGACCCCTCCGAGCTCCTTCCTGCGGCCGAAGTCGCTCGGTGGCTGCGGGAGGCGTGTGACGAGCCGCCACCCCGGGGCGGTCCGCCCCGCGCGCTGGAGACCGCGCTGGTGCGCCGTGATGGACAGCGCACGATCGTGTCGGTCGGCGTGCATCCGCTCGAGGACCGGGCGGGCTGCTGCGTCCTGTCGCTGCGTCGCAGTGAGGCCGGACGCGTGATCGACGAGCGACTGAGCCGCTCGGAGGCGCGCTTCCGTGCCTTGATCGACGGCGCGCCGCAGCCCATCTGCGTGCTCGACCGTGACCGGGTGCTGTACGCGAACCGTGCATGCCACGAGCAGTTCGAGCCGGCGGCCTACCCGGCCGACGGCTGGTTGGACCCGCGCTCCCACCTCGACCCCGCCGACCTGGCTCGGTTCGAGCAACGGTGCGAGAAGCTGCGCATGTCTGCCGAGCCACCTGGCCCGGCGGAGTACCGCGTTCATCGCCAGGACGGGACCACGCAGGTCCTCGAGATGAGCACGGTCGCGGGCGAGCTCGACGGATGCCCCGCGGTGTTCTGCTTCGGTCGGGACGTGACCGACCGGGTGCGGCGGGAGACACGGGCGCTCCAGGCGGATCGACTCAGCGCGCTCGGGCTGCTCGCCGGAGGCATGGCTCACGCCATCAACAACCCGCTCACCTACGTCCTGCTCAACCTCGATCACGTGGCCGCCAAGCTGGGTCGCGTCATCGACGAGCCGGCGCTCGTGCAGGAGATGGTGGTTCGTCTGGCGGAGGCCCAGGACGGTGCAGAGCGCGTGGCGGAGGTCGTCCGCCACATGCGAGCGCTCTCGCGCACCGACGAGGCGGATCAGGGTCCGGTGGACGTCGCCGAGATCCTGCGCAACGCCATCGGAGTCGTCGGCAACGAGGTGCGTCATCGCGGGACCCTGCTCGCGGACCTCGGTGAGGTGCCGCTGGTCATGGGCAGCGCGCCGCGGCTCGAGCAGGTCTTCCTCGGCCTGCTCGTCCAGGCCGCCCGCACGCTGCCCGAGAGCGCCCGCAACGCGGAGATCCACGTCGTGTTGCGCCAGCAGCGCGACCAGGTGGTCGTCGAGCTCACCGATGCCGGACCCCCGATCGAGGCAGACCTGTTGGCGCGGGTGATGGACCCCGGGTTTGGGCCCGCCGCGGGGGAGGTTTGGGGGTGGTCGGGCCTCTCGCTCGGCGTTGCCATCGTGCGCTCGCTCGGTGGCAACCTCGCTATTGTGCCGGACGGCGCCGGTCATAACCTCTTCCGGGTCACTCTCCCGGCGGCCCACCCTGGCGTGGAGGTTTCGCCGCCGAGCCGCGATAGATTCGACTCCGAGCCGCCGACCTCGCTCGGCTTCCGGCCACGGGTGCTGGTGATCGACGACGACCCCGGCGTGGTCAGCGCGCTCCGGTTGATGCTCGAGGGCGAGCACGAGGTCACCACGGTCGCGAGCGGCCGGGAGGCGCTGCGGCTCCTGCTCCGTGATCCGCCCTACGACGTCGTGTTCTGCGATCTCATGATGCCGGCGGTTTCTGGGATGGATCTGTTCGAGGCCGTACGACTCAATCGGCCCGGCATCGAACGGAGGCTCGTGTTCATGACCGGCGGAGCGTTCACGCCCGAGGCCGCTCGGTTCCTGGAGCGGGTGCCGAATGGGCGCGTCGAGAAGCCCTTCGATCTGGCGCGCGTGTCAAGGCTGCTGCGCCGCGCCGTCCGGGCCGCGCGATGACCAGGCGCGGAGCCCGAGCTCGACCAGCCGCCGTGCCTCGTCCGCTTCGAGCGTGATCGCCACGGTGAGGCGTTTCCCCTCGGTGGCGACCCGCGCTCGCTCCCGCGGGTCGAAGCCCAGCCACGCCTGCGCGACCGGGCTGCTCGCCTCACGGAGCCGGGCGTCCACGGAGGCGGCGAGGTTGCGGCATGGCGCTTCGGCGTCGCACCAGACCAGCACGCGCAGGTGCGGCCGGGGTGCGAGCCGGAAGCTGGCCGCGACCGCGCGGACGTGGTCCAGCTCGTCCGGGGGCACCTCGGTGATGGTGCCCGTGAGCGCCTCCCCCTCCGTCGGGACCAGCCAGGTGGCCACGAGCGCCGCATCCGTTCCCACCTCGTCGCGCAGCTCGCGGTGCCGCGGCTCGGATCTCATGGACGGCACCCGACCCTCGGTCGCATCGATCATGTCCCGAAGGTACCGGCCCCCGGAAAGGAGGACCGGGCCGCCATCGCGCACGGCGACCTCACCCTCGCTGGTCCCGTCGCGATCGCGCACGGACAGGAAGCCACCGATGGGCGCGCGCACCGGATCGCCGCCGCGAAGGCGCACGATCGCGGACGCGCAGTCCGCCACGGCGCCGGCATCGAGGTTGCCCACCGCCGCCAAGCCGAGCTCGAGATCTGCGTCCGGTGTCGTCAGCGTCCGCGATGGAACCGACAGGGCGACCACCCGCACCGCCGCCATGGGATCGCCGGCGCACGCTCGTCGAACCTCCCCGAGTGGGGTCACCTCCCGGGTCGCCCCGAAGATCGAACGGCCCAGCTCGCTCCCGTGCCAGGCAGCCAGGTTCACGGTCACCAGCAAGGAAGCCCCGCGCGGGATGGCGTCGGTGACCTCGATGACGGCGGGTCGCGCGGGGGCCGAGGGCGCGACCCACGCGCGGGCGACGATCACCGCGGTGAGCGCGGCCAACACGCCGAGCAGCAGGCGGTGGACGGTGACGACCCGCACGGGACCTCCCGCAGGGGTCGCGCCATCACGGTCGCGATTCGCCGGCGCGGCGTCCGACCGTCGCACGCCGACCCTCGGGGCGCGGCGGGAAGACTCGGCGATTCAGTGGGGCGCGCCGCGACACGAGGGAGCGGGAGCCCTCCGCCTCGCGGAACAGCGCCTGCACAGCCGCGACCGTGGACGCCCCCGACGCCAAGAGCTCGGAGACATGGTGCTCGCAGAGCGCGAAGATCCGGCTCTCGATCAGCACCCTCTTGATCCGATGCTTTCCCATCACCACTCGCGGAGCCTCGGTGAGTCCAACCGAGCGGTGACCGGTGCAGACCTCGCAGCTTCTCGGCATGCCCCCCACCCTCGGGTGGGTGGGGCGTCCGGGCCAAATTCCTGGCGCCTTCCCCGCCGGCCGTGGAGCCCGAGATCGCCGAGCGTCCGCGGTCGTCCCCACCCAGGACGGGTGCGCGGCGTCCAGCGTCGGCTCAGCCAGTGAGCTGGCGCTCCGCCCACTCGATCACGGTGTTCTCGACTGGCCGTCCCTGGTGTCGACCGAGCTCCTGCAGCCCGGTCGGGCTGGTGACGTTGACCTCGATCAGGCGGCCTCCGATGAGATCGAGCCCCACGAACCAGAGACCGCGAGCGCGCAGCGCCGCCCCGACCTCGCTCACGAGGGCGGCCTCGCTGGGGTCGAGATCGGCCGGCAGGACGCGGCCCCCGGCGTGGATGTTGGCGCGAAGATCGTCGTCGCGCGGGACGCGGAGGATGGCCCCGAGCGGCGCACCGTCGAGCACGAGCACCCGCTTGTCGCCCCTGCGGACGTCCGGGAGGTACTCTTGGACGAGCGCGTGCTGCCGTCCCTCCTGCGTGAGCAAGTCGACGAGCGAGCGCGTGTTCTGGTCGTTCACCGCCAGGATCACCACCCCCCTCCCGCCGGCGCCGTCGAGGGGCTTGAGTACGGCGCGTCCGCCCACTCGAGCGACGAAATCCAGGATGAGCGCCGGCTCCGCGGACACGAGGGAGCGGGGCATCAGGTGACTGAAGTGGAACGCGAACAGCTTCTCGTTGGCGTCTCGGAGCCCGCCGGGCGCGTTGACGACCAGGACCCGGTCGCCGACGAGATCGAGCATCTGCGTGAGGTGAAGGTAGGCGACATCGAAGGGCGGATCCTGGCGGACGAAGACCGCGTCGAGGGTTGCGACGTCCACGCGCCCGATCTCGCCGAGGGTGACGTGGGGCGCCGCATCCTGGACGTGGATGGGGCGGCAACGAGCGGTGACCGCGCGCCCCTCGTGGGACAGGTCTACCGGTCGGCAGTGGAGGCAAGCATGGCCCCGCGCGATCGCGCCGCGCATCAGCGCGAAGCTCGTGTCCCGGTCGGGCAGCATGGTTTCCGCCGGGTCCATGACGAACAGAAACCGCATTCCAAGCTCTCCGTTCCGGTCCGCTGGCGCCAGAATGACGGTGCCGCGGACGGAGCCCAGTCGTAGATCGGGGGCGCGGGAGCGCAAGGGCCACCGCTCCGCGGTCCGGCTGCTCATGGTGCGTGCCGCGGGGACGTCCCTCCCGCTCGGCCGCTCACCCGGACCGTCATCCGGGCGAGGGCGCGCGAGCAATGGGGGCGACTGAGGCGCCGGTCGCGCGCAGATAGTCGACGGGCGCGAGCAGGATCTGGGTGCCGCGCACGCCGGCGCTGACGCTCACCCGATCGCAGACCTCGAACAGCTCGTCGACCCAAACGGGGAAGGCCTTACGGGCCGCCAGCACGGTGACTCCGCCCCGCACATAGCCGGTCAGGGCGGTCACCTCCCGCAGCGGCACGAGCTCGACGTGACGGTCGCCGGACACGCGCGCTAGCGCCTTGAGGTCCAGCTCCGTGTCGGCGGCGATGACCGCGAAGCAGGGGCCGTTGCGGTCCCCGCGCGCCAGCAGGGTCTTGTACACCTGCTCGGGGGGCATGCCGATGCGCTCAGCGACCTCGACCGCGTCGAGGTGCTCCTCGCCGATCGGGTAATGCCGCAGCTCGTAGACGATCCCCAGCGCATCGAGGATCCGGGCGGCGTTCGTCTTGGCAGGGGACGTCGACATCGGCGCGGAGCGTACCGCCTCCGCGTCGCCTCACCGATAGGCGGCCGCGACCAGCTCGGCGGTCGCTTCGTCGTCGAGGTCGGCCGCGGCGGCGTAGCCGACACCGCGCCGTTCGGTGGCGGCGATCGAGTAGCCGCGCCGCTGGCCGACGTAGACGGGCACGTCACGGACGACGCGCGGCTCGAGCCGCGCCCGAAGCGGCCAGCGTGCTGCGTCGTAGACGTAGACGGACACCCGGTGGTTGCCGACCCGGTACCGGAGCAGGGCCGCCCGGTGCCCCGGCTGGCTGACGTGCACCACGGTACCCCCCTCCCACGAGGCTCCGTACTCCAAGAGGCTAGGGGCTCGGATCGGCACCCCGACCTCCGGCTCGAGCCGGCTGACGAGGCCAGGCTCGACGACGGCGGGGCAGGCGTCGTCCCCTCCGTGCGCGTGGAAGCGGACGAAATCGTCGATCAGCTGATCGGCGCCGTCCGTCATGCCGGCGGACACCGCCGTCGGCTGGGCCGCGGTTTGCCCCAGGGGTTCCTCGACGGAAGCCGCCCAGACCAGCGTGACCGCGGCCGCGGCGGCCACGGGGAGGATCGTCCGCCACGGGAGGTAGCCGTGCTTGTCCGCCTCGGCGTCGCTCGCATCGGCTCGCCGCCGCTGGGCGCCGAGCGCGCTCTCCACCCGCGTCCGGAACTCGGCGGAGACGGGAGCCGAACGCCGCACCATCTCTCGCGTGGTGAGCTTGATCGACGAGGTCAGCCGCACCTGCGCCAGGCAGTCCCGGCAGCTCGCTAGGTGCTGCTCCACCTCGACCATCCGCTCGGGGGACAGCTCGCCGTCGATGTAGGGATCGAGCAGCGCTCGCAGACGACAGGCGCTCATTGCGCGCCCCCCTTCCGCTGTCGATACGCGGCCAGGGCCACCGGAGCCGGTGGGGCCTGGTCCGTGACGGGGTTTCCCTCGCCTTCCGCGCCGATGATGCCGAGGGCGGTGGCGTGGTGGACGAGCTGCTCCTTGAGCAGGCGCCGACCGCGGTGAAGCCGGGACATCACCGTCCCGATGGGGCACCCCATCACCTCGGCGATCTCCTTGTAGGAAAGCTCTTCGACATCGGCGAGCAGCACGGCGACGCGGAACTCGTCGGGGAGGGCGTCCAGCGCCGCCGTGATCTCGCGCGCGATCACCGGGCGGAGCGCCTGCGATTCCGGATCGCGCATCGCCTCCAGCGTCGTCGTGCCCACCCAACCGTCGGCGAGGGGGTCCGCGTCGGGGCTGTCCACCAGCGCCCGCTCCAGCCCGTCCCGTCGGTACCGGTTGATGAAGGTGTTGGTGAGGATTCGCAGCAACCAGGCCCGCATGTTCGTGCCGGGCTCGAACCGACCACGGGCGCGCAGGGCCTTGAGCAGGGCGTCCTGGACCAGATCCTCCCCCTCCGCCACGTTGCGGGTGAGCCGGGTTGCGACGGCCAGCAATGACCCGAGATGGCTCAGTGCCTCGCGCTCGAAGGCGTCATCGGGTGGCGGCCGGCCGGTACGCGCGCTCCACATTAGCATGGGATGTGCCAAGAACCCGCGGCACCCGCCAGCTATTCCTCATCCCGCGCATCGTCGACTAGCCGACGCTCGAGGCAGGCGATTCTCTCGGCTAGCCGGTCTATCTTCCGATCGAGATCGGTGACCTCCGTGGCGGACGGGACCAGGGTCCGAACCCGTTCGTCAAGGACCTGCTGCCACTGCTCCAAGGTGCCGAGGAGCCCCCGATTGAGCATTCCCGCCATGTCCGCAGGGTCAGCGGCGTCCCCGTCCACGGCCACCTCCCCCGCGGTCGGCGACATCGGCAGCGATCCCGCGAGTCGGCCGAACGGCCCATCACGCCGCGGGGTCGGCGCGCGGCCCCCACGGTGGCGAACGAGCGCCTCCAGGGTAGCCAGCGGCAGGGAGCGCGGGCGCGACCGGAGCTCCTCCGAGATGATCAGCGCGAGCGTAACCTCGGTCTTGTCCTCCTTGGTCACGTTGTCGAAGACCCGTACGTCCTGCCCGTCGCGGATCATCTCGGCGAGCTGCAAGAGCGTCACGTAGCGGCTGTCCTGCGTGTCGTAGAGCTTCCGGTTCGTGTACCGCTTGATGATGCGGTAACGGGGATCGATCGGCGCTGTTGCCTGGTCCGTGTCCGACATGGCGCGCTCCCTCGCATGCTCGGCGCCGGTTTCGCGCGAACCCTCTCCTCGCGCGCCCCGGCCCGACCCCTCGAAGCGCGAGGATTTCAGAGTTGGCGCAGGGCGTCAACCCCGCCGTCCGATGGCGGCGAGCGCCCCACCACAGGGCCGGTGGGGGCTTCTCGGGTCCACGCCCGGCATGTATTCGTGCCCCATGCCCCGAAGCCTCTGGATCGCCTCGTCATTGCTGTTCCTGGGACTCGGCTGCACCACGAGCCCCCCGCCGCCCGCGCCCGTGCCGACCGTCGTTTCCAGCGGTTCTCGCGACGGAACGGCGCTCCTCGCCGAGCCGACCCTCGACCGGCTCGAACTCCAGGGAGACACGGGGCTCGCCCGGGTTTCCACCGTGGCCGTCACGGGGCAGCCCTTCGATCGCGCGCTCAGGGCAGAGAGCCTCGGGGGAGCTGACGAGGCCTGGTCGGTGCAGCTCGGGACTCGCCTCGGCGAGCCGATCCAGTACCGGGACGTCCTCCTGCTCACCTTCTACCTTCGGGCGCCGAAGCCTCGCGGCGAAGCCGGCGAGGGGCAGACCGAGGTCGTGCTGGAGCTCGCGCGGGACCCTTGGCACAAGATCGTCGCGCAGGCCGCGACGGCGGGCGCCGATTGGGTGCGGTTCGACGTGCCCTGCGAGGCCAGCGGCAGCTACGGGGCCGGCGAGACGCAGGTGGTGTTCCGGCTCGGCTATGCGCCGCAGACCATCGAGATCGGCGGGCTCTCGATCGTCAATTACGGGCGTCACCGCACCCTCGCCGAGCTCCCGCGCACGCGCCTGTCCTATCCCGGGCGGGAGGCGGAGGCGCCGTGGCGTGCGGAGGCGGCCGCGCGGATCGAGCAGCTTCGCAAGGGTGACATCCAGATCGAGGTCAAAGACGCGCGCGGTGAGGTCGTCGAGGGGGCCAGCGTCGGGATCGAAATGACTCGGCACGCCTTTCGGTTCGGCACCGCGATCAACGGACGTTACCTCGCGTCGACCGTCGCCGAGCCCGATCGGGAGCGGTACCTCGCCCTGGTGCCGCAGCTGTTCAACACCGTTGTGCTGGAGAACGAGCTCAAGTGGCAACCCCTGGCTGGCGATTGGGGGCCGGGGTACACGATGGACGTCGCGCGGTCGGCCGTGCGCTGGGCGCGGAGCCAGGGTCTCGACGTGCGCGGCCACGTGCTCGTGTGGCCGGGCTGGAAGAACCTCCCCGCGCGACTCCGCTCGCTCGAGCGTGAGCCGGCCCGCCTCGCCCAGGAGGTGCGGGACCACGTCCGGGAGATGACGACCGCGATGCGCGGAGAGCTCATCCACTGGGACGTCGTCAACGAGCCCTGGGACAACCACGACCTCATCGATCTGCTCGGGCGCGAGGTGATGGTGGACTGGTTCCGCGACGCGCACGCCATCGACCCGGGCGCCCAGCTGTTCATCAACGACTACGGGATCCTCTCCGGTGGGGGCGGCAGCACCGGTCACCGCGACACCTACGAGCGGCACATCCGCTTCCTGCTCGAGCGGGGGGCCCCCGTCGGCGGGATCGGCATGCAGGGCCATTTCGGCGCCGCGCTCACGCCTCCTGGCGAGCTCCTGGCGATCCTGGATCGCTTCGGTGCGCTCGGTCCCCCGATCACCATCACCGAGTACGACATCGTGATGGACGACGAGGCCCTGGCCGGCGACTACACGCGGGACGTGCTCACCCTGCTCTACAGCCACCCGAAGGTCGAGGGCTTCATCCTGTGGGGGTTCTGGGACGGTCGGCACTGGAAGAACAACGCGGCGATGTTCCGGCGCGACTGGTCGCTCAAGCCGGCGGGGCAGGCCTACCAGGACCTGGTGTTGCGCGATTGGTGGACGCGTGCCGAGGGACGCTCGGGCGCGGGTGGTGTGTATCGGGTGCGCGGCCACCTCGGGCGCTACCGGGTCACCGTGCAGCACCGCGGGGAGAAGAAGGCGGGGAGCTTCACGCTCGATCGGGCGGGCGCTCGGGTGACCGTGCGGCTCGATCCCCCGGGCGCGGCCGCCGATCCTCGCTGATCGGCCGTCGGCGCGGCCCGCGCGGTGGGCCGCCAGCGCGGGGCGAGGGCGAGGTCGCCGCTTTTTCGCCCTGCCATTTCCCCTGGGATATACCCGAGGTCCGATGCGCCCCGGCCTGGCTCTCCTGCTCGTGCTCGGCTGCTGCCTCGTGGGCTGCAACCTTCGCCCAGACTCGCCCGAGTTGCTCCAGGTGAGCGCGGTTCATCCCTCGGCGGTCGAGGTCGGCGACCGTCTCGAGATCGTCGGCAGCGGCTTTCCCGAGGGCCGCACGGGGACGGCCACCTTCGCCGGCCGCCTCGCCCGCCCCGGCTCCCCAGCCGCGAGTGCGCGTGGGATCGTTGCGCGAGCGGCGGCGGTTTCCCGCCAGCGCCTCCTGGTGGAGATCGACCCCGAGCTCGTCGCGGCCTTCTCCGGTCGCGGCGCTGGCGCTCGCCACACCACCTTCCACGGCACGGTCGTCGTAGCGTTCTCACCCCTGTTGCCCGGCGCGCCGCCCGTCGTGGGGCGTCTCGGTGACGTGGAGATCGACTGGCTCGCGCCCCCGCCCTCCGACGAGGTGCTCCTGAAGCAGGTCGAGGCGGGGCGGACGGCGCTCGATGCGCTGGGGCTCTCCGTCGCGGTCGAGCCGCCGAGGGGCGTCACGGTATCCACCCTCGACCCCGACGGGCGTGCGGCCCAGGCCGGGCTCCTTCCTGGAGACCAACTGCTGGCCTTCGGTGGTGTGCGCCTGGTCGACGAGGCCGACTTCGAGCTTGCCCCCGGGGCTCGCCAGGCCGTCGTGAGGCTGAAGCGCGGGCAACTCGCGGACCCCGTGGAGCGGGCGGTGATGCTCGATGGAATCAGCCCGATGCCGCCGGGGGCCCTCGGCGTGGCAGGTCTGCTTGTCGCCGTCGTGGTGGCCGCAATGCTGCTGCTCTGCATCCTGCCGGGTCGTCTGCTCACCTGGGTGGAGCGCCGCGTCGCAGCTCGCCTCCAGACCGTGATCGGTGGTGGTCGGAGGGCTGACCGTCCGGCCGTGGTGTTCCGGCGCCTCGTCGCGGCGCTCTTGCAGGGATTGCTGCCGCACGGGGTGCCGCTGGCCCTGCGCGTCGTGTCCTACCTCGGGCTCCTCGTCGTCATGGGGTTTCTCTCCCTCATCGCCTTCGACGGCGTGTTCGTGGCCGCGGAGGCCGACCTCCCCCTGGCGCTGCTCGCGACCATCACGGGGCTGGTCTGCGTCGGGCTCGTCGCTGGCGGTCGACTCGGCGGACCGCGCTGGTCGCTCTTTGCGGGGATGCGCACGGGGCTCTTCCTGCTCGGCTTCCAGCTCCCATTGTTCTCGACCCTGACGGCGGCCGTGCTGCTGTCGGGCAGCACGCGGGTTCGCGACCTCGTGCTCACGCAGGGGGCCGTGCCGTGGACGTGGCACGCCTTCGCCACGCCAGCGACCGCCCTCGGCCTCGCACTCACGCTGCTGTCGCTCGTCCCTCGGTCCGCTGTGGCCTCGCGGGCGAGCGATGAGCTCGACTCGTCGGCTGGTGTGGCAACCGGGCCGACGACCCACGCCGCCGGCTCGCTCCTAGCCGTCGCGGACACCGGCCATTTGCTCGTGGTGGCCGGTCTGGTCGCGCTCGCGCTGCTCGGGGGCCACGCCCTGCCGGGCGTGGCCCCGACCGAGCAGCGTGCCAGCCTGCCGCTGCAGGCCCTCGGTGCGGCGCTGTTGGCCGCCAAGACGTGGGGGGTCGTCGCGATCATCGCCCTGCTGCGCTGGATCATGCCGGGCCTCCGCCACTCCGAGGTGGCGGGCGTGTGCTGGCGCATCGCCGTGCCGGGGTCGGTCGCCGTCGTCGGGCTTGCCGTCGCGTGGGGCCACCCGGCGCTGCAACGGGTGGCGGGCGCTGTGAGTGGGAGCTTCGGCGTCGCGTTCTCGACGCTGGTCGCCGTCCTCTTCGCCCTGCTCGCGGTGCGTGTGCTCCGTGCCTTGCGGCGCCCCGCGCTGGAGGCCAGCGTCAACCCCTGGCTGTGAGCGCTGCGGGGACCTCGAGTCGGCCGTGCAGCGGCTCCTCGCTTGCCGCCGGATCGTCGCTCGAGCCGCGGCCGCCAACGCTCGCGATCAGCAGCACCAGCAACGCGATGGTGACGAGCGCCGCCACCACGAGCAGCGTGCGGCCTCGGGCGAAGGCCACCGCATCGAAGGCATCGACGCCCTTGGCGTGGCTCAGGTGCTCGCGCGCGAGCTGGCGCACCGTCTCGTCGTGTCCCCTGAGCGCGTCAAGCTCGCGCTCGGGCAGGGAGGTCCCGACGTCGCCGCGCAACATCGCCCGCCCCACGTCCGCGCGGGCGTCCCGACGCGCTCGCTCGGCGGTGCCAGCGCTGGCGGAGCGACTCGACGACTCGCTCGCGTGCTTCGCCTCGAGCGCTCGTCGCTCCGCGTCGAGCCGGCGGAGCTCACGGGTCAGGTGCTGCGTCTCCCCCTGTGCCTGCCTGACCGCAGCCTGCGCCTCCTGCACGAGCGCGCGGTGCCGCTCCACGTCCCTCGCGAGCTCCGGGATCTGCGCCGCGAGCGCCGCCATGCGCTCGGCGTGCTTCTCGGGGAGGTGGACGCCGGCGTCGGGCTGCGCCATCTGCTGCTCGAGCCGGCGGCCGTTGCGTTGCTCGATGGCCGCCCTTTGCAGGAGGGCCTCGGCGCGCGCCAAACCCCGTTCTTGCTGGGCTTGCTCCCCCTCCCGGCGCTGCTCGGCCTCGAGTCGAGCGGTCCGCTGCTGCTCCAGGTCGGCACGCGCACGATCGATGCGCTGCAGCTCCGCGCGGAAGGTCGTGTCGGTGCTTGCCAGGGCCGCGGATGCAGCCGAAGCCTCCTGCTCCGCGCTCCGTGCGCGTTCGAGCACCTCGTCGAACCTCCGATCTTGCTCGAGCTTCTTCCACAGCGCGCCGGCGAGGTCGTCGAGCGCCGTGTCCCGCGCGTCCTCGGCGGCTGTCAGCTTCTTCGCGAGCGCCGCCACCTCGGTGCGCAGTTGGCGGCGACGGCGCAGCACGTTCACGGTGTAGGCGGGGGTGAGGTACCACGCGGTGGGCGTCGGTCCGAAGCCGCCAGCGCGGAACGCATCGACACTGGTGATTCCGAGCGTTTCCGCGTCCGGCGTCACCCCGGTGGGTTGGGGCTTGCTCGTCTTCGCGGGGTGAAGCTCGACCGCGACCGCGATCTCCGGCGGGGCATCCCCCAGGTCGAGATCGTCCAGATCGTCGCCCAGCACCACGCCCCCCGCGCGGTTCATGGCGGCGGCGGAGCGGTTCACCGCCGCCTGGAAGTCGAGATCGGGTCCGCTTGCGGCGGGTGCCGCCCTGGCGGCGGGTCGGGTGGCGCTCGGCGGGGTGGCGGCGGGCCGTGCACCCGAGGGGCTCCGGCCGCGCAAGGTGGGGGCTGGGAGGGTGAGCTCGGGGATCTGGGCCGGGGGTGGCTCCGGCAGCCCGAGGTCGAGCTCTTCGAGCTCCGGCGGCGGGGGCTTTCCGGCGGCCATCGCCATCACGATATCAGACCTCGCCGCTGGCGCGCAGCGGTACCGCGCTAGCGACCGGCATCGACGGGCCGGTCGGTGCACAGCGGCTCCCGCTGCCGTTCGGCGCTACCGAGCCGGACGGGAAGCGACGTTCAAGCGGGCGGAGACGCACCGCGCGCGGTGGATCACCGATCCCCGGCGCTCCGTTGTGGGTGGGGGGCGCCCACGTCGAGGACGACGCACTCCCTCGTCTCGCGGTCGCACCGGACGACCACGCGCTCGTCCCACCAGAGGTCGCAGGCGCCGCGCCAGACTCTGGCGTCGCCTGCCGCCGCGGCGGCCCCGTCCGGCGGTTCGGCGCGTGCGGGCCCCTTCACCACCACGTGCTCCGGTGGGCACTCGAGCCGCTGCACGACGGCCTCTGAAACCTGCTGCCGCTGCCACGACGAGCAGGCGGGCAGCAGCGCCAGCGCCAGCGCGAGGATCAGCGCACGACCGTTCATCCAAACCTCCGGCGGATGAAACCCGGTCCGCCCGGGATCCCTTGGGTTTGTCGCTGGGCGCCCCCCGGAGCCCGGCCGCGCTGCCAACCCCGCGGGCCACCGCGGGGCGTCGCTCACGGGGCGAACCGCAGGCGCTGCTGGCGCTCGATCTCGCCCAGCGCGGCCACGGCGGCGAGGGAACGCTGGGCGATCTCGCGGTGCACGCGCGGCGAGCCCTTCTTGTCGTAGAGGTCATCCAGGGGCACGGGTGCCCCGAACACGATCCCGATGGGTGCGCCGCGGCCGTTCAGCCCGCCGCGGACCTGCCGGAGGAGGTCGTTGCCGAGGCCGGCGACGAAGGCTGGGATCACGGTCGCTCTTGCCCTGTGCGCGAGCCGTCCCACGCCCCGCTGTGCCGGCAGGAGCGTGTAGGGGTCGTCGCCCCGGTTGCGCGTCCCCTCCGGGTGCATGCCGGCGAAGAACCCTCCGCCCCGCAGGAGCTCAGCGAGCACGTCGAGGCTGGTGACGTTCAGCGCGAGACGCTCGCGCTCGCGAAAGAGGGGCGGGTACATCGCGAAGAAGCTCATCGCGCCGTTGACCACGAACCCGACTCGGCGGTCGTAAAAGAACTCGCTCCGCACGGGGAAGAGGATCCGGTGCCGCAGGCCGCGGCGAACGAGGTACGTAGTGATGGTGTAGAGGTCGAAGAAGCTCCGATGGTTCGCCACCAGGAGGTAACTCTGCGCCGGATCGAAGGCGGGGAGCTGCTCCGTTCCGAAGACGTGAAGCAGGCGCCGAGTGCAGAGGTGGATCCATGTCGCGCCGACGTGGCGCTGGCAGAAGCGGAGCGCTCGATCGAGTCGACCCGGCCGCAGCGATCGCTCGATGAACCCGATGTGAAATTGCTCGATCGGCGAGAGCTGGTGTTTCCCCGCGGCGAGGAGCTCCGAGCGCGACATCCGCCGAGCGGCTAACACGAACCCGCGCCTCCGTCATGCGCGAGGTCGCTCCTCGGCCAAGGGGCCGCGCGGTGGAGGCCCTCGGGGCCGTTCGCGCGGCCCGGCCACCCGGCGCCGGGGCCAGGCAATCGGCCCGACCCCGGTTGCCCCGTTCAGCTCTCGGCCGATCCGTGTCATCTAGGTGGCGAATGGACCTCCGCGCCACCCTGGGATCGGTGCTCGGGACGCTCGCGCCACGCTCGCGTCGGGCATACCTCACGGAGGTCCGCGCGCACGTCGAGTACCGGCCCGTCGAGGGGGAGGAGCTCGCCGCCTTCACTCGGGCCGTTGAGGCCGGTTCCCGGTCGCTGCCTGCCGTCCGTTGGGTCGAGGTGAACCCGCACACGCGGCGCGTCGTGTTCGCGTTCGAGCGAGGCGCCTGCGCCCTATCCGAACTCGAGGCGCTCGTCGCCGCCGCCGAGAATCAAGCTGAGATCTACGCCGAGCCCGGCACCGATTTCGGCCCGGAGCACCCCGCGGATTCGGCGCCCATCGACCGGCTCCGGATGGAGCTCGTCGCCGACGCCTTGGCAGCCGCGGTGGGCTTGGCGCTCCGGGTGTCACCCCTGCGCCCCTCCGCTCTCGCCGGTCACGCGCTCAGCGCCGTCGCGCTCGTCCGGTCGACCCGACTGCGCGAGCTGGTGACCGAGCGCCTGGGGCCGGAGCGCGCCGAGCACGTGCTCGAGCTGCTCTCTTCCGTGACTCACGCGGTCGCGCAGCGCCCCATGAGCTCGCTCGTGGATGCGCTGCACAAGCGGTCGCGCCTGGTCGAGGTGGAGGCACTGCACCAGGCATGGGTGCAGCGCGAGGCGGAGCTCACGGCGGAGCGCGCCGAGCATCTGCCCGCTTCGGCCTGCCCCGCCGTGCGGCCCGTCGCGCGGCCGCGCGGCCCGGTGGAGGAGTACTCGGATCGTGCCTGGGTCCTCTCGCTCGCGGGCTTCGGCGTGAGCTTCCTCGCCACGCGCGACCTGCAGCGGTCGGTGGCTGCGCTCTTTGGCGCCCTCCCCAAGCCTGCGACGCTCGGTCGAGATGTCTTCGTAGCGGAGCTCGCCAGGTCCCTCGCGGCGCGCTCGGTCGTCGTGCTCGACTCACACGTGCTGCGGCGCCTCGACCGCGTCGACTGCCTTCTGCTCCAGGGAGACCTGCTGAGCCGGGGTCGGTTCTCGGTGGGGGAGATCCTGTCCGACGGCTCGGTCGACCTGGAGGCGGTGCGTTCTCAGGTCCAGGCGCTGTTCGATCCCGAGCACCCGGTCGACTGTCAGACCCGCGACGAGTGGACGCTCGGCCCCCCTGCGCTGTTGCGCCCCCAGCCTCCGCCGGCACTCGCGCTGCGGAGCGCCGCTCTAGCGCGCTCGGGCGCCCTGACGCTGGCGCTCGTCCGCGACGCGCACCTGGTCGCCGTGGTCGAGATGCGGGTCGTTGCCCAGACCGGCGCCGAGGAGCTGATCAGCGCCGCCCACGCAGCCGGGATGCGGGTCGTGCTTGGCGGCGTCGACGAAACCTGGCTCCAGGGGGTCGACGCCGACGACGTGCTCCCCACCTTGGTGCCGTTCGAGGTCGGGATCCAGCGGCTGCAGCGGGAGGGGCGGACGGTGGCCTTCGTCGGGACGGCGGCGCAGGCGACGGCGCTCGCAAGCGCGGACTGTGGCATCGGTCTGATGCGTGCGGGCGAGTCTGCCCCCTGGGGCGCGCACCTGATCTGTCGCGCCGAGTTCTCCGACGTGCGCTTCCTGCTCGACGCCTGCGTCGCTGCCCGCGACGTCGCCCGCCAGAGCGTCAACATCGCGCTCGGCTCCGCCACCCTCGGGGCGCTCGTCGCCGCGGGAGGCACCGCGCCGGTGACCACGGGTCGCGTGCTGGCGGTCGTCAACACGGCGACCCTGGTCGCGATGGCCAACGCTCTGCGGGCTTCGTTCGAGCTCGACCGGAGGGCGCCGCCGCGGGCGCGCGATCGCACCCCTTGGCATGCCCTCGACCCGGAGGGGGTCCTGCGGCGGCTGGGCACCTCGGAGAAGGGGCTGCTCAAGAGCGAGATCCTGCGCCGCCGGCCCGCCCGGCGCCGCGAACGCCCGGCGCTGGTGGAGCTCACCGAGGCGATCACGGACGAGCTTTTCAACCCGCTGGCGCCGCTGCTCGCCGCCGGCGCCGGTCTCTCTGCCGTGGTCGGCTCGATGACGGACGCAGGGATGGTCGGGGGGGTCGTCGCCTTCAACGCCGTCGTGGGAGGGCTACAGCGTTTCCTCACCGAGCGCGCCATCCGCGATCTGTCCCGCACCACCCGTCGACGGGCCGTCGCGCGGCGCGCCGGCAGCCGCCAGGAGGTGGACGCCGACGACCTCGTGCAGGGGGATGTGATCGAGCTCTATGCGGGCGACGTGGTCCCCGCCGACTGCCGGGTCATCGACGCCGCGTCGCTCGAGGTCGACGCCTCCAGCCTCACCGGCGAGTCCCTCCCGGTGTTCAAGACCGCGTCGCCGAGCTTCCAGTCGGCGTTGGCGGATCGAAGCTCGATGCTGTTCGAGGGCACCGCCATCGCCTCCGGACGCGCCACCGCCGTGGTGGTCGCGGCGGGGGACGACACCGAGGCGCGACGTGCGGCCCTCGGGTCCTCGCGCGCCAAAAACCAGAGCGGGGTCGACCGACGATTGCAGTCGCTCATCAACCTGACGGGGCCGGTCGCGCTCGCCTCGGGAGTGGGGCTCGTCGGCTTCGGGTTGCTTCGGGGCAAGAAGCTCCGGGATCTGGTCGGCTCCGGCGTCAGCCTCGCGGTGGCGTCGGTGCCCGAGGGGCTCCCACTTCTCGCGACCGCGGCTGAGCTCGCCAGCGCCAAGCGCCTGGCTCGGCGTGGCGCGCTGGTACGAAATCCGAGCGCGATCGAGGCGCTCGGTCGCGTCGAGATCCTCTGCGTCGACAAGACGGGCACCATCACCGAGGGACGCATCGAGCTCGCTAGCGTCTCGGATGGCGTCGTCGAGGAGAGCGCCGGATCCCCGTCGGCAGCGCGGCTGTCCGCGCTCGCCATCGGCCTGCGCGCCACCGCCGTGCGGCGCACCAGCGAGACACCGGCGGACCCGACGGACGCTGCACTGGTGCGCGCCGCTGCCCGCCTCGGTCTCGTCCCGCAGGCGGACTGCCCCGGCTGGCGCCGCGACCAGGAGCTCACCTTCGAGGCCGGACGCGGCTTCCACGCGAGCCTCGCTGGCGCCGACGCTGGACGCATCCTGTCCGTGAAGGGGGCGCCAGAAGCCGTGCTCAAGCAATGCGGCTTCTGGCGCCGCGCGGGCGCGACCGTCCCCCTCGACGCGGTGGCGCATGGTCAGCTCCATGTGCTGGCAGGGCTGCTCGCGCGGCGCGGGCTGCGTGTGCTTGCGGTCGCCGAGCGGGTGGTCGAGCCGACCGCGGACGCCGTCTCGCTCGCTCGCCCCACGGGGCTTGAGTTTCGCGGCTTCCTCACCTTCAGCGACCCCGTCCGGCCCTCCGCGGCCGCCGCGATCGCGCGCCTCGATCGGGCCGGCGTGCGGACCGTGATGGCGACGGGGGACCACCCCGGCACCGCCAAGGCCATCGCCGCAGAGCTAGGGCTGCCGGCGGGGGACGTGCTCACCGGTCCCGAGCTCGCGCGGATGAGCGACGCGGAGCTCGACGAGCGGGTCGAGCAGGTTCGGGTCTTCGCGCGGGTCGCGCCGGCGCAGAAGGTCCGCGTGGTCCGCGCGTTCCAGCGCCGCGGTCGGGTGGTCGCGATGGTGGGGGACGGCGCCAACGACGCTCCGGCGATTCGGCTGGCCGACGTCGGCATCGCCCTCGGGGAGCGCAGCACCTCGGCCGCTCGCGTTGCTGCCGACGTCGTGGTGACCGACGAGCGCATCGACACCGTCGTCGACGCGATCGTCGAGGGACGGGCGCTCTGGGCATCGGTGCGCGACGCCGTTTCGATCCTCGTCGGCGGCAACCTCGGCGAGATCGGCTTCGCGCTCGCGGGTGGGCTCATCGATGGCAAGCCGCCGCTCGACCCGCGCCAGCTCCTCCTGGTGAACCTGCTCACCGACGTCGCGCCCGCGATGGCCGTCGCGCTGCGCCCCACCGCCGAGTCCTCGCTGGTAGCGCTGGCCCGCGAGGGGCCCGACGCTTCGCTCGGGCGCCTGCTCGATCGGGACATCGCGTCGCGGGCCTTTGTCACCGCGGCCGGGGCCGGCGCGGCCTGGACCGTCGCCCGCCTCTCGGGGAGCGCGGAGCGGGCCCGCACGGTGGGGCTCGTCGCCCTGGTCGGGGCGCAGCTCGGGCAGACGCTGGCGTCGGGGGGGGTCAGCGTGCCGGTCCTGACGACGAGCCTCGCGTCGGCGGCCGTCCTCGGCGCCATCGTGCAGTCCCCGGGCATCAGCCACATCTTCGGCTGCCAACCGCTCGGCCCGTCGGGGTGGGTCACAGCGATCGTCGCCTCCGGGGCGGCGACCGGGGCTTCGTTGATCCTGCCGCAGGCGGTGGAGTCGCTCGGGGAGCGACTGGGAGTCGATGCCTGGCTTGGATCTGCGCTCACGGGCGCTGGAGGGGCGTTCGACGTGGCGCCGTCCGCCAGGCCCGAGGCCCTCGGAACGGGCCAGCGTCCCGCGGAGGCGGCCGATCCCTCCGGGAGCGCGGGCTGACTCCTGCCACGGCTGGGCGGAGCTGGCGTGGGATTGACCTCCGCAAATTTGGCCCGTCGCGGCCGAGGGTGACAGACGGCACGTCATGGCGCCAAAGCTGCTCGTCTCGTTCGCGCTCGCAGGGCTCGCCGTGGCCTGCGGAAGCGCTGCCATCCCTGCCACCCCCGCGAGCGCCGATCGGGCCGCTGCCCCCGCCGCCGAAGCGGAGGAGGTCGCGACGGTCGCCGGCCGCGACCTGCTCGACCGGCGTGTCGGTGACGTCGCCGTCTACCGCTTCAGCGGTACCTACCGCAGCGAGCCGATCACGATCACCGAGGAGATCCGCGCCCACGAGGGGAAGGACTTCGTCGTCGACTACACCATCGCCAGCGGCGACGAGACGGCGCGCTTCCGCGTGCGCCGGACCGCCTCCAGTTTCGAGATCGCGTCTGTGGCGCGACTGGAGGGCACCACCGAGATGCCGGTCGACCGGGCCGATTTCGAAACCTGGATCGAGCAGACCGCATTCTCTGCGGACGCCAACGTCGGGCGCCTGTCGCGGAAGGAAGAAACCTGCCTCGTGGGCGAGACTGCGCACGACTGCCTGGTCGCGCGATACCGCGTTGTCGTGGGGGACGAGCCGGCGACCTTGACGGTGGCGACCAGCGCCGACCTGCCGGGGCGGGATGTCGGTGGCGTGATCGAGTCGAAGGACGGTGGGATCATCTACCGCGCCGAGCTCATCGAGCTGCAGCGTGGGAGCGCCACCGTCACGGCGCACGCCGCGCGCTGACCCGTGAGGGCGGCGGCGTCGGTGCCGGTGCCGGGATTGCTCTTCCGAACACGGAAATATCAATCCGCTTGCGCGAGGACAAAAAGTTGCACCAATGGCTCAATCGCGTCGTGCGCCGGGCGATCTTCCTGGCGCTCTTTGCTTGACGCGCGGCGGTGCTGGCCGCTTCAATCGGCGCGGGCGTCGGAGCCGTGCCCTCCCCATCCCATCCCGATGGCTCCGACGTTGCGGTCGAGTCCCCGTACTACCGGTTGCTCGACCTCTTGCGCTGCCCGGGTTCGTCCCGGGCAGCGGTCTATTGGGTGCCGTTCAGGTCACCGGTGTGAGCCAGTCGGCGTGCTCGGGGGTCTTGCCGGTGACGGCTCGGAGATAGGCGCGCTGGAAGAGGGCGCCGAAGGTGCGCCGTCCAGTGGGAAACTCCACGCCGTCGAGCTCGCGGACCGGCGTCACCTCCGCCGCCGTTCCGGTGAGGAAGACCTCGTCGGCGCGGAGCAGTTCCTCCCGCGTGAAGGCGCGGACGACGACCGGGAGGTCGTGCGCGCGCGCCAGCGTTAGGATGCAGTCGCGGGTGATGCCGGGGACGATCGACGAGCTCTCGTCGTTGGTGTGGAGCCGCCCGCCCCGCAGGAAGAAGACGTTCCCGCCCGTGACGCCGGACACCGTGCCCTCGGCGTTGAGCAGCAGCGCGTCGTCGGCACCGCGATCGAGCGCTTCGTGCGCCGCGAGGACGCTGTTCGCATAGTGCCCGCTCGCCTTCGCCATCACCGGTAGCATGGTGTGGTGCAGGCGCCGCCAGCTCGACGTCACCACCTTGATCCCGTTGCGGAGGGCGCCCTCACCGAGGAAGGTCCCGAGGCGCCGCACCGCGATCAGGACCTGCACTGGGCACACCTGTCGCGGCTTCAGGTCGATGGGACCGTAGCCGAACCACGCGATGGGCCGGAGGTAGGCGTGATCGACCCCGTTGCGGCGGGTGACCTCGATGGCGGCGCGGACCAGATCGTCGGCGGCGTAGGGGACGCGCATTCCATAGAGCTGCGCCGCGCTCAACATGCGGTCCACGTGATCGCGCGGGCGCACCAGGGCGGGGCCCCGCTCCGTCGGGTAGCAGCGGATCCCCTCGAACACGGCGGTGCCGTAGTGGAGCGAGTTCGCGTAATAGTGCACGCTGATGCGGTCCCCGTCTCGGATCTCGCCGTCCTGCCAGACCCACCGAGCGAGCTCCTGGCTCTCGGGGCGCGTCAGCGTGAGATCCGCGTCCTCGGGCACGTCGCCGAAGCCCGGCCATTCCGACTGGGGTGTCGACATCGATCCTCCGTCGGGGAGCGTACCGCGGCGGGCGTGAGGTAGGGAGGCGTTTCGCGCTCCCCGTCGCGGTGCCACGATCAGCCGCCGCGGCGCTGGCAGCTTGCCGCTCCGGTGGCCGCGCTCGGGGTCAAAGCAGGGCCCAGATCAGGGAGGCCGCGCCGACCACCGCGCCGACCGCGGTGCCCGCGCGGGACAGCAGCGCCACGAGCAGCACGCGCGCGGCCCGGTTGCGGTAGATGCCGCGGAGGGACGCGAAATCCTCGAGGAGGTGCTGACCGTCCTCCGGCCGCGGCTGGCGTAGGTGCGTCTCGACCCGGCCGGTGATCACCTCGAGCGGGAGCGCGGGCACCAGACACGCGATGGGCGACGCCAGCGTCGCGAGCAGCACCGTGAGCGGCTTGCCGCCGGCGGCGGCGGTGGCGACGAGTCCGACGGTTGCCGTCGAAACGCACCAGGCAAGCAAGAGCGCGATCAGGCTCGGTGGGTCCTGGCGGAAGAGCGCCGCGGTGACGAGGCCGAGCCCCAGCACGGGGATCGCCCAGGGGAGGGCGCGTTGGAGGGCCAGGGGCCGCGGGATCTCGAGCAGCGCCTGGCGATCGATGGGGCGGTCAAAGTCGGCGACCATGCCACCCACGTGCGCCGCCCCCACCACCGCGACCACCTTTGGGCCGGGCGCCTCCCGCACCATCGACATCAGGTACTGGTTCCGCTCGTCGATCAGCGGCTCCTTGACCTGCGGCATCGCCTTGGCGAACTCCGACATCATGTCGTTCATCGAGCCCTCCTCCTTGAGGCGCTCGACCGCTTCGGCGTCGATGTCCTCCTCGATCGCCGACAGTGGTGCCATCACCAGGAAGGCGAGGAGCTTGAGCCGGTTCAGGGTGCCAAGGTTGTGCCAGGTGCGGTGGAACGTGACCTGGATGCTCCGATCGGCCAGGACCAGGTTGGCCCCGATCGTCTCCGCTCGTCGCGCTGCGGCGAGCATCTCCGCCCCTGGTCGGATCCCAAGCTTATCGCCGACCCGCTTCTGGACCGACGCGAGCACGATGCTCGCCAGCACCGCCCCGACGCGACCTTCCCGGACGATCGACGCGACGTCGAGCGTCCGCCAGTACTCAGCGTCGAGGAGGGACCGGTACCGGAGCTCGTCGAGCTCCACGCACACCGTGTCGGGGTGGATCGCGTCGATCACCGCCTCCACCTCAGCCACGCTCGCGCGGGACACATGGGCCGTTCCGACCACGTGGATCTCCTTGTCGGGGAGATCGAGGCGGGTGACGTTGCTCGGTCCTGGCATCGACGCGTCGCACCCTACACCGCAGGCCGGTCGCGTGGATCGAATTCGCGGGCACTCGGCTCCCCAGGGTGAGCGACGAAGTGGCCGCTGCTCCCGGCGAAGTCTGCGCCGGGCGGTCACGCTCATGGCCGGAACTGCCCCAATCCCGGGCGGTTACCGGGGTGGCAAGGGGCGCTGACCCTTGTGCGGGGGCGTCCCGTGGCCGATCCTCGGGGCGCTTGTACTCCATCCGGAGCTCCGTCGACGCAGCCCCCAACCCGCTCGCCCAGCGGATCGCGGCCGCGCGCGCCGCGGGCCGAGGCAAGATCGATCTGACCGTGTCCAACCCCACCGTCGTGGGGCTGCCCCTCGACTGGGCGGCGGTGACGGCTGCGCTCGCGGACGTCGGCGGGGCCCAGTACGATCCACACCCGCTCGGCGCGGCCGTGGCGCGCGCGGCCGTGGCGGCGGCCTGGAGCGCCGAGGGCGTTCCGATCACGCCTGAGCGCTTGCTCCTCACCGCCAGCACCAGCGAGGCCTACGGGCTCGTCTTCCAGCTCCTCGGCGATCCGGGCGATCAGCTCCTGGTGCCGCGGCCGAGCTATCCCCTGCTCGATCACCTCGCCCGGCTCGCGGGCATTGGGCTCGTCGACTACCCGCTGACGTACGACGGTGCGTGGTACCTCGACGTCGAGCGAGTCGCGTCCCTCCGCACCCCGCGCACGCGCGGCGTGGTGGTGGTCAGCCCCAACAACCCGACGGGCTCGCGTCTCGGTCGCGACGAGCTCACGGCGCTCGCCCGCCTGGGGCTCCCGATCATCTCCGACGAGGTGTTCGGCCGCTACGTGCATGACGAGCGCCCCGGTCGGGTGCCGAGCGCTCTGGTCGAGGACAGCGTGCTCGTGTTCGCGCTCGACGGGCTCTCCAAGCGCTGCGCGCTGCCCCAGCTCAAGCTTGCCTGGTTGGGGATCGGGGGACCTCCGGACCAGGTGACGGCAGCCCGGTCGCGGCTCGAGATCGCCGCCGACGCGGTCCTCTCCGTAGGGACTCCCGTGCAGCTCGCCCTCCCGACGCTCCTGCGCACGAGCGAGCCCACGGTGACCGCGCTCCGGGCGCGCCTGGCCCAGAACCTCACCCGGCTCCGCGCCGCCTGCGTGGACACACCGGTGACCCTGCTCGACCTCGAGGCGGGCTGGGTGGCGACGTTGCGGCTGCCGGCGACCGCCACCGAGGACGAGTGGGTGCTCACCCTGCTCGAGTGTGACGACGTCGTCTGTCAGCCGGGGTGGCTCTACGACTTCGACCTTGGACCCTGCCTGATCGTGAGCCTCCTGACCCCGGAGGCGCTCTTCGAGCGCGGGGTGGAGCGGATCGTCGCCCGGGTGTCGGACCTCAGCGCCACGTCCCTGGGCGGTGACGGACTCACCCCGGACCCCGGCCGCCGTCACGCCCGGCGGCGGCTGGCGCCCTGAGCCGTTGCGGTCTTCACGCCGCGCGGCGACGTTGCCAGCGGCGACCGGCCAGCGCGAGGCCGAGCAGCAAGGGGGCTACCAGCGCGCCCGGGTGACCGTCTTCGTTCACGCGGCAGCCGCAGCCATGGCCCTTGCGCACGCCCTCGGGCGGTGGGAGCGCCTCGTCGCGGCGGTCCACCTCCTGCCAGTCTGTGTCGTCCTCTCCGCCCGTGTCCATGGGCGCGTCGGAGGCCGCCGCGTCGTCGCCGTCGTCACCGCCGCCCTTCTTCTCCGGCTCTTCCTTCTTCTTGTCGTTGCCGGCGAACACCATGGCGCGGCGGTCGATGACCTCGTTCTCGCCCTCGAGCTTGAGCGTCACCGGCGCGCCAAGGACCTGCCCGTTGCGCCCGTCACGGATGGTGACGCGGTACTCCCCGCCCTGGAACCCATGGGCGCGGGTGATGCGGAAGGCGAAGCGCGTGCGATTCTCGATCTTGCCCGTCCCCGGATCCATGAACCCGAGATCCACGCTCTCGATGATGGCCTGCTGCCCAACCAGCGGGACGCTCCGCGTCTGCACGCTGGGCGAGCTGTCGTCCTGAAAGCGCTCGTAGTACACGGTGGGCATGAACTCGAACTTCACCGGCAGCATCGCCATGTCCGGGGGCTTGGGGAGGTAGAACTCGAGCTCGATCTTCCAGGAGCTCTGGGTCCCGGCGACGTCCTCCTTGATGAGGAGCTTCTTCCACTTCACCGTGCCGTACGCGAGGGCGGTGGAGGCGAAGAGCGTGGCGAAGAGGACCGCGACCAGCGCGAACAGTCGGGTCCCGAGTTGCTTTCGAGCGGGGGTCTTCATGGGCTTTCCTCCGACGAGTCTGCGGGGTCGGACGCTACCACGCCCCCGGGCCCGTCGGGCAGCCGGGATCGGCCTCCGCCCTCGCTGCGTGTCGCCTCGGTTTGGCGCGGCCTGTTGCGCCCGCGCGCCTCGAGCGCAGCGCTCCCCAGCGCAGCGGCCGCACCGAGGCTCCCGATGAGGGCGCAGGTGGCGGTCGGAGTTCTTGGCGTAAGACCGGACAATTCCAGTAGTCCGAGCAGAATGAGGTGTCCGACATAGGCCAGCAGGGCGTGTCGGCCGATGAGGGCGACGAGGCCTCCACCGGTGAGCGGGCCGCGGCTCGGCCAGGGGAGGGTGAGGGCGAGCCAGAGCGCGCCGGTCACAGCGGGAACGAGCCCGCAGAAGCCCGCAGCCGAGTGATTCCAGAAGGCAATCGCGCGTTGGCCCGGCGCCGGACCGAAGAGCTCGAGGCCAGCCACGAGTCCTTGGTGCGCGGGGTAGAGCGACTCGCAGCGCGAGGTCCAGGGGGCGCCGAGCGCGCCCACCACCACGGCGCCGGTCGCCGTGAGGGCTGTCGCGACGCCCAGCGCTCGGACGCCATGCCGAAGGAGTGCGATCCCGAGGAGCGCGCCGACGGCGGTGAAGCCCACCAGTGGCACGGCGCCGCCCGGTCCGGCGTTGAGCCCGGAGACGCACGTGCCCGTCCGCTCCAGAAGCCACGTCAGGAGGAGCGAGCCGCCCACCAGCGTCCCGAGCAGGGGAACCGGTCGCGCCAGGGCGAGCGCCCCGCCCACCAGCGTCGTGGCGATCGCGATCACCGAGAGGATCCCCGGGGACAGCGCGAGGTCCGGCAGCGCCACCCCGAACTGGGGGACGAAGAGCGCGACCGCGAGCAGGTACAGCATGGCGGCGCGCACCACGATCCGTCGCCACCACCTCGCCCGCGTGGGCACCCGGTCGCGGGCGAGGACGAGGCTGGTGCCAGCGATGGCGAGGAAGCTCGCGGCGATGAAGGGCTCCGCCCAGAAGAGCCCGTCGAGCGCGGCCGCTGCCAGCGCATCGACGCCGGAGAAGGCGCGCGACGGTTGCAGGCGCCGCGCGTGCACGACGAACATCAGCAGGACGGCGGCGCCGCGGAAGACGTCGAGGCCCGGCTCCCGCGCCGCGGTTGGTCGCCCACCGGAGGGGACGGGCCTCACTCCGGGTCCGGCGGCGGCGTGGGGATCGTGTCCGGTGCGTCCTCGTCTTCGAGGTCGTCGAACGCTGGTCCGACCGGCAGGATCCACTCCACCTGCGTCGGCGAGTTGTCCCATTCGTCCCACGATCCCTCCGCCTCCGGACCGTTCTCCTGCGCGCCCACCGGCTCTCGATCGGCCACGGTCGGGAGCGCGGGCAACTCACCCGCGTCACCTCCGCCCGAACCGGGCCGCGGCGGCCACACGCTCTGCCGTTGCTGGACCATGTCGCACTCCGAGCCCGCCCCTCGCCGGGCCGCGGGGCGCGCAGTCTACGGCGAAACCGCGCGGCGGGAACCCCACCCGAGCGCCCCTGGAGATCCCGAGCGATGTCGCCGCCGTGGCACGGCGCCGCTACCCCTGGCGAACGTCGGCCTCGGCCCCCACCGACCCGAGCTCCAGCGGCGGCGTCGTGCAGACGAAGATCAACGCCGGGTCTTCCCGTCCGCCGCCGACGGACGCTGCCGTGTCCAGATCGATCGCGGCGCCGGGACCGGCGTCCCCGCCCGCGGCGGTCACGGTTCCCCGGACCACCCAGGCCGTGGCCAGCCGCCCGTCGCCGCGGGCCGCCGTGCGCAGGCCCCGATCGACGACGGTGCCCGCAGCGATCGCGACCGCGTAGAGCCCGGCCTCGCGCGTCTCGAGCAGCACCTCGAGCGCGCCCCCGCCGAGGGGCAGCCGGCGCCGCGGAAAATCCGTGGCCACCCGCTCGATCTGGACCGCCGCGCTTCGCGCCCTGCCGAGCAGCGCCGCGGGCTTGGCGATCCGGATCCGGACCCGCTCGAGCGCTGGGTGCAGGCCGAGCAGCATCGCCGCCAGCTCCTCGGTCGCGGCCTCGACGAGGTGGTACTTCCGGAACGCGAGCAGGGACCGCACCGAGTCCGCGACCAGGTCGTAGTCGCAGGTGTGCGCCATGCGGCCCGAACGCCCCGCCGGGGCGAGCGACAGCCCGAGTTCGAGATCCAGCACCACCGGCTGCTCGCGGACCCGTTCGTGCGGCCGGAGCCCCACGATGCAGTCGAGCTCGAGTCCCTCGATCAGGATCGCGTCCAGGCCCAGGCGCGTGGGGGGTGGTTCGACGTCCCGGGTCAATGGGTCACCGTTGGCGCCGGGACCTGCTCGGTGATGGTCAGGGGCCAGCTCACGGGGTCGCGCCGCCACGGATCGCGGCTCGAGCGCCGCCACTCGAGGCGCAGGTCGTACTGGTCGGCGACGGGGGGAAGCGGCACGCCGAAGGTCCGCGTCCGGAAGCGCGGCGAGATGGACGTCAGCACGGTCACGTCGGAGTAGGTTTCGAGGCCGGTTCGCGCCACCAGCACGTAGCGCACCTCGAACGGCTGCCGGAGCTCGTCCCCGGTCAGGCGGAAGTAGGCGTGGATCTCGAGCGGGATCAGGGAGCGGGCGCTGCGGCTCACCCGCGGGGGCACGTTGACCTGCTCGACGAGGTTGAAAAGAGTGATGTTGTTCGACTGCTGGTCGAGCGACGATCCCAGGGCGATCGCGAGCAGGTAGCAGGTGGGCACGCCGCGACTCTTACACCGCCCGCGCAGGGTTGGGTACCCCGCGCGCTCGGATCAGAACGCGACCGTCCCCCGCGCCGTGACGAGCGTGGCGGTCGCCGCCCGCCCCGCCGCGTCGGCGAGCGCATCGCCCGGATCGAGCAGCGCCCCTTCGAGATCGAAGAGGCACCGCGCGCGGATGGCGAGGCGGGCGCGCAGGTCGAGCTCGGTGCCGTAGTAGCGGCCGGGCGCGCCGCCGCGCAGGTTCACCCCCGCCGTCCCTGGCGCGGGGGGTGAGGAGCGCACGGGGTCGACCAGCGGCTCGGGCGCCCACGCCAGGAGCACGCCGGCGCGCAAGAGCAGCGCGCGGTGGGGGCGGACGTCCACCTGGGGGAACAGCGCAACGGCGCTGGTGAAGGCCCCGTGGGTTGCGACCGCGTTGGCCGCGTCCTCGGGGAGCCCTGCCGCGGCGAGCCGGGCCGCGCCCGCCGCCGCGGCGCGGGCAGAGGCGTACTGCAGCACGCGCTCGAACAGCAGGAGCCCCACGTTGGCGTCTCGGGGGAAGGTGAAACGAGTCAGGTCCGAGCCCGGATCCGGGTCACCGTCCCCGGAGGCCGTGTCCAGCTCGACGTAGGCGGTCACCCGCGTCGAGTCCCATCGCAGCACGCTCCGCGAGCCCCACCGACGCACTCGCGCGGAGCGGACGGGCACGCCCAGTAGTGGCGCCAGGCTCCGCGCGGCGCGCTCGGACTCGCCCTGCTCCAAGACCCCGTCGAACCCGAGCGAAAACTCCGCGGCCCGAACCATCACCAGCCCTTGGAGTTCGCTCCCGACGGCGTCGCCGTCCCCGCCCCAGAGCACGCGCGCCGTCGCCCCGACGTCGAAGACCTGCTCCACGGTCGGCAGCAGCGCGAGCAGGCGCACCGTCGCGCTGGCCCGCTGTCGCACCCCCGCGCCGGACGCCGACGCCTCCAGCCGATCGTAGGCCACCGTGACGCCGAGCCCACGCTCCTCCTCGTCGGGCGGCGCGTCCAGGGGGACCAGGGGTCGGACGAGGAGCTCGACGCGATCGACGCGATCACCGCCGTGGTCGACGCCGAAGCGGTTGCGGCGGCCGTCCCCGTCGGCGCCGAGGAGCGTCGTGCCCCTCGCCGCCGGCTGTCGCCCGAAGCGGAGCCGCCCGAACGGCAACCACGCTTCCCCGAAGGCGGAGCGCCAGGTCGCGGCGGGGGCCGGCCCAAGGGCGAGCCCCCAGGCGCGCGGATCGGTGGCCGCGTCCGGGCCCCGGTAATCCACGTCTAGGAACCCAATCCCAGCTCGGGGCCCCTCGAGGCGGGGGCCCGGCTCCGTCCGCGCCGCCCCCCAGGGGACACCATCGAGCGCGTCCACGCTCACCACCAGGCGCAGCCGATCCCCGTCGTCCAGCGCCGCGTCCGCGCGGAGCCGCTGCTCGAAGGTGGTCAGCTCCATGCTCGCGAGATTGAGCTCGTCCACGTGCGTCGCCTCGGCGCGGAGCTCCGCCCCGAGTTCGATGCCGAGCGGGCCGAGCGGGGTTCGCTCGCGGAGCGGCACCCCGTCCTCGTCGGACCAGGGCTCGGCGGCGGCGAGCCCGGGGGGCAGCGCCAGCGCCGCGGCAGCGAGGGCGAGCCCGATGACCCGGCGCTCCGCGCGCCCCGCACGGCGGGCACTGACCGCTGGCGATCGCGTCCTGCCCGGGGCCTCGCCGTCCACGGGGGCGAGCGTACCCGAACCGCTCCAGGGTTCGACCCGATCCTGGCACGACCGGCGCAGCCGTGACACGGCTGTCGCGGTCGGCGCTGCCGGCGCCGACGACCTCACGCACACGAGCGCCGTTCATCGCGGTGGCCCGGAGCTTGCACAGTCTGGCGCGTTCGTGGTCCGCTCGATCCCGGGCAGTCGGGCGGAGAAGGAGAGGCGACGTGAGACGGGCATCCTCGACCTCGATCCTGGTGGCGCTCTGCGCCGCGGGGCTCTGGCAATGCGCCATGGATGGAAGCGCCGAGTCTCCGGGCTACGGGGAGTCGAAGGGTGACGACGCCAACTTCGGCGGCCCGAGCTACACGGGAGTAGGGGGGCAGAGCATGATCGCCGAGGGGGAGGACCCCTCCGTCGTGATCCCCTCGCTCCCCCCCGAGAAGGAGGTGGAGCCGACCTTCAAGGCACCGGTCGCGACCGGGCGCCTCGTGTGGGCCGCCAACCCGGCGAGCGATCGGGTCGCCCTGGTGGACGCGGTCGATCTGACCGTCAGCGCGGTCGAGGTGGGCCGGGCGCCCACCTACATCGCGGCCATTCCGAGCCCGGAGAGCGACGAGGCCAACCGCGCCATCGTGGCGAACGTCGCGGGCAACGACGCCTCGCTGCTCACCGCCGTCGAGGGGGGGGTCTTCGAGCAACGCGTGCCCCTCCAGCCGCGCGTCAACTCCTGGGCCGTGAGCGCTTCGGGTCGCTGGGTGGTGGCCTGGACCAACGCCGAAGAGGTGGCTGGCGGCGTCGACCCGACCGAGGGCTTCCAAGACATCACGGTGATCGCCGTTCCTGACCCACCCCGCGAGGGGGCCGAGCCCGACCCGCCGCGGGCCTTCCGCCTGAGCGTGGGCTACCGGCCCGCGCGCCTGTTCCTGACCGACGACGAGGAGCGCCTGTTCGTCGTCACCGACGCCGGGATCACCGAGATCGCCCTCGATCCGGCGGCGCCGTACGTGGTCCAGGACCTCTGGCTCGAGCCCGACGCGGCCGCGGTGGTTGGCGCGTCGGCGCGCGACGTCGCCATCACCCCGGACGGTCGCTTCGCATTGGTGCGGCGCGACGGCTCGCGGTCGGTCGAGATCTGGGCGCTGGCCACCGGGGAGCGGCGCGACCTCGAGCTCTCGGGGCCGGTCACCGACCTCGATCTCATCGCCGACGGCTCGCGCGCGATCGCCGTCGTACGCTCCGTCGTCCCCGCCGTGGGGGGTGGGACCGGGGGGACGGGCGGCGGGGGCAGCGCGGGCGCGCCTGCCACGGGTGGCGCGGGCGGAGTCCCGGGAACCGGCGGCGTCTCGGTCACCGGCGGGAGCGGCGGGGATCCCGGCGCGGGCGGCCTCGCTGGCGCCGGCGTCGCTGGCGCCGGAGGGGCGGCGCTCGGGGTCGCGGGCTCGGGGGCTCCCGGCGCCGGCTTCGCCGGCGCGCCGCCGGCAGCGGCGGGGTCACCGAGCGGCGGTGGTGTCGTCGCGGGGGCCGCGGGCGTCCCGGGCATGGGTGGCGGGGCGAGCGGCGCTGCCGGGGCGAGCGGCGCCGGGTCGGGGCCGACGGGGCCCGCCGCGCCGAACACCAGCGAGATCTTCATCCTGTCGATCCCCGAGATCTTCGACGACCCGACCCGCTTCGACCGCGTGGCGATCGAGGACGTGGTGGTCGGGAGCGTCTCGGCCTCGATCGAGGGCGAGCGCGCTCTGCTCTACACCAACGCGACGCCGAGCGACGTGCTCACCATCCTCGATACCCGTCCCGGGGCCGACTACCTCACGTCACGCGCGGTGGCCCTGATCAACCCCATCCGCTCGGTGTACCCGGCCCCCGACGCCCTGCACGCCATCGCGCTGCTCGACCCGGTGCCCGGGACGAGCGTGTTGCCGGGCGCCTTCGCGGTGGTCCCCATCGACGCGATCGCCCCGCCGCGCGTCCAGGGGACGGACGCGCCGCCCGTCGCGGTCGCGCTCGCCCCGAGCCCGAGCACGCGCGGCATCGTCACCGTGCGCGACGAGCTGACCGGCGTGTACGGCGCCTATCTCGTGCGGATGCCCGAGCTGCAGGTGGATCGCTTCGACCTGGCGAGCCCGCCGACGGCCACCGGCCTGGTGCCGGTGGCGCGCCGCGCCTTCATCGCCCAAGCGCACGTGGGCGGGCGGATCACCTTCATCGATCTGGACGGGACCGGGAGCGTGAGCGAGGTGGCCCGCACCCTCACCGGGTTCGAGCTCGAGGCGCGCGTCGTGGGCGACGCCTCGGGGAGGAACTGACGTCATGCTTCGAGCACCCTGGCGGCTCTCGAGTTGGCTCGGCGCTGCCGCGCTGGCGGCGATCGGGCTTGGTTGCGGGTCGTCCGACGACGAGGCCAGCGCCGCTGATCCGCTCAGCCCCACCGCCGGCGGCTACGGAGGCGGCGCCGCGGTTTCGGGCGGCTCCAGCGCGACCGGCACCGGGGGCGTCGGGACCCTGCCGCCCGAGCAGGAGATCGAGGGGAGCTTCGAGGCGCCGGTCGTCACCGGGAAGTACCTCTGGTCGGCCAACCCCACCAGCGGCCGCGTCGCGCTGGTGGACGCCGAGACGCTGCGCGTCACCACCGTCGAGTCGGGTTTCGGCCCGAGGTACCTCTCCCCCGTGCCCACCGAGGATCCGGACGCGGTCGAGGCGCTCGTGCTCAACGTCCTCGGCGAGGACGCGACGCTGCTCACGCTGACCGACGGCACGCTCGCCGATCCGGTCCGCTTCCCGACGCACGCCGACGCCAACGCCATCGCCATCAGCCCGAGCGGGGCCTGGGCGGTCGTGTGGAGCGACTGGCGGCGGGCCACCGTGCTCGATCCGATGGACAGCTTCCAGGACCTCACGCTCCTGCTCCTGCGCCCGGAGAGCGGGGAGCCGAGGTCGGTGCGGCGCGTCACCGGCTACCGGCCGAGCAGCGTGACCTTCGACGCCGACGAGCGGCGCGTGATCGTCGTCAGCGAGCACGGCATCACCGCCATCGATCTCGGTGACGAGAACGATCCGAGCGTGCTCGACCTGATCGAGGTCGCCCCCGGCGGGCTCGCGGACGCCGCGGCTCGCGACGTCGTGATCACGCCCGATGGCGCCCTCGCCATCGTGCGCCACGAGGGGTCCCCCGTGCTCGGCTTCGTCGATCTCGAGAGCGGCGCCATCACCGACGTCGAGCTGGCGGGTCCGGTCACCGACCTCGACCTCGACGCCGACGGCACCCGCGCCGTGGCCGTGATGCGGGACGCCGGGCAGGTCGCGGTGCTGGAAATCCCCGAGGCGATCACCGATCCCGGGGCTATCGTCACCGCCACGCTCTCCGGGACCCTGGGCAGCGTCTCGCTGGCCCCCGACGGGTCGGTCGGCGTGCTCTACACCAACGCCACCCCGAGCTCGGTCGTCGCCACCCTGAGCCTGCGCGACGACGACGACTTCCTCACCTCCCGGGTCGAGGACCTCCGAGCCCCCGTGCGCGGCGTCCTCGTCGCTCCCGACGCGGCGCACGCGGTGGCGCTGCTCGATCCGCCCACCGGCAGCGTCAGGGCGGGCGCCTTCAGCGTGATCCCGACCGCGGCGTCTCGCGTCCCCAAGATGGTGGGGACCGACGCGCCCGCGATGGCGGTCGCGCTGGCGCCGGCGCCGACCGACGTCGTGCTGGTGACTGTTCGCGACGACGCCCGGCGCGTCTACGGCGTGCACGTGGTCGCGCTCCCGAGTCTGCAGGAGGATTTCCTCTCGCTCGCGAGCCCGCCGCTCGCCGCGGGCATCATTCCCGAGCTCGGCAAGGCGTACGTCGCCCAGGAGCACGCCGAGGGGCGCATCACCTTCATCGAGGTCCCCGCCGACCTCACCAGCGGGACGGCCGCGACGCCGACGGCGCGCACGCTGACCGGGTTCGAGCTCGCGGCCAAGGTCACCTACCCCAGCGGGAACTAGTGTCGAGGCGAATCATGAGACATGGGACAGCTCTCCTCTGTGCGGGCGCGCTCACGCTCGGCTGCGGCGATCGCCCGGACGCCTGGGACCAGAACTTGACGCCGGTGGACCGGGTCGAGTCCGTGGCGCTCGGGCTCTCCGGATCGGTCGCGATCCGCGACGACGCGCTCCAGCGGCTGCTCCTGGTCACCTCGCCGGGGGGGCGGCGCCTAACGACGCGGGCGGTCCCGATCGGCAAGGGGATCGTGCACTGGCAGACGGACGCCCGGCGCGAGCGCCTCTACGTGCTCTGCGAGGGCGATCAGCCACGGCTCCACGCGGACGACGAGCGGCCGAGCCTCACGGTCTTCGACGGGGGTGGCTGGAGCGACGACGACGGTTTCCACGAACCCAAGGTGCTCGCGCGCTACGACCTCGACGATCCTCCGAACCCCAAGCTCTACCTCGATCCCGAGGGTGAGTACGCGGTGGTCACGGTGGGTGGCGGCCTGGTGCAGAACCCCAACGAGCTATTGCTCGTGAAGCTGCCGCGCGGTGATGGCGAGGCGACCATCGCGGCCAAGACCGTCCGGAGCTTCGGCTCGGCGCCGCAGGCGCTGACCTTCACCGAGCGCCTGCCGTTCCCCGACGGGATCGAGCGGCGCCTCATGGTCGTGCAGACCGAGCAGGAGGTGGCCCTCATCGATCCGGAGTCGGTGCTCGATCCAGAGGAGCTCGACACGGAGATCACCGTGAAGCTATCGGAGCCCCTCGCGGGCCAAACGGTCGCCGCGCCGGTCGAGGTCGTGGTGCACGACAACCAGCATCCGGAGCTCGACGCGGACGACGGGCCGCGCTACCCGATCATCGCGATCCGCCTGGCGAACCAGTCGACGGTGCCGCTCCTCTCCTTCGAGCCCTCGGCCGCGGACGCAACGGACGACACGGACGGCCTCGAAACTCGGGGGGTCGATTTCCTGGTCAAGGTCAACCTCGCCGAGGTGGGCTCGGTCCCGTCCGACATCGACTTCTTCTGGACCGAGGTGAACGCTGCTCCCGCGCTCCGGCTCGCGGCCCTCCTGCCCAGTAGCTCGCAGGTCGCGCTGATCGACCCCGAGGCCAATTACACCGACACCGTGCCGCTCGGCGCGTCGTACACGCAGATGACCCGGGTGACCGACGACCTCGATGAGCGGCCCGTGAACAGCGATGTCGCGCTGCTGACGGGGAGCTCCGTGCGGAACGTGGCCTTCTGGGAGCTCGGGACGACCGGCACCCGCTCCTACCGGAGCCTCGAGACCCACTCGATCGGGATCGCTGTCAGCGAGGTCATTCCGATCACCCGGGACGCCAGCGCGCCCCCGGAGCTGACCTACGGCCACCTGAAGCTCTTGCGCGGGGCGAGCGCGAACGAATTCTACGTCCTCGACCTCGACCAGCGGCAGAGCGCGCCGATGCTCACCCCGGGCACCGCGAGCGTCCTCATCACCCCCTCGCCCGACGGCCAACGCGCCTGGGTGGTGGCGCCGTCCAGCCCGTCGATCGGCAGCGTCCGGTTCTCCGATCTGCACCCCACCACGTTGACGCTCGAGGCTCCCGTCTCCGCGGTCTACGACCTCGCGCAACCCGTGAAGGACGACGAGGGCGTGCCGACCCGCGCGGCGATCGCGCTTCACCTCGTGAACGGCTCCGCCATCGGCGCGACGGTGCTCGACGCGCGCGATCCCGACACGGCCGACACCCGCTTCTATGGCGGCATTCTCCTGGGAGGCATCCGATGAACCGGCGAAAGACCCTTGTGCTCGTCGCCAGCACGGTGCTCCTGAGCTCGGGCTGGGTGGCGGCTCAACCCGCCGCGCCCGAGGCCGCGGCGCCCGCCGCCGCGGCGCCCCCCGCTCCCGACAGCGGCGCGGCGACGGCGGCGGAGGTCGCCGCTCCCCCACCGACCGCGGCGGCCCCTACGGAACCCGCCGCGGCGCCCGTCACGCTCGCGCCGCCCGTCACGCTCGCGCCGCCCGCCGCCGCGGCGCCTGTCACGCTCGCGCCGCCCGCTGCCGCTGCGCCACCCGAGCCGGCCGCGCCGCCTGCCGCGCGTCCGCCGCTCGACCAGCTGGGCTCCTACCAGACGCACACCTGGATCGGCGTGGGGATCCGGACCAGCTTCGTGAAGGACGCGGGGTTCGATCCCTTCGCCGACACCGACGCGCTCACCACCTTCGACGTCTCGCTGGGTCGCACCCTGCTCGCGCAGCGGCAACTCTCGCTGGCGGCGGCGTTCGACTACCAGATCGGCGGGCGATCAGCCGCCGCTCGCCTCGACGAGACGGACCTCTCGTCCCAGCGCCTCACGCTCGCCCCCGAGGTCCGCTTCCACGTTTGGCCGCGCCTGTTCGCGTTCACACGGCCGGCGGTCGGCGCCGACCGCGTCAAGGCGAGCATCGAGGAGAGCTCGACCGGCGCCGAGCTGGTCGAGAAGGCCTGGGCGCCCGCGTTCGACCTCACGGCAGGTGCCGCTGCCCAGCTGTACGGAAAGGTGAGCGGCGACCGCCCGAGCTTCCGCCTCTGGCTGACCGCCGACGGCGGCTACGGTTGGACGGGGACGATCGATCTCACCATGAGCCCTGCGTCGGGGCAGTCGGCCCCGGCACGCCTCGCCCCGCTCGATCTCGGGGAGCTGAGCCTCCGCGGGCCTCAGTTTCAGATCGCGCTGCGCGGCTCGCTCTAGCCCTGGGAAGCGCCTCGCGCCGGTGGCCAGCCCCGCTCTCCACTCGGGAGCCGGGCCTGCTCACACGTACCGTGCCAGCGGCGCGGCCCGCGCCGGGGTCCTGCGTCCTGGGAAGGGCGCCCAGCGCGCGCGACGCCGGGCTCACGGAAGCCCCGTCCTCTCGAGCGCCCGCGCTCGGACCGCGCGGCGGAGCGATGCCGGGGATTACCCCGGAGGGGACTGGATCGGCAGCGATTCGATTGCTACCCTAGTGTCGTGCAGGTCGTGCTTCGCAAGCTCGGGCGTGGCTCGCGCGCTGTCAGCGGACGGCTCGTGCGGGCGCCGCGCAAGGGCTCGGTGGTGGTCATCGAGTTCTCCGACGGGATGCACGAGTACGTCACCACACCGGTCAAGCGCGTCATGCGGCTCGCCAATCGCGATGTCTTCTACATCGAGACGGTCAACAGCCGCTATCGCCTGGAGGTGCGGGATCGCGAGCAACCGCTCGAGGACGCGTCGAGCGGCTGACGCCCGGCACAGCGAGACAGCGCAAAAACCTTGGCGGCCTTCGCCAGGCCGAGTTCGGCCGAGGCGCGGGGTGCCTTGACCGGGGGCAGGAGGATCGAGTATCCGAACGCCCCCCGCGGGAGAGGCCAAAACATGGGCAGGTTCGATCGACGAAATTCGATGAAGATGCGGCGCCGGAAGAGCCAGGAGCACCTGGCCCAGCGCGAAGAGCGCCGGGTGACGGCGGTCAAGGCCGAGCGCCACGGCGCCGAGCAGCCGAAGAAGAAGAGCCGGGGCTGAAGCCCCCGCTGGTCCGGTGTGCCGCCCGCGCTCCGCGCGGGCCTCGTCCGAGGTGTGCCCGCCGGGCCATGGCGGCGAGGAAGACCCGCGGTCGGGCGGCGGCGCGGCGGCGTTCGAGGTGACCCGGCGCCGGTCGGCGGCCCGCGGCGTTGCGCCTGAACGTGACGATTCCGCCTGGGGACTGCTGCGAAGGACTAGGCGCCGTTCGCGGCGTTGGCTATCGTGGCCTCTTCTCGAGCTGGAGGATTTCGGATGGAGAGAAAGAGCTGGATGGTCGCCCTGTTGCTGTCGTTCTTCGCCGGGAGCTTCGGGGTGGATCGCTTCTACCTCGGCTACACGGTGCTCGGCGTGGTCAAGCTCCTCACCTGCGGCGGCCTCGGGGTCTGGTCGCTCATCGACTTCATCATGATCGCGCTCAACAAGATGGTGGACGCGAACGGCCAGGAGCTGCAGAAGTAACTGCCGTCGCGCTGGTTGGGGTCAACCGGCGCGGGGGAGGGCGCCGGCTCGGGGCCGGATCGGTTTGGGGCCGTGCTGGCGCCGAGGTTCCGAGGGGGGGGACGGGCGGGGCGAGCCCGCCTCCTCCTGGCGGCCTACTCGATGACCGGCGTGAGGCGACGGGTTTCGAACTGCCGCGGCTCCCGCTCGGCGACGACGACCTCGACGGGTTCGCCGAAGATGCCGACGTCGCCCGCGACGCGCTCCTCTTGCGTCAGGAGCCAGTTGCCCTCCCGTTCACGCCAGACCTGGGCGATGCGGGTGACCCGCAGGGCGCTCTCACTGGTGCGCATCCAGGAGACGTTCACCTCCACGAACGCGCGCGCGTCCGCCTCGTCCACGCGCAGATCGAGGAGTTCGACGTCGAGGATGCGGATCTCGCCGCCCCAGAGGGCACGACGGGCCAGAAAGTCCGCGCGCACCGCGGGCGCAGCCAGAGCGGCGGCCCCGTCGAGGTCGCCGAAGCGGGCCGACGTATTGAGGTCTCGCGCGGCGTCGCTGACGCGCTGCGCAACCGAAGGCGGCGCGTAGCAGCCCCCGAGCGCCCAGGCTAGCCCGAGCGCGATCGCGCCGATCCAGGCGCCGAAGCGCTTGGGAGCTCGATCCCCGTTCGATCGGCAGGCAGACGCCATCGGGGCTGCCTAGCCGAGAGCGAGCCCGTCGGCCAAGAAACCGCCGTCGCGGCAGGGGCCCGCCCGCGCGGCGACGCCTCAGAAACCCGACGAGATCACCAGGTACTGCTGGCCGCCCTCGACGGCCGAGCTGTCGGTGCCCCGCGCGTAGCCGAGACGTACATTGGCGTTCGCCACGTAGCCGAACGTCAGGTCTAGCCACAACTCGGCGCCGAGACCGAGCTGGAGGTCGTCGAGCGGATGCTCGGGGTCGAGGGCGGAGAAAGCTCCCCCGTAGTCGGCGAAGGCCACGGCGGAGATGCTCCGAACGAACGCCGGCAGCGTCTCGATGCCTCGCTCGAGGTAGACCAGCGGTACGCGATACTCCGCGTTCGCGAGCAGGAAGCGCGCGCCGACGTACTGCGACCGGGCGTACCCGCGCAGGACGAACGCGCCGGCGGACAGCCCGTCGCGCAGCGCGTCGAGGTAGGGGACCTCGACGAACCCCCCGGTGTAGAACAGCCCCCGTCGCGCGTAGTCGCCGGCAGACGCCCCGCCCGAGAGGGCGAGCGCGAGCACCTGGTGGCGGCCCCAGGGCAGCGGCAGGTAGCCGCGCAGCCGCCCGTTGATCACGGTGAGCGAGCTCTCGCTGCCCGTCGCGTCGCCGGCAAAGTCGGCCCCCAGCGAGGCCGCGAAGCCGCGCTCGGCGCTGATCGAGTAAAGCTCGCGGGTGACGTTGCTGTACGAGTAACCGGCGTGGACGAGGGCCATGAACCCCCGATCGGGATCCTGGCCGACGGGCGCGTAGGGATCCCCGTCGTCCCCCACGGGGAGCTCGGCGTCCAGGAACTGTGCGCTGTAGGTGAGCGCGATCTCCTGGCTGTCGAAGGCGCGCGGCATCGAGTAGGAGATCCCCGTCGAGATCCCGGTCGACACCTCGACGAAGCGGCGCTGCTCGCCGCCGAAGCTGTAGTCCTGGCGGGGTGCCGCGCGGCGCGACAGGCGCGCCCGGAGCGTGACCGGAAGCCCCGCGAAGGCGTAGTCGAGCGCGGCGTTGGAGAGGCCCTCCTCGTTGTCGATGGTGAGTGCTGCGGTGGCGGCGTGGAGGTTGGCGGCGTCGCTGCCGGTGGTCGTCAGGAGCACGGCGTCCCCGAAGGTGCCGGGCCCGACGTCCACCGTGTACGCGCGCGGTCGCAGGGTTTCCCGCGGCCGGTACGGGCGCACGGGCCAGCGCGTCGTGGCGGGGCGCGGGCGTGGGCTCGGGCGACGATCGACGAAGGGGGCCGCCGGGAGGAAGCGCGTCGGATCGAGGGGGAGCGAGAAGAGATCGAAGCCGCGCCAAGTGTAGCCGACGTAATACAGCGTCGCGCCGTCGCTCGACAGCTCGGGCATGTAGGCCCCGGTGAGGACGTTCGTCACCTGCGCGAGCCGTCGGGTGTCGAGGTCGAAGGCGTAGACGTTGGGGATCCCGGTGCGATCGGAGACGAAGTAGATGGTGCGCCCGTCGGGGCTGAACGTCGGCTGCTGCTCCACCGCCCGATCGTGGAACAGCTCGAAGAAGCGCCCGGTCGCCACCTCGACGACGCGGATGTCTCGGTAGCCGCCCGCGGTCCAGGTGGCGTAGACCACGTGGCGTCCGTCTGGTGAGAAGCGAGGGGTGAACGCCTGCTCATAGCGCGCGCTCGGCACCAGCGCGCGCTCGTTCGCGATCGCCCCCGTGGCGTCGAGGTCCGCGATGCGCAGCGTCGTGGTGCCGGCGCTGTTGGTCGTGTAAACGATCCGCCGCCCGTCACGGCTGACGTCCGGCTCCCGCGCTCGTCGCCCCACCGTCAGACGCTCGACGGCGCCCTCGATGCCCCGCGGCGCGCGCGCGCCGCGCCCGAGCCGCATCAGATCGACGAACCCGTAGTGGCGCGCGGACGGCGCCAGGGTGGAGTAGTAGAGGTTGCCGTCGGGATCGAACCCGACCGAATCGCCGGTGCTGCGAGTGACGAGCACGGGTTCGCCGTCGATTCGATCACGGGCGTCGAGCGTGGCTCGGTACAGGCCGGCGGGGTGGTCACCGTCGTCGGCGTGGAAGATGAGCTCCTCGGCGTCGCTCCGGCGGGTGGCCGGTGGCACCCAGCGGGGGTGCGCGACGTGACGTCCCAGATGCGTGAGGCGGGTCCCCTCGCGCAACCCGCGCGCGCGCACCGCCGCGACGGTCGCCGCCGTCTCTCGCTCCAGCTGGTTTCTCCACCCCGCCCAGAGCTCTGGGTAGGTCCGGCCGGTCGCGTGCCGTACCGATCGATTGATCCCCCAGGCGAGCAGGCGGCGACCGTAGTGGTCGGACACGGTGGCCATCGTGTCCTCCCCGTAGGTCTCCGAGAGCCACTCGACGAAATTGCCGCCGTAGAGGTACCAGAGCGTTCCGCCCGGCCAGCGCCTGGGGTCGTTGCTCACCTGGTCGATCCCCGCGATCCGACCGGCGAGCACATCGGCACGCAGGTACATCTCGTAAAGCGACGAGCGCAATCGTCCGCCGGAGCCGTACTTGCTCTCGAGGTAGACCGCCCAACCCTCGATGATCCATTTGGGTTGGACCTGGTTGGGCGTGTAGGTGCGACCGAGCAGCGCGTTGACCAGCGCCGGTAGCCCGGTCGCGTTGTCGACGTGGAGGATGTGCGTGTGCTCGTGGGTGAACAGCAAGCTCAACCACTCGTCGTAGTCTCCGAGCGCGCCCATGTCCTCCGGGGCGGTCACGTACATGCGCACGAGCGCATGCGGGCGGAGCGACGCGGAGCCGTTCGCGCTGTCGGTGTCGTCCGTGATCATCACGTGGGTGACGTGCCGCGGGTGCCACCCCGTCTCACGCTCCAGATCCTCCGTGATCGCCTCGGCGAGCGTCGCGACCCGCTGCGCGTGCCGCTCGAGCCCACCGTGGAAGTGGACACGAAACTTCGGTGTCTCGATGGTGTACCACTCGAGTCTCGGGTCACCGGCCCGGGCCGGGAGCGTCACCGTCGCCACCGCGAGGGTGACGACCAGCAACGGGAGGAGGAGGTGCGCGACGCGGCTCACGGGTCGTCGTGGAGCAGCGGCTCGCGGTTCCGCACGTAGCGGTGCACGAGCTGGCGCCCTTCGGGGGTGATGTCCGTGAAGCGCGCGCCGAAACCCGGCGGGGACTGCGCGCCGAGGTCGGGGGCGTCACGGGTCCAGCGCACGACTCCGCGCGCTTCGAACGCGTACCCGCCGGGGAGCGCGATGCGCAGGACCACGGGCTGGCCGACGGCTGGGATCTGGTAGGTGGCGACGAAGATCCCCCCCGACTGCACCACGTCGGCTCCGGTCAGCCCGCGGTAGAAGTTGGTCGCGCTGTGCGCGCCGAGATCGACGGTGACCGCGAGGTGGGCTGCTGCCGCGGCCCCGGCGTGTGGCTGCCCGTGGGGAGGCCCACCCCGCTCCGGCGCTGCCTGAGGCGGTGCCGGTCCCTCGGTCGCCTCCCGCGCCGCGCGCGGCGCGGCGCCCGAGATTCGCGCCAGATCGTGCACCAGCGACAGCGAGCCCGCGACCACCTCGACCGCGTCGTCGACCGTCGGGTGGGCGCCGAGCAGCTCCTGCAGCTGACCGAGCGCGCGTCGCACTGCGCCGAGCGCCTCTCGAGCCGCGGGCTCGACCGCTCCTCCGCTGCCGAGCTCGATGCCGCGGAGCACCCTCATCGCGGCTGCGATCGGCTCCGCGGCAGCCAGCAGCGCGGCCGGCGCTCCCGGCGACTGGAGCTGGCCGAGGGCGCGCGAGAGGTCCTCCCGGGCCGAGCGGGCGATGGTGGTGGGGTCGCTCATCCAGCAGCCTCCGTCGGCCGAAGTCTATCACCCCGGCCCGAAGATCCGGCGGGCAAGTTCCTCGCCGTTGACGCGAACCCCCTCGTCCGCGTCCGTGTCGTCGGCGATGACCGCGGCGGTCACCGCGATCGCGCCGTCGCCGGTGCGCAGGAGGACCCGCCGCGGTCCGCCGCGCGCGACGCCGGCCTCGCCAGGCAGCAGCGCGGGGGGGAGCTCGCTGCTCGGCGCGGCCGCCAGCACGAAGCAGCGCACGCCCCGGATCTCGAGGGCCAGGCCCGGGACCGGGGCGAGCGCGCGGATGCGGCGCAATGCGCGCGCCGAAGACCAGTTCCAGTCGACGCGGAGCGCGTTGCCGGTCGGTTCCGGGGCCCAGGTCGCCCCGGCCTCGAGTTGGGGTTCGCCAGCGACCTCGCTATCGGCGAGGCGGCGGACCGTCTCGCGCAGCGCCGCGAGGCTCGGGCGGTCGAGCGCGCGCGCCAGCTGCCAGGCGTCGCGCTCGCCAACCGCCACGGTGCGGGTCGCCAGTACCTCACCGCGGTCGTACTCCTCCGTGAGGCGGTGCACAGTCACCCCGGTGAATGGGTCGCCGGCATCGATGGTCCAGAAATAGGGATTCGGGCCCCGGTGACGCGGGAGCAGCGACGGATGCACGCCGATCCCGCCCAGGCGGCCCCGCGCGATCCAGTCGGCGGGCAGCCTCCTCGTCCAGAACCAGGAGACGACCAGGTCGGGCGCGAGCGCCTCGAGGCGCTCGGCCACCTCCTCGACGTACCGGCTTTCGCCGTCGACCCGCACGACGCGATCTGGCCCAAGGCGCCGGACGAGGCGGCGCGTCCCCACGGCAGGCACGGGCGCCAGCACGGCCAGCGCCACCTCGTGGCCGTCCGCCGAGAGCAGGCAGCCGGCGAGCGGTAGTCCGAAGTAAGCGAGCCGCATGGGGTGGGGAGAGTTGGCGGGGGTACCGCAGAAAAGTTGTGTGGTCACGAGACGTCCTGGTACCCGGGTGCCATGGACACCCCGTCGGGCAAGCGTGCCTTCCGTCAGGCGCTCCGCGCGGGGAGTCGTTTCGATGCTACCGCGGCGAGCCGCCCGATCCTCGTCTTCGAGGGGGTCCACAAGGCGTACCGCGCCGACGCTCCCGTGCTCCGGGGTCTGACCCTCGAGATCCAGCGCGGTGAGTTCGTCTTCATCACCGGGCCGTCGGGGGCCGGCAAGAGCACCCTCCTCCGGCTCCTCTACGCCGCCGAGCAGGTGGACGCCGGCCGTATCTTGTTCCTGGGGCGGGAGGTCGGGCGCCTGGCCGCATCCAGCATCCCGTACCTCCGCCGGAACCTCGGGATCGTGTTCCAGGACTTCAAGCTCGTCCAGAACTGGAGCGTCTTCGAGAACGTCGGGGTACCGCTCGAGGTGCTGGGCGTCGCGCCGAGGATCATCCGCACCCGCGTTGGCGAGACCCTCGAGCGGGTCGGTCTCGGGGGCCGTGGCAAGGATCTCGCCGGGGTGCTCTCGGGAGGGGAACAGCAGCGGGTCGCCATCGCGCGCGCCATCGTCGGAGAGCCGGCCCTCGTGCTCGCGGACGAGCCCACCGGCAACCTCGATCCCCAGCTCGCCGTGGACATCCTCGGGTTGTTCGAGGACATCCACGACACCGGTGTCACCGTGCTCTTCGCCACCCACGATCGCACGCTGCTGGACGTGCGCCCCCGTCGGATCGTGGTTCTGGACGAAGGCAAGGCGACCGACGTTCCGAACGGGCTCGACGAGGGGCTCGACGACGTCGATCTTCGCGTTGCGTAGGAGGCCGCATGACCCCGCTCGATCGTGCTTGGCGTGGGGGCCGCAACGACTGGCGGCTCCACCTCCTCAGCATCTTCTCCGTCTGTGTCGCCTTCGTGTGCCTGGCCTCGGCGCTGCTCGTCGTCTTCAATGTTCAAGGGGTACGCGCCCGCTGGGCGAGCACGGGGAGAGCCTCCGTGTACCTCGACCCCGCGGTGACCGAGGAGCAAGTGCGGACGGTGGAGCGAGCGCTTCGGGCCACGGCGGGGGTCACCGATGTGCGCTTCGTGTCGAGCGCCGACGCGCGCCGCGAGCTCCTGAACGACCGGGCCGACGAGGTCCTGGCCGCGCTCCCCGGGGAGGCGTTCCCGGCCTCGCTGGAGGTGGACCTGGCGGGCGACGACGCGGCGGCGCGCCTCGAGACCGTCTCCGGCCAGCTCGCGGCGCTCCCGATGGTCGAGCGGGTCGAAACCTACGGCGCTTGGAGCCAGCGTCTCGGCGCCCTGCTCTCGGGCGGCGTCACCGCGGCGGCGATCCTGGCGATCATCGTGCTAGCGGCGGTGGTGAGCGTCGTGTCCTCGACCATCCGTCTCGCCCTGCAGAGGCGGCGAATCGAGGTCGAGGTGCTCAAGCTGGTCGGCGCGACCGATGGCTACGTGCGGCGCCCGTTCGTCATCGAGGGGGCGGCTCAGGGCGCCATCGGCGCTGCGCTCGCAGTGGCGCTCCTCGCTGTGCTCTACGCGATCGTGCGCGGTCATTTCGACGCCTCGTTGGGTGTGCTGCTCGGCGTGACGCCGATCTTCCTGCCGCTCGTCGCCCAGGTCGCCATGGTGGGACTCGGGGCGCTGCTCGGGGCCGGCGCCGCCTTCCTCAGTCTGCGTCGCCTCCTGTCCGTCTAGGGTGACCCTCGATGCGCCTCCGTCCCGCGATCCTGCTCGTCCTCGCCGCGGTGCCGGTCGCCGGGGTCCACCCCGGCGCCGAGGCGGTGGCCGCTCCGGCGGACCCGGCGTCGCTCCAGCCGGTGGCCCGTCCACCGGACTCCAGCGACCCCTTGCCGCCGGATCCCGACGCCCTCGACACCACTGTCGCCCGGCTCGAGGGGGAGCAGCGGGCCACGCAGCGCGAGCAGCGCGTGTTGAAGGAGCGGGAGCGCCAGTCGCTCATGCGGACCGTGGTGTTCGGTCGGGCCTACGTCCGCGCCACTCGGACCGGACTGCTCCCGGTCACCGGGGGCTTCTCGGCGCTCGTCGATCATGCCTCCCGGCTCGAGCGCCTCCGGCGCGCCGCGGAGCGCGAGCTAGCGGAGCAGCGTGCCATCGTCCGTGATCGCGAGGTCGTGACCACCCGGCTGCGCGACCTCGACGCCCGCCTCGCCGTGGCGCGAGCACAGCGGCAGACGATGGCCCAGGCGCACTCGGCGCTGCTCGCCGCGCGCGACCGAGAGCAGGCGTTTCGGCGGGCCTTCGAGGGCGCCGGTCCGGGGGGCGCCGTCGTCTACGGTCCCGGTGCCGGACCCGTCGACCCGATGCTCGGCGCGGCGGGGTTCCAGGCGACCCAGGGCCGGCTCCCGTTCCCCGTGGCGGGACGCACCGTGCTCCAGGTGGCCCGTCGTCCGGGCATCGAGGGCCCCGGGGTGGACGTGCGCGCCGCGCCCGGTTCGGTGGTGCGCGCCGTGTATCCGGGTCGCGTCGCGTTCGCGGACGAGTACGCCGCCTACGGTCGGACGGTGATCATCGACCACGGTGACCGCTACTTCTCGGTGAGCGCGGCCCTGGGCACGATCGACGTTCAGGTGGGAGACGACGTCGCCGCCGGTGCCCCGCTGGGGAGCGTCGCGAGGGATCTGGACGGTGGCTCGATGTACTTCGAGCTCCGGCACGGGGCCGACACCGTCGACGCTGCGGACTGGCTGGGGATCTGACGGAGGGGACAGTGCTGGCGCCGGTGGGGCGGTCGCGCGGGCACCCGCGGCCCCAGCTTCCTCTCCGGATCGGGAATCGGTGCGACGGTGCCTCCGGGCCGTCGCTCGTCGCGCTATGGTGTCCCCGTGGTTCGCACGAAGGAGGGCCGTGCCCTCGGGTTTGGAGCGACGGAGCCAACGATTCGACGGCGTGACGCCGCGCGGGCCGCGCTCCTCGTGACGTCGCTGCTCTGCCTCACCCCCGGGGTCGTGCGCGCGCAGGCCAGCGCGAGCTTCCCTGAGCTCCCCGGCCAACCCGAAGGGGGGGCGTCCCCCCCTCCGGGCCCCGTCCCGTACACCCCGCCGCCCGCCTCGCTGCCGCCGCCGGACTACGGTGAACCGGCGGCGGCAGCGCCGCCGCCTCCTGCCGCTCCCTCGGAATCCGGAGCCGATCCGAGCGGCTCAGCGCCGCTCGGTGGCCCACCCGCCTCGACCACCGAGCCGCCGGCGCCAGTCCTGGGTCCCGCTCTTCTCCCGTATCGTCGGGGCCTGCCTGTCCCCCCCGGGTACCATCTCATCTATCGCCCGGCACACGGCTTGCTCGTGGGTGGTGGGGTCACACTGGGCGTCGGGTACCTGCTCGCGCTCGCTACCGGTGCCGGCAAGGACGGGGGCGAGAAGGACGGTGCGCTCGCCATCCCCGTCATCGGCCCGTGGATCGCTCTCTCGGCGAAGCAGAAGAACCCCTGCAGCTTCGAGGTCAACATCGGCATGGACGCGAACGCCATCGCGGCGACGGAGGCGGAGGTCAAGGAGTGCGTCAAGAACGCCCTGGGCGCCGCCTCCCGGCTGGCCATCATCGCGGGTGAGGGCGCCGTTCAGGCCTTCGGTGCGGCGCTGCTCATCGCGGGCGCGGTGGGCGGTCGCCGCGAACTAGAGCGCGACGACGTCAAGCGTTTGCGCGTGACCCCGACCCCGGTGGCGGGCCGCGGCGGTGGCGTCACCGTCCAGCTTTCTTTCTGACCCGACCCTGCCCCGAGCCCCGGAGCGCCGTTTTCTTCCGGTCGCCGGCGCCTACCCGTTCGGAACGCGAAACTGCGAGGCGCGCTGGCCGACCAGAGGATCGTCGTCACCCAAGGAGACCCCCGATGACCACTCGCATCGCCACGTCGGGCCCCTCGAACGGGGTCACCCGGACCTTCACCGCCCCCCGCGTCACCCCGCCGCCGGCGCGGCCATTTCGCGCCGTAATGGACGCCAGCGCGGACGCCGTCCTCTCTGGCGCGGAATCCGCTGCCGTCCGTCTTCCGGGCGGCCCCATCCTCGCTGCCGCGTTTCGCTCCGCGCCCAGCGCCGGCGGCACCGGTGGCAGCCCCGCCTCGCCGGAGGGCGCCTCGGGAAGCTCCGGGGGGCTCGCCCTGGCGGCGGCCTCGGCCTCGGGCGAGCCTGGCGATTTCACCGCCACGACGGGGCCGGTGGCGGCGACGGGGGTCGAGGCGGCGCTCACGACGGGCTCGGATCGCACCCTGCAGTACCTCGAGCTCCAGGAGCGCATCAGCTCGGAGAGCAACGCCTACACCGCCCTCAGCAACGTTCTCAAGGCCCGCCACGACACGATCAAGAACGCCATTGGCAACATCCGCTAGCGCGGGGGCGCGGTGCCCGCTGACCCTCCGGCCGCGGTCGCACGGAACTCCGTCCCTCGCCGTGCAGGCGCAATCCCGTCGCCGTGTCGCCCCGGCAATCGTAGAATGACTCCCCCATGAGCATCGACGGCATCGGCAAGCCAGGCTTGGGGCCGGTCCCCCCCCCAACGGGTGCCGCGCCGGTCGCGGGGGCTGCCGCGGCAACGACGCCCTTCCGCGTGGAGCCGTCGGCCCAGGCAGACCCGTTGCCGTCGGCGGCGACGGTGGGCGCGGGGGATACCCCGCTCGCCCGCCTCGAGCGGGGCGAGATCGACGTCGCGCAGTACCTCGACCTGCGGGTACAGGCGGCGACGAGCCACCTCGCCCACCTCGGGCCGGACGACCTCGAGTTCGTTCGCCGCACCCTGCGCGCGGAGCTCAGCCGCGATCCCGCGCTGACCGAGCTCGTGCGGCGCGCCTGCGGCAGCGCGCCGGTCGATCCCGAGCCGTGACCGGGTCGCGGGACGCCGGGCGCTCGCGGGGACGCATCCTCGGTGACGCCGTCTGGGTCGTCGCCGAGGCGGGGGGGCACCTCGCACGGTTTCTCGACCCGCTCGTCCCTGAGGCGAGCCGTCTCATCGGCGAGGGGCGGGTCTTCGTCGACGGGGTGCGTGCCCGCACCGGAGGGGTCGCGCTCGCCGCGGGTGCCGTGATCACCGTCAGTCGACCGCGGGTCGCCACCGAACGGGTCGAGGTGCTCGGCCGGTGGGGCGGGCTCGTCGCGGTGGCGAAGCCAGCCGGCGTCCCGACCGAGCCGGACCATCGCGGGGGCGTCGGCTCGGTGCGGCGCCTGGCCGCTGCGGCGCTCGGGGTCCGAGAGCGGGATCTCCACGCCGCGACCCGGCTGGACGCTCCGGTGAGTGGGGTCGTGCTGCTCGCGCTCGGCGCGGCCGCGCGGCGCGATCTCGAGCGATGGCGCGCCGAAGGACGGCTCGTCCGGCGTTACCTGGGGCTCGCGGCGACCGCGCCACGACCGCCCGCGGGAGCCTGGGACGAGCCCATCGGTCGTCGGTTCGCACCCCGAACGGCCACTCGTCTCGCGCTCACGCGGTTCGCGACCGTGACCGTCGCGGCACGCGGTGTCGCGCCCGGGCAGCCCGGCGCGGTTCTGCTCGCCCTCGCGCCCGCGACCGGACGGACCCACCAGCTTCGCATCCACGCGGCCGCCGCCGGTTCGGCTCTCCTCGGCGATGCCGAGCACGGGGGCCCCCGTCGGCTCGTCCTCGACGACGGGTCCATCGTCCCGCTCGACCGGGTCGCGTTGCACGCAGCACGCTTGACGTTGGCCCTCCCCAACGCCCCCCCCTGGCAGATCACGGCGCGTATCCCGGCGTCGCTGCGCCACTGGTGGGCGCGGCTTGGCGGCGACGAGGAAGCCTGGTCTAAGGCACTCACGGTCGCTACATGAGGCCCTTCCCCGCCCTCGCCAGCGCGACGCTGCTGCTCGCCTGCGGCGCCGGTACTCCCGCCGCGCCGGCGGCGCCTTCCCCGCCATTCGCCCCGGGGATTTCGGTGCCGGTCGCCTTCGCCGAGGGACGACCACAGCCGAGCGCGACGCCCGCTCCGGCGCCGTCCGTGAGCGCCGTCGCGCCGCGGCCGGCGCCTTCCCTGCCCGATCCGGAGCCGCTGCGCCTCGAACGGCAGTGGGAGTACGAGCTCACCTACGATCGCGGGACCATTGCGGTGACGAACGTCCGCCCGCTGCTCTTTTCCAAGCCGATCGTCACCCAGCGTCGCCTCGGGCGCTACGCGATCGAGCTGTGGATCGGCCGCGAGCTCGTCGACCGAATCCGGTTCGACTTCCCCGCGCTCGCGGCCGAGGAGCCTGCGCCGGTCGGTGGTCGGCGGCCGCTGCACGAGCCGGTGACGCTCGCTCAGGGGGCTTTGGTGCGTCGCATCGTGCTCGTGCCAGCGAGCCCCCGCGCGACGCGTGCCGTGCTCGTCGACCGCGCGACGGGAGAGACCACCGCACTCCCGTGGCCGCCCGATCGACCGCTCGCCCCCATCGGTCCGAGTCTGGGGCAGGGAGCGACCGGGCCAAGCTCCGCCGCGCTGCCCGCGCCGAGCGCCAGCGCCAGTTCCGGGGCAGTCGCGCCCGTCACCAGCGCTTCGCCCGTCCAAGCCGCCTCGCCGGACGAGTGACCGGCGCGGGGACGCGCCACCGCGCGGCGCCGGGAGTGGCCTTCCTGGCCTGATTCGTGCGAGGCTATCGCTGCCATGCGCTGCGAGGCCTGCGAACACGAGAACGTCGACGGCGCGCGCTTCTGTCAGTCTTGCGGCGCGCTGATGCCTTCCACCGAAACGGGCACCGATCCGCTCGTGGGCCAGGTGATCGGTGGTCGCTACCGCATCACGGGTGTGCTGGGCGAGGGCGGCATGGGTGTCGTCTATGTCGCCGAGCAGCAGATGGGCTCGACCCTGCGCAAGGTGGCGGTCAAAACCTTGCACCAGCACCTGTCGAAGGATCCGTCCGTCCTGGCCCGTTTTCACCGGGAATGCGGCACCGTCGCGCAGCTCGAGCACCCGAACACCATCAAATTCTACGACTTCGGCGCGACGGACGACGGGACGCTCTACATCGCCATGGAGTTCGTGAAGGGCAAGCCCCTCTCCGGCGTGATCGAGCAGGAGAAGGCGATCGTTCCGGATCGGATGCTCAAGATCATGCGCCAGATCTGCGGGGCGCTGGACGAGGCGCACGACCAGGGCATCGTCCACCGGGATCTGAAGCCCGACAACGTGATCCTGACGACCAGCGCCGGTGAGACGGACTTCGTCAAGGTCCTCGATTTCGGCATCGCCGCCCGGACGGAATCGACCGACGCGAAACGAGAACAGAAGCTCACTCAGCAGGGGATGGTGCTCGGCACCCCGCCTTACATGAGCCCGGAGCAGTTTACCGGCAAGGAGCTCGATCGGCGGAGCGACATCTACTCCCTTGGGGTGATGGCTTACGAGATGCTCACCGGTCGGTTGCCCTTCGAGGCGGACACCCCGTGGCAGTGGGCGACGCAGCACATGACCGCCCAACCGACGCCGTTCGAGGCGTCGGCCCCGCACACGGCCATCCCGGAGGGGATGCGCCGCGCGATCCTGCGCTCGTTGAGCAAGGATCGCGACCAGCGGCAGGCGACGGCGAAGGAGTTCTTCTTGGAGCTTTCGGCGGGGATGGCGCTCCCGTCCACTGCGGACGACGCCGCTGTCCCGTCCTTCGCCTCGGCCGGGACCGCGGCGATGGCGGCCGTGCCCGACTTCTCCGCCGCCGGTGGGGTGCTCTCGGCACCCATGGGAGCGCCCGGGTCGCTGGTCGCGTCGGTGCCGATGGGGATGCCCCCCGGTGCGCCGGGGTCCCTGGGAGGGCCCATGCCCGGGCTCGGCGCGTTCGGGGTGCCTCCACCGCCTCCCGCCGCTCGTCGCGGCGGCGGAGGGGGGATCGGCCTCGTCATCGGGCTCGTCGTATTGGGCGGTGTGCTCCTCGCGGCCATCCTGGTGGTCGTCGTCCTGTCGTTGAACGGCGGCAACGACGACGACGACGTGGTGCTCACCGACCCGTTCGGCACCTCGACCGAGGGGTCGACCTCCACCATCGCCCCCGTTACGGAGGCGACGACGGGCGTGGCCACCTTCTCCAGCACGGACACGGGTACGGGGGTATCGACCGGGTCGGTCACCACGGGCGCGGCCACGCGGGCCTCGACCGGTGCTCGGACGAGCGCCACGACAGGGACGGGGACGGGCACGGGGACGGGCGCGGCGACCGTTGCCCGCACCGGGACTGGCACCGGCACCGGGACCGGCGCCGGCGCCGGGACCGGGGGGAACGCGTGCGCCGCGTGCGTCGCCGCTGCCCGCTCCGGCAACGTCTCGTCGGCCGCCGCCAACTACAGCCGGTGCACGGACGCGGCCGCCAAGGCCGCCTGCGCCCGCGACGCGCGGGCGGGCGCTCAGGCCGCCGCGGATGCGGCGGCGCTCAACGGGAACTGTTCGCAGGCCCAGAGCATCGTCAACAGTGCCGCGTCGATGGGCGTTCGCGTCCGACTCAACCCGAAGTGCCGCTGAAGCGCCGCTTCCCGAGGCGGCCTGGCCGTCTGGTCGGCCAGTTTTTCTCCGGGTCCTTGACGGAGGCCTGGTCGCTGGATAGATCCGGGGCGCACTGCCGCGTGGCTTGATCCCTTCCGGTGTCGTTCTCGCTGCGTCTGTTTCGGCTAACCCCGACGATTCGACGGAGTGGCCCGCGCGATTGAGGTCAAGAAGGCTATGAGTAACAGGGTTGCATGGCCGGAGCTGCGTCGCTCCGGGCAGCTGAAGGGCCAGTGGGTCGCCCTCGACAACTGCCGATACGATCAGATGACGCTGCAGCCGATTGAGGGCGACGTCGTCGATGCCGACGCAGACCTCGCCGCCCTCTGCGGTCGAATGCGCGACCTGGGTCGGAGCTCCTGCGCGATCTTCTTCTGCGATCGCGACGTACTGGTCGCCCCGAGCGAGACGGCCTGAAGGTGCTGGCTCTTGGGCCGATTCCCTGACTTTCCGAGGGAATTCTAGGGTCGGGGTCACCGCACGACGGGCTTGAGGACGGCCTTTCCGTCCTTGATGACGACTTCGAACTCGACCGTACGGTGACTGCCGTGCTGCTGTTGCAGCCTGGCCCTGGTCGCCTCCAGGGACCGCTTCAGGCCCTCGACGCTCGGGACGTTCGGGTCGGCGGTCTGTCGCTTGGCCTCCACCAGTCGCGCGTGGATGCCCCGGACCCGCTCGTCGGTGAGCTCTCCCTGAGCTGGTCGGACGAACGGCCCGGGGGCGGCGCCGGGTCGCGGCAGGGGAGCGGCCGGAGGTCCCGCCCCAGCATCGGACGAAGCGGGGACAGGTCGCGGTTGCCGTTGGGGCTTGGGTGGGGGCTGAAGCGAGCCCACCCGGGGCCCCGGCGTCGGCACGGCGACCAGCGGCAGGTTGGGGGCCCGCGGCGCTGCGGCGCCAGGCGGACCGTCGTTTCGCCGAGGGCTGGAGGCGCTCCCGGCCAGGGGTGGCGAGCCTCCGGACGAAGGGGCGCCTCCCGGTTGCGCACCTGCCGGTGGGCCTTGTCGAGGGACCGCGGGTCCAGGGGGCGGCGGTGGTAGGCCCATCCGAGTGGGCGTTGGTGCAGGGAGCGGTGCGGGCATCCCCATCGCACCCGGGACCCGAACCGGCGGTGGTCCGGATACGACGATCCGTCGTGGGGTGGGCGGTTCGGGCGTATCGCTCCCCGGCTCGCGCCGTTCGGGTGCCACGCTTGCCTGGAGCACGCCCCCCACCGCGTCGAAGTCCAGATCGATGGCGCCGAGGTTCCCGCCCGATGGGGGCGGTCGGTGACGCCGCGGGGTGGGTCGGCCGCTCCGCGGGGAGCCGCTCGGAGGTACGGAGGGTCCGAACAGCTCGTCGAGCCGCGCCAGAGCCTCGTCGCGCTCGATGCCCAACCCCTCGCCGACATCCCCCAGGTCCACGTCCGGTAGCTCCGACGTGCGGGCAGCGCGCCCTGCGGCGCCCGCCTCGCTTTCGGCGGCGGCCTGCAGCAGGCGGTGGCGCTTTCGGGCCTGGTGAGTCAGCGGGTTGAAGGTTTCGAGGATCTTCTGCGCCTTGATCAGATGGCGGCGGTAGGTTCCGGCCTCGATCTCCCGGTTGATTCGCATCCAGTACTGCTGGTAGGTGTTGTAGCGCTGGATGATCGTCTGCAGGCGGAAGCGCTTGCGGGTGTTGCGGATCTGTTCGCGACGCAGCACCCAAATCCGGCGATCGACGTCCTTGCGTGCGGTGAGCGGCTCGAGCTTCTCGATCCCGAGGAAATACTGCTCGTAGAGTGACCGCAAGCGCTCGACCCGCTGCTCGAGCTCATCGATCTCGTGGTCCAGCTCTACGGTTTCCATCGCCGGGCGCCGATCAGAGCGGAGTAATGACGAGGTCGTCGAAGCACACCTCGGCCTCCCAGCCGTTGAACGCGAAGCGATCGTGTCCGGCGCCGGCGAGCGGCGCGGGGTCCGGGAAGGCCGCCACCAGGACGTCGTCGACGAACCAACGCAGGGTCCGTCCGTCCGTGCGTTCGAGCCGGAAGCGGTAGGCGCGACCGGGGAGCACGGGTGCCCGCGCTGGTGATGTTTCGTTCGGCGCGATCTCCACGGCAATCCGGTCGGGACCGTGCTCGTCGAGCCGCGCGAGCACGTGCAGGCGGTTCTTCCAGCCCCCGAAGACGGCGAGGTAGCTGGTGGCGTCCCGGTACGACGTCGAGGTGGCATGCGACACCCCGTCGCCCCAGGCCTCGACCTTGACGTCCCCGTCCAGCGACCGACTCACCGCCACGAATTCGATGCGCGCATTGGCTGGCAACCCGCGGCGCAACCACACCGGATGGTTCCGCGCACCCCGACCGCAGAGCTGCCCATCCTGCACGCGCCACGCCGGGGAGGTCGCGTGGTAGTCCCCGCCCAGGTCGTCTCGCGCGAAGGAGTCGCGAAAGACCGTGGCCAGCGCGGGCGCTGGCGCGACCACCCCGCGGCTCGCGGTAGACGCCCCCGCCGAGCCGATCGGCGGAGGGCTGTGCCGGCTCGCGATCGGGGGCGGCGCCGCGATCGGATCTGACCCCCGCGCGGCCGTCGCCTCGAGGTCGCCGGGCATGAGCGCACCGGCGCCGCCCGGAGCGGCGTCGAGGATCGTGCCCGTGCGCGCCGTCGCGGAGCCCGACGGCGGGTCGGGCGGGACGCAGGCGGTGATCGCGCAGGTGAGCGCGCAGCGATACGTCCTCCACGGCACCGACGAATGGTAGCATCGGCGCCGCGTGCTCCCAAGCGCCGCGGCTGCCCGCCGACGTGCGTTCGCGGGCGTGGGAGCGGGCCCCCGATGCACCCCTTGCTGCTCGAGATCCCCCTGCCGAGCCGGCCGCTGCCGCTCGCGCTCTTGCTCGTCGTGCTGGGCGTCGTGGGCCTTCTCGTGGCGCTGGCGGCGTGGCGGCGTCGCGCGCTCGAGCTGGTCGTCGTGGGGGGGGCGCTCACCGCTGTCGGCGTGATCGGCGCGATCGCGCTCTGGGGGCTGGCCTTCACGCCACGCGCGATGGTGGTCACGACCTACGGTGCGCTGGTCGCCGTGGCGCTGGTCGCCGCTTGGGTGCTGGTGCGGGACCTCGGGAGATCCGACGGGCTGCCCCCGCGGAGTCTCGAGGGGGCGTCGCTCGCCGCGGTCGCGGGCGGCATGATCGGCGCTCGCGCGGACTACCTGATCGAGTGCTCGCCAGCGGGCCTCACGCTGGCGGAGGCCCTGGACCTCGGCCGCGGCGGCCTGTCGCTCCAGGGCGCGCTGTGGCTTGGCGCCCTCGCCGCGGGCGGTGAGCTCTACCGCCGTCGCGTCGCCTTCCTCCCCTACGCCGACGTCGCCGCGCCCGCCGTCGCGCTTGGGCTCGTCCTCGGCCGCCTCGGGAGCTACGCCACGGGAGGAGGGTTCGGGCGTCCACTCGAGGCCCCGGCGGCACCCCTGCTCGCGGTGCTCGGCACCTTCCCACGGTGGGACGCAGCCACCCTTGGCGGCCACGGAGCCCCGGCTTGGGTTGAGCATGTGACGCGTGGCCTCGTGCCCGCAACGGCACCGGCGTCGTTGCCCGTCCACCCGACCCAGCTCTACCTCGCGCTGGCGGCGATCGCGGTGCTCGCGGTTGCGATCGCCGCTCGCCGCCGCCGCCGCTTCGCCGGCGAGGTGTTCTTGGTCACCGCGCTCGCCGAGGCGGCGTTGCGGTATCCGATCGAGATCCTCTGTGACGATCCCGATCGCTGGCTGGTCGGGCCCCGCCTCCCAGCGGTGCACGCCCTCGGGCTCGGTCTGGTCGTGCTGGCCGTGGCCATCGTGTTGGGGCCGTCGAGGACCATCGGCGGCGCCCGCGAGCGGTGGTCGTGCCAGGCCGCGGCGCTGCTCACCGCCGCCGTCGGCTGGGGCGCCGCCGCGGCTGTGGGACTCAACGGGTTCTCCGTCTCGCTCTCGGTCGGGCAGTGGGGTGCGCTCGCCACCGCGTTGGCGGTGGCGGTCGCGTGGGCGCCCCTTTTCCGCCGCGGGTGTCGCGGTTAGGTCTGCTGGACGGTGGACCGGGCGCTCCTCGCGTCCAAGGCACCTCGCGGCCGGTGGGTCCAGCGCCTTTACCGCTGCCGGGGTTCGGGGCTAGCCTTCGCGCGCTGGGCCCGGTCGCGGCGCCCCGCGTCCGCAACATTCCAATCGACGTCAGGAGCTTTCCCATGCGTGGATCGAGCGTTCAACTGATCGTGGGGGCGGTGAGTCTCGGGCTCGTGCTCGGCGTGACCGCCTGCAAGAAGAAGCAGGACACGACGGCGGGCTACCCGCCGGCGGCCTACGGCGCCACGCAGCCGGCCTACGGCACGGCGACGCAGCCGGCCTACGGCACGACGACCGACCCGGGGTACGGCACGACCACCACCCCGCCCGCCGGCACGGCCGCGCCGGGCACGACCGCGCCGGGCACGACCGCGCCGGGGACGGCCGCGGCCGGGACCTGCACCGAGGTGGACGCCGCGGCCGCCGCGGCGGCGCAGCCCATCATCACGGCCATGGCCCAGGGCTCGGTGCCCGCGGGCGCCAAGCCGCTCGGCGCCGTTATCGCCGCCAACTGTCAGGCCGGTGGTCGCATCTCCAAGCCGATCCAGATGCAGCCCGGCAAGTGCTACACGGTCGTGGGCGCCGGCGTCGGCGTTACCGAGCTCAACATGGAGCTCAAGACCGTCGCCGTCGGCGGCATGGCGCCGGTGGTGTCGCAGGATCAGGAGACGGGGTCCCAGGCCGTCATTGGCAAGCAGCCGAACTGCTACAAGTGGGCCTGGCCGATGGGCGGCACGATGACCGTCGACATCATCGCAGCCGCTGGCTCCGGCATGGTTGGAGCTCAGGTCTACGAGAAGTGAGGCGGGCCGGGCGCGCCGCCACGCCCGCTCGATGGCGCGGCGGCGCGTTCACGTTCGTCGCTCGGTGTTGCGCTCGTGCAAGATGCGCAGCCCGATCAGCGTGAGGTTGGGATCGACCGTCTCGATCACCTCGCTGTGGTGAGCGATGAGTCCGGCGAGTCCGCCGGTAGCGAGGACCGCGCAGGGGTGCCCGAGCTCCGCCACGAGCTTGCGGACTAGGCCGTCCACCAGCGACGCATACCCATGCACGATGCCAGACTGGATCGCGTGCGTGGTGTTGCGGCCGAGCACGCGCGGCGGCTCAGCGATCTCAACGCCGGAGAGCTTCGCCGCGCGCCTGACCAGCCCGTCGAGGCTCACCCTCACGCCGGGCACGATCACCCCGCCCAGGTACTCGCCGCGCGGAGAGATGCAGTCAAAGGTTGTGGCGGTCCCGAAATCGACCACGATCGCCGCGCCGCGCACTCGTTCGTAGGCGGCGACGGCGTTGACGATGCGGTCGGCCCCCACCTCTCGCGGGTTCTCGTACAGCACCGGGATGCCCGTCTTGAGCCCTGGCCCCACCACCAGGGGCGTGCGGGCGAAGCCCTCACGCGCCGCGTCGCTGAGCACGTCGGTGAGGGGGGGGACGACGCTCGCGATGATGGTGGCGGTGATCGCCGCGGGCTCGATCTCTCGCACCCAGAGGAGCTGCCTCAGCAGCACGGTGTACTCGTCCACGGTGCGCTCTCGTGAGGCCGAGACGCGGAAGGTGTGCTTCAGCGCCTCGCCCGCAAACACGCCGAAGACCACGTTGGTGTTGCCGATGTCGATCGCGAGCAGCACGCCGCCAGCGTAGCCGGCGGGTCGCGGGCGTGGAAGTGGACCCGCCTCTGAGCGGCCTTCGTGCGGCGGCGACGCTAGCCAGTCCGAGCCGGTCGCTGCTCACGGAACGCCGAGGGGACGGACCTCGACCCGTTGGATGACGTCCCCGGCGACGACCTGGTCCCAGTCGCCAGTCGCCGTGCCGATCCGGGAGAAATCCCCATCCAGGTGCGGGTAGTTGCCCAGGGTGACGAAGAGCTGGCTCGACCCCGTGTCGCGGCCCGAGAGCGCCATCCCCACGGCGAGCGCATCGAACGGGAGCGTCCCCGTCTCGCAGCGCAGCGGTTCCCGGTCGGAGCCGCCGTACCCGTCGCCGCCGGGGTCGCCGAACTGGACGACGAACCCGGGCACGGCACGGTGGATGACCGTGCCGTCGTAGAACCGCGTGCGCGCGAGCTCGACCACTCGCGCCACCGCGAACGGCGTCTGCGCGGCGTCGAGCCGGAGCCGAAGGCGGCCCGCGTCCGTGTGCAGGATCAGCTCGAACCCCCCCACCGTCGGCAGGCTCGCCGGGCGGCTCGTCTTTCCAGCGGCCGGCCCGTCGCAGGTGCGTCGCCGATCGCCCAGGCGCCTCAGGGCCCGCTCGGCGTGGGCTCGCAGGGCGGGCTGGTCACTCCGGCAGGAAGCCTCCAGCTCCGGCTTGAGGCTCAGCACCGCGAGCGAGCCCGTCGCGTCGAGCAGCGAGAGGCGCGGCTCGAAGGAGCCCTTCGCAAGTGGCCTGGAGAGGGCCGCAGCGAGCGCGGTCACCAGCGCCGCCTCTGGCTTCGGTGCCTCCGCGGAGGCCAGTCGCTGGTCGGAATCCGCGCGGTCGTCGGTGCGGGTGATGCCGGCGCGGTCCGGGTATGCCGCGAGGACCTTGGCGGCGGCCGCCACCACGCCGGGCCGGTCACTGCCGAGCGCCTGAACGAGCACCTCATGGGGTCGGTGGATCTCTGGGTGTCGGGCCATCAGCCCGAGCGCCGTCTCGCTCACCACCGGATCGGCGTTGGTGGAGAGCTCGCGCCAGCGACGGAGCCTCGCGCCCGTGATCTTCCCGCGATCGAGCACCCGCAGGGTCGCGAGTGCGCCAGCGCGACCCTGCGGGTCCGGATCGCACGCCACCAGCCGCTGGCTCAGCGTCGCCTGCCCGGCGAGGATCGAGGCTGCGGCGCAGCGGAGCCAAACGACGCGCCGTCGCACCGCCGGGGTCACCCCGGACTGGAGCGGGAGCTCGGCGAGCCGCGCCAGAGGATCGCGTGCCGCCGGCAGCGGTTCCTCAAGGCTCTCGAGCGCGGCCGCGAGCGGAGCCCACTTGGGGCCGATCAGGCCGTTCGCGTCCGTCGTCGCGGGCACCAGTGGGCCGAGCGCCTCGCCGAGCGCCGCCTGTCCCTCAGCGCCGAGGCGCCCGAGCTGACGCGCCGCTTCGGCCCGGTCCACTGGTGGGAGCTTGCCGTCGCCGAGCGCCGCGGCGAGCGGTCGCGCGGCCGCGGCCCCGCCCTGGCCGAGCGCACGGATCGCGAGCGCGCGCCGCGTCCCCTGGCTCGCGAGCGCCGTCGTCGCCACGCTCACGAGGCGCTCGCGCACGGATTCAGCCAGGCCGTCGAGGTAGGCGAAGGCGACCAGCGCTTGCGCGACGGGCTTCTCGGTCCGCGCCGCCGCGTCCAGCAGCGCGACCAGCGAGGCGTCGTCGAGTCGGCCTCGGCGGAAGGCGAGCTGGCCCAGCCCCACGGCGCCGAGCTCGGCCCTTCCCGAGCCATCCCGCAGCCAAGCGCGGAGCGTGATCTCAGCCTCGCGGTTGCCGCAGCGGGCCAGCGCTGCCGCGATGGCGCGCTGGGGAACGACGGCGCCGGGGAGCTTCGCTGCTGCCGGGACCTGCGGCGGCGGGCCCAGCGAGACGCTGCGCGCGACGAGGCGACGAACGGTTTCCCGTTCACGTCCCGCGCAGGTGGCGCCAAGCCCGTGCGCGGCCCAGGCGACGACTTCCGGATCCACGTCCGTGATCGCGCGGGCAACGAGCGTCGCGGCCCGGGCGTCGGCGATGCGGGCGGCGGCGCGGGCGGCGGCACGCCGCACCGGCGCGGCGCGATGGCTCAGATCGTCGTCCAGGATCGCCGCCGATCGGCGCTCGATCTCGGCGCCGAGCAGGGATCGGACCCGGTGGTCGGCGCTGGCCCCCGCTGACGAGGCTGGCGAAGGACCGGAGACCGAAGCGGCTCCCGTCGCCGTCGAGGCAACGGTGTCGGAGCGACCGCGGCCGCCGCAGGCGAGCAGCAACAGACCGACCGCCGCCGCCGTGCGTCCCGACCTCACGCGACCTCCCACCCCCACGTGCACCAGGAGTCGAGCGGACCTGCGGCCCGCTCGCGCAGCGCGCGCCCCCAGCGCCTGGGGAGATCGATCCGGGGCGAGGCGGCCGGCAGCGGGGAGGCCTCGATCCCCGCACGGGCGAAGGCGCGGAGCGCCCGCGGCAGGTGCCAGTCGCAAGTGACGACGCCGATCCGACGGACGCCCAGCTCGGCGAGGATGCTCGCTGAGAAGCGGGCGTTCTCCGCCGTCGAGAGCGAGCAGCACTCGACCCAGGTCGCGGCCGCGGGCACGCCACCCCGGGCCACCAGCCACTCACGAAAGGCCACCGCCTCCACCGTCCCCGCCCAGGCCCGACCGCCGCTGAGGAGCACGGGCAACGGGTGCTCGCCGTACGCCGCAGCGGCCCGCAGCAGCCGGCGCAGCGCGGCAGGTCCGGGATTGCCGTCCGCCGCCACCCGACAGCCCAGCACGACCAGCGCCCCGAGCGACACCCGGGCACCATACCGCTGCGCCCCGCGGGAGTGAACTCGGCCCACCCCAGCCGAACAGGGGCTGCGCGCAGCACCACGACCCCCGGGTTTGGTCCCGGGTCGGTCCAGGCCTGCCCGCGGGGCCCGCTCGCTGGGTCCTCGGAGTGGCGCGCCCCCGCGGTCCCTGCTAAAGACAAAGCGGCGTGCGCCCTCGGGGCCACTGCCGGTCCCCTTACTTGGCGGGCCGCCTCCGCACCGTACCTTCTTGAACTCGATCCCGCACCCGACGCCGGCCGTCACCGCCCCCGGGGAGCCAGACTGGGCTTCCGTCGAGCGACGAGCGCGGATCGAGCCTCGGGTTGCCTGCCCCGCATGACACAGCGAGTCTCGCGTGACGAACTGGCCGCGCTCCGGCGCGAGGCCGCGCGGCGGCGCGCCCGCGTGACCGTGGACGAGCCACCGGAGCCGATGGACGCGTCGCAGCGGGCCGACCCGCAGTGGCAGGTCGCGCCGGACATTCGAACGGTCGCGCTCGACGAGGCGCTGGTCGATCCCGATGCGGCGAAGGTCGTGCGCCGGCTCGTCCGCCACGGGCACGAGGCCTACCTCGTCGGTGGGTGCGTTCGGGACCTGCTCCTCGGGTGCCGACCGAAGGACTTCGACGTGGCCACCAGCGCCCGCCCCGACGATGTACGGACCCTGTTCCGCAACTCGCGGGTGATCGGCCGCCGGTTCCGGCTCGTGCACGTGCTGTTCGGCAGCGGCAAGGTCATCGAGACGGCCACGTTCCGCTGCGCGCCCCAAACGGAGGAGGCGCAGAGCGCGGAGGACCTCCTGATCCGGGACGACAACGCCTTCGGAGCCGCCCACGAGGACGCGCAGCGCCGCGATTTCACCATCAACGGTCTCTTCTACGACCTGGAGGGTCACCGCGTCCTCGACTGGGTCGGCGGGGTTCCCGACATCGAGCGTCGCACGGTCGCGACCATTGGTGACCCGATCGTCCGCTTCCAGGAAGACCCCGTGCGGATGCTGCGCGCCATCAAGTTTTGCGCCCGGCTCGACCTCGGGATTTCGCCGTCGGTGTACGACGCCATCGTGCGGTGCCGGGGCACGCTCGCCATGGCGGCTCGGCCGCGGCTCTTCGAGGAGCTGCTGCGCCTGCTGCGCGAGGGTGCGGCGCACCGCTCCATGTGGCTCGCCTGGGAGACGGGGCTGCTCGACGTCCTGTTGCCGGAGGTCGCGGCCTATCTGTCCGATGACGAGGCGTCCGCCAGCGTGGTCTGGCGGCTGCTCACAGCCCTGGATCGCCGCGCGGCGGCGACCGGCCCGCTCGACGACGTGGTGGTGCTCACGACGCTGCTGCTCGAGCCCCTGCGCGAGGCGTGCAGCGGCCACCGAGATCGCATCCAGGCCGCCGGCGATTTCCTCGAGCCGATCGTCGAGCGGCTCAACGTGCCGAGGCGCATCGCAGATGCAGCGCGCCGCATCAGCGCCATCCTGCCGCGCCTCGAGGCTGGGCGTGCGGGGCGGCTCACCCGCAGCATGTCCTACGAGCTCGCCGTGCTCGTGAAGGGCCTGCGGGACGAGGCCTGTGCGGAGCCGATACCGCCGCCGCCCGCGGCCGAACCGTCCGAGCGGAGAGCTCGCCGGCGCCCCCGCCGCAAGGCTCCCGAACTCGTGGCGACCTGATCGCATTGGCTCGCGGCTGACCGCAGCGAGGCGACGCCCGCCGCGCTCCGCTCCCGTCGCATCCCCCGCTGCCCCGGAGCAGCGATCGGCTTGCCAGCTGCGTCGGCAACCTGGAGGGCGCGCCCCTGGCACCACTGGTTGCCAGGGGCGAAGGAGCGTTCCGACAGCGGCCTCGGGCGAGATCCGCTGCTGGCTCGGTCCTCCCGGTCGCTGATCCTCCGCGGCGATCCCGCTGGTTGCTGCCCTAGTTCGTGTTCAGCTCCACGCGCAGCAGCTTCCGTCCGATGAACAGGTAGTCCCCGTGCGCAAGGGGCGTGTCGGCCTTGACGCGGACGTAGGTGCCGTTGCGGCTGTCGTGATCCGTGAGCAGGTACTTCCCCTCCTGCTCGGCGACGGTGCAGTGCTTGCCCGACATGAAGAGATCGCCGGGGAAGTTCAGGTCCCCATCCTCACGCCCGATCTGCAGCGTGGTACCGCGCGTGCAGACGGTCATGCCGAGCGCCCCTCCCTCGAGGATCTGGTTGACGCGAAATGCGCTGGGGTGCTTCGGAGACGAGTAGAAGTAGGTCCCCTCGGCGTCCGCGCCGTCCGCCGCCTTCGGCGTCGGGTCGAGGCGAAGCAGTTGCTCTCCGGCGAGGAAGGTGTCACCCGCCACGATCTCTACGGTGCCCCGGACTCGGATGTAGACCCCGTTGAGAGAGCCCTCGTCGCGGACCACGAGCCGACCATCGCGGTAGAAGAAGTTGGCGTGTCGCGGGCTGACGAACGGATCCTCGGGGAAGTCCACCTGACCGGTCTTCCCGACGACGTGCGAGTCCGCTTTGAGGTGATAGCTGAGCCCGTCCATGCCATCGCCACGGATGAGGATGAGGCGGGCCTTCTCCGGATTCTGCATGTCGCTGAAGTACTTGACCTGCAGGGCGAGGATCTCCTCCGGCACCGGCGCGCCGCACCGGCCGCAGAACTTGTGGCCCTTGGGGACCGGGGTCATGCAGGACTGACACACGAACGTCCTCGTCTGCTCCATCAGCTCCTCCTCGGAGAGGCTCGCGGCGAGCGACCCGGACTGGGCCGCCGCCGCCCCGTAGCGTCGATCAGTTTCGACCAGATGGGAACTGCCTTCCCGAATCGGGTCGGAACCCATGGCTTCGGCAGCCCCCGCGGCCGGGGGCTCGGTCGCGTCGCCCCCGAGCTCGGTCGGGGGCCCCACGAACCGCTGGCCGCAGCCGGGGCAGTGGGCCGCCTCGAGGGGTGCGAAGGCATCGCATTTCCCACAGGCGACCCCGATCTGGCGCGCCAGCTCCTCCATGTGGCCCGGCGATCATGGGCCCACCTCGGCGGCGCGCGCAACCCGCAGCTCAGCGCCCCGCTCGGCCCGGCCCGGACGCACCGGCTCCTGGCTCACAGGAGGCCGGTCAGCCTACGTTTGGTGTCGCGCCAGCCACCGCCGCCGACGAGGCGAAAAACGACCGACTCCTTGCAGGTTTCGCGGATCACCGGGCCGTACACCCGCGAATCGTGGGGGTAGAGGCGGTTGTCGCTCACCAGGTAGGCCTCATCCTCTTGCAGCACCTCATGGACCGGGGGAGGCACGTTCTTCTGGCCCCCAGTCGTTCCGATCGGGTGTTTGTGGCCGCCGAGCGCCTCGATCGAACACTGGATCTCGATCTCCTGGTCGGTCGCGGGATCCAGGACGAAGAAGGGATCGCAGGCGAACTCCGTCCCGCTCCGTTCACCGTTGAGCTCGATCCTGGCACCGCGGATGGTGATGGAATCGCCCCCCTCCGCGAGGAGGCGGCCGACGACGGTGGCGCCCTCCGTCTCGGGATCCTCGCAGAGCGCCAGGTCCCCGAACCTGGGGGCCGTGAGCCGCCAGAGGAGGACCACGTCCCCGGCCTCGAGCGTCGGCGCGGCGGAGGCGAGGAAGTCCGGGTCGTCACCGGGGACGACCCAGGCGCGGACCAGAAAGGCCCGCGCCAGCCCGGCCAGCGACCCGACGATGATCACCGTCCAGACGATGAAGCGAACGAACTTCCTTTCCACGACCGCTCCATGGGCGCGCGCAATGACTGCGACCGCAGGGCGGCCCAAGCCCGTTCAGGGCTGGGGACAGCCGGCGATCGGCGGGACTTCCGCGGGGCTCGCACCCTCGGAAACCATCTTCGCATTTGCGAACAAGGGGCGCCAATGATCGAGCCTGGTGAACTCCGAGCGACCGACCGTCGAGGCGCTGCCGTCCATTACTGCCGCCGAGATCACCCCCACGAGCTGCCCGTCTCGGGTCAAAGCGGGCCCCCCGGAGTCGCCCGGGCAGATGGACGCGTCGAGGCGGAAGCGATCTGCCCGGAGCGCGTCGAGCGGTCCTCCGGTGCGGACGTGCTTTCGGATCCCGTCCTCGCTCGCCGGGCAGACCCCGAACCCGGCAGGCTCGACGAACTCCCCGACGGTTGGGGCACGGTCGAGCGCCGGCGGCAGCGTCGCGACGCCGACGAGCTCACGGTCGAGGATCAACATGGCGATGTCGCCGGAGCCGGCACCGTGGCCGCACGGTGGCGCGAGGATCCCGCGGACTCCGACCTCGCCCCAGGGCAGGTAGCCACTGCCGAGCTCCACGCGCACCGTCGACGGGTCCACGTCGCGCGCCAGAATCGTGCCGTCCCCGGCTCGCGCGCTCACGCAGTGATGCGCCGTCAGCACCTGATCGCCGGCCACCAGGGTCCCCGAGCACGTCGTGTCCCCCGCGATGACGCGAACCACGTAGTCGTCGTCGTCCACCAGCTGAATCACCGGCTCCGGCCGCTGCACCTCTTCCGCCGAGGCGGGGCGGGGAGGCAGGTTCGAGGCCGGAGCGCCACGGGTGCACCCCAACGTCGCCACCGCGATGACGGCCAGGAGCGGAGGGAGGATGGTGACGACGCGCAAGCCCGACGCCTCCCATTCTATCGCGCCGGAACGCCCGGTGCAGCCCGGTGCTATCCGTCCGTGGCGCCGGGATCCCCGAGGGGAGATCGCCGCCGGCGTGCGGGGCGCTCCCCGCCGGAACCGAGCGCCCGCCGGTGACCGAGCCGACCACATGACGAAGAGAGTTCGACCGCGCCGCACCCGAAGAGTTCCGACCCAACGACGCCGGCGCATCTTTGGTGGCAGGCTTGGGTTGCCTTCGGTTTGTCGGTCGGGGTGGTCGCGGCTCGCACCCGGCGCGCGCGGCGTTTGCTGGGCGCGGGGCGAGCCGCAGGGGGAGCACGGCCATTCCCCGCCAGCGGCGGGGCGTGAACGGGGACGGTGGGTTCAGCCGGCGACGACGAGATCGTCCCGGTGGACCACCACCACGTCGTCGGTACCGAACAACGGCGCGAGCCCCGCGCGGGGCACCCCGGCCGCCCGGGCCACCTCGAGCGAGCCGAGGCGGGTCAGCCCGCGGCCGATCTCCTGACCCTCGACGTCCAGCAGGCGGACGGCGTCACCGGGTCCGAAGAAGCCGCGGACCCCGAGCACGCCCACCGGGAGCAGGCTGGACTTGCCCCCCCGGACCGCTAGCGCGGCGCCGCGGTCGAGCAGGATGGCCCCCCGGGGTCGCAGCGTGTAAGCGATCCAGTGCTTGCGTGCGCGCAGCGCGGACCCGGCGGGAGGGAACAGGGTGCCGAGATCGGCGCCGGCCAGGACCGAGCGGAGGAGTCCCGGCTGGGAGGCCGGGGCGATCAGCGCGGCGGCTCCTGCGCGGGCCGCCTTCCAGGCCGCGTCGATCTTGCTCTGGATCCCGCCCGTGCCCACCGTGCTGCCGCTGCTGAACGCACCCAAGGTCGCCTCCGGCGTCATCACCGGGATGCGCTTGCCGTCTTTGTCGAGAACGCCGGGCACGTCGGTGAGGAGCACCAGGAGCTCGGCGCCGACCAGTGGCGTTACCATCGAGGCCAGCTGGTCGTTGTCGCCAAACCGGATCTCCTCGGTCGACACCGTGTCGTTCTCGTTCACCACCGGGATTGCGCCCGCCTCGAGCAGCTCTGCGAAGGCAGCGCGAGCGTTGTTCAGTCGTTCCCGGTCGGCCAAGTCCGCATGGGTGAGGAGCACCTGTGCGGCGACCAGGCCGTGGCGGGCGAACACCTCGTCGTAGCGGCGCATCAGCTCCGTCTGCCCGGCCGCGGCGGCCGCCTGGAGCCGCCCCATCTCGCGAGGTCGTCGCCGGTAGCCGAGGCGCTTGACACCGATCGCGATCGCCCCGCTGCTGACCAGCACGAACGACCGTCCCTCCAGGGCGAGCCCCGCGATCTCGGCAGCCAGCCGGTTCTGGGCGACCGCGTCCTCCGTCAGGGCTCGTGACCCGATCTTGACGACGATCCGCCGAGCGCGGACGACGGGATCTCGGAGGGGCATGGCGCGCCGAGCCTAGAACAACAAACGGTTTGTTTGTTGTTCCAAATCAATGACCTAG
>CAYZQO010000018.1:0-89634 GCA_964480725.1 uncultured Polyangiaceae bacterium | reverse complement strand
GAGCCGTCCGCTCGCCGCCGCACTCCCGCAATCGCACTTCTTCTTATGTAACCTGGCCCGACGGCCAGTACGGTTGAACGCCTTATCCTCCGACGGTGCCGTCGAGTCTCAACGACTACCGCCCAGGCACCACCACGTCATCCCCCGTCCCGGTGAGCCCGTCCGGCCCGGCCGAAGTCACGGTCAAGTCGGTGCCGTCGCAGGTGATGAGGTAGGGGTTGTTCCAGGGGTCGACCCGCGAGCAGAGCCAACGGGGGGCAACGGCGCGCGACCCACGCTGGCCGGTGCGTGGTAGGCTTTCCCCCCGTGGGTGATTCGCACGAGGCGATGCGGGCGTGATCGGGTTCGGTCCGTCAGATCCCGTTTGGGCTGTTGGATGATCGACGACCGACGACACATCGCTGATCTGCTTCGCCTGTGGCCGAGGCAGGTCGCGGACTGGTTCTGCGTGGCCCTGGTCGTCGCGGGGTTGGGATGCACGCGTCAGCTAGAGCCATCCGGGGGACGGCTGGTTTCACCGACTCCGGCCACCCCGGGTGCAAGTGCGGCACCGACCCGTACCGCCGCACCGACCCGTACCGCCGACCCGGACTTCGAGCCCATCTACGCCACCCCAGACCCTGCCCCAGACGGGGCCGCACCCAGCCCCACCCAGAGTGATTGCGGGGACTGTTGCAGACGAGTTGGCCTCTGTGTGCGAGTCGAAGGCGAGTGCCGAGCGACCACCGAAGCGCACTGCTCCCAGTCGTCGAACTGCGCAGAAGCAGGGGCGTGCACGTTGGTCGACGGGGGCTGTCATGCGACCACGTACGCCGAGTGTCGGCACTCGTCGGAGTGCAAGGAGCAGGGGCGCTGCACCTTGCATCCAGCTCGTCGAGGGTGCTTCGTGCCAGCCGATCGGGACGCGGATTGTCGTCAGCCCCACGGGAAGCGCGGAGACGTGCCTTGCGAGGGTAGGCATGAGTGCATCGCCATGGCCGGCGTTTGTCAGTGCGACTGCAATCGCCCCAAGTTCTGCTCGGGCGTGGAGGAATGTCGTTGCGAGCAGACTTCCCCCGGAAGTTGCTCGCTCTGCAAATGCGCCATCGGCGATCCTGGTTGCAGCTGCCTCTGAAGCTCACAGGGCAACATGCGTCGAGGTGGTCGTCGAATCGTCGCCCACCGCCGCGTGCGCGGCTCGACGTACACGGGTGGTTGGGGCCGCGGTGCCGCCCATGCTGGTGCCTCCGATGAAGCAATCGTCAGGAAACGCAACTTCATGACCGTGAGATACGCGGCCCGAAACTGCTCCGACAGAGCGTCGAATCCGAGCGCCTCGACCTTCCTTCGATCGCAAAGACCGCGGTCGAAATCTCGCGCTTCTGGACGCTCGCTTCCAGCTATCGGCCAGAAAAGTCGCCGGATCTTCGGCGCCATGGCCCACCCGACGGTTCGAGGTACACTGAGCGCATGGTGAGCCATGCACCCCGTGGCGTCTTCGACGGGTTGTACGAAGAGTATCAAGCCCTCCCGGAGGGAACGAAGGCGGAGATCGTCGGAGGGCAGGTCCGTGTGTTGCCAAGACCACGGCCTCGTCACGTCCGGGTTTCGAGCACGCTTGGAGCACGCCTTGGGCGAAACTTCGGCTGGGACTCTGACACTGGCCCCGGTGGGTGGGTGATCCTCGACGAGCCGGAGCTGCGGCTCGGCGACGAGGTGCGTGCTCCCGACCTCGCCGGGTGGCGCGTCGAACGATACGAGGAGCCCGAAGAGAACCCGATCACACTGGTGCCGGACTGGATCTGCGAGGTGCTCTCGCCCACTACGGCTCGGGTCGATCGAGCCGAGAAGATGCCGCTCTACGCGAATCACGGTGTCGGGCATCTGTGGATCGTCGATCCGCTAGCGCAGACCCTGGAGGTCTACCGTAGAGAGGGCACGCAGTGGGTCGTCGTAGCCAGCTACGGTGCCGACGACCAGGTGCAGTCGGAGCCCTTCGACGCGATACCTTTCGACCTCGGTGTCCTGTGGCGGCTGCCCGGGAAGAAGTGATAGGCCCCCCTGAATCGTCGGTGGATCGTCGCAACCCGTGCCACCCTGGCCGAGATTCCAGCGTCACTGCTCGATCTGGATCGCATGTGGCGCGATTGGACGAAGCCGCTGCGCGGCAGGAGCGGCGTCCTGGCGACGGTGAGCGGGCGGCCGGCTCCTGATCCGGTGTCCTCCGGCTTGAACGGGCCCGGGTCGCGGCTGTCATCCCCTGGGCCGATCAGGGTTGCCGGGGCCTTTCTTGCACTGTGTCGCCCTGCTATCGCAGCTCCGCTGGCCACGCGGTGGCGGCAGTGTCCCCCTGGCCCGGGTGTCCGCTGGCGGCACCGGGGTCTGCGCTTTCGCGCGTTCTACCTGGGATGCTGACGGCCCTCGCAACCGAGGTCGGGAATACCGCCGCGGCATCCTGCAACCATCCTTGGGTGGTGCGGTTGGGTTGTGCCCCGCGGTGCCGATCGCTCGGCAAGAAACACACTCCATGAGTAAGGTGTCCGCGCGCTCCCGCGACGTCGCGCTGGCTACCTCCGGTGACGACCTCGCGGCTGCCGCGCACCGGCCCCGTCCAATCCGCCGATTACGGGACTGCGGCGGCACCGCCGCTCCGCCTCACGACCCGTCCGCTCGCCGCCGCACTCCCGCAATCGCACTTCTTCTTATCCGATCCAGGCCGACCAGTTAGGCTGGAATTTCGGCCAGGGTGGCTTGAACAGCTCGGGCGCGGCGGGACGGTTGGCACGCCACTAGCGCTGGATGGCGCGCCTGGCGCCGTGAAGCGTCCGAAAACTCGACCCGATACGTCACGGCCTAGAGTGCGTCCAGCTCGCGGAGGACGTCCTCTGCCGCCACTACGTTGCCGGCGTCAACGTCGCGCTGGCCGGCGTCGATCGCAGTCTGCAACGCGCGAAGCTCCTCGCCGGTTGGCTCGGGTTCATCCGGACTGACCTCGAGGAGTCGCGTCGCCAGCGCCACCCGGTCGCCCTCGGGGAGCGCCAGGGCCTCACGGAAAAGCTCCTCGGCTCTCGCGTTCATACCGGGAGCATCCCGTGGATCGGCGCTTCGCCCAGCCGCCTGGTAGCAGCGTGGAAACGGCCGTGCCGGGTCCCCGCGAGCCCCGTCGTTTCCCCTTCCCTTCCGCGGTCTTCCTCTACACCACGCCCCGCGTTCGCGTCGCGTCCCTACCCGTTGGTCGGGTGTTCGACTCACCCCGGGGGCGTAGAAGACCACCACCCAGCGGCGCGCGCACGACGTGGCGAGTGACCGGGAAGCGGCGATTGCGCGGTTCGGGTAGTTCAGGAGCCGCTAGCCGCGGGCTCTATCGACCCAGTACCCCGGCTTCCGCTTGCCGTGTGCGACGGCGGCGATCTGCACCTCGGTGTCGGTCACTCGGTAGAACACGGCGAAGGGGAAGCGGTTCATCACGAACCAACGGTACTCGGGAGCCGCTGGCCAGCGCGGCCAGGAAAGCGGTCGCTCCGCTACTTCTCGAAAGGCAGCTCGCAACGCTTCCGCGAACTCCCCGCCGAGGCCGGGGCGTCTCGCCTCGTACCACGCGGCGGCGGCGGCATACTCAGCGGCCGCGCCGGGCAGGACTCGCGGGCGGCGGCTCACCGATGACTCACGCGAGCCATGGCACGATCGAACGCCTCGTCGATCGAGCAGGCCTCGCCGGTGCGCTCGTACTCGGCGGTACGTCGCTCGAGCTCGGTCGCCCATGCCTGCTCCCACTCGGGGTCAGGCGAATCGTGCAGGCTCGCGATGAGCTTCTCGGCAAGCTCGATGCGTTCGTCGCGGGGAAGGCCCAGCGCGGCTTCGACGATCTGACGAGGTGCCATCGCCCTCAGTGTAGTCGAGCCTGGCGAAGACCGCTCACGCCGTGGCAAAGGCATGGAAACGGCCCTGCCCAGCCTGGTTCTACGCCGTGAATTCCTCTTCCCCTCCGCGGTGTTCCCCAGACACGGCCCCGTTTGCGCGTCGCTTTCCAAACCGTTGGTCGGGCGTTCGACTCACCCCGGGGGCGCTGAAGAGACGTTGGATTCGCGATCACCGCCCGCCTACTCGTGTCTCAGCGCCTCGATCGGATCGAGCCTCGCAGCCTTGCGGGCGAGCAAGAACCCGAAGTCGATCCCCACGGCGGCAGAGAACGCCACCGCCACCGCCATGACCCACGGCACGACCAGGAAGTCGAACGGCAGCGCGCGCGAAGTGACGAACGACGCCGTCAGGCCGAACGCGACGCCACCCTGGCCGAGATTCCAGCATCCCTGCTCGGGCTGGATCGCATATGGCGCGATGATGTAGCCTGGCCCGACGGCCAGTACGGTTGAACGCCTTATCCTCCGTCGACCACGCCGGGCGGCGCTGCGACGACCGGGACCGCCGGGACGGCGGGCACCGCGGGCGCGCCGGGCGTGACCTCGCTGCCTGGCTCCTCCAGCTCCCGCTCGCCGGCGCGCGACGCAGCCCGCCGATTGCGCTCGTAGGCGCTGCTCGCGGCCCGCGCGATCTCGGGGTGGTTGCGGAAGATGAAGCGCCGGGCGCGCCGGGCGGCGCCCATGCGCTCGGTGAGCACCGTGATCAGCTGGTTGCGCTCCGCGAGCGCGATGCGCTGGCGGTCGATGGCGACGCCCGAGAGCTTGAGCGCGGACTGGTCGCGCAGGCGCGCGGCGACCGCGATCGCCTCGTCGAGCATGGCCGGATCGAACTCGGGGATCTGCGCCAGCCGCTCCCGGTGATGACTCGCGAAGAGCGCGAAGCCCTCGAGGGACATCGCCAGCGCGTCGTGACTCGAGGTGTCGTTGTGCGACTCGTTCAGGCGCGTGAGCTGCGCGAGGTGCTCCGCGTTGTCTGAGGTCTCGAACACGTAGTCGAGGCACTGCCGGATCTCGGAGAGGAGGAACTCGCCGCGCTCCACCGGCGCGGAGAGGGTGCCCTCGGTCACCGCGCGGTACTCGCCGTGGGCGCGGGTGAGGGCACCGGCGAGCTCGCGCAGATCCTGGGCCAGGGTCTCCGGGATGGAACCCATGGCGACGGCGGCCATCAGCCCCGGCAGGGGCACCTTGTCGTCGGTGGGGTGCCAGCGCCGATCCACCTGTTCGGCCAGATCCTGCGCCTCGCCCAGCAGGACGATGATGGGGAGGAAGGGGACGGTCGGTTCGACAGTGGCGGCCAGGGTGGCCCACCGGTCGTAGGCCGCGTTCACAGTGCTCAGATTCCTGTCGGTCATGATCGGTTTCCTTCTGGTTGGCGTGGGGCGCAGCTCGACCCCGCCGGCCACCAGGACGACCTGTCCCGGACGGCTCGTTCGTGTCCTTGACGGGCCACTTCCCGTCCTTGACGGGCCACTTCCTTCCGGGACGGGTGAGTCCCTTCCGTGGTGGGCCGGCGCGTGTCCCGGACAGCACAGAACGAAGCCGCTCCGCTGCGGTTGTGGCGGGTTGAGGCGCCAGGCCTGACCTTCCGACCGAAAGGGTGATTCTCCTGGGTACCGGCGCAGGGAACGCGCCGGAGGAGGTCACCTTGGACACAACCATCGAACAGATGAATCAGGACCTGGCGCGAGCAGCATACTCGAGCGAGACGACTGCTCGCTACGTTGGGTTCGCAAAGCGGTTGGCTGCGTTCGTCGGCAAACCGCTCGTCACCGTCGATCGTAGCGAAGTGCGCGCGTTCGTTGATGCGTCGATGAGTCGCGAGGTTTCGTCGAGCACGAAGAAGAACGAGCTCTCGGCGCTGCTGTTCCTGTTTCGCAGGACCCTCGGGCGACCCGAGTTGGTTTCGTTCATCAAGTTGCCGAGGCCCTATTCGGCGCTGCCGGTGGTGCTGAGCCAGGGTGAGGTTCGCCAGTTGCTCAACGCCAGGCTCCGAGATCGATGCCCGTGAGCAGGACGATGAGCTCGCGCCAGCGCGGCGGCGACGGCGCGAGTACGGGCGGTAGCCGCTCACCAGGGGCCGGTGGTTTCGGCGCCGAGGGCGGGGTCACGGCGCTCGGTGCTGCCGGACTGGTGACCCGCACCCGACTGCCGGGCACGGGGCCCACCAGCGTCACGGACCCGTCACGCGACGGCACTCACCCCGCGATTCGCCGCGCCTTGACCGGCCTTCACCGTGGCCCGTCGCGATGACCGACGGGGAGCCGGCGGCCCGCTCACCGTCGGCAGGACGCCGCTCCTGCCGCGCAGCGGCTTCGTCCAAGGGCGATCCTGTTACCGGGCCCCGCGGCCACGACGGTTGGGCCTTAGCCTCACGCGATCTCGGCCTTGGGGGTGTCGCCGACACGATGGCCCTCGGAGTCGGCCAGCATGCGCGGCGTGCGACGCCGGCTGGTTCTGATTTGGCCGGGATTTCCCGGGGCTGTGCTCCTCGCGTCGGCGTTCGGCTGCAGCTCGACGCGATCCGAGCCCCGCCCGCCACCTCGAGCGACTGCGGCGCCGTCGGTCGCCCGCTCGCCCAGCGATTGCGCCGAGTCGCTCGCGCTCCGCGAACGAGCGCGAGCCCATCGCGCTGGCGGACGACGGCTCGCGGCGTTGAAGGCGTTCGACAAAGATGCTGCACTTTGTCCGGCGGACGCGCCCGCCATCGCGCGCGAGTCCGGCTCGCCACGCGAGGAGCTCGCTTCCGAAGGCCCCCCGACGGTTCTTGCCGGTATCGCGCTGCTCGAGCGAGCCCGTACGAGCGCGGATGCCGCCCAGGGCGCTTGGCTCGTCGAGCGCGCGGTCGTCGTGCTTGAGGCAGCGCTTGATGGGCGCCTCGAGCCGATCGTTCCGAGCCCCGGCTGGCGGAAGGCCCAGGTGTTTTTCACGCCGGACTCGCAGCGTGTCGTCGAGCGACACCGGGACGGGATCTGGCTCCGCCGGCGGGGCGCCTGGTACCCCGAGTTCGTTGCCCGGACGTTCGGCAACGACGGCGCGTGAGGATTCGCGGCTGTCAGGGGAACGGCGCCGGCATCTACCTCACGAACGTCACCCACGACGATCAGCTCTTCGACGTGAAGTCGGGGCGCCCCGTCCGCCTCGAACTCGATTCCGCAGTCGGCGCGCTGGATGCGAGCGGAACGAACGGGATCCTCATCGGACGCGACGGCCGTCTCGCGACGCTCTCGGACGAGCTCCGTGTATCGTCGATCACGCCCAAGCTCGCGTCGGACCGCGTCGTCTGGTCGGCACACACGCGGCGCGACGGCTGGATCGCGGTCGGTTTCGACGATCATTGGGTGCTCGTGGATCCGGAGACGGGCGCTTCGCGTCCGCATTCGCTGCCGATCCTCACGGAGCTCGTTCACAGCCCCGACCGCACGCTCGTCGCCAGCGTGGACCGCTCCGGGCCATTTGAGGTATTTTCCGAGGCGGGCGGGCCGGTTTCCAGCTCGCCGCTGTCGTATGCGAACCTCGAGCGCGTCTACCGCGACGGTGACTCGCTCGTCGTCCGCGCCGAAACGTCGGAGTGGCGGGTGAGTCGAGAGGGAGCGACGCGCCGCGGACGTCCGAGGGCTCCAGGAAAACCGTGCAGGTCGCTGCGCGCGTGCAGGGCGATGAGCGCGACGACGTCTTCATCTCCTTCACCTACGGACCCAAGACCCCGGGCGGGGCGGTGCCGCCGGGGGGTGTCGGATTTCCCGTGAAAGTCGACTCAAGAGGCGGCGATGGGCGCGTTCTCGGCAGCGCTGGGCGGCGGCGAGGCCACGATCGCCCCCGGCGTCGTGCCGACGGAGCGCCGCCCGACGGGGCCGCTGGCGGTCGCGTGAAGGGCGGACGGGATTCGAAGCCAATCCCGAACCCCGTGGATGCGCCGCGCCCGGCGCCGCGCCCAGGGCGCGAGGCGCGGCGCGCGGCAGCAAAGTATCGGCAGCGCAAGCCGCTCTACCGGTCCGGGGCGCGCGGCGCTCGCGACGCCCCGGCCGCGACGTTGAGAACCCGTCCCCGCGTGGCATGCTCGACGGACCATGCTTCGCCCCGGCTCGCGTTCTTCCGCCGTCCTCGCCTCGCTCGCCGTCCTCTTCATCGGTGCTTGCGGGGACGGTAGCGAGGCGGTCAACCCGTTCGCCATCGAACAGGGCGAGGCCCCGCGGCTCGACCCGATCGAGGCGATCGCCGGCGACGCGCTGGTGGACGACTTCGAGGACGGCGACCTCGCGGCGTGGCTGCCCGATGGGGAGGGGCACTTCGTCGCCGCGGGGAGCGCCGACGCGCTCACCATCGCCGAGGAGGGGCGGGACGGGGAAGCCTCCCTGCGCGTCGAGCCCGCGGCCGAGCGGGTGACCGCCGCGCTCGCCGCGGCCGGCGCGCCGCTGCGACGGCACGACTACTCGAGCTGCGACGGGCTCGCCCTCGTCGCGCGGCACGACGGGGAGGCCGGCACCCGAGCGCTACAGGTCACGGTCACTACTAGCACCGGGGAGGGGTCGATCACGGTCGAGGTGTCGGACCAATGGGAAGAGCTCACGGTGCCCTTCGCCGACCTCGAGGCCGTGGGTGGCGCGGGGTCCGGGGACCCGATCCCGGAGCCCACGGGCGGCGCCGGCGGCGCCGGCGGCGCCGGGGCTGGCCTCGGGGGCAGCGACGGGCCCGCCGCGCCGGCCGCGATCGATCTGCGGCAGGTGCTCTCCTTCTCGATCGCCGCGCCGACCGACGCGGATCTGCTCGTCGATTCGCTCACGCTCACCGCCTGCGAGCTCCTACCCCTGAACCCCCCGCGCCCCGAGCCGCCCGCGCTCGGCGAGGGCGCGCCGGAGGGGAGCCCGGTCGCGCTCCACGGGCAGCTCCGCGTCCAGGGGACTGACCTGGTGGACCAGTCGGGCGAGCTCGTCCAGCTCAAGGGCGTCAGCAGCATGTGGCTCAACATGGAGGACGACGGCTACGCCCGGAGCCTCGAGGGGCTGCGCTGGCTGCGCGACGACTGGGGGCTCAGCGTGTTCCGGGTGGCCATGGGCGTCGAGGTCACCGGCGGGTTCGCCGGCTACCTCGCCGGCTCCGCCGGCCTGATGCAGCAGGTTCAGGGCATCATCGAGAACGCCATCGAGCTCGGCGTCTACGTGATCGTCGATTATCACAGCCACCAGGCCCAGGATCACGCCGCCGAGGCGCGCGCTTTCTTCGCCGCGATCGCCGAACGCTACGGCGACGTCCCGAACGTCATCTACGAGCCGTACAACGAGCCCGATCGGGAGGACTGGGTGACGGAGATCAAGCCCTATCACGAGACGGTGATCGCCACGATCCGCTCCATCGACCCCGACAACGTCATCGTCGCCGGGACCGCCCGGTGGTCGCAGCTCCCGAACGAGGCCGCGCTGGCTCCGATCGGCGCGTCGAACCTCCTCTTGACCGCGCATTTCTACGCCTGCGAGCACGGGTCGTGGCTGCGCGACAACGTGGACCGGGCGCGGGCAGACGGCGTCGGCGTGTTCGTGACCGAGTGGGGAGCGACGGCCGCCGACGGCGGGCTCGACGGCGTCGTCTGCACGGCGGAGGCGGAGGGCTTCCTGGAGTGGATGGAGGCGTCCTCCATCGGCTGGGCAGCGTGGAAGCTCGACGACGAGCAGGACGCGACCAGCTTGCTCGCGGCCGGCACCCCGGCCTTCGGCGGCTGGAGCGAGGCGCAGCTCCACGGTCACGCACCGCTCGTCCGCGAGTGGATGCTGCGCCGGGCGGAGTGAGCGCTGCGCGCGGGGCCCGGGTCGTGCGAGGCTCCCGGGCATGACCGCGCCCCCGGTGGCTGCGCCGCTCACGCCCGCGGCGCTGGCGACGCACGCGCGGCTCCCGCTCCTCCCCTGGATCCTCGCCATCGTCCTGTTCGGGTATGGGTTCGTCCACTGGGACCGGGACCTGTACCTGGTCCGGCCGGGAGCCCTCGGCATCGTGCTCGTCGCGTGGAGCCTTGGTCACGTGGGGACGCTGTGGCTCAACGCCGCGCTCGATCGGGAGGAGGCCGCCGCGGTCTTCGCGCGCGCGCGGCCGGTCCCGGCCGGGCTCGAGCGAGCGGCCTTCGTCGCGCTCGCGCTCGCCGTCGGCGTGGCCATCGCCGCGGGCACGCGCGCCACGGTCTGCGTCGTCGCGTCCGCGCTGCTGGCCGTCGCCTACTCGCACCCGAGGCTGGCGTGGAAGGGACATCCGCTCGGTGGTCCGCTCGTGAACGGGCTCGGCTACGGGATCCTCTCGCCCCTGGTCGGGGCCACCGTGGCCCCAGGCGCCCTGACCCTGCGCCTGCTCGGGACGCTCGGGCTCTGGACGATGTGGCTGATGGGAGCCTACTTCGCGGCCCAGGCGTTCCAGGAGGCGGACGATCGCCGCCGCGGCTATCGAACGCTCGTGGTCACCCACGGCCCCGCCGCCACGCTCCGCGCCGCGCGGTGGCTGATGAACGCGGCCATCCTGGGCAGCCTTGCCCTGACCGTCGCGGGCGTCTTCCCGCGGCTCACCCTCCTCGCGTCCCCCGGTTTCGTCTTCGCCGATGCCTGGATGGCGCGGTGGCAGCGCGAGCCGAACGGCGGCGGCCCGCGCTGGGCGGTCGGGCTGTTCGTCCGCATGCTGCTGGCGGGGCTCGCCGTCTTCGCGTTGGCGTGGGTGGACTACTGGTTCGGGTGACCCGGGGGTGCGTCCGGGCTCAGAGGCTGACCTTCACCAGGAGCCCGAGGGCGCGAAGCCGCGCGGCGACCGGCTCGAGCTCGGTCGCCCCGAGCGCCGTCAAACGGTCGCCGTCCGGCTGCCGGGAGGGACGCGCCAGCGTGTAGAGGTGCACGCCGGCCAGGGGAGCGCCGCTCGCCCGGGCGCGCGCCACCAGCGCGATGTAGGCCTCGATCGTCGCGGCGGACGGCGCCTGGCCGTCCCGGGCGAACAGGCAGGTCTGCACCCAGGTGGGGCAGCGGGCGGCCACGTGCAGCAGCCGTGCGAGGTGCGCGTCCGGGTCGAGCGCGACCCCGTTGGTGCGGGCGAGCTCTTCCCGCGTGCCAGCGTCGAGCTTGAACCAGACCTCGCCGTTCGCTCCGGCGAGCCGCTCGAGGGCCGCGGTGACGCGGGGCTTGCGCACGAAGGACCCGTTGGTGATGACGATCACCTGGAGCGACCCGACGAGGTGCCGCGCCTGCAACCGCTCGAGCACGATCGTCACCGCGGCGTCGAAGTCGGGCGACGACGTCGGCTCGCCGTCGCCGGAGAAGGCGACGTCGTTGAGCCGGCGGAAGGCCGCCGGCACGGCGCGCTCCAGGTAGTCGCCGTCCACGACCGCGGCGAGCATCGACTCGAGCTCCTGGCGGAGCCGTCCCTGATCGATGGACGGCCCGACGCCCCGCGAGAGGCCCGGGACCTGGCAGTACGCGCAACGCCAGTTGCACGCCGCGTTGGGGTTGAGGTTGATGCCGATGGACAGCCCCCCCGCGCGGCGCGACACCACCGGGTAGACGTAGGTCAACCCGGCTGCCCCGCGGTCGTGGTCGTGGACGTCGAGCGTCCGCCAGCTGGTCACGCCGCGCAATCTAAGACCGCGCGAGCGGAGGCGCCACGGGCGCCACGGCGACCCGGGCTCAGCGCCGCGGGCCGAGCCCGAGCTTGTGCCCGCGCGCCGCGAGCCCGCCGGACGGGCGCGGGATCCTGGTGACGTGACGGTCCATGGCCTTCCCTCGCACCGCGATCCGCCAGGACCACGGCGCCCAAAATCCCCGCCAGACTACGCGACGCGGCCTTCCGGGCCAACTTCTCGGTGCGCGGATCGGTGCCGCCCCCGGTCAGAAGACGCCGATGCGCCTGCTCGCGGGGCGGTGGAGCGCGGCGCCGGGCGGCCGCGGCCCGTCCGCGGCAAAGTGCGCGCCGTACGCGTCGCGCAGCACGAGCTCGGCCTGCTTGCCGCGCGGCGAGAACCCCCAATCGGCCTCCTGCGTGACGTCGTCGGGATCGGCGACCACGCGCCACACGAAGAAGCCCGCGAACCAGGGGGCGTCCAGGAGCGGCCGGAGCAGCGCGTAGTAGGCCGCCGCCTGTGCGGGCTCGTCGATGGTGATCGCGCCGAGGTGCTCGGGCCACTCCCACGGCCGCACCGCGCAGTCGCGCCGCGTGGTGTAGCCGAACTCGGTGAAGAGGACGGGCCGCTCCCACGCCGCCGCGATCTCGGCCACCGTCGTCGCCGCCCGCTCGCCGCCCGCCAAGAGCTCGGCGAAGGTGGCGCCGTTCTCCCAGTGGAGGGGGAAGAACGCGTTGATCCCGATCACGTCCAGCTCCCCGAGGATCACCGTGTCGGCGACGTCGTCCCAGTTCGCCGCGTAGGTGAGCGGTCCCGGGAAGACCCGCCGCACGTCGCGGATGATCTCGACGAAGGAGGGGGCATGCGTGGTCGTCACCCAGGTGCGAAGCTCCACGCCCATCGAGAGCAGATCGACGCCCGCGTCGCGGGCCACCTCCGCCCACGCCAGCACGAACGCACGATAGCCGCGCGCCCACCGCGCCCACGCCGCGTCGTCGCCGGGATCGAGCTCCCCGCGCCAGGCGCCCGTCTCCACCCACAGGTGGGGGACCATCAGCACGCGCAGGCCGGCGGCGTGCGCCGTGGCCACGGCGCGCGCGATGGCGGCGCGGTTCTCGGCGTGCGGGGCCTCGAACGACAGGCTCACGCCCGTGGGAGCGAGGTCGTAGACGCGACCGTAGGGCGTGATGCTGACCCAGGTGGCGCCCAGGCGCCGCGCCTCCTCCACGCCGCGGCTGAACGCCGCGGTGCCGTAGCCGCGTCCCGGGAACGCTGCGTTCTCGATCGGGCCGATCGTCAGCCCGCGGATGGCACCGTGGCCGGCGTCGCGCCAGCCGGTGGCGTCCGGTGGGAGCGGACGCCGGCCCGCGGCCGGCGAGGCCACGCAGATCGCGGCGAGGGCCGCCGCCACCAGGATCCGCGCGCGGCGCGTGTCCCCCCCGACGGGGGGGGTCTGGGCGTCATCGCCGCGGGTTTGAACCAATGCCACCGAGGCCATTTGCTGGTCGGGGGGTGAGCTTGCATCAAGGTTCCCGATGTGTCAGCGTCCGCTCGCTGTCAGGGTCCAGTGAACCCGAACAGCCACGAGACTTCGCGCATGAGCAAGGGTGACTTGGTGGAGATGGAGGGCGTCATTCAGGACGCCCTCGGTGGTGGCCAGTACAACATTCGGGTCGACCAGGGGGGTGCCATCGTGCGCGCTCAGCTCTCCGGTCGGATGCGCCGCCATCACATCCGGGTGCTGCCGGGGGATCGCGTCCGGGTTGCCGTGTCACCCTACGACCTGACGCACGGTCTCATCGTCTATCGCGGCAAGTAGCCGTGGCCGTCGCCGCGCGTCGCCGTCGGTGCCGAGCGCGACCGTCGTGGCCGCGGGCCGTCCGCGTCGCGCTCGAGCGCCGCGCCCGCCCGCCGGGGAGCGCGTGGCCCGTCATCGTGGGCTACGGGCTCGCCGTCACGGTCGCCGTCGCGGGCTGCCGCGCGCGCGGTCGTGACGGGGGCGAGGGCGCGCCGAGCGCGAGCGTGGCGGCGACGTCCGCGCTCCCACCCGACGAGGCGCCGGCGATCCTGTACCTGCCGGACGGCGGCGACGTGCCGCCCCCCGACGTGGCCCGCCCGGCGACGCCGCTTGCGGTAACGCTCATCGGGCGCCGCTGCCCGCCGGAGATGGTGCTGGTGGCGGGGCGGCTCTGCGTCGACCGCTACGAGGTCGTGCTCGAGGAGCTCGGCGGACAGCGGCGTTTGTCAGCCTTCTATCACCCCGCGGCAGGACGTGCCCGCTCCGTCTTCGAGCAGTGGACGCGCGCGCGCAGCGACGCTCCGACGGAACTCGGCCGCACGATGAGCGTCGCGTCCCCACCCGCGTGGCAGCTCACGGAGCGCTATGATTTTGCCGCCGCGGTGCGGGCCGGGGAGCTACCGCAGGGCTACCTCGACGCGAACGCGGCCGAGCGCGCTTGCCGGAACGCAGGCAAGCGCCTCTGCACCGAAGCGGAGTGGGTGCTGGCCTGTCGCGGTGAGGACGATCGTCGGTTCCCGTACGGAGACGAGTACGAGCCGGGGCGGTGCAACGTGTTTCGCGAGGCGCACCCCGCCGCCCTGCTCCACGGCGATCCCTCCCAGGGCCACCTCGATCCGCGGCTCAACGCCGTCGCCGCCTCGGGGCGCCCGCTCCTGCGCGCCACGGGCGCGACGAAGGACTGCCGGAGCCGCTGGGGGGACGACGCCCTCCACGACATGGTCGGCAACCTCGACGAGTGGGTGGACGATCCGGACGGGGTCTTCCTGGGGGGCTTCTACTCGCGCTCCACCAAGGAGGGGTGCGCCGCCAGGATCTCGGCCCACCCGCGCGAGTACTTCGACTACAGCCTCGGCGTGCGTTGCTGCCGCGAGCCCTGAGCCGGGCCACCGGATCGGTTCGTTAGCCGGGTCGGCCTCCTGAAGGCCGCTCCCATGGGTGGCGAGGGGGTGCTTGGCCCGGGGGCGGACCCGCAACCGAGGCGCCCGCTCTACCGGTCCGCTGGCTGCCCGAGCAGGGGCCCGTTTTTGTGCGTTCAGGTAGGACATGAGCCTACAATGCTCGGGTGATGGAACGACCGAACCGAAAGGCGAAGCGGGTGCTCGAGAGCGCCGCTCTCATGGCCCTCACGGGGTTGGCGGTCGGGTGCTGGGGCAACCCCGTCGAGCGCCGTCTGTCCGGTCGGTGGCTCGGCTCCGCGGTCGAGAACGTGGATCCGGACTCACTGTCGGCGGCGACCGGTTGGGCGAAGGGGGCGAGCCTCGAATTCTCGGGTCGGAACGTGACCGTGTCGATCCCGGCCGAGGAGCCGCGGAGTGGACGCTATCAGATCGTCTCGGCCGTGGACCGGAAAGTGGAGCTCCGCGTCCGAGGAGAGGACGGCCGCACGGACCGACTGGCGCTCGAGCTCGAGTCCGACCGGCGTGCGCGCTGGGCGGTCGGCAATGGCCGCTACGTCGTCCTCGAGCGCGAGCGCTGACGCGCTCCGCCGCGCTGCCCCGGCGCTGCGCTGCTCAGCGGACCAGCGAGAGCCGGCGCTCGATGCGCGTCTCGACGCCTGGCGCTGGGAGGTGCACCCGGCGCGCCGCGGCCTGGCTGCAGTCACCGACGGCTGGCGCGAGCGGCGGCGCGAAGTCGAGGCCCGCGAGGTCCCCGTTTGGGGCGACGACGAGGGTCACGGCGACCTCGGCCGTGACGTGGCCGTCCTCCACGGCGGGCGTGAGCCGCGCGAAGCAGCGCTGCACCGCCGCGGTCACGCCGTACGCGGCGGCCTCGAGCTCGCCCGGCCTCACCGACGGCGCGCTCGGGGCGGCGCGCGGGTCCGCCCCGCGCTGCCGTGGCACCGCGTGCGCCGGGGGCGGCGACGCCGACGGGGCTGCGGACGCCTCGCTGTCGGGAGCCTCCGCCGGCAGCCCCTGTAACGTGAACTCACCGCGCGCGGGGGCGGTGAGTCGAATGCCGTGCCGGCGGCTTCGGTCACTCGCGGGGCCGACCGTCACGGCGCCGCGCTCGACGGCCACCTCCACGCGCTCCGCCCGTCGCTCCACGCGGAAGATCGTGCCTTGGACCGCGACGCGGGTCCCGGCCACCTCGACCGCGAAGCCCTCCGGGGCCATTCCGGGCGTGACCTCGGCGCGCAGGGCCCCCGACTCGAGCGCGATTGTCAGCCGCTCACCGGCCTCGAGCAGTCGCGCCCGCCCGCCGGGCGAGAGCGTCCAGCGCGCCCGGCGCCCGTGCACGACCTCCAGCCCGCCGAGGCTCGCGGCGACCGCGCCTCCGACCGCGAGCGTCTCCCCGTCGAGCCGGGCGGCGCCAGGCGCTGCCGCGACGTCGCGGGCGCGGCGCGCGCCGTCGGCGCTGGCGATGGCCGCGGGAGCCGCGCTCGACGCCAACGGCGATGGGGTGCGTGTTCCCAGCAGCCAAAGGCCGCCCAGACCCGCGGCGACGACGGCCGCGGCGAGGAGCGGGCCGCTCCAGCGTCGCGGGGCGCTGGGGCGCGTTTCGGCCAGCCGCTGCGCGAGCGAGGCCTCCATTCGATCCCAGTCGATGGGTGGCAGCGGCTCCTCGCGGAGCTCGCGGGTCACCTGCCCGAGGGCGCTCCGCTCGGCCGATCCCGTCACGAAGCCGCCTCCCCGCCGCGGCCGCCGAGCTCGGCCGCGAGCGCGGAAAGGACCGGCTCCTGGTGGAGCAGCCCAGCCAGATCGCGCCGGGCGTAGAAGAGTCGCGTGCGCACCGTGAGCACGGGCGCGCTCACGATCTCGGCGATCTCGGCCGGAGAGACGCCGTGCAGCTCATGGAGCACCCAGACCGTGCGCTTCTTCTCGCTCAGTCGATCCAGCAGCCGGCGAAACGCCGCCAACCGGGCGTTGCGGGCCGCGACCTCGTCGGGTCCGAGGCCGTCCCCGGCGGCCGCGAGCGAGGAAGGGTCGGCTCGCTCGACGAAGACCGGACGGCTCCGGGCGGCGCGCCGGTGCATGAGCACCACGTTCACGGTCACCCGATAGAGCCAGGTCGAGAACCTCGCCTGGCCCCGGAAGTCCTTCAGGCTTCGGTGGACCTGAAGGAAGACCTCCTGGACCACGTCCTCGATCTCCGCGGACCGTCCGAGCAGGCTTCGGACGAGGCGCGCGACGTCGCCGCGGTGGGCGCGGAACAGCTCGCCGAAGGCGGCGGCGTCACCGTTTCTCGCCCGCGCGACGACGGCGGCCGGCGCGTCTTGCGGGTCCCTCGCTGCCGCCCGGGAGTCAACGGGCGCCGCGACACCGTCCCGGGCCGCCGAGGACCGGGGCTCCCAGGCGTCATCCACGGGCGGGATTCTACCCCGTGCCCGTCGCGGAGCCGCCGCGTTCCACGGTGAGGCGGCGAGGGACTCGAGGGCAACCGGGGCGACGGACACCGCTCGGTTCGGTGCCTGCCGCCTCCTCCTCTTTCAGAACAGGGCGCGGAGATCGACCGGCGCCTGCTTCTTCTGCTCCAGGATCCGATTGATGGCCCGGAGCAGGCGCGTCTTCTGCGGACCGGTCACCGGCTTGCCGCTCGTCGCGTCCCGCACCAGCCGCTCGTTGACGGGCCGGCCCGAGCGCGGGCGCGGCTTGGCCTCGCTCGGCTCCGCCTTCTTGGCCCCGCCCTCTTCGCCGCGTGCGCGTCGCTGCGCGTACTTCAGCTGGCGGTCTGCAGGGCGGAGCGCTTCGAGGGCGCGCGAGGCGACCAGGATGCGGCGCGGGTCGATGCCCTTCTCCTTCAGGAATTGCTCGAGTTTCGATGCCATGAGTCCTCGACCGACGGGGTGCGCGAGCCACGGGGCCCGGGCCGAATCTGGCGGCCTCCCGGTCGGAGCGCCTGCTCATAGCACAATCGCGATGGGGGGAAGGAGGCTCCGGGCAGGGGCGCGGCGCGATCGTCGCTCTCGTGAACCCAGCGTCCGAACCGCCTGGCCGGCCTTGCGTTGGGGGGTAGGACCAGCGGGTGGGGCGCGGGAGGTTCCCGCTTGGCGCGGCCCGCTCTTTCGCTTAGCCGTTTCACCGCGATGGGCATCGAACGGGGACCGAACGCGGTGATCGAGGCGCGGGACGCGGTGCTGGCCCGGGCGCCCGGAGCGCGCGTGGGTGTCGTCCTGGGCTCGGGGCTCGGCGCCTTCGGTGACGATCTCGCCGACCTCGTGCGGATCCCCTACGCCGAGATCCCGCACCTGCCCCGCGCGGGCGTCCCGGGTCACTCGGGCAACCTCTGTCTCGGCAACGTCGACGGCGTTCGCGTCGCCTGCCTGCAGGGGCGCGTGCATCTGTACGAGGGGCACCCGCCGTCGGCGGTGGTGCTGGGCGTGCGCCTGCTCGCCGAGCTCGGCTGTCGCGCGGTGCTCCTGACCAACGCGGCGGGCGGGATCGGCGAGGGGCTCTCGCCCGGGTCCCTCCTGGTGATCACCGACCACCTCAACCTCATGGGGATCAACCCGCTCGTCGGACCGAACGATCCGGCGGGCCCCCGCTTCCCGGATCTGACGCGGGCCTACGATCCGGAGCTCGTCAACGCGGCGGAGCGGGCGGCCCGCGCCGCGGGGGTGCCGCTCGCCCGTGGCGTCTACGCTGCCACGCTCGGACCGAGCTACGAGACCCCGGCGGAGGTCCGGATGCTCCGCGTCCTTGGCGCCGACGCCGTGGGGATGAGCACGGTGCCCGAGGTCATCGCCTTGCGACAGCGGGGCGTGCGGGTTGGCGCCATGAGCTGCATCACCAACCTCGCCGCGGGGCTCGGCGCGTCCGGCCTCGATCATGCAGAGGTCGAGGCCACGGCGCGCGCCGTGCGCGACCGGTTCGTCACGGTGCTGTCGCGGTGGGTGGTGGAGACCGGGGCGCTGGTCGGGGCGCCATGAGCGAGCGGCTGGCGGAGCGGCGGCGCTCGCTGGTCATCCGCGGCGGGCTCGTGGTCACCTGCGACGCCACCGATAGCGTGCGGCGCGCGGACGTCCTCGTGCGCGACGGGCGCATCGTCACGGTCGGGCGGGTGCCGGAGGTGCCGGGGGTCCGCACCCTCGACGCGCGCGACGCCTTCGTGCTGCCCGGTCTCGTCATGGCGCACGTGCACCTGTGCCAGGCCTTGTTCCGCGGGGCTGCGGACGATCTGCCGCTGCTCCGCTGGCTGCGGGAGCGGGTCTGGCCCCTCGAGGCCGCCCACGACGCCGCGTCGCTCCGCGCGAGCGCGGAGCTCGGCCTCGCCGAGCTCATCGGCGCCGGAGTGACGACGCTCCTCGACCTGGGCACGGTGCACGACTACGAGGTCGTCCTCGACGCGGCGCGGCGCGCCGGAGTGCGCCTCTTCGGTGGCAAGGCGCTGATGGATCGCGGTGACGGGGTACCGCGTCGACTTCGCGAGGCGACCGGTCGCGCCCTCGCCTCCGCGGAGCGCCTGGAGCGGAGCTGTCGCGACGACGCCACCGGGCGCACGAGCTACGTGTGGGTGCCGCGCTTCGTCCTCTCCTGCTCGGAGGCGCTGGTCCGCGGGGCCGTGGAGCGTGCGACGGAGACGGGCTCCCTGATGCACACGCACGCCGCCGAGCATCGGTCCGAGCGGGTCGCGGTGCGCGCGGCCTTCGGCGCGAGCGACGTCGCGCTGCTGCGGCGCTGGGGCCTGCGGGGGCCACGGGCCTCCCTCGCACACGGGGTGCAGCTCACCGTGGCCGAGCGCCGGAGCCTCGCTGTCGATGGAACGGGGGTGGTTCACTGCCCCAGCGCCAACCTCAAGCTCGGCAGCGGTATCGCCGATCTCGCGGGGCTCTTCGCCGCGGGGATCGTGGTCGGCCTCGGTCCCGACGGCGCCCCCTGCAACAACAACCTCGACCCTTGGGTCGAGCTCCGGCACGCGGCCCTGCTGGCGAGCCTCCGGGCCGGGCCGGGGGTGGTTCCGGCCCGGCGCGTGCTGCGTCTGGCGACCATCGACGGCGCGCGCCTGCTCGGGCGCGGCCACGATCTCGGGTCGGTCGAGCCGGGCAAGCTGGCGGATCTCATCCTGGTGCGCCGGGGCCGGCCCCACGCGACGCCCGAGTTCGACCCCATCGGCACGCTCGTCTTCGCGACGCAGGCGCGCGACGTCACCGACGTCCTCGTCGCGGGTGAACCCCTGGTCAGGACCGGGGAGCTCGTCACCCTCGATCCCGAGCGCGCGGTGGCGCGGGCCCAAGTCGAGGCGGCGCGGGTGGCGCGGCGGGCCCGCGTTTGAGGCGGAGCCACACCGGGGCTATCGTGACTCGGCGTCGTCATGTCGCGCCAGAATCCCGCGCTGCCCATCGTGTCCGCGTCTCCGCCCGAGCTCGTGGTGTACGACCGGCTCAACGCCTGTCCCTACCTCGATGGCCGGCTGGCTCGCACGCCGCTCCGCCTGCCGGTGCGCCGGCTCCGGCGTGAAGAGTTGGATCAGCGCCTCGGCGCCGGCGACCGCCGCCAGGGCCTGCTGCTCTACCGCACGCGCTGTCCCGAGTGCGACGCCTGCGTGCCGCTGCGCATCCCCGTCGCGCGGTTCCAGCCCTCGCGAAGCCAGCGCCGGACGCTGCGGCGCGGCGACGCCGCACTCACCGTCACCGCGGGGCCGCCCGAGGTCGATGGCCGGCGCGTGGAGCTCTACAACCTGCACAAGCTGGGGCGCGGCCTCGCGGACGGGCAGTCGCCGATCGACGCGGCGGGCTACGAAGACTTCCTCGTCAAGACCTGCTGCGACACCTTCGAGCTCCGCTACAGCCTCGGCGGTGAGCTCGTCGGCGTCGCCGTCACCGACCGCTCGCGTCGGGCCTTGTCCGCGGTGTACACCTACTACGACCCCGCGCTCGAACGTCTGGGGCTCGGCACTTACTCGATCCTCAAGCAGATCGAGTTCTGCCGGAGCCTTGGGCTAGAGTACCTGTACCTCGGCCTGTACATCGCCGAGTCGGCTACCATGCGCTACAAGGCGCGCGTGGTGCCCCACGAGCGGCGGCTCGGGGGGGTCTGGATCCCCTTCGATCGCAGCTGAGCGGGCGCTTCGGGCGGGGGGCCTACTCGAGGCCGCGCCCCTCGGCCTCCTCGATCCGAGCGAGCGCCGCCGCCAGCGCGTTCTTGGCGCCCTCGAGGGAGCCCCGATCGGCGTCCCACTTGGCACGGGCCTGGGCGACGTTCCGCAGCTGTGCCTCGAGTTCCCGCTGAACGGCGGCGATCTCCTCGCCCTTGGCGGCGACGAAGGCGTCGTGCTCGCTCCCCCGGCGGGACAGCTCCGCCTCGAGCTCCGCGACCCGGCTCTCTCGCATCTCCAGCGTGCGTCGGACGGCGTCGCGCTCCTCGGTCCGCTCGCGCAGGTCCGCCTCCAGCCCGGCGATCGTGCGTTCGCGCTCCTCCACCGTGCGTCGGGCGGCGTCGCGCTCCTCGGTCCGTTCGTCGCGCTCGGCCCCGAGCGCGGCGATCCTGGCGTCGCGCTCCGCCTCGCCGTTTGCCTTGGCCTGCTCGACGGCCGCGAGATCGCCCCGCGCCCGGTCGCGCTCCGCCGTGAGCCGCTCGCGCTCGGCGACCAGCGCCGCCTCGCGCGCCTCCGCCTCTCGGGCGGACTGCTCCTGCTCCGCGTGGAGCTTGCCCATGGCGTCGTCGTGGGCGCGGTGGAGCGCGCCGAGCCGGGCGTCCAGATCGACGCGGAGCTCCTGCTCGCGCTCCAGCAACGCGCGGCGTTGGGCCTCCGCCGCCTCCAACTGGGTCCGCGCCACCGCTGCGGCCTCTACCTCGGCGACCGCGGCGCGTGCCTCGGACACCGCCTTCTCGAGGGCGGCTTCGCCCTCCGCGGTCGCCTTGGCCAGCGCTTCGGCGTGGGAGGTGGCCAGGGCGGCGACTTCGGTCGCGCGCTGCTCCAGTTCGGCGGCGTGGGCGGTGCTGGCCTCGTCGAGCTGGCGAGCCCTCGCCTCGAGATCGCTCTGGAGCTTGTCGGCCTTGCGCTTGAAGTCGTCGGCTCGCTTGGCGGCCTGCTCCTTGTCGGCGCGGAAGGCGTCGGCCTGCCGCTGCAGGTCCGCGAGCTGCTTCTCCAGGTCCGCGATCCGATCGGTCTGATCCGCCTGGGCGCGCTCGAAGGCCAGGCTGCCGTCCCGGAGCGAGAGGATCTCCTTGTCGCGATGGGAGATCTGATCCCTCAGGTCCAGCAGCTCCTTGTCCTTCTTGTTCAGCGCCTCCCTCAGGTCCAGAAACTCCCGGGCCGAGCCTGCGGACCGCCCTGACGACGCCTGCTCGAGCTTCCTCTGGGTTTCCTCCGCCTGCTGTTGGGCGAGCGCGAGCTCCTGCTCCAGCCGGTCAGCGCGCTCGGCGCGCTGCTCCGTCGCAGCGAGGGTTTCGCGGAGCTGGCGGAGCTCCGCGTCCAGGGAGTCGGCGCGGGCCGTCACGGCGGCCAGCGCGACGGCACCGCCCTGGGCCGCCGCTAGCTCAGCCTCGAGGGCCTCGACGCGGGCCCGCGCGGCCTCGGCAGCCCCCGGCTCAGCGACGGGTCCGCTCGAGGCCTCGGGCCGCGGCTCCGGCGCGCTCGGTGCGGTCGCCTCCACCGCCAGCAGCGGTTCGAGCTCTGCCGGCGGGGCGGCGGGGACCGACTCGATTCGCAGATCGCCCTCGTCGACCGTCTCGGTTTCCGGGGCTGGTGGCACGGAGGGGGCGGGCGCCGGGGCGCCGTCGGGGGTGCCGCTCTGTGGCGGGAGCGGGGGCGGAGCCGCCGCGGGGTTCGTCGCGCCGTTGTCGATCAGCGAGTCGAACGCCTGCTCGGCGAAATCCTCCACCTCGTGATCGACCGGCGAGCCTCCGTCGATGACCTCCGCCTCGTCGATCTCGATGTCGTCGAGGACGATGTCGTCCTCGGTCACGTCTTCGCCCGACGCCGCGAGCGGGAGCAGGGCATTGCAGTGGCGCAATAGCTCGTCGAAGCCGATCGGCTTGTGGACGTAGTCCTCGGCGCGCGTGCGCAGTCGGCGGTGCTGCTCGAAGGTTTCCTCGTTCGAGTCCGTGCTCATGATGATGAGCGGGACGTCCTTGAGCGACGGATCGCGCTTGAGCTTGTTGCACACCGAGAAGCCGTTCATGCGCGGCAGCTCGATGGCGAGCAGGATGAGGTCCGGGCGGTCCGTCGCGGCGAGCTGGAGGCCGGCGTTGACGTCATCGACCACGTTCACCGTGCAGCCGAGGTTGGTCAGGCCGTCGCGGAGCTCGCCCGCGAAGGCGGGATCGGCTTCGAAGATCAGGACCTTTTTCGACATCGTCACCTTCCGGCGCGCCGCCTCGCGCGGGGACGGGCCAGCCTCGAGCGGCTCGACGGACGATAGCCGGGCGGCGGCGCGACGGTCAAACTGCTGGGATCGACGGCGGGCGGCCGCCGACGGCTCGCGGCCCTTCTTCGGGCGTGCGCCGACGCCAGGGGATCACCGTGCCCGCCACGGGGGCGGGTGGGGTCGGCTCAGATGGGGGACGGCGCGCGGCTCGCCTTCTCGACGTGGCCGCTGACCCCGAACCGACGTGCCAGCACCGCCACCACCGCCGACAGCGACAGGTTGCGCGAGCTCAACCCCACCAGCAGGTGGAAGAGCAGATCCGCCGCCTCGCTGGTGACCCGCTCGTCGCTCTCCTCGCTGAGCGCACGCGCCGCCTCGTCGGCCTCCTCGCGGACCTTGTCGCCGATCTTGGCCGCACCGCCGTCGAGCAAGCTGCGGGTGTAGCTCCGCACCGCCGTGCTCTGCTTCCGGAGCTCGATCAGCTGCTCGAGCTCGTCGAGAAAGGGGCGCGCAGCGGCCGGCGGGGACGGGTCGTCGCCGGCCGTGTGGAACATGGATTCGGCGGTTTCGCCGCCTCCGTCGGCCGCGTCAACCAGGAGCAGGGTGGGACCGTCGTCTCCTTGCACGAACCGGCCCCGGATGCGCCAGCTGCGGGCCCCGAGCTCGATCCGTGCGCCAGGATCCAGCCGTTCGAAACCGGTCGTTTCCGAGGGGACGGCGCCGAGGAGCGTGCCGTTGAGGCGGTGCTGCACGAGGATCCACATGGCTTCTTCTACCTCGCCGGTGACCTTAAAGGACCCGCGCTGGGGTCGTCCACAGGTTCCGCGCCCGCCGCTCGATCTGCGGCCATCCCCGCGCGCCGCGCGTGCCGTTCCCGTCCGGTCGCGGCCTCGGCACCCGGGCTGCCCGCTACTTCCGGTCCACCGTGGTGCCGGTGGTCTGCACCACGGATCGCGAGTCACCGGCCGTGGTCGGCGCGCTCGCCGTGGGTCCCGGTCCGGCCGGCGCGCTGGCGCGATACTGGCTCCACGCGCGGGTGAGCAGGACCATCGCCAGCGTCAGGATGCCAGCGTCATCCAGCCAGCCGAGGATCGGCACGAGGTCAGGGACCAGATCGATCGGAACGATCGCGTAGGCCAGGCTGAGCGCCGCCAGGACCTTGGCCCAAGTTGCCACGCGAGGATCGAGGATGAACCGCAGCAAATCCGGCGGAGCCGGGGGAGAGTGTCGGTGCTCCGCGACGGGCGGATTGGGGAGAAGCGCCGGGGAGGGCGCTCCGCTACCCCACGAGTGGGGATGGGGCGGGGATGGGTGTGACACTCGTCCTCCTCAGACCACGAAGCACCGACAGAGGGAACGTAAGGACGAATGGTGGGCGCGCCACCCCTCGCCCGACGATGTCCCGATCGAATGCGGGATCGGGGCGCGGTCGAGTCCCGCGGATGTCCGCGCCGAAGGGGTCGCGCCGGGAGACGTCACTGGACGACGATGCGCTTGGAAACCGTGACGTGCCCGCCGGAGAAGGGCGGCACGGTGGCGCGCCGGAGCGTCGTCGCGATGCAGCCGCCGGTCGCGGTGCCGGCGAAGGGAGGCCCGGCGACGTTCACGCTCGTCACGCGGCCGGACGGTGCGAAGGTGACGGTGACCGTCGCCGTGCCCGACGGATCGGCGCCGCGCCGGCAGCCCGACGCCGACGCTGAGGCTGTGGTGAGCGCGCTCGCAGCCGCCGCGCGATCGAAGGGGGCCCCGGCCGGTGCGGGCGCCGCAGTAGCGACGGGGGTGCTGCGCGCGCCCGGCGCGGCGCCGGGCTGGCCGCGATCGGCCGTTCCGGTCGCGGTGACGGTCGCGGCTGGGGCCACCGAGGCGCCGGGACCCCCCCGGACGGTCGCCGCCGCGGGCGAACCGGCGCGGGCGGCGGTGGGGCCGGGGGGCGCGTCGGGTGGCGGCGCGGTGGGGGCGGGGGCGTCCTCGCGGTGGGTCGTCACGGCGGCGGGCTGGTCGACCGGAGTCTCGCGCTGAACCGCGCCGGAGGGGACCGGCGCACCCGGATCGGCGGCGGCGACCGGGCGCTCGCCGCCGGGCGTCGCCCCGTCGCGCGCTCGGTCCCGCGCGCCCATCAGCAATAGGCCGCTCGCAACGAGCGCGACCCCGGCGGCGCCGCCCAGCGCGAGCCAGCCCGGGCGCCAGCGCCCCGAGCGTCCCCCGGCGTCGTCGCGGGCCGCCGCGGGCCCCTCGTCGAGCGCGACGTCGACGGCGTCGGGGAGGCCGCCCGCGTCCGTCACGTCCACGTCGAAATCGCCGTCCGAGATGGCCGGCGCCGGCTCGACCGCTCTCGGCGGCATCGCGGCCGCGGGGAGCGGCGGGCGTTCGGCGTCCGCCGGCACCCGAGCCGCGCGGGGGATGATCACCCGCGGGGACGGACCGCGCGCGGGTCGCGAGGGCGGCAGGCTGAGCACCTCGGAGTCCGTGAGCATCGCGACGGGTGGGATCGACTCGACGGAGAAGAGGTCCTGAATCGCCCCCGCCTCGGCGCCGTTCGGCGCCGCTCGCGCCGTGGGCTGGGCCTCCGCGGCGGGCGACGGCTGGGGTGCCCCCGCCCCCGGCACGCCCCTGGCCGCCGGCTTCGGGGGCGGCGTCAGGCCCGGGCGGGAACCGGGCGGCTCGACGACCCCCGGCGCGGGGATGGACGACGGGCTTCGGTCGTGCCCCACGGGGTCCCCCGGCTCGCGAGCGCTCGACCCGTCATCTGAGTCCGGGACTGAATCCGCTTCGAGCGGGGCTGGCAGCTCGGCGTCCGCCGCCTCGTCCGCGTCGGATGGCACCGTCGACTCGGGCGCTGCGCCAGCAGCCGGTCGCGGTCCGAACGCTGAGGCGAACTCCTCGACGGTCCGGAGCGCGACCCATTCGTCCATGCCGTCGCGCCAGACGAGCGCCGAGCCCTGGATGCGGCCCATCTCGATCGCCTCGCGCAACTGGCGGGGGGTGAACTCCCGGTCGTCGTCCTCGCCGAAGGTGACGACCCAGGGTGCCTCCGAGCCGGTGGCGCGGGTGCCGTCGATCACCACGCGCACCCCGCAACGCTTGCACACGATGCGGCGCTGGCGCCCGGAGACCGCGCGCGTGAACAGCTCGTCTGGAACGGCGAATCGCGCTCCGCACGTGGTGCAGTCGACGGTGCGCATCTCGGTGAAGGTTACCCCGCCTCGCCCGGGAGGGAACGACGGGTCGACCGAGCGCCTCGCCCGAGCGTGCTCGCTGCCCGGCCCCTGGTCCGAGCCCGCGTCCGATCGGGGGGTGGGCCGCCGTGGTCGCGGGCCGGCGCCCGCGGTGGCCCAGCGGCGCGGCGCGGGGGGCGCTAGCCGCGGGCGACGATCGCCGCGAGGTGGCGCCCGCTCCGGGCGCCGTCGCGACGGAACGAGAAGAAGCGCTCCGGTTCGGAGAAGGTGCAGCCGGTGACGTCGTCGATCGCCTCGCTCGGGACTCCGGCGCGGACGAGCTCGGCGCGGACCAGCGCTCGTAGATCGATGTGCGGGCGTCCGCCGTGGGGTCGCAGCACGGCGGGGACCTCGGCCGCGACCGCGGCGAGGGTCGCCGCTACGTCCTCGCCGACCTCGAAGGCTGCCGCCGAGATGTGCGGGCCGATGGCCGCGACGAGCGCGGGCGCGCCGGGCGCTCCGGCGCTGAGCGTCGCCACCGCGGCGCCCACCACGTCGGCGACGACGCCGCGCCAACCCGCGTGGATCGCCGCCACTGCCCCCGACGCCCGATCCGCGACGAGCACCGGCACGCAGTCGGCGACCCGGACCCCGCAGCCGAGCCCGCTCACGCGGGCCACCAGCGCATCGCCCGGTCGTCGCGCGACGACCTCGGGGTCGTCCGCGGGGGTGATCTCGACCACGTCGGCGCCGTGGACCTGCGCCAACACGAACAGCCGCGCGCGCGCTATGCCCACGGTGGCGGCGGCGCGCGCGAGGTTGGTTTCGACGCGCGTCGCCTCGTCTCCCACCGACCCCGAAAGGTTCAGGGATGCGTAGGGCCCGGTCGACACGCCGCCGTGGCGCGTGAAGAAAGCGTGGCGAAATCCCGCCGCGAGGAGCTGGGGGCTCACCAGGGATTCGGCCCGGTCGAAGTCCATCATGGCAGAGGTCCTCGTCGTCGCGCGAAAGGTTTGCTATCAGGTCTTGGGATGCGCCAGAAGGACCCGTTCATCGGCCGCACGATCCTGGAGGGTCAGTTCGAGATCCTCCAGAAGATCGGCACCGGCGGGATGGGGTCGGTCTACAAGGCCTCGCAGTCGGCGATGAACCGGATGGTGGCGATCAAGATCCTCCACCCGAAGCTCGCCGGTCGTCGTGACCTCACCTCCCGCTTCCGGCGCGAGGCGCGGGCGATGAGCCAGCTCACGCACCCCAACACCACCAAGGTCTTCATGTACGGCGAGCTCCCGGAGGACGGGTCGCTCTACATCGTCATGGAGTACCTCGAGGGCCGGAACCTCAACCAGACGGTCCGCAAGGGCGGACCCATCCCCGTCGAGCGGGCGATCCCCCTGCTCGTCGCCGTCTGCGGTGCGCTGGACGAGGCGCACCACATGGGGATTGTGCACCGGGACCTGAAGCCGGAGAACATCTTCCTCTGCCGGGTCGGGAACATCCCGGATTATCCCAAGGTGCTGGATTTCGGCCTGGCCAAGGTGACGGAGCGCCAGATGCGGCCCGGGTCCATCGTCCTCACCCAGGAGGGAATGGTCTTCGGCACCCCGGAGTTCATGTCTCCGGAGCAGGCGCAGGGCAAGACGCTCGATCCGCGCAGCGACATCTACTCGCTCGCCGTGATCCTCTACGAGGTGTTGACCGGCAAGCTGCCGTTCAACGCCAAGACCCCGATGGAGTTCATCCAGAAGCACGTGCTCGAGATCCCGATCTCGATCAACGAACGGGTCGAGGGGATGACCTTCCCGGTCGGGCTCTGGGAGGTGCTCCAGAAAGCGCTGGCGAAGCGCCCCGACGACCGCTTCCAGTCGGCGGGCGAGTTCGCGCTCGCGCTCGAGACGTTCGCCGGGGCCCCGGTGCGGTCGGGGCTCGGCCCGTTCGTGCTCCCGCCGGCCCCGCCGGGGGCGGACGTCGCGTCGTCCCCCGCGGTCCCCGCCGTGGCCTCATCGGCGAACCCGCGGCTCGTCTCCTCCCCGGAGCTCTCGTCCACGGCTCCGCGCCGCGGCGGCACCGGCCTCGGCGCGCTCCTGCTCGTGGCGGTGATCTTCCTGCTCGTCGGGATGCTGCTGGCCGTGGTGGTGATGCGGTACGCGCCGTGACCGCGCGCGTCCACGGGCGGGACCCGGCGTCGAACGATGATACGCTGCTCGGACCGATGAGCGTTCTCGACTCCGCTCCCCCGGCTGCGAGCTCACCGCGCGTCGGCCTCGTGGCGGCCGGCGGTGGGGCGCCGTCGCCCGGCCCGGTGCGGGGCCGCGTGCGGGCGCGGGTGTGGCGGGCCGTGAAGATCGCCCTCGTGCTCGGGCTCGTCGCCGGAGTCGCCGGCGTGGTCGGCGTGGTCCTCGTCGTTCGCCACTACGAGGCGCGCGTGCCCAGCGTCGAGCAGCTCCGCAGCGGGTACGCCCCGCCGCAGGTGACCCGAGTGCTGGCGCGCGACGGGACCGTGCTCGCCAACCTGTTCACCGAGCGACGCACCGTTATCCCGCTCGACGAGCTGCCCGACCACGCCAAGCTCGCCTTCCTGGCGGCTGAAGACGCGCGCTTCTACGAGCACCGGGGGCTCAATTACGTCGGCATGCTGCGGGCGATGCTCGCCAACCTGCGGGCGGGGAGGACCATCCAAGGGGGCAGCACCATCACCCAGCAGGTGGTCAAGAACGTGCTGCTCGACGACGCCCGGACCTACGAGCGCAAGATCAAGGAAACCATCCTCGCGCGCCGGCTCGAGCAGAACCTCAGCAAGGACGAGATTTTCGCCCTGTACCTGAACCACATCTACTTTGGCCACGGCCGCTACGGCGTCGAGGAGGCCTCGCGCTTCTACTTCGGCAAGCGCGCGGGCGACCTCGACCTCGCGGAGTCGGCGCTGCTCGCCGGGATCGTCGCGGCGCCGGAGCGCTTCAGCCCCCGTACGGCGGCCAAGAAGGCCCTGGAGCGGCGCCGCTACGTCCTGGGGCAGATGCTGGAGAAGGGGTTCATCGATGGGCCACTGCACGCCCGGAGCGTCGACGGGCCGCTGCGCCTCGCGCCGGCTGCAGACGAGGAGGCCGACCTGGCGCCGGAGGTCGTCGCCCAGGCCCGGATCCTGCTTCGGCAGCTGGGCGGTGACCGCGCTCGGCTCGGCGGCTTCACCGTGACGACGACCATCGATCCCGGGCTGCAGGCGGCCGCGCGCCGCGCTCTGCGCGAGAACCTCGACGCCCACGCGCGGCGGCAGAAGCTGGAGCCGCCCTACACCCTCCAGCGCCGCAAGCTCTGGGGTCCGCCCCACGTCGGTGCGCCGCGGCCCAACCACAGCTACGTCGGCACCGTCGTCGCCGTGGACGACAAGCTCCGAACCGTCGATGTCCGCGTCGGCGATCTCGTGGGGCGGGTGTCCCTGAACGAGGAGCCCCGCTACGACGCCCAGCGCCTTCCCCCCAGCAAATTCACGGTCACGGGCGCCGCCCTCCGGGTCCGCGTCCTGCCCGCGATCGAAGGGGAGGAGCTCCGGCGCCTGCGGCTCGATCTCGGCCCCGAGTCGGCGCTGGTGGCGCTCGACGTGCGGACGCGCGAGGTGCGGGCGCTGGTCGGCGGCTACGAGGCCACGCCCGGTGGGCTCGATCGGGCCACGCGCGCCCGGCGGCAGCCCGGGTCCTCGTTCAAGCCGTTCGTGTACAGTTACGCCCTGCACTCGCGGCGCTTCGCCCCAACGAGCGTGCTCGAGCTGCCGGCGCCGCCCGGCGCCGATCCCGATGCGCCGCAGACTCGCCTCATCGACGTCCGGTCTGCCATCGCCGCCAGCGACAACGCCGCCGCCGAGCACCTGATCACCGAGGTGGGCCCGGCGAACGTGGTCGGCTGGGCCCACGCATGCGGGATCGTGTCCGAGCTTGGCGCCGACCGCGCGCTCGCGCTCGGCGCCTACGAGGTGACGCCGCTCGAGATCGCGAACGCGTTTGGTACCTTCGCGAACGGCGGCGAGTACGCGCCGCCGCGCCTCTTCACCCGCGTCGTCGATCCCGAGGGGCGAGAGCTCCCGCTGCCGCCGACCCCGCCGGTGCGGCGCGTGCTCACCCCGGAGGAGTCGTACCTGACGACGACGCTGCTGCGGGGGGTGGTGGAGCGCGGGACCGGGCGGCGCGCTGCCGCGCTCGGTCGGCCCGTGGCAGGCAAGACCGGCACCACGAACGAGGCGAAGGATGCCTGGTTCGTCGGCTACTCGACGGATTACGTCGCCGCCGTCTGGGTGGGGTACGACTCCCCGCTCGGGCTTGGCCCCGGCGAGCAGGGAGCGGCCACGGCGCTGCCGGGCTGGGTCGAGCTCATGCGCGCAGCCCACCGCGACAAGCCCGTGGTCGATTTCCCGCGGCCGCCCGGGATCGTCGTGGCCACCATCGATCCCGCGACCGGTCTGCTCCCTTACGAGGGGCAGGAGGACGTGGTCGAGGCGGAGTTTCTCCCGGACGGGCTGCCGGTCGCGCGCGCGATGCCTGACGCTGGCGTCCTCGACGATGCGGGCCTGGCGGAGGTCGCCGGCGGCGGCCCCGACGAAGTCCCGCCGGTCGCCGACGCGGGCGCTCCCACGGCCCCGACCGGCGACCCCGCGCCCCCGGACCCCGCGCCCCCGGACCCCGCGCCCCCGGACCCCGCGCCGCCAGAACCCGCGCCCCCGGACCCGGTGCCTTCCAGCGCCCACGACGCCCGCGTCGGGGTCGAGGACGACGCGCCGCCCCCGTTCTAGCACTGGCCGCCCACGCGCCCGTCGGCGGGTTCGCCCTTGTCGCCCGCGCCGGCTCCGCTAAGAGTCGCCGCATGATGCTCGACGTCAAGCGCAATGGTCGGTGGTCGGTGGTCGCGTTGAGCGCGGCCTGTGGCGTGGCCGTGCTCGTCACGGCGGCGACGGGGTGCAAGCAGAAGCCCGAGGCGTCGGGGGAGGTGATGTCGGCGGCGGTGGAGGGGCCCGCGGTGGATCCGGCGCTCGCCCGCGCGATGGCGACCGCCAGCGCCAGCGCGGCGGGGGCGCGCCCCGATGGGCAGGCGGGCGAGGGCCCCCCGGAGTCTGGCGTCTTCGGCCCCGGAGAGGCCGACGGGCAGCTCGAGCGCGGCGCGCCCGCCAAGCTCACCGTCGGCGCGCTCGGCAGCGAGCCCCGAGTCAAGCTGACGGGGGCACCTCCGGCTGGCAAGAGCCCGCTCCGGGTCCGGGTCGCCGCGCAGCGCGGCAACAACCAGGAGGTCCCTGTCGACGTCTCCCTGACGCTCGAGGTCGCCGCGGCGAAGGCACCTGGCGCCGCGGTCGAAGGGGCGGCGCCGGTGCCGAGCGGAGCCGCGGGCGGCGCCGGGCTCAAGGTGGTCGCCCGGGTCGCTGCCGCCAAGGTGGATGCGACCATGGTTTCGAGCGTGCCGAAGGAGGTTGAGGGGCTGGTCGGAAAGCTGAAGGGCAGTCGGATCGATTTCCAGATCATGCCCGGTGGCACGGGGACGGGATTCGCGGTCACGCGGGCCCCGGGGACCGAACCAGGGCTCGAGGGTGTGCTCAACTCGCTGAGCGACGCGCTGGGGTTGCTCACGCTGCCCTATCCGGAGGAGGGCGTCGGTGTCGGCGCGATGTGGATGGCGACCACGCGCGAGGCGGTGCTCGGCATCGACACCGTCTCCTACCGCCTGATGAAGGTGCGATCCATCGCGGGCGACCGCGTCACCCTCGAGGTCAACTCGAAGCGCTACGCCGCCGACTCGCGGCAGGTCGTGCCCGGAATCACCGCCGAGGGCGCCGTCGAACTGCAGCAGTTCAAGGCGGAGGGGAGCGGAGTGGTCGAGGTGTCCGCGTCCCGCGGCATCCCCGATCAGGGCACGGTCCAGTACGGTTTGATGGCGCTCGTCCTCACCGGGGAGCAGCCGCGCCCGCTGCTCCTGCAGGAGCAGGTGCGGTTCGTGGTCGGCTCCCCCGCGGTCGTCGCGCCATCGGCGGACGAGGGCCCCGTGGGCCCGGTGGAGTGAGCCGGCCTCAGCGGAACGCGGAGACGTCGCCGGCCCCCTCGCGGAGGATCTCGGGGGGCTCGCGGGAGAGATCGACGATGCTGGTCGGGGACAGGCTGCCCGGTCCGCCGTCGAGCACCAGCGCCAGTCCCGAGAACTCCTCGTCGATCTCGGCTGGATCGGGGAGGGGTTCGGCGCCGTGTCGGGCGGCCGTGGTGGTGATCATGGGGTGACCGAGCGCGGCGACGATGGCGATCGGTACCGGGTTGTCGGGGATCCGCACCCCCACCGTGCGCCGCTTGCACTGGATCACCTTCGGTACCTCGCGGGTGGCCTCGAGGACGAAGGTGAACGGCCCCGGCAGGTGCTGCTTCAGGGTCCGGAAGACGTGATCGTGCATGATCGCGTACCGGGCCACGCTCGATAGGTCCGCGCAGACGAAGCTCAGGCGTCGCGATCGATCGAGCCCCTTCAGCTCGTAGAGGCGATCGATCGCCTTCCGGTTGAGCAGGTCGCAGCCGAGGCCGTAGGCCGCGTCGGTCGGGTAGGCGATGATGCCGCCCTGCGTCAACGCGTCGACCGCCCGCTGGATCTTCCGCGGCTCCGGGTTCTGGGGGTTCACTTCGAGCAGCATGGCCGGGGTGGAGCAGGGGCGGGGGTCGGGTGCGGGGCGCCGTCGGGAACGGCGACGCCCCGGCGGGGCTCGCGGGGCCGCGCGGAGCGTCGGCGCCCGCCGCGGGGCCGCCGCGGCATAGCACGGAACCTGCCGTCCTTCAGCCGGCGCTCACCGGCCATCGCGCCCAAGGGGGCTGCCGGTGCCCGCCACCGCGACGGGGCCGATCCCGGCTCACCGAGCCGTCAGTACGCGCGCGGCGTCGCCGTGGTGGCGCAGGAGCCAGCGCTGCTCGTAGGCGGCGAGGGCCGCCTCGCGGGCCTGCCCCACGAAGGCGCGGCTGAACCCGGCGCCCAGCAGGAGACCCACCCCGGGCCAACCCCGGACGGCGAACCCGAGCAGCACCCGGAGCACGACGGCCTCCGCCACGTGCTCGAGGATCGCGACCCGGTGCCGTTCGGCGGCGTCGAGGCTCCGCGCCTCGAGCGCAGCGGCGGCTTCCTCCAGGCTCGTCATTACCTCGACGCGGGTGGTGGGGCGTGTGACCAGGCTGGCGGCGAGCAGGGCGACGGCAAACTCTTGCTCGTCGGGATCGGACAGGTCGTGCCCGAAGTGCAGCGCGTGGCTGCCGACGGCGTGGAGGGACGCGTAGAACAGCGTCGGCGCAGCGAGCATCGTCCCCGGGAGGCCGAAGAAGCCGCCGAGGCCGCCGCTCACCGCCGCGGCCACGTCGTAGGCGGCGAGCCAGGTCGGGCGTGCCGCCTCGATATCGGCGAGCGGCAGCGCGCGGATGTCCGCGAGCGATCGCACCGCGGAGTGCTGCGCGCGGTAGCGTTCGACGACTCGCTCCGGGCTCCGCGAACGCTGGACGAGGTCGTTGAGGAGCCGCAGTCCGTTGGCGATCGCTTGATCCGCGATCGTGGCGCGATCGCCGCCGAACACGAGATCCTCGACCTGGTCGATCGGCGCGCCGACGGCCTCGCGCAGGCGATCGGTGAGCGACGGCCCCGGTGTCGTCAGCGCGCGCCAGCGGAGGTGCGCGGCCCACTCCGCGGCGGTGCGCAGCGGGGGATCGAGCGCGGCGGGGGGCGTGCGGGTGCCAGGGTCGGGCGTGCTCGCTCCGGGTTGCCCTCGGGTCATCTTCCGTCCTCCTGCCCCCACTCTACCACCGTCCGCGCTGGGACCGGCGTTGCCTGCGACCGGGGGTGCTGTCGGCGAGTCGCCGGCCCGTGTATGCTCGCCGCTGCGTCGGAGGCTCGAGATGAACAAGGTCGCCTGGTCGTCGCTCTCGCTCCTGGTCATCGCGCTCCTGGCCTGTAAAACGGGCGAGGATCGGGAGAGCGAGCGCGGTCCCGAGCGGTGCTCCGGGGATGGAGACTGCAAGAACGGCTTCCTTTGCGAGGCCGCGACCTGCGTCCCCGAGAGCGTGGCCGAGAAGGCGCGTGCCGTGGATCGCGCCGCCGCCAGTCCGGCGGTGTCGGTGGCGCCGGTCGCCCCCCCGCCAGCCCCGGTGGCGACCGTCGACGAGGGGCCGATCCCGCTCGTGCCGACCGTGTTCTCCAACCCGCCGCAGGGGGGCGAGTGGGACGCCGGCGTCGCGCTCAACACCCAGGAGATCCACTCGCAGCCGGAGGACTGTGATGTCCGGGTGCTGCGGGAGTGGCTCCAGGTCACCTGCCGCGGGCCGTACACCGGCTACGAGCGCATGGTCGAGTTCGGCCGCAAGAACCACGACTATTACGAGTCGATCCAGCCCGGGAAGATGGTCAGCTTCGTCGTCCGCATGCGGAAGGGCAAGACGCAGAGCGTCCGCATCTGCGCGCCCACCAAGCGTGCATCGCTGTTCGTCAACTGGCCGCTCGGGCGGGACCGGCCGGTGCACATCGCCCTCGGTCGGGGGCCCTTGTGCGAGGACGGCTGACCGCGTTCCCAGAACGGGAATCGGCGTGTCGCGCGCGGCCCCGCCCTGAATTCGGGCAGGGGCGTGCCGTTCCCTTGGGTTGGCGCCCCGGGCGTCCCGCTCATGGCTCGTCGTCGTCGGTTCGTTCTCGCGTTCCTGGCCCTGCTCACGGCTCTTGGCGGAGCGCTGGGCGGCGCGGTGGTCGCCTTCGCGCGCCCGTCGGGGCCACCGGTGGGCGCGCTCCCGCCGCCGCTCGACCTGCCACTGGTGAAGGGACCGGCCCCTCGGTTCTCGCTCGCCGCCGAGCGGGGCAGGCCGGTCGTGCTCGAGGTCTTCGCGAGCTGGTGCGGCGCCTGTGAGACGACCGCGGCCACGCTTGCCGTCGCCTCGCGCGCCCGCCGCGCTCGAGACGTGCGGTTCGTCGCGGTTTCGGTGGACGACGATCCCTTCCTCGCGGCGGTGGCGGCGCACCGCTGGCAGATCCCCTACGACGTCGCCTTCGACGATGCGGGCGTCGCCGACGCCTGGCAGGTGAGCCGGCTGCCGGCCGTGATCGTGGTGGACGCCGGGGGAGCCGTGCGGCACTTCGGCTCGGTCGCGCCCACCGCCGACGAGCTCGAGGGATGGCTCGCCGACGTCGGCGCCCCGCGCCTCGAGTGAGCTCGCGCCCTGGCGAGCGCGACCGCGGCCGTATCAGCCGTCGCCGCGCTCCATCACCTCGACCGTCACCGGCACCACGCCGGCGCGCAGCATGTCGAGGGCCTCGGCGGCCGCCCGCGACAGGTCGATGACCCGCCGGCGGTCACCGAAGGGGCCACGATCGTTGATGCGGACGTAGACGCTCCGCGACCGGTCGTGCACGAGGACGCGGACGATGGTGCCGAAGGGGAGCGTGCGGTGCGCCGCGGTGAACGCCCGTGGATCGTAGGGCTCCCCGCTTGCGGTGGGCCTGCCAGCGAGCGAGTCGGCGTAGTAGCTCGCCTGGCCGCGATGGGTCGTGAGCGGCGGGCGGGTCGCGAAGCGCGTGGCCCAATCGCGCTGGGGATCGATGGTCGCGGGCGGGGGCGCACCGGCGAGCGGCGCGGGGTCGGGCGGGGTGGCGTTCGTCGCGGTGGCGGTCGACGGGGTGCGGCTCGGCGACGGCTCGACCGGGCCGCGGAGGGGTTGCGCCGGGGGGGGGGCGGCGACGACGGCGCAGGCGGTCGCGGCCGCCGCGACGGCCGCCGCTGCGACGCTCCACGCCCGCCGTCGCCGGGCGCGCCGAGGTAGGGCCGTGGCTGCCATGGCTCGAGCAGAGGCCAACGAGTCGATGGACGCAAGCGCCCCGGGGTGGCGCCCCTGCCGGGACGCATCTAGAACCCCCGGACCGATGAGCGTCAACCTGCCCGAGATGGCCGCCTGGTTCGTGGTGTTCGTCTTCAGCACGACCTGTCACGAGGCGGCGCACGCCTGGGCGGCCTGGCGGGGCGGCGACTCGACCGCCCACGAGGGGGGACAGGTCAGTCTGGACCCGTTCCCGCACATCCGGCGTGAGCCCGTGGGGATGGTGGTGGTGCCCATCCTGACCTACCTCGGGGGCAGCGGCATGCTCGGCTGGGCCTCGGCGCCCTACGACCCGGCCTGGGGACGGCGTCACCCGCTGCGGCAGGCGCTCATGTCGCTGGCGGGCCCCACCGCGAACCTCGTGCTCGCCGTCGTGGCCTTCGCGACCCTCAAGGGGTTGCTCCTCGCCGGGGTGGCGGTCGCGCCCGCGCGCCTGTCGATGTCCCGCATGGTGGACGTGGCGGGCGGCGATCCAGGGTCGGCGCTGGGGGCGGTCGTGATGGGGCTCAGCATCCTGTTGTCCCTCAACGTGCTCCTCGGGCTCTTCAACCTCCTCCCCGTACCACCGCTCGATGGGTCCGGGGTGCTCGCGGGGATCTTCCCCCGAACCATCGCGCCGCTCGTCGGTCGCCTGCAGGAGCAGCCGATCCTGGGCCTCCTCGGGCTGCTGGTGGCCTGGCAGCTCTTCAAGCACGTGATCGGGCCGGCGCTGACCGTCGTGCGGCTCCTGCTACACCCTGGGGTGATGTACGCCTGACGCCACGGTCGGGATCGACGCCCATCACCCGCGCCAATCCCGAAGAACCCGCTCACCTGGAGCGCGTTCGTGACCGGCCGGGCGAGGGCATTGCCCACCCTCGAAGCCCATTGCTACCATCGGGCGCTCCAGGGCCGGCGCACCCCGTCGGAGGGGCGCCGCGGAATCCACCCGCGGCATCCACCGCCTCGGGGCCCAACCTCTCGTATCGACCGAGCCCCGTATGGCACTCCTCTCGCACCCGATCCGGTCGTTCGCCCTGCTCCTCGCGCTGCTCGCGTTCGCGCCGTCCACGGCCGTGGCGAAGCCAGTGCGCCCGGTCACGCCCATCACCGTGAAGGGGGATGAGCTCGGCACCGTCACGTTCGCCAACCTGGTGCTCCACGCGCCTGAGGTCGACGAGATCCTGATGGTCAACGAGAAGGTCGTGCTCGCCTTCCTCGAGGAGATGCGCGCTCACGGTTACCGCGCGCTCGGGGGCGAGAGCCTCACCTTCGGCCAGGACGAGTCGCACAAGGCCCAGTTCGCGCTGGGCGGCACCATCAAGGAGCTCGCCCAATCGGAGGAGCAAGGGGGAGCCTTCGGCATCGGGGTCGAATGGGAGCTGCTCCACGTCGCGTCCAAGTCGGTCGTTTATCGCGCGCTGGTGCGGCACGAGGAGATCGGGGTCGGGAGGATGGACGCGCAGTCGGCGGGGAACGCGCTGTTCCTGGGGGCGCTCCGGGGCCTGCTCGCGCGCCCCAAATTCGTCGAGGCGCTCAAGCTCGGCCCCGACGTCCCCAAGCCCGCTGGCGCCCCGCTCCCTCCCGGGCAGCTGCGCCGCTGCGTCGCCGAGCCGATCGACATGACGCAGAAGAGCGCCGACGCCCTGCGCGCGACGGCGGTGGTGAAGACGAGCGGCGGGGTGGGCAGCGCCGTTGTCGTCTCGCCGGATGGGATCCTGCTCACCGCGGCTCACGTCGTGACCGAGGATCAGGTGACCGTTCGCTTCAAGGACGGCCAGGAGTCGCGGGCGAACGTGCTGCGGGTCGACGACGCCAGCGACGTTGCCCTGATCCAGCTGCAGAAGGGCCAGCAGGACGTGCCCTGCCTCCAGCTGGCCGAGGGCATGCCCGACGAGGGCACGGACATTTACGCGCTCGGCAGCCCGACCGGGGACGCGCTGGCCTTCTCGGTCAGCCGCGGCATCGTCAGCGGGCGGCGCACCATCGAGAACGGCACCTTCCTCCAGACGGACGCCAGCCTCAGCCCCGGCAACAGCGGCGGACCGCTGGTGAACAAGGAGGGGCGCGTGGTGGCGATCGTGAGCTTCAAGGTCACCGGCGAGGGCGTCGAGGGCCTCGGGTTCGGCGTCCCCTCGTCGGCGGCGCTGGACGCGCTCTCGCTCGAGCTCGGCGAGAACACCGGGTCGCTCCTGGTGCCGCGTGCCCAGGCGGGTGGGCCCACGCTCGACGTCGTCGTCGACGCCGCAGACCCGCCCTTCTACTACATCGGCAAGCTCGCCCGGGGGAAGACGCCGGGGTGGGTCAAGCCGGTGCGCGGGTTCGGCTGGACCTTCGGTATCCTCGGCGCCAGCGCGATCGCGGGGACCGCCCTCGCCAAGGAGAACCCCGACAACTGGTCCGCGCTCAAGACCTGGAACACCGTGGGCTGGGCGACCGCCTTCGTCGGCACGGGGATGATCGTGAGCTCGTACGCGTTTAAACCCCGGCGCCGGGGCCCGGAGTCGCCGCCGGCCTCGCCCGGCGCCGCGCCCGCGCCCGGGCCGACCTCGCGCCTCGACGTCGGCGCTCCCGGCCTCGGCCCCGCCTCCCTCTCGCTCACGGTGACGTTCTGATGGCCCAGAAGACCCGGTCCCTCGCCACGCTCGCGTTGCTGCTCAACCTCACCCTGCCGGGGTGCCTGCTCCTGCAGGACGAGCCCCTGCGGGAGCTGGGGGAGGCCTGCGAGGAGCCCGACTGGTGCGTCCAAGGACTGCACTGTCTCAAGCAGTACGAGGGCGATCTGGTCGGGGCATGCCGCCCGCTCATCGAGTGTTTTCGCTACGAGGACTGCCTCGCCCTGCCGGGCACGCACTGCGAGAACATGGACGAGGACAGGGGGGTGGTCGGCGCCTGCTGGGACAACCAGTGCAACGCTGACGCGGAGTGTCGCGCCGGCTATCTCTGCACCGACGGCCTGTGCCGGGTGGACTGCACCGCCGACAGCCTGGCTTGCCTCGACCTCGACGACTACATCTGTCGGGATCGTCGCTGCCCCGCGCCCGGCGCCTGCGGCAGCGCCTGCGTCCCGTTCTGATGGCTGCGGGGGAGCGGGCCCCGGGACCGCGCGTCTAGAACGCGCGTCGCGTGTCGAGCAGGAGGGTCACGGGGCCGTCGTTCACCAGCTCGACCTGCATCTGTGCCCGGAAGCGCCCCGTCGCGACGCCGACCCCATGGGCGCGGCAGGCCGCCGCGAAGCGATCGACCAGGACGGCGGCGCGGACGGGCTCCATCGCCGCGGTGAAGCTCGGTCGGCGGCCCTTGCGGGCGTCGCCGAGGAGGGTGAACTGGGAGACACAGAGCAGCTCGCCGCCGGCGTCCACGAGCGAGCGGTTCATCTTGCCCGCCTCGTCCTCGAAGATTCGGAGGCCCACGACCTTGTCGGCGAGCGCGTCGGCCGCCGCCTCGTCGTCGCCCTCGGCCACGCCGACGAGGACGCAGAGCCCGGCGCTGATCGCCCCGACGACCTCCTCGCCCACCACCACGCTGGCGCGCGTCACGCGCTGCACGACCGCTCGCACCGCCGCGCCATAGCACGGCGCGGGCGCCGTGACCTCCCGGGGGTGGGGCGCGGGTGCCCGCCGCCGGTCGGACCCCGAGTACTGGCGGGGCGCGCAGGCATGGTATGGGTGCCCGAGCGCCGATGATCGAGGTCGAGGGGCTGGTCAAGGACTACGGCACCGTGGTGGCGCTCCACGGCCTGAGCTTCCGCGTCGGCGCGGGCGAGGTGGTGGGCTTTCTCGGCCCGAACGGCGCCGGCAAGTCGACGACGCTCCGGATCCTGGCGGGCTTTCTGGGGCCCACGGCGGGGCGCGTCCGCGTCGGCGGTCACGATCTCGAGCGGTCCTCCCTCGCCGCGCGCCGGCTCCTCGGTTACCTGCCCGAGACGTCGCCGCTCTACCCGGAGCTCCGGGTCCGCGAGCACCTCGCCTTTCGCGCCGCGCTCAAGGGGGTGCCGCGCCGGGAGCGACGGCGCGCGGTGGCGCGGGCCATGGAGCTCGCAGTGGTCACTGACGTGGCCGAGGCGCTGGTCGGGCACCTCTCGCGCGGGTATCGGCAACGGGTGGGGCTGGCCGACGCGCTGGTGGCGAACCCCCCGCTGCTCATCCTCGACGAGCCCACGGCCGGGCTCGACCCCAACCAGATCCGCGAGGTGCGGCGCCTGATCCGGGAGCTGGGGCGGGAGCACACGGTCCTCTTGAGCACACACGTCCTCTCCGAGGTGGAGGCCACCTGCGATCGCGCCCTGGTGATCGCCCGGGGGAGGCTCGTCGGCGAGGGCACCATCGAGGAGCTCCGCGAGCAGCGGCGCGGGCAGCGCTTGCGGCTCGTCCTCAATGATCCTGCGGACCGGGGTGAGGCCGTGCTCGCGGCGGCGGATGGCGTCGAGGTCCTCGAGCGGGCGCCCCTCGGTGAGGGGGCGCTGCGGATCGACGTCCGCATCGCGACCGCCTCGGTGACCGCGACCACCGAGGCGCTGGTCGCTCGCCTGGTCGGCGCCGGCGTCGGCGTGCGCGAGATCGCGCCCCTGCGTGCGTCGCTCGAGGAGGTGTTCACCGCACTCACTGGCGCCCGGGACCCAGGCTCGGCGGCGGCGCCGTCGCCCGATGACGCGCCGCCGGGAGACGCCGCCGATGGGGGTGCGCCATGACCGGGACCCTCGCCATCCTCCGCCGGGAGCTCACCTCCCTCTGGGTCACCCCGCTCGCCTGGGTGGTGACCACGGTGTTCCTCGTTCTGCAGGGCGCCAGCTTCTACCTGGTGGTTCGGCACCTCGCGACCTCGCCCGAGCTCGGCGTCGACGCGGGGCCCGTGCAGGCCTACTTCGGGCAGTCCGTCTTCCTCCTCCTCTCGCTGCTCCTGCTCTGTCCGGCGCTCACCATGCGCGTGTTCGCGGAGGAACGCCGGAGCGGCACCATCGAGTCGCTGCTGACGGCGCCCGTCACCCCCGTCGCCGTCGTGCTCGGCAAGTACCTCGCCGTCCTCGCGACCTACTTGCTCATGTGGTCACCCACCGTGCTCTACGTGGTGATCCTGCGGGACACCGGCACCATCGACTGGCCCGTCGTCGCCACCAGCTACCTCGGGGTGTTCGGCATCGGCGCCGGGTATCTCGCGCTGGGCGTCTTGATGAGCGCCCTCACCCGGAGCCAGCTGGTGGCGTTCCTGCTCACCGTGGGCATCGAGTTCGGCTTGTTCATCTTCGGCATCGGCGAGTATGTCTTCGATCCGGGACCCCTGCTCGACGTCTCGATCCACGTCTCGGTGTTCTCGCAGATGGACGAGCTGTCCAAGGGGGTGGTCGATCTCCGGCGTCTGGTCTTCGACGGCTCCTTGATCGTGCTGCCGCTGTTCGTCACCGCCCGCGTGGTCGACTCCTGGAGGTGGGGGTGAACGCGGGGCTTCGCCGTGGGTTGGGCGCCGCTCGGGCGGCGACGACGTGGCTCCGGGCCACCCCGCTCGAGCGCTGGCTCGCCGCCAGCGGGGTCTTCTCGGCCACCGTGTTGGTGTTCGCGCTGAACGTCCTGGCCGCGCGCTTCACCACGCGTTGGGACCTCACGCCCCGGGGGCTCTACAGCCTGTCGGCCCCCACCGTGGAGACGCTCCGCGGCCTCGACGAGCCCATCGACGTCTTCGTCTTCCTGGGGCGGAATGACCCGCTGACGCTGAGCGTGCGCCACCTCCTCACGGCCTATGGGGCGGAGACGCGGCAGCTCCGGACGCGGTGGGTCGACCCGGAGCGGGATCCCGCGGAGTTCCTCGCGCTCCAGCGCCGCTTCGGGATGCGCGCGGGAAAGACCGAGGATGGGCGCGTGGTCACCGACGCTGCCATCGTCGTGACGCGCGGGGAGGCTCGCTGGCTGCTCACTGCGGAGGAGCTGGTCAGCTACGATCCGGACGACGGCAGCGCGCGCCCGCGGCTCGAGCAGGCGCTCACGGAGGGGATCCGCCGCGTGCTCGCGCGGGAGCGGCCCACCGTCTGCTTCACGGTGGGCCACCAGGAGGCGCGGATCGACGACCTGGGCCCCGCCGGGCTCGCGGACCTCTGCCACCGCCTCGAGCGGAACAACTACGAGGTGGAGAGCGTCGATCTCACCTCGCCCCGGCCGTCACGGCGCCTGGAGGACTGCCGCGTGGTCGCCATCGTCGGGCCGGAGGTGCCGCTGGACGCGGCGGCGGCGCGCCGCGTCGGCGCCTACCTGGACCAGGGCGGAAGCCTCCTGGTGGCGGCGAGCGCGATGATCGACGACGAGTACCGGCCGGTCCCGAGCGGGCTCCAGCCGTTGGCGACGCGGGCCGGCGTTGTGCTCGGCAACGACACCGTCGTCGAACGCGCCGCCGACGCCCGACTCCCGTCCGGGGTCGGGGAGCGCTTCTTCGCGCGCGCGGAGGAGCATGCCATCACCCGCGGCCTCGTCAGCGACGGCGCGGCCGTCTTTCGCGTCATGGTGGGCGTCGCGCAGAGCCTGGCCCCGGCGCCGTCACCGCCCGCGGGGGTGGCGCCCGTGGCGCTGCTCCGCAGCAGCGAGCGGGCGTTCGCCGTCGATGATCTCCGCCCCCTCCTGGAGGGGCGCGCGCTCGCGCCGCGCGCGCGGGATCGCCGCGGGCCGCTCACCGTCGCCGTCGCCGCGGAGCTGGCGCCGCCGTTGCCGCCCGCCCGGCCCCGGGCGTCGCGGGTGGTGTTCCTCGGGACGGCGACGCTCGCCCTCGCGCCGAGCTTCCGCGACGCCGCGCTGCGCGGTAACCAGCTCCTCGTGGAGAGCGCGCTGGCGTGGCTTGCAGCGGAGCCGGCGCTGGTCGATGTCCCAGACAAGCCCGCGGTCCCGATCGGTGTCGGCCTGACCGAGGCGAGCCTCCGGGAGGTGGGACGCTATGTGCTCTTGTACCTGCCGGCGACGGCGGCCCTCCTCGGGATGATCGTGCTGCTGCGCCGTCGCGCCGAGGAGCGCCGGGCCCGCCGGGAGCCGGCCTCGCCCGATCGGAGCGGGGGAGGGACGGCGTGACCGGGGCGGCGCTCCGCCGACGGCCGCTGGACGTCGCGCTGGCGATGCTGGCCGTGGCTGCCGTGGTCACCGTCGTGCTCACGCGCCGCTCGCTCACGGCGGCAGAGGCGGAGGCGCGGGCGCGCCACGTGCTGGTCGCCTTTCGCGTCGAGGAAATCTCGCGCCTCGTTCTCGAGCAGGGCCGGGAGCGGGTGGTGCTCGAGCGCGGCGCCGTGGGGACCACCCCCCGGGAGCCTGGCGCCGCGGGCGCCGCGGGGGTGGGGGACGAAGCCGCGGACGGTGACGCGGAGTGGCGGATCGTCGAGCCCCGCGTGAGCGACGCCGGGACCGCCGAGGTTCGCGCCTTGCTCGACGCGCTCGGTCGCGCCGTCTTCGTTCGTCGGCTCGCGCCGGAGGAGGTGGACCGTCCGCGCTTCGGGCTCGACTCGCCCCGCGCCGTGGCGACGCTCTCGCTCGATGCGTCGAATTACCGGCTACTGCTCGGCGGCGAGGCGGTGTCGCCGCCGGGCTCCGCCTACCTCGAGGTGACCGGCGAGGGGGCGGTGGGCCGCGGTGTGGGCATCGTCCGGGCAGAAACGGCAGCCGCGCTCCTCCTCGGGGTTGACGCGCTCCGCGATCCGCGGCTCGCGCCGTACCTCGCCGACGACCTCGCGCGCGTGGTGCTCACGGCTGGCGCGGAGCGGACGGAGCTCACGCGGACCCAGGGGCGCTGGCGGGTGGTCACCGCCGCGGGAGAGCGCCTGGCCGAGCGGAACCTGGTCGACGCGCTCTTCCTGCAGCTCGTCCGCCTCGACGCTGAGACGCCGGTGCGCGTCGACGATGCCCGGCGGCTCCTGGGACCGGCACCGCTCCGGCTCGAGCTGGTCCCGACGGACGGGCGCTCGCGCGCGCGGCTCGAGCTCGGCGGCCGTTGCCCGCAAGGTGGCGGGCTGGTCGCGCTCCGCAGCGAGCCGGACCCGCGCGCGGGCTGCGCTCCGGACGACGTCCGGCGCGTGCTCGACCTGCCTCGCGAGCGCTGGGTGTCACGGCGTCCCCTGGGTTTTTCCCCCGACGAGGTGGAGAGCGTCCGGATCGACCGCGGTTCGCAGCGGCTCGAGCTCGTGCGCAGCGAGGTGGGGTACCGCCTCCGTGCGCCGCGCGTCGCCGACGTCGATCTCGACACGGGCAACCGGCGCGTCCTCTCCCTGCTCGACGTTCGTGGCGAGCCGGTCGAGGACCCGGACCTCGGTGCGCTCGGGCTGGCCCCGCCGGCCGGCACGGTCGTCGTCGAGAGCTCTGCGGCCACCGAGGCGGAGGTGATCACCGAAACCCTCGACGTCGGCGTCCCGGATCGCCAGGGGAGCCTCGTCGTGCGTCGCCGGCTCGACGGTGTCGTCTTGCGCCTCGACCGCGAGGCGTCGCGGGCGTTCCTCCCGGACGCGACGCTGGTGCGGCCGCGCTCGATCTTCGACTTCGCTGCGGGCTCCGTGCGGCGTGTGGAGGTGACTGGGGGTGAGGAGCAGATCCTCGTGCAGCCTCGGGCCGGCGCCTTCGCCCTGGAGCGCCCGGCCGGCTTCGCTGTCGACGGCGGCCTCGCCGCCGACCTCGTGGACTCGCTGGCGAAGCTGGAGGCCGAGCGCTGGGTCGCCGACCACGACGACGGCACGTTCGGGCTTGCGCGGCCGGCGTTGCGGGTCCGTCTCGTCGTCGAGCGGCAGCCGGGCGCGGAGGTCGTGCGCGAGCTCCACCTGGGCGACGGCACGACCGGGGGCGTCTTCGCCGCCGTCGCGGGCGAGGAGGGCGTCTTCGTCTTGTCGCGGCGTGTACGGTCGCGCGCCGAGCGGCTGCTGATCGACCGGTCGCTCCTGCCTGGCGCGCCCGACGCGCTTGCGGAGGTCGCCCTCGAGTCGCCGACCGCCTCCCTGGTGCTGACCCGGCTCGGTCAGGGCTGGCAGCAGACCAGCGGCGCGCCACGGCTCGATCCCACCGACCTCGTCCGCCTCGGCGAGGCGCTCGAGGCGCTGCGCGCCGAGGCGGCGGTGCACCTCGGCGAGGCGCGTCCGGAGGAGGGCCTCGCGGCGCCGCAGCTGACGCTGCGCTTGCGCCCCGCGCCCGGGAGCGGCCCGCTGCGCACGATCCGCCTCGGTGCCGGGGACTCCTGGCAGGGAACGAGCGTGCTCTACGCGCGTGTCGACGGCGTGGCCGCGACGTTCGTGGTGGCTCGCGGCGCGGTTGCGTCCATCCTCGACGCGCTGTGACCGACCCGTCGTCGCGCGCGCACGGCGTCCGGCGGCGCACGCCGAAAAGACTCGAAGATCCCGGATGGTCGGCGCTGGCCGCCCGGTCGAAACGCGCCGCCTGCCCCTCGGGGCGTTGTCCACTCCACCGCAATCGGGTGTATGACCCGCCCGATGCCGCCAGCGACTCGCATCCCCGCCATCGTGGCCCTGGTCGGGGCCCTGCTCGGGCTCGTCTTCGCCACCTACTCGACCAACGACTACGCCGCGCACCTCGACCGCCAGTTGCACGACGTGCACTGCAGCGTGATCCCGGGTGCGCCGCCGAAGGAAGAAGACGCGTCTGGGTGCCGCGCGGCGCTCTACAGCCCCTACTCCGCGGTCTTCAAGGGGCAGCTCTGGGGTGGGATCCCGATCAGCCTCTTCGCCCAGGGTTCCTTCGCGTTCTTCGCGGGCTTCGCCGTGTACCTCGCCGTCGCCGGGTCGCGGGCGTCGCGCGCGGCGGTCGTCTTCTACGCGGTCGTCGCCGTTACCCCGCTCCTGGTGTCGATCGCGATGTTCGTCATCTCCGTCACGCAGCTCAACACCGTCTGTGAGACCTGCGCGGGGACCTACCTAGCCTCGATCCTGCTGGCGGTTGGCGGGGGGTTCGGTCTCCTATCGCTCGGACGGCGCCCGCGCGGGGGGCTCCTGCTCCCCGTCGTCTGGCTCGCCGCCCTCGGGGCGCTCACCCTCGTCCCCTCGCTCGTCTACGCCGCGGTGGCGCCGGACCACGGACCTTACCTTGGCGGCTGCGGCACCATCAAGAAGGCCCCCACCGCCGAAGGCGTCCTGCTGACGCTCCGCGGCGAGCGGCCGGTGCGGCAGGCGCTGCTGTTCGAAGATCCCCTCTGCGCCACCTGCAAGGCGGTGCACCTCCGGTTCAAGAGTGACGGCGTCTACTCGCGGCTCGATACGCAGATCGCGCTGATGCCCCTGGACAGTGAGTGCAACTGGATGCTCGATCGCCCGCTGCACCCCGGGGCGTGTCAGGTCGCCAAGGCCATTCTCTGCGGCCAGGAGCGGGCCGGCGAGGTGCTGGAGTGGGCCTACCACGAGCAGGACTACCTGCTGCGCGCCGGCAAGGCCGACCTTGACGCGGGGCGGCAGAAGGAGGCGCCCGTTACGCGGGAGGTGATCCGACGCCGGTGGGGCGATGCGATCATCGCGTGTCTCGACGCCCCGGCCACCCGGCAGCGCCTCGAGAAGCACCTGCAGTTCGCCATCGACAACGGCGTTCCCGTCTCGACACCGCAGATCTACCTCGGTGGGCAGCGCATCTGCGACGAAGACACCGACATCGGCTTGCGCTACACCCTCCGACAGCTCGCGCCGGAGGTGCTGAAGTGACCCAGCCGATGCTCGTCCAGGCCCAGCCCTCGACCCCGGACGCCTCCCCTGCCCGGAGCGTCCTCGCGCCGGCCCTCCTGGGGTTCACCGCGACGGGCGTGTGCTTGTTGGTGATGGTGCTGACCGTGTACTCGTCGGTGGCGGGCGCCGCCAAGCGCCTCGCCGACCCCACCATCAGTGAGGAGCCCCAGGTCGCCATCGCGGATCATGCGGAGCTTGCCTACTGCACCCCCCAGTTCAAGAAGGTGCTCGAGCGGGTCCTGCACTCCTGCGGCCTCGGCGACGACTCGGGGCGCCGGGGGTGCAAGCCGACCGACGTGAAGACCTTCGCCGAGATCAGCGACGAGGACTTCAACGCCCTCTTCACTCCGCTCAAGGACCGCGGTGCCGTCATCCTCTACAAGACCGGAAAGTACGAGCTCGAAGAGGAGGCCAAGCGGCTGGTGGAGGAGAGGTTCCGGGATCGTCGGGGGGCTCGCTACTTCTTCGTGGTCGCGCGCGCTTCCAAGGTGGGCAACGTCGACAAGAACCGCGCGCTCTCCCAGCAGCGTGCCAATTCGGTCCTGTTCCACATCAAGGACATCACCCAGGACGATCCCGGGCTCGAGAAGCAGGTGGGGATGCTCTGGCTCGGCGCCGAGTACGCGCAGTTCTCCACGGAGTACTGCGGGTGGACCACCTCCAACCCCGAGGAGAAATGCACCGAGCAAGCCATCAACCAATCCGCCCTCGTCTCCTGGATCGACTGCCGCCTGTGATCCTCTTCGCTTGGGGCCGCGGTCGGGTCGTGGCGCTCGCGGTCGGTGCGGCGGTGGTGCTGCTCGGTGGCTGCGAGCGCAAGGACCAGAAGGAGATCCCGCCGGCCACGCGAGCCCGCAACGCGGCGGTGGCCAGCCGGCCGAGCGCGGCGGTCAGCGTGATCTCCGCGCCCGCGCCGTCGTCCTCCGCCCCACCGCGGGCGCGTCGCGCGCTCTGCGACGGGGATTTCGACCGCCCCGGCAAGGCAGTCCCGGAGGTGCGGATCGCGCGCCAGGCCGCCCCGGGGGCGTCGCCCGTGGCCGAGCGGTTGCCAATCGGTGGGCAGTGGACGTGGCTCAACTTCTGGGCCGCCTGGTGCGTCCCCTGCAAAGAGGAGATCCCGCGGCTGCTGTCCTGGGAACAGAAGCTCAACGCGGCGGGGATCTCCTTTCAGGTGGCCTTCGTCTCGCTGGACGACGACTCCCGGCAGCTCGCGGCCTTCCTGGCGGAGCAGCCCACGAGCGGGCTGCGCCAGACTTTTTGGCTCGACGATCTCGACCGGCGCAAGGAGTGGCTCGACCAGGTGGGGATCGGCAGCGACCCCGAGCTGCCCGAGCACCTCTTGATCGACCCGAAGGGGAAGATCCGCTGCGTCATCGAGGGGGCCGTCGACGACTCCGACTACGACCGGGTGCGGCAGCTCGTTGCCGGATGAGCCCCGGCGGCGGGGTCAGTTCGCCGGCTCGGGTCCGCGGCGCGAGGGCCAGATCCGGTCCCAGTTGTCGCGGTAGCTCGCAGACGCAACCTGCGGGGGCCCCTTGGCCGCCCGCGCGGGGGGCGCCGCCTCCGTCGTGGCGGGCGAGCCCGGGGCCGCGAGGACGGTGTCGACGTCGAACACGAAGGGGTGCTCCCGGCGCTGGTGGAGCCGCACGACGTCGCCGCGGATCGGTTGTCCCTCCACGAGCGGACGGAGCGCCCCCTGCTCGACGTGGTCGTCCCGGGCACGGAGCACCTGCAGGCCGGCGCCGTCCTCGGTGACGCCGTGCACCAGGACGACGTCGCGACGGGACGGCGAAGGGGACGGCGAAGGGCTCGCTTCAGCGGCGGGGGCCGGGGACTCGGCGGGCAGGGCCTTCATCACCCCGTCGTCTACCACGGAGCGGGACGCGACGCTCACGCGGAGCTGCCGGTCTTGCGCCGGAAAAAGGGCGGTCACAGCCCGATGGCGCTCTTGAAGACCCACCCTTCGTCACCGGCCGCGTTGTACTTGACCCGGTACCACTCGCCCTTGCGCCCCAGCACCTTCACGCGCGTGCCGGACAGCAGCCTCCCGACCTCGGGGCTGCTCTTCTCCGGTTCCTTGCGGATGCGGGCCGCGACCCAGGCGACCGTCGCCATGCCGCTCGCCGGGGCAATGTCCCCGCCCTTCGCCGCGTCGCGCGCGGCCCCGTCGTCCCCTGCCTCGGCGGCGGGCGCGATCTCCACCAGATAGAACACCGTGTAGGTGGCCTGTGCGTGCGCTACGTCCTTCACGGAGACGGAAGCGAGCTCCCGTTCGGCGCACGCGATCAGGGCCCGGGCCGCCCGCTCGGAGACGGTCGTGCTCTTGCCCTGCAGGATGTTCGTGATCCGACCCGACTCGAAATCGATCTTGATCCCGAGCGAGAGGACGCCGCTTGCCGCCTCGGTGTCCGGGCATCCCTGCAGCGTCTCGAGCCGCGGGACGAGCACCGGATCGATCGCGATCGGATCGCACGCCGGGAGCGTCTTGTCCTCGGCAGTCCGGCAGCTCGTGATCGACGCCTTGCCCACGGCAATTCGCTTCGCTACCGGCGCGGCGTCAACCGTCCGAGCCGCCTTTGGGGCGGGGGCGGGTCGGGTCGAGGGCGCGGCACTCGGTGCCGGCGCCACCTCGGCGCTCGCGACGGGCCGCGAGAGCTCGTTCTCTGGCGGGCTCGGGGCGAACCGCACTCCGGCCAGCCAGGGCCAGGCGATCCCGATCAGGAAGCCGGACAGGGCCACCAGGCCGACGCGCGCGAACCGGGGGCGGTCCTCCGCCTCGGTCGGGATCTCGACGGTTACCGGCTTGGCACGAGCCACTCGTTTCGCCTCTCGCGCGGCTCACGGGCCGCACCGCACGGCCATAGCACGAGACACCGGAACGGGGAAAAACGGCGCGGATGGGCGCAGCCTCTCGGGCCGGCGCTCAGGGGGTGGGCAGGGTCCGGTCGCGCCTCGGTCGGGACCCACGGCGGGCGTGCACCGTGCACGCCGTCCCCGCCTCGATCGGCCACTCGCGGGCGCGATCACTGATGGCGACTCCGCCGGCTTCGGAGCGACCCGGCGCGTGACCCGCTCGGAATCCTGTTTGCCGACACCCGCGTCCTGCGATTAAATGCGCCCCCGCCACGCTCGGATGGACTACCTCCAGCGTTCCGCGGCGGCGGCCGTCGGCGCGCAGCTCGCGGTCACCGGAACGAAGCCGCGACGCTCGGTTGGGTCTACGCCTGGGACACCGGAATGGCCGACAACGAAGCCGACCTGAGTGTTTTCGACGACCTCCTCGTGAGGAAGGAGAGTCCCTCCTCGCGGCCCGGACCAGGCGTCGGTGACGCTCCGGCTCCCGGGCGCCCGTCGGTCAGACCTGAGCTCCCCGTGCCCGCGGCGGGCGCTCTCCCGGGGCTTGGCCGACGGGGGATTGGTGCGCAGACGCTCCTCGGCATTGCGCCCATCCCTCCGCCGCCCTCGCTCCCTCCGCCAAAGGGCCCGCCCTCGCCGCTACCGGCCCCCCCGAGGGGTTCGGCGAACACGCCCTTGCCGAGGCCGCCCTTGTCCGCCACCGGTACCCCGGTCACCGCGCCACCGCCGCGTTCGCTCGCCGGCGCGCCGCCGCCGCCCCTGGCGTCGACCGCGGCGGCCGCGCCGCCGCCATCGTCAGTGACCGCAGCGCCTGCGCCGCCGCCCGCAGCGCCTGCGCCGCCGTCGCGGTCGTCGGTGACCGCAGCAACTGCACCGCCGCCCTGGGCGTCCACCACCGCGGCTGCCACGCCCGCGTCGCCGCCCTGGGCGTCTGCCGCTCCCTCCGCTGCGCCCGCCCTCCCCGCTGGTGCGCCGCCCACGCCTCCCCCCTCGGCGCCCGCGCCCGCCTCTTCGGGACTGGCACCGTCGACGCCATCCGGGGGGCCGCCGTTGCCTCCGCCAAGGGGGTTCGCGCCGGCGGCTTCCTCCCCCGCGTTGCCCGCTCCGGGCTCGTCCGCTCTACCGCCCACCGCGCCGCCCTCCGCGCCGAAGTCCAGCGCGGCCGCGGGAACGCCGCCGCCGAGGACCGTGCTGGGGACGCCGCCGCCCCCGCCCCGCGAGGAGGGGGTCGCCCGGCCGGCGGCGACGACGTTGCCCGCGCCGCCGCCTCCCCGCGGCCCGTTTGGACCCGCGAAGCCGAGCCTGCCACCGCCGGCGCCGCCGCACGGCTCGCTGGCGACCCCGATGCGACCAGCGCCGTCGCTGCCGCCTGCGATGAGCTCGACGGGTCATGGTTTGCCGCCACCCGGCAGCCGCCCCGCGCTGAGCAACCCGCCGCCGCCGACCGCGATCGGCCTTGGCATGCCGCCGCCCGGTAGTCGCCCGGCGCTGAGCAATCCGCCACCGCCGCCGCCGGGGCGCTCCGCGGTGACGAATCCGCCACCACCGCCGCCGGCGGGACGCTCGGCGGTGACCAATCCCCCGCCGCCACCGCCAGGCAGGCCGGGGCCGGACGACGTCGACTGGGAAGACGACGACGAGGTCACGAGCGTCTACAACGCCGAGGCGCACGGCAATCCGGCTGGGCTCGGGCCGCTCCCGCCGTCCGACCCACCTCCCCCCCCCCGGTCGCGGCCGCTGGGCGCCATGGCGGCGCCGGCGCTGCCGGAGCCGTCGGTGCCCCGGTCGCGCCCAGAGCCGAGCCCGGCGCCCCGCGTCGCGCCCGTCTCGGCCCCGCGTCGCGAGCCGTTCGCAACCCCGGTGCCGACCGGGCGTGGACGTTCCAACAAGGCGGCGCTGGTGGTCGTCGCGCTGGCGCTGGCGGTCGCGGTGGGCACGCTCGTCTGGGTGTTCTTGCCGCGGCACGGAGCGATCGCGGTCAACGTGTCGGGTCCTGGGGGAACGGCCATCGAGCTGGTGTCCGTCCTGGTCGACGACGCGGAGCGCTGCGCGGACTCCGCTTGCCGGATCGAAGGGCTCGCCGCCGGGACGCCGCACAAGGTTCGCGTGGTCGCGCCCGGCTTTCAGAGGGCCGCCGACAAGTTCGTGGTGATCCCCCGCGGCGGCACCGCGGTGGTCGACTTCGCGCTGGCGCCGCTCGCCGGGGGCACCGCGGGGGTCGGCACCGGGGTCCGCGTGGGCGACCTCGGCGCCGGGCTCCGGCTCAGCGTCGATGGCGTGGATCGCGGCCCGCTGCCGGCGTCGGCGGCGGACCTGTCGCCGGGTGAGCACACGGTGCGCATCGCGGGATCGGATCGCTTCCAGGCCTGGGAGGAGCGCGTCACGGTGGAGGCGGGCTCCGTCCGCCTGCTCGAACCGGACCTCAAGGCCACCAAGGGGATGCTCACGGTGGAGTTCGGGGCGAACGCCGAGGGTGCCACCACGACCCTGGTCTGTGACGGTGACCGGCGGCTGCTCCAGCCGCCCACCAAGGTGGAGATCGATCTCGAGAAGACCTGCGTGGTGGTCGCGAAGAAGCCGCAGTCGCCAGATTTCTCGGCGGACGTGCGGTTTTCGGGGAAGCGAGCGGAGGCGACCGTTACCATCCAGTTCGCGGCCAGTGAGGTGGCGCCGCCCCCCGGTCCCGTGGCGACCAGGCCGCCCGCCTGGCTCCCCGGCGCGCAGCCCACACAGGCCCCTCCGCCCGCCCAGCCAACGCCCCCCGCCACCGCGCCGACCGCGGCCGCGGGGACGGGCACGATCAGCATCAACTCGATCCCCGTCTCTTCCGTGCTGGTCGATGGCAGGCCCGTGGGGCAGACCCCAACCCGGGTGACCGTGTCCGCGGGCGCGCACTCGGTCACGTTCATCCACCCCGAGAAGGGCCGGCGGTCGGTGGGCGTGCAGGTCCCCGCCGGTGGCAACGCCACCGCCGTCACCCGCTTCTGAGCCCGTTCCGTGCGGCGCCGGGTAGCGGCGCGCGGTCGGCGCTGCGGCTCACCCTTGCGCGCCGCGGGCGCGCGACGCCTTTCGCCTCGGGGCGGCATGCTCGTTGACGACGAGCAGCTCCGTGACCGGGCCCCGTCCCTCCACCCGGCTGTTGATGGCGCGTCCCGCTGGGACCTCGGTCACACGAAAGCCGGAGAAGAGCGCTCGGGTCCTGGGGGTCGCCGAATTCGACAGCACCGCCGTGACGCCGCGACTCGCGAGCTCGCCGAAGACCGCGGCCAGTCGCTCGTGGTCGGCGTCCCCGAAGGGGTGCCGATCGTAGGCGGTGAAGTTCGACGTGCGCGAGAGCGGGAGGTACGGCGGATCGAAGTAGACGGCATCGCCGGGCTTGGCACGGGCGCTCACCGTGGCGAAGTCGCCCACCACCAGCTTCACGTCCCGCAGGGCGAGCGACGCCGCGCGCAGGTTGGGCTCGTCGAGGATCGTGGGCCGGACGTGGCGCCCGAACGGGACGTTGAACTCCCCCGCGCGGTTCACGCGGTAAAGGCCGTTGTATCCGGTCTTGTTCAGGTAGATCAGGCGCGCGGCGCGCTCCGCGATCGCCCGCGGGTGCGCGGCGCGCACCCCGTAGTAGGCCGCCTCGTCGTACGCGGTGGCGAGCTTCGCCAGGGCGCGGATGACCCCGTCCACATCTTGCTGCAGCGCGCGGTAGACCTCGACGAGCTCCTCGTTGCGGTCGGCCAGCACCGCGCGCCGGAACCGTCCCTGGCGGGCGAGCGCGAAGAAGACCGCCGCGCCGCCCACGAACGGCTCGAAGTAGGTTTCGATCGACGCCGGCAAGAGCGGTAGGACGCGATCGAGCAGCTGGGTCTTCCCCCCCGCCCATTTCAGCACCGGGCGGGGCAGCGCGGCGGCCCTCATCTCGCCTCCGCCTTTCCGATTCCGTCCATGGACTGCACCGCGATCCCGAGCCGCCGCATCATCTTCTGCAAACCGAACCGCGACAAGCCCAGAAGCTCCGCGGCGCGCGTCTGATTCCCCCCGGTTCGCGCCAGCGCTTCCCTAGCCAGCTCCCGCTCGAGGGTGTCGACGCGGCGACGGACGTCGAGGCCCGCGTCCCCGCCGTCGGCGTCGCCCGTCGCGGGTTCGGTCACCGCGGGAGAGAGGTGCTCGAGGCCGACGACCTCGTCGCAGAGGACCAGCGCCCGCCGGAGCTCGTTCTCGAGCTGACGGACGTTCCCGGGCCACGGGTAACGTCGCAGCAGCGCCAGCGCGTCGGGTCGCACCTGGACGCCACGATTTGGGGCGTGTTTGGCGACGAAGTGTCGCACCAGGAGCTCGATGTCGCCTTGGCGGTCGCGCAGCGCGGGGACCTCGACGGTGATGACGTCGAGGCGATAGAGCAGGTCCTCGCGGAAGCGACCCTCCCCGACCATCTGCCGGAGGTCCCGGTGGGTGGCGGCGATCACGCGCACGTCGACCCGGCGGGTCCGGTCGGCGCCGACCGGACGGATCTCCCCCGACTCGAGCACGCGGAGCAGCCGGGCCTGCATGGCCAGGCTCATCTCGCCGATCTCGTCCAGGAACAGGGTGCCGCTGCTGGCCGCGTCGAAGAGGCCCGCGCGGGGTCGGTCCGCGCCGGTGAAGGCGCCGCGGACATGGCCGAAGAGGGCGCTCTCCAGGAGCGGCTCCGGGATGGCGGAGCAGTTCTCGGTGACGAACGGCCGATTCGCGCGCCGCCCGCAGCGGTGGATCGCCCGCGCTACCAGCTCCTTGCCGGTTCCGGACTCGCCGATCACCAGGACCGGGACGTCCGCCTGGGTGACCCGGTCGACGACGCGCAACATGGCGCGGAGCGGCGCACTCTCTCCGACGAACTCGTCGTAGACGTGGCGGGTCTCACGCGCCCCGTGTGCCCGCGCTAGCGCCCGCTCCGCCGCGTCGAGCTCCACCTCGCGCCGGGCGAGCTCCTCGGCCACCTGTCGCTCGGCTCGCTTGGCGCGCCGAGCCGCCCGCCGTAGCAGGAGCTGATCGCGCGCATCACCGATAGCGAGCGCCGCGAGCGTCGCCACCAGGCGCACCCAGCCGAGCTCGCGCGGGCCGAACGCCCCCCGTCGCACTCGGTCGTCGAGGTACACGACCCCGAGCACCTCGCCTCGGGACACCAGCGGGACCGCCAGCACGCTGCGCAGCTTCAGCGCGTGGACGCTTCGGTGGACCTCCGGCAGCTCGCCGGCCGCGTCCACGGCGACCACCGGCTCGCGCTCGGCAACGGCGCGCTCCGCGAGCGAGCGGCTCAGCTCGCGTTGCACGCCGACGAGGTCGTCGCGCCGGAGGTTGCGCGCGGCGCGAGGCACCAGCCGTCCGCCTGGCGCCCGCAGCAGCAGCAGGCCCCGCTCGACGCCCGTCCAGAGCACCAGCGCGTCGAGGGCCTGGTCGAGCAGCGGACGCAGCCGATCGCGCCCCGCCAGCGCTCGCACCAGCGTCTCGAGATCGGCGATCTGCGCTGGCGCGAGCGGCGACGCGTCGGTGACCGTCGAGCAGACCCAGGGCATGGTCAGGAGCCGCGCCCGGAGCTCGGGCGGGACACGCGGCAAGAGCTCGCGCGCGCACTCAGCGGCGCCCTGCGCCAGGCGTCGAGCCGCCTCCCCGTCACCGAGGGAGGCCGCGAGGGCGGCGCCCTCGGCGAGGGCCGGTCCGAGCACGGCGGGCATCCCGGCCGTCGCCGCCAGCGCCGCGAGCTCGGCGAGCACGAGCTCGCCATGGGCGCTCTGCCGCGTGCGGAGCAGCGCGGCGGCGCGGGCGCCCCACCAGTCGAGGCGGGCGTCCACCGCTGTCCCCGGGCCGAGTGCGGTCGTGTCCGCCGTCGTGAGGACGACCTCGCCGCCGTGGCGGAGGACGCGCGCCTCCGCCCGGAGCACGGCTTCGGGACCGCAGTCGGCGAGCAAGGCTCGGGACCGCACCGCGTGCTCGAGCGCGGCCGAGTCGTTGCCCGCGAGCGCGTCGGCGAGGGCGAGGTGCGCGTAGGCCTGGCATTCCCGATCGGAGCTCACGCGGGCGCGCGCGATGGCGTCGCGCGCTGCCTCCTGGGTTTCCTCGCGCGCGCCGAGCTGGGCGTACACGGCGGCGCGGGTGAGCGCGGAGCGCGCTGCCTCGGCAGGCCGTCCCAGGTGTTCGAAGAGGAGCGTCGCGCGCCCGGCGGCGTCGAGGGCCTCACCGAGGTGACCGAAGCGCGCCGCCGCCGCGGCCAGTCCGGTGAGGTAGGTTGCTTCTTCGAGGACCGCTCCCGCCTCGACGGCGTGGGTCGCCGCTCGTCGGAAGGCGTCGAGGGCGGCCTCCAGCGCCCCGCTCGCGTGCTCGAGCGCGGCGCGGACACCGGCCACGCGCGCTCGATCCTCGTGGTCGTGGGCGAGCGGCCAGGCGCGCTCCACGAGCTGCCGCGCGCGCTCACGGTCGCCGCGGGCCGCGGTCGCGAGCGCCTGCACCTCGAGCGTGGCCGCGCTCTCGGGCGCGGCCGCGAGCTCGGCGAGCGCGCGCTCGGGGGCGCCGGCGTCGAGCGCGGCACGAGCGGCGGTGGCCGCGCGTCGCGCCAGGAGCGCGGGGTCGTCGCCGGGGACGGCGCGTGCGAGCCAGGCGCTGCAGCCCTCGAGATCCCGGGCCCGGCGCGCGGTTTCGGCGGCGTGAATGGCTGCCTCCGGTGTCCCGATGCGGGCGAACGCGGCGAGCGCGCGCGCCACCTCGCCGCGGAGTCGCAGGGCGCGACCGAGGGCCATGCCCAGCGGAGGGGGACAGGTTCCTGCGTACAGGAGGGACTCGACCTTATCGAGCACCGCGGCGCTGGATCGACCGCCGGCGATCTCGAGCGCGAGCGAACAGGGATCCTCGGCGAGCTGCTCGGGTTCTCCCGCGCCTGTCGCCAGCGCGCGCAGCGTGATGGCTTCGAGCGGGATCCATCCGGCGAGGGCGACGAGCCGCGCGGCGAGCTCCGCGTCGGTGTCCGCGGGGCTCGGCCACCCAGCGGCGGTGACCCCGACGACCCGCACCAGCCAGCGCGCGCGCCCGAACGCGTCGAGCTCGCGGAGCGTCACGGCGTCGCTGCGCCGCGGCCCGCGGAGGCTGGCGACGCGCTGCTCCCGCTCGATCGCGGTCCGGAGCCATTCGCCCGGTGCGCCGGCGACGTCCACCGAGGCCGCGGCCGCGTGCGCCGCGGCGGCGAGCTCGGCACGCCGGATCGTCAGGTACCCGCGCCGCACGGTCGCGACCCGCCGCGCCGCGATCGCGGCCGCGGCCTCGGGTTCCGGGACGCGAGCGGCCCCGCGGCGTGCGGCCCAGTCTGGCAGGGCGCGGGCGCCGGGGGCGACGGCGAGCAGCGCGCCGATCAGCGCGCGGAGCTCGGGATCGACGACCTCGTCCAGGCATTCCCGCGGGCGCTCCGCCCGCGCCCCTCGAGCGCTCGCGACCTCGAGCAGCGTGAGCCCGAGGGCCCAGCGATCGCGCGCCGCGGCGTCTCCCGCGCCGGGGTTCTCGACGACCTCGGGCGCGAGGTAGCGAAGCGTCCCGCCGCGCGGCACGGGCGCCAGCACGTCCTCGGCCAGCCCGAGGTCGACCAACCGGGCGCGCGCCCCCGGGCCGCGACCGGTGACCACGACGTTGGCGGGCTTCACGTCGCCGTGCGCCGTGCCGCAGGCGTGCAGGTCGGCGAGGGCCGAACCGACGTCGCGGGCGACCACGAACGCGAGGGTCGTCCGCTCCGACGGTGGGACGTTCCCGGGCTGGAGCGGCTCGCCCGCGATCCACTCGAGCGCGACCCAGGCCGTCCCACGCGCGAACCCGCGCCCGTCCGGGGTGGGGACGCGGCGTCGAAAGCGACCGGCGTCGAGCACGCGGGCGAGGTACGGCGAGTCGGCGATCAGCAGGCGTTGCGCCTCCTCCGCGAGCCGCGCCGCGTGTTCCTCGCCGCGCGCGATCTTGAGGGCCATCGGCGCCCCCGTCGCGTCCTCGGCGAGCCAGACCTCACTCGACGCGCCCTCGCCGAGCCGCCGGACGAGGCGGGGGTCGAGTCGCTCGCCTGCCAACCTCGTCAACGATCCCCTCTCACCCAATTGGCTTAATTATCTGCCCCTCTCTTGGCGAGAGTCAACTCGGTTGACGGGGTTTGGCCAGCGGGCCGAAGCTGCGGGTGGGTGGCCTCGGTGCGGGCCGGGATCGACGGCAGCGGTCAGTCGATCGCAGCGCCGCCCGCGATCCAGTCGCTGATCCCACGCAAAGCCGCGTCCGTCAGTCGCGGTCCCGGCCCGTCGGGGCCGAGTGGCATGGGCGCGCCCCGCACGAACGCCGCGCGCAGCCGTTCGAGCTCGGCCGCGAGCGTGTCGGCGCAGTCATCGGGGACGGGGACCGAGTAGCGCGTGGTGCACCCACGCGCTTCCGGGCCGTAGCGGTCGTTCACCAGCAGCTTGTAGAAGAGGAAGCTGCTCCCTGGGCTCGCGGGGTCGATGAGCGGCATCCCGACGCCGAGGCTCGACGCCGCCCGGACCTCGCCGGCGCTGGGGCCGGAGTCTAGGTGGTGTGCGACGCGTCCGATCGCGGTAGCGGCGATCCCGCTGGCGCTGCCGAGATCGAGTCCCAGGCGCGGTGCGGAGCAGGGGGCGGCGTCCGCCGCGGCGCTCCCCACCGGACACCGCGTGGGATCCGGGGCACGATGACACCCCGCGGCCGCGCAGCCGCTGCGGTCGAGCGTGGCGCTCACCTCGGCGAAGGCTGGCGTTGGGCTCACCGGAGTGGGCGTGGCGGGGGCGATGCGGCGCGTCCGAAAGGTAAAGCGGAGCGGCGCCGACCCCTCATCGGAGAGCTCGACCCCGTCGAAGGCTCGGAAACCCCACGCCGCGGGGTGCTCGCTCGGACGGTACAGCTCCACCGTGTAGCGAACGCCCGGGAGCCACGTGCCCCCTCCCGGCAGGCGGAAGACCATGACCCGTTCGGTTGGATCGTAGGTGGGGACGAGGAAGACCCCGTTCGCCCCGGTGAACACGGTCAGCGATTGGCGGACGGCCGTGCTCGGGAGCAGGAAGCGGTCGAAGCGGAGCTCGATCGCCGCGTCGAGCGGGACGCCACATTCTGGGGGCGAGTCCGGCGCGCAGTCGGTGCCGTCCCCCGGGACCGGCCAGGACCCCACGAGCCGGAGGGGCGGGCCACCGACGGGGAGTGTCTCGGCCTCACCAAGATCGCAGCCAGCCGAGAGCAACCCCGCCGAAGCGAGCGCCGCCAGGCGTCTGCCCCACCCTCCGCGCGCCGAAGCGCTCAGCTCTCCGAATACATCCCGAGCTGGTCGCGAATCGTCTCCTCGCTCACGCCCGTCCGGATGTGATCCTTCAGGCAATCCGCGAGGGTCAGGAGCAGGTCGTCGACCCCCTTCTCCTCGATGATCTTCGAGAGCAACGCGCGCGCTTCGCGGCTGTCGTCCTCGCGGAGGAACTCCCGGACCTTCTCCACCGAGATATCGCCCTGGAAGTCCAGGTACAAATTGGAAAGAAGATACCGCGCCAGCTCCTTCACCAAGGACCTCCTTGGGCGTCGTTGACGCCCGCACTGGAGAAGCCCGGCTATACCTTTCGTGGGAACGACTGCGCAAGCGGTTTGGCACCGAGGTCGGTTCCGGTGGCGTCGATTCGTCACCAGGGAGTGCCTTTCCCTCGCCCGATCGCTCACTGGTGCGCGCCACCCGCGGGGGGGCGGCCGCGGAGGCGGATCCGGCTCGTTTCACTGGCATGCCGCCAACTCCGGGTCGTTGGGGTCGTGGCACACCCAGCAGGGGCGCGGGTTCTTTCGCATCGCCGTCCGACAACTCCTCGAGAAGCCGGGACCGTGCGGATTGGCTCGGTGGCCGACTCCCTCGCCGGCTCCCCCGCGGGCGGCCGTCGCGTGACAGGCGACGCAGTCCCGCTCGACGTGGCACCCGAGGCAGCCCTCGAGGTTGCGCTGCGCAGCGCTGGCGTGGTGGGCCCGGGTGCGAGGCGGATCGGTCCAGACGGATGGTGCGGGGTGGTGTCGGCCCCGTTTCGCGGTGGCGCCGGTCGGGCCCGTTGCGGCCATCCCCAGTCGCTGGTGGCACCCGAGGCAGAACGACTGCCGCCGGTGGCAGCTCTCGCACCGCGGGGAGCCGAGGTCCGCGGCGCGCCCGTGCAGGCTGAGCCAGTCGTTGGGGTGGAGGCGCCGAGGGCGGACGCGACCGTCGTGGCAGGCGGCGCACTCGCTTTCGGCGTGGCATTGGGCGCAGAAGCGGGAGTCTCTGCCCGCCGCGTCGGCGTGGTGCTCGGCGAAGCCGGGGCCATGCACGGCGTTGCCGAGCCAACGCGGTGGCAGCAGGCGGCCGCTCGGGAAGCTTGTCCGCAGCCGCCCCCCCTGCGAGAGGTGACAAGTCGTGCAGCGGCCGGAAGCGTCTCCGCGGGCCGCCCCCGGGGCGAGGTGGCAGGTCGCACAGCGGCGCATCGACGGGAGCCCCGCCCGGCCCTCGGCGCGGCCGGCCGCCAGGTCGCCGTGGCACTGCGCGCAGCGGACGTTCCGCTTCGCGTGGGCGGCGTGGTCGAAGTGGAGGTTGGGCCGGGGGTAGCGCTGGGTCGCAACCTGTCGGGTCACGCCCTCGAGGAGCTGGTGACATTGCCCGCAAGAGCTCTCGAAGCCCACCGCCGCGGTCAGACCCTGCCCAGGGTCACGGTGGTCGGTGTCGTGGCAGCGGTCGCACGCGGACCCGCTCGGTAGCAGCAGGTCAGCGGAGCTCCGGCTCGTGGTGGCAGCGGGGTGACAGTCGACGCACCCGAGGCCGAGGCTCGCGCCATGGATGCGGTGCTCGAACCGCACCGTCCGGCGCTCGGGCGGGTAGATCCCCGGGTTCAGGGGCGTGGCGCGGCGTGGCGTGGCGGGTCGCGATGCCGACGGCGGCGCCTGGGACCCCGCTGTCGGCGCCCCGTCGGCGTGCGCCGGCGGGGGTGCGCCGGTGAGGGCGGCCAGCGCTGCGAGCGTCAGCACCAGGGGTAGGAGGCCGGGCGTCGGCCGGCGCTGAGTCATCGCCCCACCTCCAGCTCCAGGGTGAAGAGCCAGCGGAAGCGCTGTCCGACGAGGCGGTTCGCCGTGTGCTCCCACTCGATCCCGAGCCGAGAGCCGCTCGCGGGGTGGACGCCCCCGCCGATCACGTAGGACAGGCTGGTTGCGTCCCGCGCGGGCTGCTCGTCGTCGTGCCAGTCGTGCAGCGAGACGGCGAGGAGGGTGTCGTAGAAGCCGTCGCGGAAGGTCTGCTCCACCTCGGCGCCGGTCCCCACGCGATGGCCGTCGGGGCCGCCGTCGGCGCCGGCGTCGACGGTGACGCGGCCGGCCCCCCATCTCCGGATCACCACCACCGACCCGAAGGCGTCCGCAGCGGCGGCTTCCGCGGGTAGGGCGTCGACCGCGGCCGCCCCCGCGCGGGCGTCGTCGTCGCCCGCGCTCGGGGCGCCGAAGGCGCGCACCCCCACGTGTGGCGACAGCGAGAGGCGGGAGTGGGCGCGGAGCTCGGCGCCGAGCTCCGCGGTCGTCACCGCCGAGGTCGCGAACCAGTTGAAGATCGAGTCGCCGTCGAAGGACGGCAGGGTGTGGTCGTAGCCGAGGGAGAGGGTGACCGGATCGCTGACGAACCAGCTCAGGCTCGCGGCGTGCTCGTTCACCCGGCCGACGACGAAGTCGTAGCCAAGGCGCCCCGTGAGCGCCCCCAGCTCTTCGCGGGAGAGGCCCAGCGATCCCGCCAGCCGCTCGGTCGAAACCCGCCGGCGAGTGACGGTCCCGAGGGCCCCCGGCGTCTCGGGGAAGAGCGTCACGAAGGCCGCATCTCGCTGCTCGACGCGGCGGTAGACGACCTCGGCGTCGAGCCAGCCGAGCTCGTGTGACGATGCCCCGAAGCCGAAGGCAGGCGCGGCGCGACGGGACTCGAGGAAGCTTGGCCACTGGCTGGCCTCGAGGTCGCGGCGTGAGCCGCGGGAGACGCCATCCGCCGTGAAGCGCGAGGTGGTGAGCAGTGGGATCCCATCGCGCTGCTCCACGCCCGCGAAGGCGGAGAACGCGATCGGTGCCGGCGTGGCGACCTCGAGCCTCGCGCCGTCGAAGGACCACCACCCGAGCGGGTCCACCAGGTACTGGCGCCCGAGCCGCGCCGAGAGCGCCTCACCACCGAGCCGATGGACGTCGAGGTACGCGTGCTGCACGTCCACGGGAGCGAGCGCCATGCCCGGGACGAACTCGCTCGCCCGCGTCGGGTCGCGCAGCGCGCTCGGCTGGCCCAGATCGGCGTCGAGGCGCATCCGTGACGAGAAGGTCAGCTCCGGACCGGTGTCGGCGCCGCCACCGAGCCGATCGAAGACGGTGAGCCCGAGGGTCTGCGTGTAGCGGCGCCGTCGGAGCTCCCGGGTCCCGTACGGATTCGGGACCGAGTAGAGCTGGATATCGCTGGAGGCGTAGGCCGTGGCCTCGGCAGCGGCGGCGGGCGTTGGGCCCCCGACGAGGGCGAGGAGCGCGGCGGCGCTGTACCAACTGCTGCGACTCACCAGGCCTCCCGCCCCACTGCCACCATCGTCGAGCGCCGCGTCCGCTGTCAACCGGGGCCGCCCGACGCCACCCACAGCGCGTACAGGTACACGACGGGACCCACGGTCGTGAGCGAGTCGATCCGGTCGAGCACGCCGCCGTGCCCGGGCAGGATCCGGCCGGAGTCTTTGGTCCCGCTCGTTCGCTTCAGGAGCGACTCGACGAGATCACCGGCCTGGCCGAGCAACCCCGCGACGATCGCGAGCCCGACGACGTGGCCGAGCGGAACCCTCGGCAGGTACCAGAAGTGCGCCAAGAGCGCCGCGAGGCAGGCCCCGCCGATGGCGCCGAACAGGCCGGCGCGCGTCTTGGCGGGGCTGATCTCCGGGTAGAGCTTCACCCGGCCGAGCGTGCTCCCCGCGAAGTAGGCCCCGGTGTCGCCGAACCACGCGAACGTCAGCGCCAGCGCGACGTAACCGGGACCGTCGGCGGCGAAGTCGCGGCGCAGCAGGGCGAGGGTCGTCAGCAGCGCGCCGAGGTAGAGGGGCCCCCCGACGCCCGCCATCTGGCGCAGCCCCGCGGTCGCGATCCGGCCCAGCCGCCACAGCGGGACCAGCATCCCCACCAGCGGCACCACCAGCAGCACCGTGAGCAGCGCCCGCGCGTCCTGGCCAAAGAAGTAGATCGACGCGGAGACGGCCAGGGTGCTCGTGACGCCGATGGCCTGGCCGATCGAGTCACCGGCGTGCGTCATCGAGAACAGCTCCGCCGCGGAGAAGGCGATCGCCAGGGCGACGACGCCGAACCAGACCGACGGCGAGGCGATCAGGAGCGCCCACCCCAGGACCGGGACGAGCAGGCCCGCCGTGAGCAACCGAACGGTGAGATCCTTGAGCTTCACGATGCGGGGCAGGGCGGGGTGGTCCTGCGATTCTTACCGCTCGCCGGCGCCGCGGACAGCCCCAAAAAGCGGCGTCCCCTCGCGTGCGCTGGCCGCCGGGAGGCGCCCGAGATGGCCCCTTGTTCCTTGCTCGACGCGGGGTGCCCCGCTATGGCTCTGCCCTTCGAGGTCAGCGATGCGGTGGATCCTCGGCTTCGTCCGACTTCGGGCGGGTGTGCTCGCCGGCCTGTCGGCGCTCGCGCTGTTCGAGCGCGCGGGCGCCTCGCCACCCCCGCCCCCCAATCCCCTGGGGCTGGCCCGGGCGCTCGGCGACCGCGTCGGTGGGCGGGTCGACCCGATGGACCTCGCCTGGGAGCCGTCGGGTGGGGCGCTCGCGGACGCGCTGTTCGGGCGGGGATTGCTGTTCCTAGCGGCGAAGGGCGCCGGGGCGCCCCGAGACCTGTACCGGGCCTGGGTGCGGGTGGGGCGCGACGGCGCCCCCGTCCTGGTCCGCAGGCCCCGCAACCTCTCGGAGACGCCGCTGGGAGACGAGGCAGGGCTCGCCACGCAGCTCGATCACGCCTCCTTCGCGACCGTCGCTTTCGGGGCCGTGCAGGCGGTCACCGTCCTGGATCTCGAGGGGGATCTCGCGGCGCCGTCGGGGGCTATCTCGCTTGGCGCGGCGCAGCGCGCGCTCACGGCGTACCAGCAGACCGGAACCTTCCGCGGGCTGGGTCGTACTGACGTCCTCTTCGACCTCCCCCCGGCGGCCGTCGAACTCGAGCTCGCGCCGCCCACGGTCGCCATCACCGTGGACGGTCGCAGCCGCGGGCTGGTGTTCGATCTCGGGCGCCAGTCCCTGACGCAACACGGGGGCGGACCGGTTGAGGGCGTGCATGTCGCGCGCGTGCTGCCGGTCACCAAGCCGATCGTGCTCTGGGCGGTCGACACCGTGCGGGCGGAGGTGGGGCCGGGCCCTATCGCCTGGCTGGAGGGCCTCGCCTTCACGGGCGCCGACCTCGTGCGCCGCGGGGTCTACCGGGTGCGAGGCCATGCCGGCGGGGGCCGGATCGAGGCGCCCGGCGCCGACGCCGCGCCGCGCCCTGGCGTCGAGGCCCCGGGCGACGATTGGCCGCCGCCGAACCTACCCTCGATGTGGCAGGAGGAACAGCCCGGCGAGGGCGTCTGGGAGCCCGTCGTGTACCCGTTCCTGGCGCGCGTCGTCGGGGCGACGGAGGGGGCTCCTCCCTACTTCTACCGCACCTTCGTTCGTCCCGACCCCGAGCGCCCCTACTCGCGGCTGAGCCTGGTCGCGATGGACCTGCGCCAGCTCGATCTCCGCGTGCAGGCGGGGCACGAGGACCCCAAGCCCCTGACCGGACCGCCGGGAACCGGTCGCATCCCCCGCGACGCCGCCACGCTCGAGCGTGTCGTTGCGACGTTCAACGGCGCTTTCAAGACCGACCACGGGAACTACGGGATGGTGGTGGAGCGGCGGGTCCTGCTGCCGCCGGTGGCCGGCGCGGCGACCTTCCTGGTCGACGAGCAGGGGCGCTCGGGGTTCGGGACCTGGCCGCGCACCGCCGCCGTGCCGGCGGACGTGGTGTCGTTGCGCCAGAACCTGGAGCCCCTGCTCCTCGACGGGGTCGTCAACCCGGCCGGGCGCAGGACCTGGGGCGAGCAGCTCTTCGGCACCTCGGTGCAGACGCAGCGGACCGCGCTCTGCGCGACGGCAGCGGGCCATGCCTTCTACGCCTTCGGCTCGCACATCGACGCCTCGAGCCTTGGGCGCGGCCTGCGGCAGGCGGGCTGCACCTACGCCATTCACCTCGACATGAACCCGGGGCACTGCGGCTTCGTCTTCACGGACGTGCTGGACATGGACCAGCATCGGTACGAGCTCCGCAAGGCCGATCCCGCGATGCAGATCGCGCCGGACAAGTTCATCTACGCCTCCGCCAAGGACTTCTTCTACGTCCTGGTCCGTGACCTGCATCCCCCCCCGCTCCCGCAGGCCCCCTGGCAGGCGAGCCCCGGCCGGCAGCCGGAACCCGCCTTTCTCCCGGCCGTTTTCTTCGCGCGGGTGCTGGTGGGTGGAGTCACGGTGGAGCTCACGAGCCTGCCCCTGGACCGCTTCGACTTCGCCCTGCGCGCCGGTGAGCTGGAGCCACGCCCGCTCGACGCGCCGCCGCCGGTGGTCGAGCTCGCGGCGGCGGACCAGGAGCGCGCCGTGGTTGCGATCGGGCTCGGGGCCACGACGCCGGAGCAGCGATTGGGGCTGAGCTTCCACCACCTCCCCACGCTCGGGCTCCGCGACGATGCCGCGACCCTCGTGACCACGCCGTCCGGAGCGTTGCGGGTCGTTCCCCCCTCCGCGGGGCTGAAACTCGCCGCCGGCGAGGCCGCCGTCCAGGTCCCGCTGCTCGCGGTTGGCGCGACGCTCGAGCCTCGCGCCAGCGAGCCGGGCCCGCTGCGTGAGCGCGCCGCGCTGGGCCTCACCAGGGATGGCCGGGTGGTGGTAGCGCGGGCGATCCACGACACCAGCACCGTGCTCGCCAGTGCGCTCGCGCTCGCCGATTGCACGCTGGTGGTCGAGCTCGAGCGGGGCGCGCAGCTGCCTCCGTTCGTGCGGCGAGCGGGCACCGAGCACCCGCCAGGGTCGCGCGACGAGGCCACCACGCTCGTCGCGCTGGACCGCCCGATCCGACCACGCGCCTACCGGTGGCGTTCCCCCGCCGACGTGCCCGCCGAGGGGCCGGCGGAGATCCCTTCGATCGCGTCGCCCCGACCGCCGCCCGGCGCTTCCCGTCCTTGAGCCGCCGCCCGGGGCGAGCTCGTCCGGCACGCTCGCCACGCCGGCCAGGGGTCCGGCGTGGCGGGTTTCTTGCCGGACGTCGGCGTCGGATGCCAGAGTTTTCCTAGGCGGACTGGGATCCGCTCGCGAGGTCTCATGGGCGAAGGCAGGAACCTGGTCGGCGTCGACATCGGTACGAGCTCGATCAAGGTCTGCCAGATCCGCGAGGTCCGGCGGGTCCCCTCCCTCGTCCGCTTCGGGTTCGCCCCGCTCCCGCCACAGACCATCGTGGACGGGCAGGTGATGGACGCCGGAAACGTGGTGGAGGTGCTCCAGCGGGTCTTCCACGACGCACGCATCCGCCAGCGGGAGGTCGCGCTGAGCGTCTCCGGTCAGAGCGTCATCATCCGCAAGATCACCGTCCCCATCATGACGGCGGCGGAGCTCGACGAGCAGATCCACTGGGAGGCGGAGCAGCACATCCCCTTCGACATCAAGGATGTCCAGGTGGACTACCAGGTGCTGAGGCGGCGGCCGGAGGCGAGCCAGATGGACCTGTTGCTGGTGGCCGCCAAGCGGGACCAGATCAACGACTACGCGCAGCTCGCCCGTGACGCGAAGCTGCGCCCCGTGGTCTGCGACATCGACGCGTTCACCGTGCAGAACCTGTTCGAGGCGACGCGGAGCCTGCCCCCCGAGCAGACGATCGCGATCATCAACGTCGGCGCCAGCCTCAGCTCCCTCAACATCGTCTCCAACGGGATCAGCGCCTTCACTCGCGAGATCGCCAACGGTGGTAACGTGATCACCGAGGAGATCCAGAAGCAGCTCAATATCCCGTTCGAGCAGGCCGAGGCCTACAAGTGCGGCGGTTCGCCGACGGACGACGCCAACCGGCCGGGGATGGTTCCCCAGCAGGTGGTCGCCGTGATCGAGGCGGTGACCGACTCCATCGCGGCCGAGATCCAGCGGTCCTTGGATTTCTTCATGGCCACCAGTGGGGAGAACGAGATCGCGCACATCTATCTCACCGGCGGGACCGCGAACCTGGTGGCGCTCGCCCAGGCGATCGAGCGTCGCGCGCGCGTTCCCGTCTCCGCCTGGGCGCCCACCGAGGGCGTCAGCGTGGAGCGTGAGGTGGACGCCACGCTGCTCCAGCGGCGAGCGGCCCAGCTCCCGGTCGCGCTCGGCCTCGCGCTGCGCAAGGAGCGGGAGACGCGCACGTCATGATCCGCATCAACCTGCTCCCACAGAAGCGCCGCGGCACGGAGCGCCGTGAGGGCAGCCAGCTGTGGCTCGTCGCGCTGTTGATCCTGCTCTTGGCCGAGGTTTCCGGGCTGTTCGTCTTCCACGGTTACAAGAACCAGCAGCTGGCGGAGCAGACGCGCAAGAACCGCGAGCTCGAGGCGCGGATCACCCAGTCCAAGAAGGCCGTGCAGGATCACGCCGAGGTGACCGCGAGGCTGGCCAAGCTTCGCGCGCGCGAGGACGCCATCGCCCAGCTGCAGAGCGCCCGAACTGGGCCCACCACCCTGCTCCTCGAGTTCGCGCGGATCCTGACGCCGGGTCGGGGCCCGACCGTGGCCCCCGAGGTCCTCGACCGCATCCGCCGGGACGATCCCCTCGCCATGTACAACCCCAACTGGGATCCGCGCCGGTTGTGGCTCACCTCTTTCATCGAGTCGCAGCGGAAGGTCCGCCTGCAGGGTTTCGCCCGTGACGGTGAGGACGTCAGCGAGCTCGCCCGCCGCATGCACCTCTCCTCGTGCTTCCACGAGGTCCGGCTGATGCCGGCGGCCCGGACCGGCGGGAAGACGGGGATCCAGCTCGTCCGGTTCGAGCTCGAGGCGAAGGTGAAGTACTGACATGGCCAAGGAGTCCATCCTCAGCCGCGTGCCGTTCCCGGCCAAGGTCGGCATCATCGTCGCCGCGCTCGCGCTGGTCGGCGTCGCGTACTGGGTGGTCTTCTACGGGGACGTCGCGCAGAAGATCACCGCGGAGGTCAGGCGCGAGGACAAGCTGAAGGCCGACCTCGCCGAGGCGAAGAAGGCCGAAGGCGCCTACCAGAAGGACCTGGCGGAGCTCCACGAACGCGAGCAACGCAAGAGCGAGATCGAGAAGATCTTGCCGAGCGAGGCCCAGTACCCGGCCTTCCTGAGCTCGGTGCAGTCCGTCGCTAATCTGAGCGGCGTGACTCTCATCGCCTGGAGTCCCGACCTCGAGCTCAAGCAGGAGTTTTACGCGCGGGTGCCGATGAAGGTGAGGCTGACCGGGCGCTATCACCGTGTGGCCAAGTTCTTCCAGGCGATCTCCGAGCTCGATCGCGTGATCAACATGGAAGACATCTCGATCACGGCGCCGAAGCTCGAGGACGAGAACGTGGTGGTGTCGGTGGAGGCCCAGGCGACCGCGTTCCGCTCGCTGACCGACGCCGACCTGGAGAAGGCGGGCAAGGGCGCGGCCCGGGGGCGAGCGCGCGCCGGAGGGAAGAACTAGCCATGACCCCGGCCGAAGCGGTGGCGAAGCGGGTCCTGGCGGGGTTCGTGGCGGTGGCCGTGGCGGTCGCCTGCGGGGGCGGCGGCAAGAAAGCGTCCGGCCCGGCCGCGAGCGCGTCGGCGGGGAAGCGGGCTCGCGCGCCAGCCTCGGCGTCCGCGTCGGCCTCCGCGAGCGCCGAGCCCGCGGTGCGGCTGACGTTTGAGGAGTACGAGTTCGGTGAGAGCGAGCGGAGCCGTGACCCCTTCCGCTCCTACGAGGAGTACTTCGCCGCCGAGGCCAAGGGTCGGGTGGAGTCGCAGCGCGAGGTCTTGCTCGACAAGTACTCCCTCGACCAGCTGCGGTTGATCGGCATCGTACAGAACGCCGATCCCCCGGTGGCGATGGTGGTCGATCCCACGGGCAAGGGGTACACCATCAAGCGGGGCATGTTCATCGGCCGCGCCGAGGTCGTCCAGTCCCCCGGTCAGCGCGGCGCGGCCTACGAACTCAACTGGCGGGTCGAGCGGGTTCGTGACGGTGACGTGGTGTTCGTGCGGGAGGATCCGCAGAACCCGGACGTTCCCAGCGCGACCAAGGTGATCCCGCTCCGGACCGAGGAGCCCAACGAGGAGGAGTAGCCGGCGCCGCGCCCGGGGCCCGGGCGGGGCTGGTCGGCGCCATCGGTGGGAACCCCGGCTCGGACGACCGCGCACGACGTCGCGGTCCAGCCCTGCGGGGCCCGCCCCGCTCCGCGGTCGTGACCCGGCGCCGCTAGCCTTCGCCGCTGCCGTCGCCGCGGGGCGCGCAGCGCGGGGTTCGCCGACCGGCGCCCCACCGACGCCGCGGTTATCGAAGCGCGGCGCGGGACGTCCCGAATTTGTTCCGCTCGATCGCGAGCCGCTAGGCTTTTCACCGACGGTCGTACGTGCCCAACTTGCTCGGCAGCGGCGACTCTCCCTTCCATCGGAGTCCGGTGAAATGAGGTTCAGAGCTCGAGCGTTTCCGGCGGTTGCCCTGCTCGTCTTGGTGGCCTTGGTCGTCTCGGCCGGCGCGGCGCGAGCGGCCGGGCGCGGTCGCTCGGTGACCACGGCGGTGGTCGAGGCCGGCGACGACGCCACCCACGTCCGGCTGGGCGTCACGGCGAAGCCCACCTACACGGCCCGCCTGGACCGGAACGGGACCCGCCTCATCGTGGACCTCGCCGACGCCACCATCGACGGCGCCCCCGCGGCCATCACCCGGGGCCAGGGTCTCGTTGGCGGTGTCTTGCTCCAGGAGTTCAAGCAGAACAAGCGCACCACGACGCGGGTCCTGGTGACCCTGGCGCGTCCCGCGCAGTTCGCCGTCGAGGCGACCAACGACAGCCTGGTGATCACGCTCCATTCGGGCAGCGACGCGCGTCCTGCGCCGGTGCGCGTGAGCGCCGCCGCACCCGCCGCCCCGGCGGGCCGGGCGCGCATCGGTGACGTAAGGTTCCGGCACGAGTCTCGCCTCGACGCGGTGGTGATCGAGGTCGGCGGTCAGGTGCGCCACCGGACGGTGCAGACCCGCCCCGGTCGGACCCGGGTCGTGCTCGAAGGGGCGGAGCTCCCGGCGCCGCTCGAGCGAGTGCTGGACGTGTCCGCCTACGGGGGTCCGGTCGCGAGCGTCGCGACCTACGGGAGCGCGGCTCGCGCGGACGAGGTCGTGGTCGACGTCGAGCACGTCGACGACGCCCGGGCCATCGTGGCCCGCGAAGGCGGCGCCCTGGTCCTCAGCTTCGCCACCGCCGCCGCGCAGGCCTGGTCCGACACCGGCGTCGGCGCCGACGGAGGTCCCACGCGCCGTGCCCGGACCGTGTCCGTGGAGGACGTGGTCGCGGGGTTGCCCGAGGTGCACGGGGGCTTCGCGCCGCCCCCCGCGGTGGCGGAGGCCGCGCCGCCCGATCACGCTAGCGGCTTCACTCCGGCGGTGCTGGGGCAAGCTCGCCCCGAGCGCTTCACCGGGCGCCGCATCGACCTCGATCTGAAGGACGCCGACATCCACAACGTACTCCGGCTGCTCGCGGACGTCGGCCGCGTCAACATCATCACCGCCGACAACGTCAGGGGTTCGGTCACCATCCGGATGCGAAACGTCCCCTGGGACCAGGCGCTCGACGTGGTCCTGCAGTCCAAGAAGCTCGGGATGGTTCGCCAGGGCAACCTCATCCGGGTCGCACCCCTCGATGACCTGCAGAAGGAGCGCGACCAGGAGCTCGCGCGGCGCAAGCAACAGGTCGCCCTGGAGCCGCTGGAAACCCGCCTCATCCCGGTGAGTTACGGGGACGCGGGCGACATCCAACCGCGCGCCCGGGAGCTGCTCTCCAGTCGCGGGACCATCGCGGTGGACGCGCGGACCAACGTCCTCATTGTTCGCGACATCGCCGGCAACCTCAACCAGATCGAGGAGCTCACCCGGGCGCTCGACACGCAGACCCCGCAGGTGCTGGTCGAGGCCAGGATCATCGAGGCGACGAGCCGCTACTTCCGTGATCTGGGCATCCAGTGGGGCGGTGATATCTCGTTCTCCTCGGCGACCGGGAACCCGACCGGGCTCGCCTTCCCGCACACGCTGGGGATCGCCGGCGGCGCGAGCGACGGCTCGACGCCGACCGCCGGTCTGAGCCCGTTCACCAACTCCATTGCGAATCCGAATTTCGCCGTCAACCTCCCCGCGCCCGCCGGCACTGGGCAGGGCGGGGCCATCGGCTTCGCCATGGGCTCGGTGGACAACACCATCAACATGAACCTCCGCCTGACCGCCGCCGAGGCGACGGGCATGGTGCGGATCCTCTCCAGCCCGCGCATCCTCACCCTGGACAATCAGCAGGCACGGATCTCGCAGGGCACCATGATCCCGTTCTCGCAGGTGAGCGCGCAGGGTGTCCAGACCGTGTTCCAGGAGGCCAAGCTCCAACTCCTGGTCAAGCCCCACGTCACGGCCGACGGGAGCGTGCTCCTCAACGTGAAGGTCAACCGCGACGAGCCCGATTTCAACCAGACCTCCGCCCGCGGCGACCCCACCATCCTCAAGCGGGAGGCGGAGACGACGCTGCTCATCGCGGACGGTCACACGGCGGTGATCGGCGGTATCTACACCCGCAACACCGGCCGCAACGTGGATCAGGTGCCGTTCTTCGGCGATCTGCCCATCCTCGGCCTCTTGTTCCAGCACCGGCGCGGCACCGACCAGCGCGGTGAGCTCGTCATCTTCATCACCCCACGCATCGTCAACCGCGCCGAGTCGCTCGGCCAGTGACTCCCGCGCCCGTCCCCGGCTCGACGCCGGCGTGACCCCGTCGTCGTCAACCCAGGGCGGCGTCGCTCGGGGGCGGCGCTGGTTCGAGATCGGGCGGCCGCGCGAGCGCCTCGGTGATGGCCGGCGTCACCGAGGCGAGGTCCAGGCCGCGCCAGAAGACGTGCCAAGCTGGCAGCCTCATCATCCCGTCGCACTGCTTCACGTACCAGGAGCCGATGGGGTTGTGCGGCGCTGCCCGCCAGAACAGGGCCCGGTGCTCCCGGGTGAGCGCCTGCCACAGGTCGTGGCCGAGGCCCTCGCCCTGCGCCACCGGCTCCACGGCGAATTTGGTCAGGTAGGAGCCGCAGGGGGAGGGCTCCACGATCGCCGCTCCGTGGTAGGTCGCCTCCAGATACAGTGCGAGGGGCTCGCGGTCGAAGAACCCGGGCACCAGGGGCCGCCCGAAGGCGCGCTCCAGCAGCGCCCGGAGCCGCGCCACGTCGATCTCGGCGTAGGACGGGTAGCGGCGGATGTCGCTGCCGACCTTCACCAGCGTCCCGGAACCCTTCACAGTGAAGAGCTCGCGCAGCAGCGTGAACGGGGAGGTGACGCTCACCGTGGGAGGGGTGCCCTCCCGCCCCTCGTCGAGCAGTGCGCCGACCAGCTCCAGCAGCCGCGCGTCCGTTGGGGCGAGCTGGTTGGCGAGGAGCAGGGGGTCGAGGTCGGTGCGGAGGTTGAGCACGGAGATCTGGCCGTCCTCGCGCAGCGCCCCCGGATCGGAGAAGGGGTGGGCGCCTCGCTCGTCGCGCAGTCGGATGCTCCCGCGCTGGCGCACCAAGACCACCTTGCGGGACCCGAGGTCGCGGGCGAGCCTGCCCAGCCGTGCGAAGCGGGCGCGAGCGGGCTCCCCCGCGATGGGCCGGAACCAGACGACGGGGACCTGATCGCCGCGGAGCTCCTCGGTGAGGCGCGCGACGAGGTCCGGCTCGTCCATGGCGTGGAGGCGCGACACGAGCGACACGTCCGGCAGCCACTCGCCGAGCTCGGCGGCGAGCTGCTCGGCCCGCTCGGTGCTCTGGGCGCCCACGACGATGGGCGCCACCAGCCCCAGGTCGGCCAGGAAGCGGAGCTGCTCGAGGACGCCGCCGACCGCACGGCTGAGGACCTGCGCGTCCGCCACCACCAGGGCGAAGCTCTGCGGCGGCTGCTCACGGAAGAGCTTGAGGTAGAGCTCCGCCTCCGACCGGCGCCCCACGCTTTCGAGGAACGTCAACACGGCCTCGGCCGCGGTCGGGAGCGCCTCGCTGGTCATCGCCGTCGGGGCCTGGTGCCCATGGGTTGGTGCCTACCATGCGGCGGCCGCGGGGCTCAAACCGTTCCTGTCCCGGCGGCGATCGGGGCGGCGGCCACGGGCGGTTCGAGATTGTTGCTCGCTGCACTAGACTCGGCGCGATGGTCGAGGTCGGACTCGTCACCCCACCCGGGGTCCTCGCCGGATTCGTCGCCCGCGCGCTCGGCCCGGCCGGGCACCGCGTCCGCGCTGCGCCCGATCTCACCGCGCTCCTCGGGCAGGACGAGGTCGCTCCCGAGGTCGTGATCTTCGCGCCGGTGGTGGCGGGTGAGCCCGCTGCCCGTGCGCTCGCGGCCGCCCGTGACGCCGGCGTCGTCCTCGAACGGACCATCTACCTCGGGCTCGACGTCGCGGCTTGCGAGGCGGCGCGCCAGCTCGGCTTCGTCCGGAGCCTGCAGCTGCCCTTCCCGGCGCACGACCTGCTGGCGGCGGTCGAGGCCACCGCTCACGGGCGGCTGACGGTCCTCCTGGTGGACGACAGCGACCTGATCCACCGTCACACCGTGCCCCTGCTCCGGGACGCGGGCTACGACGTCGTCGAGGCCTGGGACGGGGAGGAGGCGCTCGCGCGCATGCGCGACCAGCGGCCGGACCTGCTCCTCACCGACGTCGAGATGCCGCGCCTCGACGGTTTCGCCCTGTGTCGGACGGTGAAGCAGGACGCGCGACTCGCGCCGGTGCCGGTCGTCATCTGCTCGTCGCTCGGGGAGGCGTCGGATCTCGAGCGGGGCTTCGACGCCGGCGCCGACGACTACCTGGTCAAGCCCGTCGTCCAGGAGGAGCTGATCAGCCGCCTTCACGCCCTGCTCGCCACCCGGATGGCGAAGCCGCGCGAGCGGGTCCTCGTGGTCGACGACTCTGCCGCGATTCGGCATCTGGTTGCGGACTGCCTGCGGCGCCAGGGCTTCGTCATCGACACGGCCGTGGACGGGCGAGACGGCCTCGACCGGGCGCTCGTGACTCCTCCCGATCTGGTGCTCACCGACTACGACATGCCCCGCATGACCGGGTTCGAGCTGGTGATCGCCCTGCGGCGCGAGCTCGTGACCCGCGACGTGCCCGTCGTCATGCTCACGGCGCGGGACACCCAGCGGGACCAGGCCCAGATGCGCGCTGCCGGGCTCACCAGCTACCTCGTCAAGCCGTTCGGCACGGACAAGTGCATCGCCATCGTGGAGCGCGTGCTCGCCGAGGCCCGCCTCGCCGGTTACAAGGAGGCGTCGCGGCTCTACCTGAGCGAGGGCGCGGTGCGGGCCGCTGAGGCCCTGGGTGCGGGGGGGGACCTCGGTGAGATCCGGGCGCGTGGGGTCGACGCGACGCTCCTCTTCAGCGACATCTCTGGGTTCACCGCCATGAGCGCGCGGATGACGCCGCGCGACGTGGTCGACGTCCTCAATGCGTCCTTCGACGCGCTCTGCGTGGTGATCCGGGATCACGGCGGGGACATCGACAAGTTCATCGGGGACGCCATCATGGCGGTCTTCGAGGATCGACCGGACTTCGACGAGCCGCACGCCCTTCGGGGCGCCCGCGCCGCGTGGGGAATGCAGCAGGCCCTGGCCGCGTTCAACGCGGGGCGAGCCCCGCCGCTGGTCATGCGGATCGGGTTGAACTGCGGGCCGATCGTGCGCGGCGACATCGGATCCCGCCTCGTCCGTCGGGATTACACCTGCATCGGCGACGTGGTGAACCGAGCGCAGCGCCACGAGTCCAAGTGCCCGCTCGGCGGGGTGCTGCTGAGTCAGGCGGTGTATGACCGCGTCGCGCCCCACGTCCAAGTCGACACGGTGACCGGCATCCAGCTAAAGGGGATCGAGCAACCACAGAACGCCTACGTACTGCAGGGATTTCGCCGATGAAGGATCCGAATCGACTCGAACCGGGAACGCCCGCCCACGGCCGGGGCTCCCACCCCGACTCGACACCTCGCCCCCGCGCGCGGCGTGCGTGGCTCCTCCCGGTGGTCGCCGCCGTGGTCACCGGCGCCGTGATCCCCGGGATCGCCGCCGCGGACAGCCCCGGCGACACCTTCCGTTACCCTTACGATCCGGTCTGCTCCTGGGGGCGGGTCGCCAACGGCAAGGGGATGATCGTGCGGTGCCTCACCCGGGCGGAGGCGGAAGGGCTCGGGGCGGGCTCCGGACCGCCACGCGGCGCGGTGCCGGGCAGCCCGAGCGGCTCGGCCGCGGCCCCGTCCGCCACGTCGCCGCGGCCCGCGGCGTCGGCCAGCGCGGAGCCGCCCGCCTCCGCCCTCGCCCCGCGGCAGCTCGTCGTCGAGGTGGGGCCGGTCGTCGTCGACACGGGTGCGCTCCCGCTCGCGCTCGGCAAGCTCAAGGCCCCGGCGGATCGTTACCGCGCCTGCGTGCGGGATCACGGGGGGCTGAAGGGGGAAACGGGCGAGATCCAGGTGCGCTTCCTGGTCCGGGAGCGGGGCCGCGCCGAGGGCGTCGTCGTCAGCAAACGGGTCGGGGTCAGCGAGGCCGCGGCGCGCTGCGTGGCGGACGTCGTCGACCGGCGGCTGGTCGGTAGCCCGGAGGCGCCGATGGTGGGCGCGACCCTGACCGTGCGCCTCCGCGAGTCGAGCCCGTGACCCTGCCCCACCGCGTGCTGGTCGTCGACGACTCGGCGTTCATGCGCGCGGCGGTGACGCGCTTGCTCGGACAGGACCCGCGCTTCCAGGTGGTGGGCCAGGCTGCCGACGGGGCAGAGGCCGTCGCCCTGGCGCGGGCACTCGCCCCCGATCTGGTCACCATGGATTTTGCCATGCCGGGGATGGACGGCGCCGCGGCGACGCGCGCGATCCTCGCCGAGCGGGCCACGCCCATCGTGATGCTGAGCGCGCACACCCGCGCCGGGGCGCGCGAGACGCTGGCCGCGCTGGCGGCGGGCGCGGTGGATTTCGTCACCAAGCCGGATGGGGAGGTCAGCACCAACCTCACGCCCGTGCGCGACGAGCTGCTGCGCAAGCTCGCCGACGCCGCGGGCGCGCGGGTCGGGGCCGCGCTCGCGCCAGGCGGGGGGGCGACGCGCTCGGTCGTCGTGCGGCCGCCGCGGGTGGAGCGCCGCGCGACGGTGACCGTGCGGCTGGTGGTCATCGCGTCCTCCACGGGGGGGCCGGCCGCGCTCGCCCGCCTGATCCCCGAGCTCGAGCCGGGCCCCGACGCGACCGTCATCGTCGTGCAGCACCTGCCGGCGGGCTACACGGCGGCGCTCGCCGAGCAGCTCGCCGAGCCGGCGTCCTGCCCGGTCCGCGAGGCGCGGCAGGGCGACGAGCTCGAGCCCGGCGTGGTGCTGGTGGCGCCGGGAGACGTTCACCTCGCGATCGATCGCGACGGTCGCGTCGCGCTGCGCAACGACCCGCCGGTGCACGGCGTCCGCCCGGCCGCGGACGTGACGCTCCGCACCGCCGCGCAGGTCCTCGGTCCCCGCGTGGTCGCCGTCGTGCTGACCGGGATGGGGCAAGACGGCGCGCTCGGCGCCGCGGCGGTCAAGGCGGCGGGCGGCCGGACGATCGCGCAGGATCGCGCGACGTCCACCGTGTTTGGGATGCCCCGCGCCGCGGTGGAGCTTGGCGCCATCGACGAGGTCCTGCCCCTTTACAGGATCGCCGAGATCGTCAACAACTACCTCCGATGAGTGGCCGAACCCCCGGGGACGAACGGTCCGCGGGCGTGGCCGCCGCGGCGCCAGCCGGCGTGGCCGCCGCAGGTTCGAGCCCGGCGCTCGCCGCGCGCTACGCCGAGCGCGCGGACCAAGCGGCCGCCATGGCGCGAGCGCTCGGCGCGCGCTCGCGGCGGATCGCCAACCTCCGGGGGCTGGCCTTCGCGGGCTTGCTGGCGGCTCTGCTGTCGCTCTTCCTCGGCGATGGCGGGACCGCGGCCCTCGTCGGCGCGGGCGGGGCGCTCGGGGCGTTCGTGTGGCTCGCGGTCCTGCACGGCCGCATCCTCGGCGAGGAGGACGATGCGCTCCGGCGCGCGCGCGTGAACCGCGACGCGGTGGCGCGCGTCACCGGTCACTGGCGCGAGCTGCCGGAGGACGGCGCGCGCTTCCTCGCCGCCGGTCACCCCTACGCCACCGACCTCGATGTCTTCGGCAAGGGGTCGCTCTTCCAGCGGATCTCGGTCGCCCACACCCGCTTCGGGCAAGGCGCGCTGGCGCGCCTGCTCGCCGGGCCGTCCCCCGCCGACGTGATCGTGGCGCGGCAGCGCGCGGTGCGAGCGCTCGCCCCCGAGCTCGAGCTGCGTCAGCAGCTCGAGGCCATGGCGATCGCCGTGGTGGAGCCGCCGCCGTCGCGGGTGGACGAGGCCGCCGCGCGGGGCGGGCGCGGGGCGCACCGGGAGGCCCCCGATCCCGAGCCCCTGCTCCGCTGGGCCGAGGCGGACCCCGTCCTCTCGCCGCGCCGCGCGGTGGTCGTTGCCGCCCACGCCCTCCCCGTCCTCACCCTCGCGGTCGCGGTGGCCGCGCCGCTGGTCGGCGCGGCCGGGCCGTGGTGGCTCGTGCCCGTGGCCGCCCAGGTCCTGCTCAATTTCGCCACCCGGGCGGAGACGGCGCGGGTGTTCGCGGCCGTTTCCGCTACGGAGGGGGCGTTCCTGCGCTACGGGGCGATGCTTCGGTTGGTGGAGGGGATCGCGCTCGACGTCCCGCTCCTGCGCGAGATCGGGGGGCGTCTCGTCACTGGTGATGCCCGGCCGAGCGAGGCGATGCAGCGGTTTCGGCGCACGGTGGGCTGGTTCGATCTCCGCCACAACGGTGTCGTCCACCCGTTCGTGAACGCGCTCACTTGCTGGGACGTCCACTGCGTGCTGCGGCTGGAGGCCTGGCAGCGGAGGGTCGGGCGTGCGGTGCGCGGTTGGTTCGCCGCGCTCGGGGAGCTGGAGGCGCTGTCGTCCCTCGCCGGACACGCGAGCGACGAGCCCGAGGCCGTGTTCCCCGAGCTGGTGCCGGACGGCCCGTTCTTCGTCGCCGAAACCCTCGGCCACCCGCTGATCGCCGCGAACGAGCGCGTCGGCAACGACGTCACTCTCATCGAGCCGGGGCGGGCGCTGATGGTGACCGGCTCGAACATGTCGGGCAAGAGCACGCTGCTCAGGGCGATGGGGCTCGCCGTGGTGCTAGCGCACGCGGGTGGCGTCGTCTGTGCACGGCGGCTCTGCCTCCGGGAGCTCGGGCTTGGCACCAGCATCCGCGTGAGCGACTCGCTCGCCGACGGGGTCAGCCATTTCTACGCCGAGGTCCGGCGCCTGCGCGACGTCGTGGCCGTCGCGCGAGGACGAGGTCCCGTGCTGTTCCTGCTCGACGAGATCCTGCACGGAACCAACTCTCGCGAGCGCCAGATCGGGGCGCGCTGGGTGCTCGCCGAGCTGCTCGAGGCCGGTGCCGCTGGCGCCGTCTCGACCCACGACATGGAGCTGATGAAGCTCCCGGCGGAGCTCGCCGACCGGGTCGAGGTGGTCCATTTCCGGGAGTCCGCGCAGCAGGACCGCCTGACCTTCGACTACCGGCTCCGCCCGGGTCCGGTGCGGGAGGGGAACGCCCTGCGCCTCATGCGCCACGTGGGGCTTCCGGTACCGCTCGAGTAGCCCCGGCGGCGATCGGTGCCCGAGCGTCCCGTCGCGCCGGGAACCTTGAAGCGAGCCTGCACGAACCAAGAAATCCCACATTGGCCTACAGGGGCTCGCCCCGGTGGAGCGGCTGCAAACGGGGTCGCTGTGACCCGACCTCGGGGGCGATGCGCTTGACGAATCGTGGCAAGCCCGCCTAGTTTTCGCCCTCGCGCGCGGCGCGAGCGAGCCTCCGCTCCGGCGGGCCCCGGCGGCTGGTATGGTAGGAAACTGAGTACTCGCGGTCCAAGGACGCCTCGGGGGCACGCGATTGGTGAGCGATTTCGACGAGAAGACGCGCGTCACGCAGGTCGTGCAGCACCCCCCCGGCGAAGAGCCGCCGGGGAACGATTGCCTCGTCGTCATTTACACGAAGGAGGCGGGCCTGCTGGGCAAGCGGTTCGTCCTCGACGTCAACACCACCCGGATCGGCCGGGGGGCGGACAACCAGATCGTGCTCGATGGCGACTCGGTTTCTCGCCGTCACTGCCACATCGAGCGCCGGCGCGACGGGTGGTGGCTGATCGACGACAAGTCCACCAACGGGACCTACGTGAACGAGGAGCAGATCGAGGGGGAGGTCCTGCTCCGCAACGGGGACCGGATCAAGGTCGGGCCGGCCATCCTCAAGTTCCTCTCGGGCGCCGACGCCGAGGCCAAGTACCACGAAGAGATCTACCGAATGACGATCGTGGACGGCCTCACGCAGATCCACAACAAGCGGTACTTCCAGGAGGCCCTCGATCGCGAGCTGTTGCGGGCCCGCCGCCACGCCCGAGACCTCGCGATCGTGATGTTCGACATCGACCTGTTCAAGCGCATCAACGACCAGTTCGGGCACCTCGCGGGCGATCACGTGCTGCGCGAGCTCGCGCGGGTGGTGCAGTCGCGCATCCGTCGCGACGAGGTCCTCGCCCGCTACGGCGGCGAGGAGTTCGTCATCGTCCTGCCCGAGACGCCGCTCGACGGCGCCGCCGCGCTCGCCGAGAACCTGCGCTCGCGGGTGGAGGCGCACGGGTTCATCTTCCAGTCGGAGCGCATCCCGGTGACGATCAGCATGGGGTGTGCCGTGCTGATCGAGGCCGACAAGTCCGGTACGGAGCTGGTGCAGCGCGCGGACGAGAAGCTCTACGAGGCGAAGCGCAGCGGTCGCAACCGCGTCTGCTTCTGATCGGCTCCTTCGAGGACGGGACGCTGCCGCGCACGGGGCCGACGTGAGCCAGGATCGCAACGCGCCCCCCTCGGGACTCGGCCCGGGCAACGAGCCCCCGGAGGTCCGCGTGCCGCCACCGGGCCCGGCGTCGCGCGCGTGGCTGGAGCGATCCGGTCGCGTGGCCGCTCCCATGGGGCCGCGGGCGGTCGCTGGCCAGCCGAGCGCGACGATCGTGTATCGCGAGGGCCGGGGGAGCAACGTGCTCGACGTCGACGGCAATCGATACGTGGACCTCTGCGGCGGCTTCGGCGCCCAGCTGCTCGGGCACCGCCACCCGGACGTGGCGCGGGCCCTCGGGTGCCAGGCCGAACTCTTGTGGCAGGCGCTCGGTGACGTCCACCCCGCCGACGTGAAGATCGCCCTCACGGAGCGCCTCGCTGCTCTCCACCCCGAGGGCTCGGCCCGGGTGATCCTCGGGCAGTCGGGCGCAGACGCCGTAACGGCGGCGCTGAAGACGGCGGCGCTCGTCACCGGGCGACCCGGTGTGATCGCATTCGAGGGCTCCTATCACGGGCTGTCCTACGCCCCGCTGGCCGCGTCGGGGCTCCGCCGGAGCTACCGCGCGCCGTTCGCGGCGCAGCTCAACCCGCACGTCGCGTTCGTGGAGTACCCCGCGTCTCCGGACGCCGCGGTGGTGGCGCTCGAGCAGATCGCCGCGCACCTCCGGCGCGGAGACGTCGGCGCCGTGCTCGTCGAGCCCGTGCTGGGGCGGGGCGGCTGCGTGGTGCCGCCGGCGGGATTCCTCGTCGAGGTGGCGCGCCGGTGCCGGCGAACGGGCGCGCTCCTCGTCGCCGACGAGGTCTGGACGGGGCTCGGGCGCGCCGGGGCGCCGCTGCGGTCGGTCGCCGACGGGGTGACGCCGGACCTTGTCTGTCTCGGCAAGGGGCTCGGTGGTGGTCTGCCGGTGAGCGCTTGCCTCGGCCGCAGCGACCTCATGGCCGCGTGGAGCCGCGACGCGGAGGTCGTGCACACGGCCACGTTCACCGGCGCCCCGCTGGCGGCGGCGGCCGCGCTCGCGACGCTGGACGTGCTCGAGCGGGAGGGGCTCATCGCGCGAGCGGCGGCGCTGGGCGAGCGGCTCCGCGCTGCGCTGGTCGCGGCGCTCCCCGGGCTCCCGGTGCACGGGCGCGGGCTCATGCTCGGGATCGAGCTCGGCGTCGGTCCCGGCGCCGCGGTGGCCCTCTCGCGCCGGCTGCTCCAGCGGGGCTACCTGGTGTCGACGGGCGGCGGCTCGCGCGAGGTGCTGGTGCTCACCCCGTCGCTCGCCATTGACGAGGCGCTGCTCGACGCGTTCGTCCCGGTGCTCGCCGCCGTCGTCGGGGAGGGGCTGGGGTGAGCCTGGAGAGCGAGTCCACGGCGCTGCACGCGCGGGTCCGAGCCTTCGCGCAGGGCACGCCCGCCGCCGGCGACGACTTCTCGCGGCTCGCCGTGGACATCGCCGCGTTTCAGCACCGCTACTCCCCCGGCTTCGCGCGCCTGGTCGCCGCCCGCGGCGCCGCGCTGGACACGGTGGACGCGATCCCGGCGGTGTCGACGGATGCATTTCGACTCGCGCGCGTGGCGGTGCACCCGCCGGACGCCGACGCGGTCCGCTTCTCGACCAGCGGCACGACGGCCACACCCGGGACGCACGCGATGCGGACCACGGAGACGTACCGGGCGCTCGCCCTCGCGGCGGGCGAGGGGGCGCTCCGATCGCCCTGGCCGGGCCCCTGCGTGGTGGTGGCGCTGGCTCCGCCGCCGACGGCGCCGCCGACGTCCTCGCTCGCCTTCATGATGCAGGCGTTCATGGAGCGCTGGGACGGGCGCGCGCTCCGGCGCGATCCCGCCGGCGCCCGCTTCGAGCCCCTCGACCCCCACCGCTGGCTCGCGTCCCCCGGGGGGGTGGACGTGGCCGGGCTGCGGCGCGCGGCGCTGCTGGCCAACGAGCGCCAGGAGCCGCTGCTCGTCCTCGGCACCGCTTTCGCGCTGGTCGGCCTGCTCGATGGGCTCGCCGGGGCTCGGTTCCCCGCGCCCCGGCGCACGGTGGTCATGGTCACCGGGGGCTACAAGGGCCGGACGCGGGAGCTCTCCCCGCGTCGGCTCCGCGCGGCGGTCGCCGCTGCCTTCCGCATCCCGCGCGAGCAGGTCGTGGGCGAGTACGGCATGACCGAGCTCACCAGCCAGCTGTACGAGGGCACGCTCCCCGGGGCGCGGTGGCCCACCCCCGCCGGCGTCTTCGCGCCGCCGCCCTGGCTCGTCGTGAGCGCCGTGGACCCGGTGTCGCTCCGCCCGCTCGCCGCGGGCGCCGCGGGGCTCGCTCGCTTCGTGGACCTCGGGAACGTGGACAGTGCCGTCGCGGTGCTCACCGAGGACGTCGTGCGCGTCCGCGACGACGGCGTCGAGCTGCTCGGGCGTCGCCAGGGCGCGGCGCCGCGGGGCTGCTCGTTGGCCCTGGAGTCGCTCGTCGACTTCACTCGCGCGGGGGGCGCGTGAGCGAGCCGGGCGACGATCGCCAGGCGCGCGTCGAGCGGCTCCTCGTCGCGGCCCGACGCATCGCCGCTCCGGACGACCCGATCGGGCGTCGGGCGCGCGAGGTGCTGCCCCGGGCGACCGGGCTCTCTCCCGCCGGCGTGGAGTACGCCCTGACCCACTGCCTCGAGGCTCACCCCACCGCGGCCGAGCTCTGCTCGCTCCACGCGGCGGTCGCGCCCGCGCCGCGGGCGCACGTGCTGCTCTCGGCCAACGTCTTCGTGGCCGCTCATCGCGCCATCGCGCTCGCGCTCTCGTCCGCGTCCCAGGTGGAGGTGCGGGCTTCGCGGCGAGAGCCCGAGATGGCGGCGCTGCTCCACCAGGCCTCGGGCGGGGCGTTTCGCCTGGTCGACGAGCTGGCGCCGCTGCCGTCCGATCACGTCTGGGCCTACGGCCGCGACGCCACGCTCCGCGCTCTGCGCGGCGAGCTGCCGGCCGGGGTGGTCCTGCACGCGCACGGGGATGGGATGGGCGTGGCCGTGATCGGTGCCCCGGCGCGCGGCGGTACGGGGCCGCTCGGCGCGGTGGCGCGGGCGCTGGCCCACGACGTCGTGGCGTTCGACCAGCGCGGCTGCCTCAGCCCGCGGCTGGCGCTGCTCGTCGGTGACGCCGACGCGAGCCAGGACTTCGCCGGCGCGCTGGCGCGTGAGCTCACGGCTCTGGAGCGCGAGGTGCCACGGGGTAGCCTGACGGACGACGAGCTCGCCGCGCAGGCCTGGTACACCACGACGCTCCAGTTCGTGGCGGAGATCGCCCCGGCGGGGCGCGGGGCCGTCTCGGTCGATCCGGACGGAGGTCCGCTGGTGATCCCGGCGGGCGGTCGGGTAGTGCACGTCCTGCGTGTCGACGACCCAGCGCCGCTCATCGATCGCTTGGGTTCGGCGATCACGGCCGTGGGTGTCGCGGGGCCACCGGAGCTGTGGGAGGCCGTGCGCACCGTGGCGCCGCGGGCGCGCGTGAGCCCAGTCGGCATGATGCAGCGCCCGAAGCTCGACGGACCGGTCGATCGGCGGCCGCCCCCGGCGGGCGAGGTGCTGTGACGGGGACCCGCCGCGACGGCGACACTTCCGCGGTTGCGCGCGGTCTGCTAGTCACTCCCTCCAAGATGACCTGGCTCCACGACAAGACGACGACCCTCCTGAAGCGCATCGAGGAGGCCAAGGAGAAGCGCGTCTTCCCCTATTTCCGCTCCTTCGAGAACGTGGGCGCGCGGGTGAAGGTCGGCTCCGGCACCTACCTCAATTTCATGTCGAACGACTACCTGGGGCTCTCCCAGGATCCGCGGCTCATCAAGCGGGCGGTGGAGGGCGTGCAGCGCTACGGGACCGGCCTCGGCAGCGCCCGCCCCCAGGCGACCACCGTGCGTCACGAGGAGCTCGAGGCCCGCCTCGCGCGGTGGACCGGCAAGGAGGCGTGCGCCGTCTTCACCACGGGCTACCAGTCCCTCGTGGGGACCCTGCAGTCGTTCCTCGGCGATGACACCACCCTGGTGCTCGATCGTCTCTGCCACGCCTCGATCATCGACGGGATGCTCGTCGCTCAGGGTCAGTGTCCCGACCTCGAGGTGCGGTTCTTCAAGCACAACGACCTCGCGTCGCTCGACAAGGCGCTCGAGGGGGCGGCGCACGAGAAGCGGCTCATCGTTGCGGAGGGGCTCTACAGTGTGGACGGGGACATGACCCCGCTGTCCGACGTCATCACCGTCGCGCGCAAGCACGGTGCGGCGCTCATGCTAGACGACGCGCACGGTCTCGGTTCTCTCGGCCCCACCGGGCGTGGCGTGGCCGAGCTCCACGGCGTGATGGGCGAGGTCGACCTCTTGGTTGGCACCTTCTCCAAGTCCTTCGGCACGGTGGGCGGCTTCGTCTGTGCGGACCGTGCCCTCATCGATTATCTAAAATTGAACGCGCGCTCGTTCGTGTTCTCGGCCTCGCTGCCCATCGCCAACGTGGAGGCGGCCTTGGCTGCGCTGGACATCATGGAGGCGGATCAGGGGCTCTTTCGGCGGCTTGCGGACAACGCGGCCTTCTTCCGGGACGGGCTCCGCGACGTGGGGCTCGACACGCACGGCGCGACGACGCACCTCACGCCCATCTTCCTCAATGACGAGATCCTGACCATGAAGTTCGGCGCCTACCTCTTTCACGGCGCGGACGTGCTGATGATGCCTTTCGTCGCGCCCGGCGTGCCCAAGGGGACCGAGCGCCTGCGCTGCAACGTGACCGCCGCCCACAGCCGCGCGGACATGGGGTACACCCTGGAGGCACTGGCCAAGATCGGGTCGATGCTGCGGGTCCTGCCCTACGGGAAGACCACGCGGGCCTCGACGCTCCAGAAGGCCTATTGGCTCGCCAACAACCGGTTGCGTGGGGTTCGCCGCGGCGGCCTGGCCTACGTTCGCCACGAGGTGGACCGCTACCTGAACCCCCCCCGAGACGACGGGGGCTGAGCCGCGGCGGGCTCGGGGGCTTCGGGGCGGCGTCTCGGTCCGGTCCCAGCCGGCGGGGGGTGCGACGAGTGTGACCGAGCTTGCGTCGCGGGTGGGAAATTGGCGAAGCGCTGCAACAGCGGGGTCAAAATCCACGCTTGCGCGCGGCGGCCGCCCGAACCGGCTTGCTCGGGGAGCGTGCGCGGAGGACGATTGGCACATGGCGCGCGTCCTTCGAGCTTCTTCCCCTTGGGCTCTGGTTGGCATTCTGGGTGTGGTCGGTTGTGCGAGTAGCGGACCGAGCCCCAACCCCATCGGCGGTGGTGGCAGCACCGTGCCCGGTGCTGGTGGCGGCGTTTCGGGGGGCGGCGGGGGTTCCGGGCTCCAGCCCTCGACCGGTGGGGGCGGCGTGTCCCTCGTCGTTACCGAGACTTGCGGCAACGGCCTGCAGGACCCCGGGGAGCTCTGCGACGACGCCAACGCCCTCGCGGGCGACGGCTGCAGCGCCCTCTGCCAGATCGAGGCCGAGTGGTCCTGCCCCGTCTTCGGGCAGCCCTGCTCGTACATGCCCGTCTGCGGCGACGGCATCCTGGCCCCCACCGAGGCCTGCGACGATCTGAACACTATCCCGGGGGACGGCTGCAGCGCGGACTGCCTCGCGGTCGATCCGGGCTGGCTCTGCCGCGTGCCCGGGCGCCCCTGCATCCCCTGGTGCGGCGACGGCATCCTCACGGCCACCGAGACGTGCGAGGACGGGAACACCGCAGCGGGCGACGGCTGCTCGCCCACCTGCCTCACCGAGCCGGGTTGGGACTGCTCGAGTGGCACCTGCATCCAGTCCATCTGCGGCAACGGGGTCCAGGAGCTCGGCGAGTCCTGCGACAAGGGCGCGGACAACGGGCTGTTCTATGGGGATCCGGCCAACCCCGGGTGCTCCAAGACTTGCACCCTGGAGCCGAACTGCCGCACGGGCGGGGTGACCGGCGCCTGTCAAACCTTTTGCGGCGACGGCAACATCGACCCGGGCGAGGTCTGTGACGACGGCAACATGAACCCCGGCGACGGCTGCGACGCCGCCTGCCAGCAGGAGGGGGGCTTCACCTGCGAGACACTCGAGGAGCCCGACACCGAGCCCTGCTCCACGGGGGGCGGCGACTGCCTCATGCTGCCGGTGATCTACCGCGACTTCGACGGCCAGAACGTCAGCGGCGGCCACCCGGACTTCTTCTTCATGGGCGCCTCCGTGGATGGCGTGGAAACCCTCTGCGTGCCCAACGCCTCCGGCGACCCCGATCCGGTCGAGTCGAACTGCTCGAGCACGGACTCGACTGAGCTCTGCACGGGCCTGGTCCTGCCCACGCTCGACGCCCAGGGCAAGCCCCAGTTCAACCCGCAGAAGAACGGCATGTGCGAGTGCCGCTTCACGGACTGGGACGCTCGGGACATCATCACCTCGGCCAACGGGCAAGCCTGCACCGTCGAGGGGGACGGCTCGACGCGCTACCGCGTCGGCTTCGACAGCGTGCTGAACGTTCCCGTCATGCACAGCCCCGAGACGTTTGCCCAGTGGTATTCGGACTCGAGCTACAGCACTGCGGTTCGGGGCACGATCGAGCTCGAGGCCATTGCGGGCGGGCAGTTCCAGTTCAGCAGCAGCGGCGGGGATACGGTCAACGACGACATCCACGCCTTCTGCGACAACGAGCGCTCCGCCACGCTGTCGAGCGGCTTCTTCCCCCTCGAGGACCAGCCGCGGGACAAGACCTGCAACATCTGGCCGTACTGGGAGAGCGGGCTCGAGCAGGAGTGCTGCGCGGGCAAGAGCTGCCCCGTCCAGTCGCAGTGGGATCCGGACGTCAACTATGGCACCTGCGACCCGGGCGAGGGCGGGGCGCTGCCGTTCGACACGGGCGAGATCACCGGGATGCTCCGGAACTTCTACTTCACCACCGAGGTCCGCTACCTGTTCCGCTATGGCGGCGCGGGCGGGACGCTCGCGTTCTTCGGCGACGACGACGTGTGGGTGTTCGTCAACGGACAGCTCGCCCTCGACCTCGGCGGAACCCACGAGCGCCTGGAAGGGTCGGTCAACATCAACGGCACCACCTTCGGGCTGGAGGAGGGGCGGATCTACGAGATCGCGGTCTTCCACGCCGACCAGCACCCGCGTGAGTCGAACTACCAGCTCACGCTCACCGGGTTCCCCACCAACCACTCCGCCTGCCGGCCCACCTGCGGCGACGGGGTGCGCGCGGCCGGCGAGGAGTGCGACGACGGCCCGGCCAACCAGAACGATCTCTACGGCGGCTGCACGACCGAGTGCAAGTTCGGTCCGTTCTGCGGGGACGGCGTGCCGAACGGTCCCGAGCTCTGCGACGCCGGGCGTGACAACGGGGCGGTCTACACCACGACCGACGTGGGGGCCTGCTCGACCGGCTGCATCCCGGCCCACTTCTGCGGCGACGGCAACATCGACTCGGCTTACGGCGAGGCCTGCGACGACGCCGGTCCGAGTAGCTCCTGCACGGACATCTGCACGCTGAACGTTCGCTGATCCTCCGGAGCGTGCGAGCAAGCCCGAGCGCGGTGGCCTCCCGGCCGCGCTCGGGAAGCGGTCTGAGCTTGCCGGGACCCAGGCGGCGAGTCACCCTTCCGGCTCCCGATGTCGGTCCCCCTTCGTGAGCGCGCAGTCCTGGTTTCCGTTCAGCCGCCGACCGTGACCGATGCGGAGCATGCGGCGGATCTCGCCGAGCTCGCGCGCCTGGTGAAGACGCTCGGGTACGAGGTGGTCGCTACCGTTTCCCAACGGCGTGGCGCCCCCGATCACGGCGCGGTGCTCGGCGCGGGGAAGCTCGCCGAGCTGGCGCGCTGGACCGGCGGCGATGGGGTCGTGGCGCCCCGGGTCCCCGCGCGGCCGCACCGCGCCCGAGAGCGATGGAGCGCGGAGCGTGCCGTCGCCGAGGAGGAGGTGGCGCGCGCAGGTGACGAGGACACGGATGCGGCGGAGGTCGACGCGGTCGATGGGGGCGAGCTACCGGAGGTCCCGCCGGAGCGCCGCGCGACCGTCGTGGTCGCCGACTCCGAGATTACCCCCAGTCAGGCGCGTAACCTCGAGCGCGCGACGGGGGTCAGGGTCACCGATCGCACGGGGGTGATCGTGGAGATCTTCCACCGCCACGCCCACTCGCGGGAGGCGCGGCTCGAGGTGGAGATCGCGCGACTCGCCTACGTGGCGCCGCGCCTTCGGGAAACGGGACGGAGCAGCGGTGAGCGCCAGCAGGGCCGCGGCGCCGGCGACACCGAGCTCGAGCTCGATCGGCGTCGGATCCGGGACCGCGTCGCCGAGCTCCGGGCGGAGCTCGAGAGCATCCAGCGCGACCGCGCCACGCGTCGCGCACTGCGCCGGTCGTCCCGCTCGGTGGTCCTCGTCGGCTACACCAACGCCGGCAAGTCATCGCTGATGCGGGCGCTGACCGGCAGCTCCGTGCTGGTTGCGGACCAACTCTTCGCCACGCTCGACACCACCGTGCGGGCGCTCCACCCCGAGACGCGTCCCCGCGTCCTGGTGAGTGACACGGTGGGGTTCATCAAGCGCCTCCCGCACGATCTCGTCGCCTCCTTCCGGTCGACCCTCGACGAGGCCCGCGCCGCCTCACTGCTCCTGCACCTGGTGGACGCGGCCGATCCGGCGCGCGAAGAGCAGGCGAGGATCACGCGCACCGTGCTGGGCGAGATCGGCGCCGGGGAAGTGCCGTGCCTGCTCGTCCTGAACAAGTCCGACCGCCTGGGCATCGAGGAGCAGGCCGAGCTTGCGGCGGCGCACCCGGGTGCGCTCCTCATCTCCGCCAAGGACCCGGAGGGGGTCGCGACCGTGCGCCGCGCCATCCTTGAGTTCTTCGCGAGCCACGCCGTCGAGGCCGACCTCACGGTGCCCTACGCGCGCGCCGGGCTCGTCCACACCATCCACGAGTCGGCGGAGGTGGTCGCGCAGGACTACGGTGATGTCGCGGTACGGCTGCGCGTGCGGGCGGAGGCGGACGTGCTCGAGCGTCTCCAGGCCCTCCTCGCGCGCTGAGCGTGCGGGCTCTTCGGCGCGCCGCTGTTACCCGCCCGACACCGCCCGGATCTCCGCCGGGCAGTCGATGGGCGCGTAGCGGATGTCGGGGTTATCGGCCATCTGCAGCCAGTCGATGTACCAGTCACAGCCCGCCATGAGCTCGGGGGAGTCGCCGAAGGCGTTCTGGCACATGTTGCGGATGCAGCCCGCGTTCGCGCCGCAGGTCGACCGGAAGCCGCCGTACTGGACGCCGAGATCGTTGGTCCCCCACTGGGTCGAGCAGCCGTTCATCGCCCCCACGCCCCCGCCCGGGATGAGGAGGTCGAACTGGTTTCCCTCGATGCCGCCGATGTTGGTCACCTGGACCACCATCTGCTTGCCGTCGATTCCCGGCGTGGGCGTGCCGCGGCTGCTCGACCCCGAGAACCGCACCTGGAAGCAGCTGCCGCACTGCGCGCCGTTGAACGCCGCGAACCCGTAGGACAGCTTGTCGCTAAGCGCCCAGGGCGCCCAGCTGTGACAGGTGAAGGCGGTCCCGCCCTCGCAGCCGTTCCGGTCCCCGTCGTTGACGCCGATGTTCCGGTCGTTGATGTCGCAGCTGTCGACGGGGTTGCTCGCGTTCGAGGTCCAGCCGCAGCTCGGCTTGCAGCAGTCCCAGTAGCGCGTCGCGAAGCCGTTCTGGCCCCCCTGCAGGTCGGGCAGGGTCTGGCCGGAGCCGCCGGAGCCGGGGTTGGTGCCGCCGGTGGGAGGGGTCCCGCCGGAGCCGGGGTTGGTGCCGCCGGAGCCGGGGTTGGTGCCGCCGGAGCCGGGGCTGCCACCCGCGGCGCCGCTGCACCGCCCACAGGACTGCGCGCAGTAGTCGGCGTCGAGGAGCCACTGAGCTTCGCACCAGCCCCACTCCATCGCTTGCGCGCAGCTCTCGTTCCCAGGCGGGACGATGTCGGTGCAGCTGGCGGTGCCGCCGGTGGGCGCGAAGCCGCCGCTGCCCGCGGTGCCGCCGGTGGGGGCGAAGCCGCCGGTGGGTGAGGTGCCGCCGGTGGGTGAGGTGCCGCCGCTGTCCGCCGTGCCGCCGGTGGGGGCGAAGCCGCCGGTGGGCGCGAGGCCACCGCTGCCCGCGGTGCCGCCGGTGGGGGCGAAGCCGCCGGTGGGTGAGGTGCCGCCGCTGTCCGCCGTGCCGCCAGTGGGCGAAAAGCCTCCACTGCCCGCGGTGCCACCCGCGCCGGGGACGGTGCCACCCGCGCCGGGGACGGTGCCACCCGCGCCGGGGACGGTGCCACCCGC
>CAYZQO010000017.1:84329-89877 GCA_964480725.1 uncultured Polyangiaceae bacterium | reverse complement strand
CCGTGTCCACCGACTACGACACCTCGGACAAGCTCTACTTCGAGCCGCTCACCGTCGAGGACGTCCTCGCGGTGTGGGAGAAGGAGAAGCCGGAGGGCGCCATCGTGCAGTTCGGAGGGCAGACCCCGCTGAACGTGGCCCGCCAGCTCGAGGCCGCCGGGGTGCGCGTCCTCGGCACCACCCCCGACGTCATCGATCTGGCCGAGGATCGGGATCGGTTTCGGGTCGCCATGGATCGCATCGGGATCCCTCAGCCGCGCAGCGGCATGGCGACCACCGAGGACGACGCCCTCCGCATCGCGGCCGAGATCGGCTACCCGCTGATCGTGCGGCCCTCGTACGTGCTCGGCGGCCGCGCCATGGAGATCGTCCACGACGAGGCGATGCTGCGGCACTACCTTGCCGTCGCCGTCTCGGTGGCGCCCGAGCGGCCCATCCTCATCGACCGCTTCCTGGTTCACGCCATCGAAGCGGAGGCGGACGCGCTCTGTGACGGCAAGGCCGCCTTCGTCCCCGCCGTGATGGAGCACATCGAGGAGGCGGGCGTGCACTCCGGCGACTCGGCGTGCGTGATCCCGCCGGTGAACATCGCGCCCGCGCACCTGCGCACCATCGAGGAGTACACGGCCAAGATCGCGCTCGAGCTCGGCGTGGTGGGGCTCTTGAACGTGCAGTTCGCCATCGCCGACGGCGTGGTCTACGTGCTGGAGGCGAACCCGCGGGCATCGCGCACGGTGCCGCTGGTGTCCAAGATCTGCGGCCTGTCCATGGCGCGCCTGGCGACCCAGGTGATGCTCGGCGCCTCCATCGAGTCGCTGGGGCTGCGGGTGCCGGTGGTGCCGTACTTCGGGGTGAAGGAGGCGGTGTTCCCGTTCAACATGTTCCCCGAGGTCGACCCGGTGCTGGGCCCCGAGATGCGCTCCACCGGGGAGGTGCTCGGCATCGCCGACGACTTCGGGCTCGCCTTCTTCAAGGCGCAGGAGGCGACGCAGTCGCGGCTGCCAGTGGAGGGGACCGTCCTCATCACCGTCGCCGATCCGGACAAGCCCCTGGCGCTGGTCGTCGCTCGCGCGTTCAAGGAGCTCGGCTTCCGCATCCTGGCGACGCGGGGCACGCAGGAGTTCCTGGTGCGGGAGGGCGTCCCCTGCGAGGCTGTGAAGAAGGTGCAGGAGGGGCGCCCGAACATCCCCGACGCCATCGCGAACGGTGAGATCCAGCTCGTCGTCAACACGCCGATCGGCAAGCTCGGCAAGCACGACGACTCGTACATCCGCAAGGCCGCCATCCGGCACAAGGTCCCCTACGTGACGACGATGGAGGCGGCGCTGATCACGGCGCGGGGCATCGCGGCCGTGCGGCGGCAGTCGGAGGTGGCGCCGAGCTCGCTGCAGGAGCTCCACGCACGGCTCGTCTGAGCGAACCGGGCCGCGCGGCAGTTCTCGCCGCGCACCGCTGAGTCCACCGGCGGGATCCGCCCCGCGGCGGTGGCAAAAATTACAGGCGCAGGGTGCAGGTTTCTTCACCCCGCGCGTCGCGGCCGCGCAATCCCGGGGAGACGGGTTGGTCCTCCCGGCCTCACCGCCACCACGGCACTGCGGTCGTGGATTGGAGTGGCGAGGCATGACTCGGAGTGCTCTCCTTATTTCTTCGGAAAGGAAGCGCCGCGATGAACGCTCAGATCCTGATCGACGCCATCGTCCGGCAGACGATGATCCTCATCGCGCAGCTTTCCACCGCTGACGGCGTCCGCTCCCCGCTGTCACACGTCGCCGACGAGGTCTTCATCGGGCTCGTCCGGGAACTGGAGAGTCAGGGGCTCGGCAAGAAGGTGATCGCCGACATGTTCGGCCTCGCCCTCCGCTCCTATCAACAGAAGGTGCAGCGCCTGAGCGAGTCCGCGACCAAGCGGGGCGTGACGCTCTGGGGCGCGGTCCACTCGTTCCTCGGCGAGGTCACTTCGGCGACGCGTGCCGAGGTGCTGGAGCACTTCAAGAGCGACGAGGAGCAGAAGGTCCGCAGCATCCTGAACGACCTGGTCGAGACTGGGCTCGTCTGCCGTAGCGGGCGCGGCGGCGAGATCCGCTATCGGCTGGCGACCGCAGAGGAGCTGGCGGACCTCGGCGCGAGCGCAACGGCGGACACCCTGGACACCAACGCAGCCCTGGTCTGGGTGCACGTGTATCGCTCGAGCCCGCTCCGGCGGGACGCGCTCGCCCGTCTGGTGCCGCTGCCCGAAGCGGCGCTCGACACTGCCCTCGCGCGCCTGGTGGCGGACGAGCGGATCTGGCTCGAGACCCGATCGGACGGCGTGTACTGCGTCACCCATCGGTGTCTCATTCCGGTCGGCGAGGCTGCGGGCTGGGAGGCCGCCGTGGTGGATCACCACCGGGCCGTCCTCAACGCCCTGGCCGCCAAGATGGTGAGCGGGCAGCACGTCTCGGCCGCGGCTGACGAGGTCGGGGGCACGACCCTCTCGTTCGACCTGTGGCCCGGCCACCCGCAGGAGGCCCGGGTCCGCCGGCTCCTGGCCAACGTCCGCCGGGAAGTTCTCCCCGTGTGGGAGGAGGTTTCCGAGTACAATCGGGCCCACCGCCCGGAGTCCACCTACGAGGTGACCTTCTATTGCGGGCAGTACCTGGTAGAGGAGGACGAAGGCGCGTGATGAGGGTGCTCGGTGCCGCGCTCCGCGGGGGCTTCTCGCTGGCCCTCGGGCTCTTGGTCGCCGCCTGCGCGCCGACCAGCGGGCCGCGCACGGACAGCCAGACCAACTGGTATCGCCCGTGCGACAGCGACCAGCAGTGCGGGGGCCTGTCGTGCCTCTGCGGCGCGTGCACGCGCGTCTGCGACGCGGCGGCGAGCTGTGCGAGCCTCGAGGGTGCCACTTGCGTACCGGCAGCGGACGCGGGCTCCGTCGCCTTCTGTGGGGGGCAGGCCCCGGAGGGCGGGGGGCTCTGTCTGCTGCAGTGCGACGACGGGGACTGCCCGAGCGGCCAAGTCTGCGTCGCCGGAGCCTGTAGCCCGCTGCCGGAGCCCACCGTCGACGTCGTTGTCGCTCCGTCGGTCACCCACCAGGAGCTGATCGGTCTGGGGGCGACGCTCGCTTACTTCGAGGCCGACGTCCTGCGGCATCCGAGCGGCGACGCGCTCTACGCCGCCATGTTCTCCGACCTGGGGCTCGACCTCTTGCGATTGCGGAACCGCTACGGCCACACCGGCGACGATGACCTGACCTCCGCGGTCGAGCTCATCGGGGTCGCCACGGAGGAACTCGGCCGCGCACCGACGGTCATGCTGACGTCCTGGAGCCCCCCGGCCGCGCTCAAGGAGAGCGGGGCGCTGGAGTGTCGGGGCGACGCCGACACCTGCACGCTCGCCCGCGGCGACGATGGGGGCTTCGATTACGCGGGCTTCGCCGCCTACTGGCGGGACTCGCTCGACGCCTACGCCGCCGCGGGGCTCACCCCGGATTTCATCGGCCTCCAGAACAACCCCGACTTCGTGCCCGAGGCGATCACCCCCGGCGAGGGCTGCCGCTTCCTGCCCAGCGAGGGCTCCACCACGGCGCTCCTGGACGGCGTCGCGGTCGAGGTCGAGTACCCCGGCTTCGCCGAGGCCCTCACGGCCGTCGTCGGCGCGCTCGACGGGCTCGCCACTCCGCCGCGGCTCGCCGCGCCCGAGACGTCGGGGATCTACACCCTGGCCGACTACGTCGAGGCCCTCGACCCCGCGGAGCTGGGCGCGCTGGCCCACCACCTGTACGGCACCGAGCCGTCCGCCATCGATCGGGTCACGCTCGGCGCCGTCCACGAACTCGGTCAGCGCCTCGATCTGCCACTGCTGCAGACGGAGATGCTCGCGGACGGGTTCGGCACCGCGGTGCTCATGCACCACGCGCTCGTGACCGAGGGCGCCGCGGCGTACCTGCAGGGTGTCCTCGCGGCGCCGGGGACGAGCGCGACCGTCACCCCGGGCACGCTCATCGCCGTCGGGTCGGAGGACCACTCGCTCGAGGACGCCTACCACGCGGTCCGCCACTTCGCCCACGACACCGACCCGGGCTGGCTCCGGGTCGACGCCGGGTCGGACGCCGAGGATCTGCTCGCCTCCGCCTGGCGGTCGCCGGGTGGGGACGCGCTGACGCTCGTGCTCGTCAACGCGGGGACCGACGAGCTCGCCGCCACCCTCGACCTCGGCGACACCGACCCGACGAGCACCGCCGTCACCCGCACCGTGTTCGACGGCATCGAGCGCTCGGCCGAACTCGGCGCCCTCCCGGAAGCACGGATCGTCCGCGTCCCCGGGCGCGCGATCGTGACCGTGGCGCTGCGCCTGTAGCGGCGGGCGGAGTCGGCGCGTCTGCGCTACCCTTCCGCCATGTACCGGAAGGGGGAGCGCGTGCCGGGCTCCTCGCGGCGCGACCTGATCGCGCTCGCGGTTGCGCTCGCGCTCCATGGCGGCGCGAGCCTCCTGCTGGTGCCGGCGTCTCCGCCGCTCCGGCCGTCACCGGTCGTCGTCACAGCGCAGGTCGAGATCGACCTCGTCGACGGTGCGTCAGCCACCGTCGGAGCGCCGGACGCTGCGGAGCGCGGCGAGCGCCCCGCGCTCGGCGGGGGCTTGGCAGCCGGCGCTCTGGTCGCCTCGCTCGGCCGGGACGTGGCGATGCCCGGCTTCCCCGCCGCTGTCAGTGATGTGCTCGAGGGTGACGACGTTGGCGCGCCCGGTGGGGGGGACGCGTCCGGGGCGGGCGACGGCGACGCGCCCGGCGGCGGGGACGACTCGACGGGGGACGGCGCGGAGTCGGCGGCGCGCGGACGGCTCTCACTCGAGTCGCTCGGCGTGGGCCCGGCGGGGCGCGGCGCCACGGGCCTCTACCGACCGCGCCCGCTCGTGCGCCGGTCCGCGGCCGAGCGCCTCGCGCGGTCCCTCGCGCAGCCGACCGCTGAGCGCGACGTCGCGCTCGGGCTCGGCCCCCACGGGCCGGTCATCGTCGCGCTCGAACGGGCTGCGCGCGACGTGGTGACGCCGCTGAACGCGACCGCCCTGTTCGTTGCCCGCGTGGACCGTGAAGGGCGCGTGGTAAACCTCGAGCTGCTCGAGACGACGCAGGACTACGCCGCGTGGGTCCGCGTCGCCGATCGCGCGCGCCAGGCGCTCGGTGGACGGCGCCTCACGGTTTCGGACGGCGCGAACGGACTCTCGATGCGGATCCGGCTCGAGTCGCGCGAGCAGCTCCCGAGCGGCGCCGACCCCGGGCTCGGCGTGAGCTTGGCGGGGATCCCGCTGAAGCGCGGCAAGGGCGACCGCTCTCCACAGATCGACGTGCTCAAGCCCGAGCTCAAGCTCGAGATGGCGGAGGTACCGGATCCCGGCGGCAGCGAGCCGGTGCGGCTCCCGCGCCCTCGGGTCGGCCTCACCCTGCTCAACCTCGGCGTCGATCCCGCCGACATCGGCGCTCACGCCCAGCGCATCGTTCGCGCGCACGTCGAAAGCGTCGAGGTGCTCTGAACGGGATCGGGTGGCACCCGCGTGTCGTTCGCGTCCCCCGGCG
>CAYZQO010000017.1:70099-84229 GCA_964480725.1 uncultured Polyangiaceae bacterium | reverse complement strand
AGGTGCTCTGAACGGGATCGGGTGGCACCCGCGTGTCGTTCGCGTCCCCCGGCGCGGCCCAGCGGCGACGCGCCGGCGCGGCCCAGCGGCGACGCCGCGCCCGCTCGAGGCGCCGCTAACGCAGCTCGCCCCGGAGCAGCCCCCAGAGCGCGATGTCGCGGACGACGCCGAACCGGGTGACGGCGCCGCGCTGGAGCCCCTCGCGCGCGAAGCCGAGCTTGGTCAACACCCGCTCGGAGGCGGCGTTGCCGCCATAGGTGCACGCCTGGATGCGGCGCAGGCCCCACTCCGCAAATCCCCAAGCGCAGGCACGCCGCGCGGCCTCCGTCGCGTAGCCGCGGCCGTGCAGCGCCCTGCCGAGCCAGTAGCCGGTTTCGGCCACGTCTCGATCCGGGGGCGAAACGTGGAGGCCCACCACGCCGATCGGTGCCGTCTCCCCCCGGGCGCAGATGGCGAACACTCCCGCGCGTGCCTGCTTCCACTCCGTCTCGCGGGCGTCGATGAAGCCGAGGGCGAGCTCGGGCGTGTAAGGGTAAGGGAGCCGGGTCTGCTCGGCGATGGAGCGGTCGTTGGCAAGCTCGGCCAGGCGCGGCGCGTCCTCGGCGCCGAGCGGGCGCAGGATCAGCCGCTCCGTCGCGAGCGTGGGCTGCGGCGGCGCGGCGTCGCGCACGCGATGGGGCAGCTCCGCCGGGATCTCGAAGGAGAGCTCGAGGTAGCCGTTGGCCGCCTCGGTTTGCCAGTGGCCCTGGAAGACGATCCGTCGCCGGCCGTTCTTTTCCGTCGTGTAGACGTTCCGGGTGCGCGCCGCCATCGCCTCGGCCAGTCGCGCCCGCATGCCCTCCGGGTGGCAGTCGAGCACGGAGCGACCGACGAGCTCCGCGCCGCCCGACGCCGCGAAGAGCTCCACGGCCGACGGAGAGAGCTCGACGATGGTGCCGTGCTCGTCGCACACCGTGACCGCCGCCCCGAACCCGTGCGACCAGTGCGTCATCGGGCGGAGTGAAGCACGGTCGAGTCGACGGCGCACGGACCGGGTCCCAACGACGGTGGTCCGCTCGCGCCCGGGGCGACGCGCTTTGGATCGTCGAGCCGCCGGTCGGATCCCCCTGTTCCCGGCGGTCCGCCTCGGCGAGGATACGGGGCGACGCCATGCCGAGAAAGCTCCTCTTCGTCGTGTTCACGAACGAGCCCTGCAAGCGCAACCACGCCTTCATGCAGGCGCTCGATCTCGAGGCGCACGGGCACCAAGTGCGCCTCCTGCTCGAGGGCGAGGCGACCCGGTGCCTCGCCGAGCGTGAGGGCCGCTTTGGCGCGCTCTTTGCGGCCGCGCTCGACCGCGGGCTCCTCGTCGGCGCCTGTCGCACCGCAGCGGGCGGCTGCTCGACCGGCGATCCTGGGCGGGACGTGGCCGCCATCGCCAGCGAGCAGGGCCTGCCGCTGCTCGACGACATGGACGGGCACGCCTCCCTGGGTCCCTACGTCGCCGAGGGGTACGAGCTCGTCGTCTTCTGACGGGCGACGAGCCGCGGAGGGCGCCAGCGCCCTGGCAGCGGCCCTGTCGCCTTCGCGGCGCGTTGGGTTACATTTCTCCCCCAGCATGGCCCCCCGCGACCAGGACGCGTCCGGATCGGGACTGGACGGTCCCGATCGCGACGCCGTGAGCCCGCCCCCCCGCTGGCGCTCGTGGCTGGTGCGCGGCGTGCTCACGGCGGGCATGGTCGCGCTCATCCTCTGGCAGGTGCCGCCGGGGGAGGTGTTCTCCACCCTGCTCCTGCTCGACGGCCGCTGGCTCGCCTTGGCGGTCCTGATCACCGTCGTGGTCAACGTGCTCAAGCCCTGGCGCTGGCTCTGGATCCTGCGGGCCGCGGCGCCCAGGGCGACGTACTGGCAGGCGCTCGCCTCGCTGCTGGTGGCCGCCAGCGCCCGTCTCGTCATCCCGGGCAAGGCGGGGGAGTACGGGCGCGTCGTCACGCTCCGCGCGCTCAGTCTCAAGAGCGCGCTCGGGCTGACGACGGTGGATTTGCTCCTAGAGATGTACACCGGGTTGGTCTGCGCGCTGCCCGCCGCCTTCGTCTTCGGTGGGCTTGGCGCCGGCCTCGCGGTCACTGCGGTCACGGGCGTCGTTGCTGCCGCCTGCCACTGGCCCGATCGGGTGCTCCGCGTCGTGGGGCGGCTGCTTCGCTCCTCGCGCCTGCGCGAGCAGGCGGTCACCGCGCAGCAGGTGATGGCCCAGCTCTCCCGCGGCACCCTGGCGCGGGCCATCGCGCTCACGCTGTTGCTCCACTGCGTCCGCTTCGTGCAGCTCGCGGCGCTGATCGTCGGGCTCGACGCGTCGCCCACGCTGCACGCGTGGCTTTGCCTCCCCCTGATCCAGCTCGCCGACGCCTTCCCCGTCACCGTCGCCGGCGTCGGGCCGCGCGAGTGGGTGGGACTGCACGTGCTCCCCTGGGCCGCCATCTCCCCCGCCGTCGCCGTTACCGCGGTCTTGCTCCAGTCACTGATCAGCGGCTTCGTGCCGGGGACGCTGGGCCTCGGCGTCCTGCTCTGGGGCGGCGGTCGCGGACGGACAGCCGCCGCGCGCTCCGGAGGCCGCGGCCCGAAGCGCCGCGGGTCCGCGCGCCGCTCTCCGACCGGGGATCGCCGTACCGACCGTCGCGACCACGACAGCGAGCCGGCGTCGGCGCCGCCGCCGTGAGCGAGGCGGGGCGAGGTCGTCGTCGACGACGACGGGCTCGAGTTCCGGCCGCGCCGGCGGCGACCGGGACGCGAGACTCGGCCGCAGGTGTCTCCCGACGAGGACCGGCGAATCCGTCGTCGGCGAGCCCGAGCTGCCGATTCTCGCGCGACGGGCTAGAATGGGCGCATGGTCGGCGGTGCCGCGAGGAAGTCCACCCTCCGCCCCGAGGTGCTGGCCGCCTTTCAGGCGGTGCCGGAGACGCGGATCGCCGAAATCCTGGACGGGGAGCTCTTCACCCAGGCACGGCCGGCGCCGCCGCACTCACGCGCGGGATCGCGCCTGAACATGACGCTCGGGGGCCCCTTCGATCTCGGGAGCGGCGGACCCGGCGGTTGGGTCATTCTGTACGAACCGGAGCTCTGGCTTGGTCCTGGGCCCGACATCGTCGTTCCGGATCTCGCGGGGTGGCGGCGCGAGCGGATGCCGAACCCGCTCTCCGACGGCGTCACCGACGCCCACTACGATCTCGGACCGGACTGGGTGTGCGAGATCGTCTCGCCCAGCACCGAGGGCGTGGATCGCGGCAAGAAGCGGCGTATCTACCGGCAGGCGGGCGTGCGCCACCTGTGGCTGCTCTCGCCAGACTCACGGACGCTCGAGGTTTACCGGCTCGAGGACGGGGCCTGGCGCGAGGTGGAAACCTACGGCGGCGACCTGAAGATCCGCGCCGAGCCCTTCGACGCCATCGAGCTGGACCTGGCCCTGGTGTGGGGCGCGTGAGATGCTCCGGCTGGGACTGCCTTCAGCACGGTACCTCGTCACCGGTGCACAGGCTGGCTCGCGGTGGCCACGCTCGCGCTCACGCTGAGCTGGCTGGTGTTGATGGTGCTCAGTGAGGCCTATTACGGTCCGCTGCACGATCTGCCCCGTATCTTGGCGTACTATCGCCGCTCGCCACCCATCTTCGTCGCGATCTACCTCGCCTGCGGCACGCTCACGCTGGTGACGGCGCTATGGCTCGCCGCGCTGCACGTGGAGCTCAGCAGGGTCCGGCCCGTGGCCGCAGCTCTGGGTATCGTCTTGGTGCCCGTCTACGCGGCGCTCAATGCGGTGGTCAACTTCTCCCAGGTCGCGGTGGTGGCCGGGTTGGTGCGCTCCGCCGAGCTGCCGGATCCCGTGCTGGTGCAGTTGCTGCAAATGGAGCCGCGCTCGATGATGGCGTTCGTCAACGTCCTCGCCTACGCCGTGCTCGGCATCCCGACCGCGTTCTTCGGGCTACGCCCTCTTCCGAGAGGCGAGGGCTCTCCGGGTTGCGGGGCTCTGCCTCGGGCTCAGCGGCATCGGCTCGTGGGTCAGCGTCCTCGGGCTGGTCGCCGGGATCGCGGCGCTGCGCGCCGGTGTCGTGATCGGCGGTGTGCTGTTCCTCCTGGCGCTCGTCGCCTTCGTGGGGGGCTCACGCCGCGAGCTGATGGGTGGCGCCGCGCCGCCGAGCTGACCGGGGGCGAGGGCGCCGACGCCGTTGGCAAACTGTTGGCCGCTCTACCCGATGGCGCAGGTGGTGTCGATCGGGGTGCACTCCCAGCGGCTCTCGTACAGGTCGAAGTTGCAGCAGTCCGTGCCGGTGCAGTCCGCGTCGTCGATGCAGGTGTCGCCGGGCGTGTGGCAGTGGAAGCCGTCGATGGGCCGGTAGCCGCTGCAGTCCCAGCTCATCGATGGCGAGCAGTAGTTGCCCGCCCCGCAGTCCGCGTCCGTCCGACAGTTGCCGAGCGACAGGCATCGGGCGGCAGCGTCCGCGGTGCAGTAGCAGACCATCCCCGGATCGCAGTCGGCGTCGGTTTGGCATTCGTCGTGGGCACAGTAGGGGAAGTCGTACCCGGGGTAGTTGGGGTTGAGCCACTTGCCTCCGGCTTCGTCCGTGCAGTCCGCGTGAGTCACGCATTCGCCGCACTCGCACGACGTCTCCGGCTCGGGGGGAGCGTGGACCCCGACGCAGGAGAGGGCCTCGGCCCGGTGAGCCTCGGGCTCGCGCGGCGGCAGAACCCGCGTGGTGCCACCCGTGGTGACGCCACCCGTGGTGACGCCGCCCATGCTGGTACCGCCCGTGGTGACGCCGCCCGAAGCGCTGCCCGCCGTGTCGCTGCCGCCCGACGGGATGCAGCACTGCCCGACGACCTCGCGACCTTGCCCCCGCAGTTGGCCAGCCACAGGGCCCCGGCGATCAACGGGAACCATCGCAGCGCGCGCGGATCCATGGGGCTCTTCCCTCCCTCTTCGGCACGAACCGTGCCACGGAATCCGCCGCGCGAGAAGGCCGGACACGGCCGCCGGGCGGAGCGAGCGTCGTTTCCCTCGGGCTCGAGCGCGGCGGTGAGAATGCGCCACCCCGCACCACTCCGGTCGCAGCGCGGCACCCGTTGCCCGCCCGCAGGTCCCCCAACGAATCCGTTGGAGGGGAAACGGAACAACAGGCACGCCGGTCGCGCCCGGCAAGTCAGTCGCACATCTCGAGATCACGCTCGATCGCCTGCGGCAGCGTGATGCACGAGTCGTAGCCGACGTCGTAGTCAATGTAGCAGACCTCGTCGCTCATCAGGTCGCCGCACTCGAGACGCTGGTTGAGGCAGGTGGTGAACTCGCGCTCGAGGGGGACCACGCAGTCCAAGTAGATGCGTCCGGACGGATCCTTCCCAAAAGCATCAACGGCGCATCGCCGTTGCGAGGGGCCAGAGTACCCCTCGTCCGTTTGGCAGTCGCTTGCAGAATCGTATCCCCACTCTGCATAGCAGTCGCAGTAGATCTCCACCTGTCGGTTGAGCTCCGTGATGTATGCATCAACGGCACTGCTGACGCTGCTCGGGCTCTCGTCCTCCGAGCCCGAGCAGGCCGCCGTCAGAGCCAGTCCCATCGCCACCAACGCCCGATGTGGGCCGCGATGGGAAGATCGCACCCCGAACGAGCTCCTTGGATTACCTGGACCCATCATGACTCAATCTCCTTTGGGTGCGGCATTCAGGAAACCGCGCCAGTCCCGACACAATTGGGCGCGCCTTGCTGCGCAAGATGCGATGCGACTGCCTATTTCTCCTTACAATGGCGGCAGCTGACGCCGCTCTCGTCGTGCTCCTGCTCGCACTCGGCTTCGGCCGCCTCGGCGCTCTCGGCCTTGAATTCGAGGTTTGACCACAGAAGCTCGTCGTACTGGTATACGTCACATTCATAGGTCGTCTCGTCGCAGGCCATGAGCGCGAGAAGAGCCAAGGGGGCCACGGTGAATGGGCGCGTTTTTCTCATGAGGATTCCCTTGAGCGCAGTGTTGGCAGGGAGCATTCAGAAGTGGAACGTCGCGGTGCCCACGCACCCGCCGCGAACGGGGCTGACGGTCCCGGCCACCACCGGTTCTCCGGCCCAAGACCGGCGATTGAGGCCGATGAAGAACGGGACCGCCGCCGCGCCGAGGAGCACGCCCGAAGTGACCAGGAGGCTGGTGTACGTGAATTCGTCATCGTCGCTTTCATCACTGTTCGGGCCTGCGGTGATGCCCCAAAGGCCGGCGCTAGCGGTCATGGCCGCGAGTCCCCCAAGCACGCTGCCGACCACAATCCCACCGACTCCGTAGCCATCCGGGTAGCGCGCGGCCCCTGGCGCCGAGGGCTCGCCCGGGGCTGGTTCCGCCTGGCTCGGACGAACCTCATGGACTCCATAGCGCGCGACAGCGTGAGACTGGCCGTCCGCCGTCACCAGAGTCAACGTCGAGTCATCGACTGCGACCAGGCGACCCACCATCCCGCCCCCGGTCCAGGACACGATCACCTCGGTGCCGACCATGGGGGAGGGGTCTGGGACCGAGGTCGAGGCTGGGCTCGAGGCGAAGGAGGAGGCGCCTGCAGGAGTGGTCGGAGGCGCTGCCGCGGGGGGATGCTGCTGAGAAGGGTTGGCCGCGGGGGCGGCCTCGGAAGGCCCCTGGCGCGACGCGGTTCCGGGAGCGGGGGGCGTGGTCGGGCCGCGCGCTCCCGGCTCGAGTTGGGCCCGAGTTTCCCAGAAGAGTCGTGTCGCGCGCCCGTCGGCGTGGCCACGATCGGGCACCACCTCGGGATCGAGGGCGAGCGCAAACCTGAACGCCTCGAGCCCGAGGTCTGGCTTCGGGAGCCGCTTCAGGCGGACGACGCCGACGGCGACCCAGATCTGGGCCTTGACGGGGTCGGAGCAGCCTTCGGCGCACGCCTCCAGGATCCCGAGCAGCAACGACTCGGCTTCGCGGTAGTCACCTCGGGCGAACTGCTCCGCCATCGTCGCGTTGGTCCTATCCAGCGCGGCCCTGTCCTTGGGCGCGGCGAGGAGTTCGCCCGCGATGAGGAGGGTCGAGGCGATCAGCAGGAGCCGGGGCGAAGGGATCATCGTGGCCTCGCGGAAAGGGTCGGGGGTGCCCACCGGGTTGAGGGCTACGGGCACAGGCGTCCACCGCAGGGGGCGAGGGGAGTCGACGCTCCAGGGGTGACGACGGGACTGTCTCGGACGCTGCCGCCGGGGGTCCATAGTCATTGGGGCGAGCCGTGGTCATCCACGGGGAAGGGTGGCGGATACCGCCAGGGTGCGGCGATCTCGTGGCGGCAGAGTGCTTTCTGGAGGAAGCGCGGGCAGAGGTTGCGCTGGACACTCCGCGGGCACGGGTGGTACTGCGCCTTCGACTGACTTCTGGGGGAGGGGGCGATGGCTGGGGGAGAGGGGCCGAGACGTGGTGACGGCGTGGCGCGGGGGAAGTTGGCGCTGGAGCCTCCGCCCGGGCTCGTGGGTGCGACGTTTGGGCTGCAGAAGGACGAGTTCTGTGTCCTGGGCTGGCTGACGCGAGAGGGGAGAGAGGGTACCCTCGCTTCGAAACTGACTCCGGCAGAAGCAGAGGTCGTGCGGTTGGTGCGGGGTGGGTGTTCCAACGAGGAGATCGGTCGTCGTCGTGGGACTTCCCCCCGAACGGTGGCCAATCAGATCGCCGCCGTATTTCGGAAGCTGGAGGTGCGGTCGCGCCTCGAGCTGTACCTGGTCGGTGGTGCGATGGAGGAGTAGGGGGGGCGGTGACGCGCAGGCGAATGGACCCGGTCGAGGTCGTCGAGAGCTGCTACCGCCCCGCTTCATCCGACGCAGAGTGGCTTCGGGGGGTCACCGAGGCCCTGTCACCCCTGGACCGTGGGCAGGGCTTGGTGGCCTTCACGTACCAAGGCCGAGCTGCTGGCCGCCTCAGTCCCCGCACGCTCGTCGACGTCGGTTGCGATCACGACTGGCGGGAGACGACTCGCCGGCTGCTCGGGGAGGCGCCGCCGGAGCTGGTTCGAGCGCTTCGCGGTTCGTCTCCGCCGGCGGGACTGTTCTCGCAGCGCCTCCCGGAGCTGGGGCAGAGTGCGGCGAGTTTCGTCGGAGGGCTGTTCGGCGCCGTCGATGTGGAGGACCTGCTGGTGGTCCTTGCGGCCGAGCCACGCGGCTTGGGTGCCCTCATAGCCATGCCGGTCCGGCGCGGGGCCCGCTTCGCATCGAGGACGGTGCAGCAGCTCGGCTGGATCTCGGCGCACATCCTCTCCGGGCAGCGTCTCCGGCGAATCGCGCGACGGTGCACGCTCCCGGCCGACGCCGTCCTCGATCCGGAGGGGGTCGTTCACCATGCGGGCGGTGGGGCTCGCAGTCGGGAGGTTCGGGGCAAGCTGGTCAGGGCCGTCAGGAGTGTCGAGCGGGCCAGAGGTCGGCTGCGGTGGCGGGATCCGGACGGGGCCTTGCAGCTGTGGCAGGGGTTGGTCGACGGTACCTGGTCGCTGGTCGACCACGAAGACACGGACGGGCGCCGGTGGGTTCTTGCTCGCCGCAACGCTCCGGAGGTGCAAGATCCCAAGGCCCTGACTCCAAGGGAACGGCAGGTCCTGGCCTTCGCCGTCTTGGGACACTCCAACAAGTACATCGGGTACCTCCTCGGACTCGCCCCGTCGACGGTCGCCACGCACCTGCACTGCGTCCAGCGCAAGCTCGCGGTTTCGTCGCGGCGGGAGTTGATCCAGGTCTTCGGAGCGCTCCCGATGGTGGCCGCACGGCGCGGGGAATCGCCGTCTGGAGCGCACCGAGCACAGGGGCGATGAGAGGATCGGCTTGCGGGCACGGCCGCCGAATTCGACGACGTGAGGTGCCGCGCTGAGGCCGACCCCCGTCGGGTGCGGCTGGGCACGGTCGGCGCCGGTACCGGGCGCCTCATGGCGCAGCGCGAGCTGGTCGACTTCGGTGCCGAGTGGCTCACGCAGCACCGCGCCGCCGACGGACACCCCGCCGACGGGTGATCCGCGGGCGCGCCCCGTTCCGCGCGACCGCGCGGAAGTCGCCCTGCCGGGGTTTCGGCGCGCGCGCGGCTCGCTCTTGCGCGACTGCTGCCCCGTCAGAGCCTTGCCGGCAAGCTCGGGGCAGGGGCGTCCAGTGCGACCAGGCACGGCGGGACTGCAAGGAGCGAGATTGGAAACGCACCTGCAGAAACGCCGCCGGTCGATACACTTCGCCAGGCGCGTCGCTGGGGCAGGACTCGCGCCGCATCCCACGCCGGAGAGCGAGGAGCGATGCGCGGCCACTTTGATTGAGCGTTGCCGCTCGGCGGTACACGCACCGGGTGGGGAGCGATCCGGTGGCGGCGATCACGCCGTGTTCGAGGTCGCCCCCGCGGGTACCGCCGGCCAGTGGCGGCCGCTACCCGTCGAGCGGGGGAAGGTTCCCCCTCGACGTGTGCCAGACGGCGAGAATGAGCACGCGACGCTCGGCCTGGTTGATGACGAAGTACAGATGGTACCGGGTCCGTGACATGACCAGGCGCCGCACACCGGGCCGATCGACGTTTGTCGTCGGGACCGCGAGCGGCAGCTCCACGAGGCGAGTGACCGCTTCTCGTAGCTCCAGCTTGAACAGCTCGGGTGCGGCGCGGCGGTTGGCTCGCCACCACCGCTGCACGGCTCGCGCCTGCCGGCGCGATGCGTCCGAGAACTCGACCCGATACCTCACTATCTAGAGTTCATCCAGCTCGCGGAGGACGTCCTCCGCCGCGACCATGTTGCCTGCGTCCACGTCGCGCTGACCCGCGTCGATCGCTGCTTGAAGGGCGCAGAGGTCCTCGCCGATTGGCTCGGGTTCATCGGGGCTTATCTCGAGGAGGCGCGTCGCCAGCGCCACCCGCTCGTTCTCGGGAAGCGCCAGGGCCTCCCGGAAAAGCTCCTCGGCTCTCGCGTTCATACCGGGATCATACCTTGGATCGGCGCTTCGCCCACCCGCCTGGCGGAAGCGTGGAAACGGCGGGCCTGAGTCCCCGCGATCCCCGCCGTTTCCCCTCGCTGGAAACGCTCGTGCAGGAATGTCGCCGGTCGATTCACTCTGCCAGCGCGTCTCTGGGGCGGGACTTTTGCCCCGCTCTGCGTCACCTTGCCGGCGTCTCCCTACCGGGATCGCCGCGAGATCGGCTACCCTCCTCGCTCCCCCGCGAGGATCCCCGCATGGCGCAGCAGACGGCACTGAAGGAAACCCCCATCGGCGAGAGCCACCCCGAGGCAGGACCGTTCGCGCCCGTCGCGCCCCAGCGCTGGGCCGCGGCCACGTTCGCGCTCGGGTCCCGCTTCCGCCCCGAGTCGACCACCTTCGCCGTGTACGCGGAGCACGCCGAGCGGGTGCTGCTCGAGATCTACGACACCTGCACCGGCCAGGCCGCGTGGCACGAGTACTGGATGGCACGGGGCCCCGACGGGATCTGGCGCGCCGAGCTCGCCGGCGTGCCGGTGGGGACGCTCTACGCCTTCCGCTGCTGGGGCCCGAACTTCGCCTGGGATCCGGCCTGGCGTCGCGGGGGCTCCGAGGCCGGCTTCGTCGCCGACGTGGATGCGGCGGGCAACCGCTACAACCCGAACAAGGTCCTCTTCGATCCCTACGCCCGCGAGCTGTCGCACGATCCCGTCGTCCCCGCGCTCCTCGACGCTGGCCACGACTCGGCGATCTTCGCCTCGGGGCCCTGGCCCTACCCGGCACCGACGGGCGAGGCCCGACCCCGCCGGTGGTTCGACACGGGGCCGTGGGCGCCGAAGGGCGTCGTCGTGCACGACACCACCGGCTTCGGCAAGAAGCCCCACCTGGCGCAGGCGGACTCGATCATCTACGAGGCCCACGTCCGCGGGCTCACGCGCCACCCGTCGAGCGCCCGCCTCGCGGAGCTGCTCGCTGGCGTGCCCGGGTTCGAGGCGGTGGCCTCGATCCCGACCGAGCTCCGGGGCACCTACCGCGCCGCGGGGATGATGGCGCCCTACCTCCGCGCCCTCGGCTACACGACGATCGAGCTCCTCCCCGTGCACGAGTTCGCCAACGGGTCGAGCCCCGAGGAGCCCCCGGAGGCGGACACCGAGCCGCGCGGGAACTACTGGGGCTACATGACCTACGGGTACTTCGCGCCCGACCGTCGCTACGCGCACGATCGCTCGTTCGGCGGCCCCACCCGCGAGTTCAAGGCGATGGTCGCCGCCTTCCACGAGGCGGGGCTCGAGGTGTACCTCGACGTCGTCTACAACCACACCGGCGAGGGCGGGCTCTTCCAGCACCCCGAGCGTCCCGGCGAGCGCGACCTCGACACGGCGGAGTTGCTCGCCTTCCGCGGCCTCGACAACGCCGGCTACTACGCGCTGGTTCGCGACGATCCGCGGCAGTACTGGGTCAGCACCGGCTGCGGCAACAACCTCGACTGCTCGCGGCCGATGGTGCAACGCCTCATCCTCGACTCGCTCGCCTACTGGTGCCGCGAGATGGGGGTCGATGGCTTCCGGTTCGACCTGGCCACGGTGCTCGGTCGCGAGGCGGTCGTCGACTACCGCTTCACGGGCGGCTCCGACCTGCTCGAGGCGATCGCGAGCCTGGCCGCGGCCGAGGACATCGAAGTGATCGCGGAGGCCTGGGACTGCGAGTACCCGGCGGGCTATCAGGTCGGCAACTTCCCGCCCGGTTGGGCCGAGTGGAACGGGAACTTTCGCGACGTGCTCCGGCGCTTCGTCAAGGGCGATCCGGGACTGGGCCAGGCCTTCGCCGGCGCGGTCAACGGCGACTACACGCGCTTCGCCGATCAGGGGGGGCCGCACAAGTCGGTCAACTTCCTCACCGCGCACGACGGCCTCACGCTGATGGATCTAGTCAGCTACGGGCACAAGAACAACGGCGCGGCCTGGCCCTTCGGCCCCTCGGACGGCGGCGCCGACGAGAACCTCTCCTGGGACTCGGGTGGGGATCAGGCGCTCCGGCGGGAGCGGCTGCGGAGCTTCTTCACGCTGCAGCTCTTCGCGCGCGGCGTGCCCATGTCGGTGTACGGCGACGAGCTCTGCCGCACCCAGAACGGCAACAACAACCCCTGGGCCCTGGACACCGTCGCCACCTGGAACAACTACGAGATGCTCGCCACCAACGCGCCGCACCGCGTCCCCACCGGAGGCGGCGGCGCCTACCACGACAACTACGGCGAGGACGCGGGGCCCCGGGGGGCGAACGGCTTCTTCCACTTCGTCCGTCACCTGCTCGAGATCCGCAACCACCACCAGTGCCTTCGCCAGGCGGTCTTCGGCGATCTGAGCGCGAGCTCGGTCGGGGAGGTGACCTTCCTCTTCACCGGCGCGGACGGGACAACCCCGGTGGAGCCGGGCGACCGCGCCCTCGAGTGGCTCATCGACGGCAGCGCCGTCGGGGAGGACGACTTCCTGCTGCTCGTGAACATGCACCACGAGGTCCGCGAGCTCCGGGTGCCGTCGGCGGGCAGCGGCCGGGAGTGGCGGCGGATCGTCGACACCGCGCGCTGGGCCGAGCCGGAGGGGAACGCCTGGGACGAATCCGCGGCGGCGGTCGTCGCGGCCGGCAGCGAATACGGGGTGCACCCCTACTGCGTCGCCGTCCTGCACGCGGTGCCCGCGGCCGCGCGCTGAAGGACGCCCCCCATTGACGCTCCCCGGGCGGGGGAGGCACGCTCCGTGGGCTCCATGCCCCCGCGCCCGCACCTCCTCCTCTGCGCGCGCGCGGCGGCGCTGCTGGTGGGTGCGGCGCCCTGGGCGTGTGCGCCGCACTCCGGTCCAGCGGGCGCGGCCCCCATCGCCGTCGACATCCCGCCGGCGCCCGTGGGTCCAGCGGATCCGGAGGCGGAAGGGGACGAGCCCGTCGTGAGCGATTCGTCGGCCAAGTCCCCGTTCGCCGGGCGCTGGCAGGGGACCGGCGTGCAGAACGACGGCGACACCTGGCCCATCGTGGTGGAGGTGTTCGGGCACGACGAGTCGCCCTGCGCTCGGGTGACGTACCCTCCGCACGAGGGCTGGGGTCTCTCCTGCATTGGCGTTTGGCAGTGCGAGTCCGAGGCCTCGACCCCCAGCCGGTTCGTCGGCGTCGAGCGGATCGTCGAGGGGGTTGGCAATTGCATCGACAACTGCACCTTCGAGGTGAACTTCACCGTGGGCACGCTCGCTTTCGACTGCTCGTTCGCGGACGTGATGGCGACGGTGGAGCTCGAGCGGGTGCCGTGAGCCTCCATCGGGCACGGACAACGGCGCCCCGGGCTGGCGGCGCGATCGCGGCCACCGTCACCTAGCCCAGCGGACGGGCTTTCAGCCCCGGCGAGAAGCCACCAAGGAGGGACGACCGGTCCGTGTCGGACGGGGGAAGGGAGCAACCAGCATGGCGAGCATCGACACGGGCAGCGGAAACGGCGGCGGGCGGGCGGTCAACTTCGAGCTGCCGCTCATCCCGTTCATCGACTTTCTCCTGTGCCTCGTCTCGTTCCTCTTGATCACGGCCGTGTGGTCCCAGATGGCCCGCATCGACGCCGACGCGCGGGTCCCCGGGGCGCACGACGACCCGACCGTGACGGTGCCGAAGGCGAAGGAGCTCCACGTGGAGATGCGGGGTGAGCGCAAGTTTCAGCTGGTGTGGAAGGAGGGCAGCACGGTGGTGAGCACCCTCGACGTCGAGCGCAAGGCCGTGCCGATCGGCGACCAGGACGACCTCCTCTTCCCCGAGCTCGCGCGTCGGATCGCGACCGAATGGCAGCAGAACGGGAACCATCGGGCGGCGAGCGACCGGAGCTTCGATCGCGCCGTGTTCCACGTCGACAACGCGACGCCGTTTCGGGATCTGGTCGCCGTGATCGACGCCATCAACGAGCCGAAGCGGGACTATGACGTCGGCGGCGCCGTCGAGAAGGTGCCCGCCTTCAAGGTGACGTTCGCCGCCAACTGACCGCGCCACCACCGCGGTTGCCGAACCCTGACACCAGCGACCCCACGTTCGGCCACCTGGCAGCACGGGATCGGGCTCCCCTCGATCGTTCAGCGGGTCCCGTCGGGGACCACCGTCGCTCGGCGGCGGGTGGCGGTCGTTCGGGGGCGGGACCACCGTCGCTCGGCGGCGGGACCATCGTCGCTCGGCGGCGGGTGGCGATC
>CAYZQO010000017.1:12825-69999 GCA_964480725.1 uncultured Polyangiaceae bacterium | reverse complement strand
GGGACCACCGTCGCTCGGCGGCGGGACCATCGTCGCTCGGCGGCGGGTGGCGATCGTTCGGCGGCGGGTGGCGATCGTCCGGCGGCGGGACCGTCGTCGCCGAGCCGCGGGTGAGGCTCGAGCGGCGGCGGGTGGGACTGCGCGGGCGGCGGGAGCCGCTCGCGGAGGGCGTGGAGTCACTCCGCGAGGGGGGGGGGAGTCACTCCGCGGAGGCAGGGAGCGACTCGAGCCGGGGGATGGAGGCGCTGCGCGGACGACGGGACCCGCGTCACCCGGCCAACGAAACCGACGCTCGGGGCAAAAATGCCGGTGCTCGGAGGCGTCGCGGCCGGCCGGTAGCCGCCGTGGACCGCCGGCCGGTGCTCAGCTCCCGTCCGCCCTCCTTCGAGCCCGGCCGCTCCCGCCCCGCGGAGTCGAGATGAAGCCGCCGCCCGGGCGGGTGCGAGGACGCTACCCCGCGCACACGGGCAAGGGGATCCGGTAGAAGCCGCCGAGGACCGTGTCCTTCTTCCGGGGGAAGTCGGTCGCCACGTACAGGTCCGTCTGGCTCGTCCCCAGCATGATGACGCCCCGCGGGAGCTCGAGGAAGCGCCGCGGCGCGAGGTCCTGGTGACGCGCGCAGAAGAGCGCGTTGTCGTCGGACCAGTAGACCCAGCGAACGTCGGTGGCCACCGCATTGAAGACGTGCCCGGTCGCGATCACCCGACCAGACTGCCCGCTTCTGTCAGTGACGTAGAGGGTCCCTCGGTAGTCGAGCGGACCATCCGGGGTCGGCTGGTACGTGCCCGTCAACGTTGCATAGATGGTGTCAGGCCCGAGGGCGAGATCGGTGTGCGTCCCTCCACGACCGGGGGGAAGCGAGCCGAGACGGGCTTCCTTCCCATCCCTCACGACATAGAAGTAACCTGATACACCGTGGTAGATATCTGGTCCGTCGACCGCCAGCGTCGACTCGACACTGGGACCGGTGCGCATGACCTCGACGGGCTTCTCGCGCAGACTCCGCGCCTTGAGCAAGCGCCCATCGCGCCACCCGACGAAGAAGCCGTCCCCGTACCCCGTCGGCCGCAGCCCGTTCTCGCCGTCGGGGATCCGCCCCACGGGCTTGAAGGCGGAGTAGAGTTGATACTCGCGGTTCCGGTGCATCAGGAACCCATCGCCACTGAAAGTGAGCACCTCGCCGCGCACGTCCGTCTCGAAGGGCGCGGGAGCGGGTGCGCACTTGCCCGCGCGGCAGAACCCCGCGGCACAGCGGTCGCCGCACCGCGCGCAGTCGTTCACCGAACCGGGTACGCACGGCGGCACCGCCGATGCTGATGCTGACGCCGAGCCCAGGGGCGATGCGCCAACGTCCGCCTCGTTGCCGCCGTCTCCGCGCGAGAGGGGGGACTTGCACGCCACGACGAGAGGCGATGCCGCGACGGCCAGCCGCAGGAGCGTGGGCCTCGTCGCACGACGGCCCCGGAACGTGCCTCCCGGGAAGAGCCGCGGCACGGCGTGGAAGTTGACCTCAGAGGACATCCGGAGGCGGTCCCAGGCTCGGACCGGGAAATGGTGGACTCACCGCTGCCTGACACCGCGTTGGCCACGAGGGTTCCCTCGAGATTGCCGTTGCTGAGGTCGACGGCGGCGCGGGGTGCGAGGAGCGAGCCCGGGACACCCCCCAAGGCCGAGGATGGCGGCTCGGAGGTATTATTCCGGCCCTGTTCGCCATCAACGGGTCGTTCGCGGACGTGATGGCGACGGTGGAGCTCGAGCGGGTACAATGAGCCGTCGGGCGGCGCCAGTGGCCGCTCGGACCCGGCGCGATCGGCGCGCTCACCGGGGCGTCGGATGGACAGTGACAAGCGAGGCCAGCATGTCTTCGTCGGAATCGCGTTCGTGGTCGCGCTCGGCGCGGCCATCGCGGGGAGCGTCGTGATGTGGGGCAGAGGGGGCGGCAAGGCGCGGGGGCCCGTCGCGGGGCTCGCGTCGGGAGCGCCGGAGGCGAGCGCCGAACTCGCGGCGCTGGGGGACGGCGCCAGGATCCGGGAGCCGGCCGTCGCGGGGCGCTTCTACGCGGGGGACTCGGCCGCGCTCGCCGCCGACGTCGACGGGTACCTCGCCGCTGCGATCGAGCGCCCGCTGCCGGGGCTGCGCGCGCTGGTGGTGCCGCACGCGGGCTACCGCTACTCGGGCCCGACGGCGGGGGTCGGGTTCCGGCAGGTCCGTGGCCGTGCGTACCGCACGGTGTACGTCCTGGCGCCGAGCCACCACGCGGCCTTCCGTGGGGTCCACCTCGGCGAGCACGCGGCGTACCGAACGCCGCTCGGGCTGGTGCGCGTGGCGCCAGCGGCGCGGGCGATGCTCGGGGTCGAGCCCTTCGTCTCGGTGCCGGAGGCCGACCGCGAGGAGCATGCGCTCGAGGTGGAGCTGCCCTTCCTCCAGCGCGTCCTCCCCGATTTCTCGCTGGTGCCGCTGCTCTTCGGCGGCGTGGATCCGGCGCGCGTCGCCGACGCGCTCGCCCCGCGGCTCGACGCGGACACGCTCGTCGTCGCGAGCTCCGATCTCAGCCACTACCGCCCCTACGACGAGGCCGTGACGATGGACCGCGCCACGCTCGACGCGGTGGTGGCGCTCGACGGCGATCGCCTCGGGGAGGAGTCGGCCTGCGGGCGCGGGCCAATCCGCACGGTGATCCACCTGGCGCGGCGCCTGGGCTGGCGGGCGGAGCTCCTCGACTACCGCAACAGCGGCGACACCGCGGGGGATCGCTCCCGCGTGGTGGGCTACGCCGCCGTGGCGTTCGTGGAGAAGAACTAGAGCAGCAATCAGGTTGATTGCTGCGATAAATCAACGACCTGGAGCACCGAATTGGGAGCAGACTTCGGCGAAGGAGGCCTGGAGAATGTCTCCTCGCCCTGCACGGAGGCATTCTCCGGGCCGCCGTCGCTGTCGGCAACCTGTTCGGTGCTCTAGAGGTGGGGGCGTGGATGGGGCAGGATCGCGCGGAGTCCGGGCGGGCCGCGGGCGAGCTGCCGGCGCCCGGCAGGAGCCGTAGCATGATCGTGATCGTCATCGTGGTGGTGGTGCTGGTCGTCGCCGCCGTGCTGGCCGCTGCCGCGCTCGCCGTGCGGGCGAGCGGGGAGGCCGGTCCGCTCGAGCTCGCGCCGGATCTCGCGGCGGGCGTTGTCGGCGAGGCGCCGCTCCCGCGCGCCGCCGGGAGCGGCGCGGTCTACGGCCCCGACCAGCGCCGGATCCTGCTCGAGCTGGCGCGGAGCTCGCTCACGGTCGCCGTGACCGAGGGGCGCACCCTCGAGCTGCCCGCGTCGGTCCCCGCGGCGCTGCGCGAGCCGCGCGGCGTGTTCGTGACGCTCGAGAAGGGGGGCGATCTGCGCGGCTGCATCGGGCACATCTTCCCCAAGGAGCCGCTCGCCCTCGCCGTGATCCACAACGCCCGGCACGCCGCGCTCGAGGACTCGCGCTTCTCGCCCGTGGTCCCCGCGGAGCTCGACCAGATCGCAGTCGAGGTGAGCGTGCTGTCGCTGCCCGAGCCCCTCGCGTACGACGGCCCCGAGGATCTGTTGAAGAAGCTCCGGCCCGGGATCGACGGGGTGGTGCTGGAGATCGGCGGGCGCCGCTCCACCTTCCTGCCACAGGTGTGGCAAGAGCTCGCCGATCCCGTTGCGTTCCTCGAGCACCTCGCGCAGAAGGGCGGCTCCGCCCGGGACGCCTGGCGGGGCCGGAACGTGACGGTGCTCACCTACCGGGCCGAGGCGTTCGCGGAGCCCGGCTCGGGGCACGAGTGACGGCTCCGGGGGGAGCGCACGACCACCGCGGGGGTGAGGCTCGGCGCGCCGTCGTGACGGCGGTGGCGGGGCTCGGCGCGGCCTCGCTCGTCACCCAGCTCGTGCTGCTCCGCGAGCTCACCAGCCTGCTCGGTGGCGACGAGCGCACGCTCGGTGCGGGGCTCGGGGCCTGGCTCCTTCTCGGGGGCGCGGGCGCGGCGCTCGGCGACCGGCTCGCCCGCGGGCGCCGGGGGGAGCGCGCGCTCGGACCCCTGCTGGTGGCGCTCTCGGTCCTCCCGTTCGCAACGGTAGCGGCGGCGCGGCTGCTGGTCGATCGCTGGCTGCTGCCCGGAGTCGCGCCGGCGCCGCTCACCCTGCTCGCGATCGAGGCGCTGTGGCTCGCGCCCTTCGCCGCCGGGCAGGGCGCGGCGCTCGGCCTGGCGAGCGTCGCCCTGGCGCGACCCGGGCGGAGCGCCGCTGCGGAAACCTACCTCGCCGACACGCTCGGCGCGCTGGTCGCCGGCGGGCTCTACGCGGGCTGGCTGGTGACGAGCACGACGCACGCCGTCGCCGCCGCCGTCGCCGGCGCGCTGCTCGCCCTCGGGGCCGCGGGGCTCGGGCTCGCGGCGCGACGTGGCCTCGTCGCCGCCGCGGGGCTCGTCGCGGCCGCGGGGCTCGTCGCGGTCGCCGTCGTCCCCGATCTCGAACGCGCCACGCTCGCCGCCCGCTACCCCGCCGCCGAGCTCCGCGACGTGGTCTACTCCGCGCACGGGCGCCTGCTGGTGCTCGAGCGCGCCGGGCGGCGTGAGCTCTGGCGCGACGGCGCCTGGCTGGCCGCCGCCGACGATCGGGCGCACGCCGAGCTCGCCGCGCTCCTCCCGCTGGCGGCGCGCCCCGCGGCGCGGCGCGTCCTGGTCGTCGGTGGCAGCGCGGCGGGCACGGCGCGCGAGGCCCTCCGCTTCGGCGCCGCGGTTGTCGACGTCCTGGAGCCGGATCCGGCGTTGCCGTCGGTGGTCGCGCGCTGGTTTCCGGCATCGATCGACGATCCGCGGATCACCGTCCACGTCGGGGACGCCCGCCGTGCCATCGAGGCGCTCGGGCGCGACCCGGACGGCGCGCGCTACGACGTCCTGATCCTCGATCTGCCGCCGCCGGCGACGCTGGCGCAGAACCGCTACTTCACCGCCGAGCTCGCCGCCCACGCCGCGCGCGTGCTCGCCCCGGGCGGCCTGCTCGCGGTCGCCGTCGGCCGCTACGAGAACCACGTCGGGCCGCGGCTCTCGGCCCTGCTGTCCATCGAGCGCGCGACCCTGGCGACGGCCTTCGCCCAGGTGCGCCTCCTGCCGGTCGGCGACGTCTGGTTCCTCGCCTCGGCGGCGCCGCTCGAGGGGGATCTGGCCGCGCGCATCGCGAGCGCGGGGCGCGGGGCGACGGCGGTAGCTCCCTCCGAGCTCGCCGCGGCGCTCGCGCCCGACCGGGTCGCCGTCGTGACCGCCGCCGCCCAGGCGCCCGCGCCCGTGAACCGCGATCTCGAGCCCCGGCTGGTCGGCGCGGTCGCCGCGCAGGGAGCCACGCGCTTCCCGGCCGTCGTGGCGGCGGTCCCCCTCGGGCTCGCGCTGCTCCTCGGCGCGGCGCTCTGGCAGAGCGGTGCGCTTGGCGCGGCCGTCTCGGCGGCGGGCTTCCTCGGCGGGGCGCTGCAGGCGCTGCTGCTGCTCGGCTACGCCCTGCTGCGCGGCGATCTCTTCCGTGAGCTCGCCGTCCTGGTGACCGTGTCCTTCGCCGGCATGGCCCTCGGGCTCCGCGTCGCCGGGCGCGGGGTCGCCGCGCCGCGCCGCACGGCGCTCCCGGGGGTGCTGGTCGCGCTCGCGGTCCTCGCCGCGGCGTTGCCCTCGGCGCTCGCGGGGCTCGCGCCCGTCGCCAGCGCGGCGCCGGCCGCGGTCGTCACGAGCTTCCTCGCCGCGGCCCTGCTCGGCGGCGCGCTGGTGGGGGCGGCGTTCCCGCTCGCGGCGCGGATCCGCGTGGGAGGCGCGCTCCCGGCGGCGGGGGCGCTCCTCGCCGCCGATTTCCTGGGGGGCGCGGTCGGCGCGGCGCTCGTCGGGGCCTGGCTGGTGCCCGCGCTCGGCGTCGCGACCACCGCGCGCGCCGTCGCCCTGGTCGCGCTCGGCGGCGCCGCGGCAGCCGTGTTCGCGGGGCGGGGTCGTTTGCTCCCGGGGTGACCGCGCCCTGCCTGTGCCGCTCGCGCCCCGCGATGGCCGCCTGCGCGATGTCCTCGCTCAATCGGCCATCATGTCGCGGTTCCACATGTTCCCGGACATGGCCAGTAGATACAAGTTGCCTAGGTACCCACTGTACCAGAAGTCATCCCGCTGCTTGGCCGACTCGGCGACGAATGCGTCCACCACCTCCTGGGTGTTGGCGGACGCGCAAACCGCCAGGGAGCCGACCACGGCGAGGTTGTGATTCCTGCCGATGGGGCTGCCGTCGAGCCGATAACCGTCCACCACGTTGCCAGCCCCCACCCCGGAGGCCCAGGTCGTGATCTTCTCACACCAGGCTCGGGCTGGCTCGTTGCCATTCCAGAGGTAATCGAGCGCCTGCTTGAAGGGGGTGCGGATCGCATCGAATCCGTAGTCTCCCACCCTGGAACCGGAGCCGGCGCGCCCCTCCACGGACTGCCAGTCCGGCACCAGCCCCGTGGAAGCGTTGGCTGCGTTGTCCCGAATCGTGTGGGTGTCGTCGGCCAGCTTGTTCCAGACGTCATCCCCGGAGATCTGGGCAAAATACCGGAAAAAAGCCGGCGAGTAGTAGGAGATGTCGGTTTCGTCGCACCCACCCCAACCGCACCCGGGACGCACCGCCTTCAGGTTGCCGGAGCAGTCCACCAGCACTCGGCTCAGATTGCCGATGACCCCGCGTGCCTTCTCGTCGTAGCCGTCGTCGGGCCACTGCCAGTGGGCCACGATGAGCCCGGACGCCACGTCGATGTCACCATCGGTCGCCGCGCCACCGTCTTGGACCCCTCCGCAGTTGCACAACCACGCCATCAGCCCACACGACGAAGCCTGGACCTTGCTCTGGTAAAAGGCGTAAAGGCCGTCGACGGTCGTCTTGTCGGCCATGTACGCCGCGGCGATCATTCCAAAGCCCTCAGCCTCGACCTTGGCTGTGGTGCTGTTGTCGGTGCTCGGCATGATCGCGCCGTTGCAGTCCTTCAGGTAACGCGATTTCCAATTCTCGTACCAGCTGGCGACGAACTCGTAGTCGACGTTCGCGGACTGCACCCCATGCGGGTACTTCACCATCTGCGGGAAGGGATACTTGGCTTCCGGGTCCGAGAACGGGTAGGTGGGAAGACTCGGGTCCCTGACGTGCCCGGTCGAGCTGCCGCCCTCGTTGCCGCCCTCGTTGCCGCCGCCACCCGTGCCGGTGTCGTTGCCCATGCCACCGGTGCCCGTCACGCCGCCGGCACCGCCAACACCGCCCGTTTCTGCCGCACCGCCCGTGCCGGCGTCGTTTCCGGCGCCACCAGTGCCCGCCGCGTTTCCGGCGCCCCCCGTACCCGCTGCGTTTCCGGCGCCACCGGTGCCCGCCGCGTTTCCGGCGCCCCCCGTGCCACCAGGGCCAAACCCACCGGTAGCCGGACCGATCCCGCCCCCACCGGAGCCACCAAGCGTGGTCCCACCGGTTGTGGGAGCATTGCCACTACCACCATTCCCCTCGCCAGCGTTCCCCTCGCCGGCATTCCCCTCGCCGCCGGAGCCCGTGGCATTGCCGACGCCGCCGGTGCCCACACCCCCGGTTCCCAGCGACGCTGTCGCGCCCGTCCCAGTTCCGCCGGCGCTCGTTGCACCGCTACTGCTGGAGTCAGCCTCTGTATCGTCGTTGGAACTGCAGGCGGCAGATGCCATCAGGAGGAGCCCAGCAATCAGCGAAGTGTGTTCGAAGCGTCGTGCCCACGGCATCTGCGTTCACCTCTGGGTATGGGAAGTGCGCTCTCATTGTGGAGGGAGAGTCCGATTTATATTGGCAGAAGTTCGGCCACATCGAAGGGGTGCGACGCCTCCCCCTCGGCGTGGATATTTCCGCGCAGGGAGGAAGGAGTGGGCGTCCCGGGGTGGGCCTCGGTCGCGCTGGTCTCCGGTCCCTTGCCCGTCGCGCCGTCGGGCTTCGGGCGACGGGCCGCTCGTCCGGCGCCCAGCGCCGGCCGCGCCCGATCGCGCGGGCCTCAGACCTCCCCTTCGGCTCCATGACGCAGCATGCCCCCGCGACCAAATCGGTTGGCGCTCCCACCTGCTACCACCATCACCCAGTCGCGGCCCGAGCTCCGCACGTGAGAGTTCCGACGCTCGAGCCACCATGGCCGAAGGTTCGGCATCCATGCTCGGGGGAGATCAGGTAGCCTGTCGGGTCGACAGCCCCGGATTCGGCCGCTACCGAGCGACGGTGGTGGCGCGTCACCGCGGCGGTCAAATGGCGTCTCCTTGAGGGCTCGATGGAGTGGCTCGAGAACACCGTCGAGGTCGCCCGCTCCCTCCGTGATGACGCGGAGGACTGGTGTGCCGAGCGCTCGCCCTGGGCCCGAGGGGTGCTGCTTGTCTACCTCGCCTACGCCGGCCTCCGGCACCTCCTCGATCCCTTCTACGCCTCCTGGTTCTCGGGCCTGACCCTGGGCTTCCACGAGCTCGGCCACCTGGTGTTGATGCCCTTCGGCACGACCATGCACCTGCTCGGCGGCAGCCTTTTCCAGATAACGGTGCCGCTCGTCGCCGCCCTCTACCTCCTCACCTGGCAGCGGGACTTCTTCGGGCTGTCCGTCGGCCTCGCCTGGGAGGCCTTCGCCCTGTTCGAGATGGCCACCTACATGGCCGACGCGAGTCGCGAGCAGCTGGGCCTGGTCGGCTTCAGCGACCACCCCATCCACGACTGGTCCGCGCTCTTCACCCGCTTTCGCGTGCTGAACCACTGCGACGCCATCGCGAACCTCGTGCGCGGCGTTGCGCTCCTCACCTGGCTCGCCGCGATGGCACTCGGCGTCTGGCTGCTGTGGCGCATGTTCCAGGCCTGGCGTCCACGCCGAAGCGGCGCTTGACCCCCGGCGCCGCCGGGATCCCGCGCGCCAACCGTTGGAGCCGCTGGCCTCGCGCGTGAAGCTTTGGTTCACGGGATCGGGCTCGAAATAGGGCGTGAGCTTCGGGGCCTCCTCCGCCAAATCCATGGGTGAGCCAGGCGGGCTCGGGCAGATCGCCGCGGGCGGAGTGGCGCCCGCGCCCGGGGCACGGTCGTATACTCCCAGGGTGACCGCGTCCTGCCCGTGCCCCTTGCGCCCTGCGACCGCGCGCGGCAGGTGGAGCGCCCTCGGCGCTGGCTGGGCCCTGCCGCTCCTCTCCTGCGGCTCGCCGTCGGGGGTCGCGACGCCGCCCGCGGCCGCGACGGCCGAGGTGGGCTTTGTCGAGATCGCGGCGGACGAGTACTCCCTCGGCGACGCGACCCTCAGCAGCCCCCCGGCGCGGCTCTTCTACGACTTTCAGCCCGCGCTGCGCGACACCGATACGGCCCCGCTCCTGGTGGTCACGGGGGGGGGGCCCGGTGCGGCGGTCCTGCTGCTCGCCATGGACACGGCGACGAGCGGCGTGAGCGGGCGCGCGGAGGCAGGGCTCCTGCTCGGCGCGCACGCCACGCCCTTCACCGACCTCGGTCACGTCCTCTACGTCGACGCGCGCAACACCGGCTACTCCTACGCGCTGGCGGCGGAGCCGAGCGACCCGGAGGAGCGGGCGGCGGGCCTCGGGCCGGCGAGCAGCAACGTCTTCCGCGACGCAGCGGACGTCCTGCACGTGCTGCTCGCCTTCCTCTCCGACCACCCGATGCTCGCCGGCCGCGACGTGGTCCTCGTCGCGGAGAGCTACGGTGGCGCGCGGACCGCCGTGCTCGTCGATCTGCTGCTGGGCGCTAGCGAGCGGCCGGGTCGGTCCGGGCCGTTCGCGTCGGCCGTGCTCGCCGAGGCGCTCGCCGCGCCCCTGGGCGAAGGGGACCCCGCCCCCCTGCGGGGATGGGACCTCGGCTCGCGCGTTCGCGGGCAGGCCCTCCTGCAGCCGATCATCGCCGGGGCGCTCCAGGACGAGGTGACCGGCGATCTGCTCGAGGCGGAGGGGTCGGTGCTCGATGCCATCGCCGGCGAGACGGGGATCCCCTTCGTGCGCTGCGCCGAGCGGGAGCCGCCGTGCGAGCCCTTCGCCAACGTCGAGGCCTTCCTGGTCGCGGCCGGTCGGAGCCAATTCGACCACCGCGCGCCGCTCGGCTGGCTCGACGATCTGCTGGGCGCGGCCGGCTCGGTCGGGGGCGATCTGGGGGCCGCGGCGCTGGTGCTTGGGGTTTCGGAGGCCGAGTTGGTCGCCGCGCTCCGCGACCGCGCGCCGGGCGCCTACCGCTTCGTGGACGAGGCGGCGCCGAGCGACGGCGCCCTGGCGGCGGCTGCCGGCCCGCTCGAGCCCTGGGACGCCTACTTCACGCCGCTCAACCGCGACGTCCTCGACGCCTTCTGGACCGCGGAGGTGCTCGACCTCGACGGGCACGCCGACGCCTCCGTCCTGCCGGGGCTCTTCGTCGATAACCTGCGCTCGGTCCCCACGCTCGTCACCCGGGCCCGCTACGACCTGCGCGTCTACGCTCCGGCGCTCCCGGGCGTGCTCGCGCGGCTGCCCGGCATCGTTGCGGTGACCGAACGCGGCGCCGAGGCCCTCGCCCTGACCCTCGACGACGGCGCCGAGGTCCTGCTCCAGGCGCCGCCCTTCGAGGGGAGCTCGCACGCCATCGCCAGCGACGAGCCCGCCGCGCTCTCGGCCGCGCTCGGCGCCTGGTTGGCCAAGATCTGCGGGGCAGGCTCGCCGTAGGGTTCCTCGCCGGGTCGACGGGGTCGCGGGCCGCGACGGCGGGGCGCCCAGCGGGGTAGAGTCGCCCCCGAGCGGCGCCGCGGCGCTGCTACGAGCATCCCCGATGCCCCCGGAGATCTACGTCAGCACGGACGTCGAGAGCGACGGCCCCATCCCGGGGCCAAACTCGATGTTGAGCCTCGGCTCGGTGGCGCTCGGCGCGGACGGCACGCTCTACGGGGAGTACTCCGCGAACCTCCTCGAGCTTCCCGGGGCCGCGCCCGACCCGAAGACGATGGCCTGGTGGCGGACCCAACGAGAGGCCTACGACGCTTGCCGTCGCGACCCACGCCCCGCCGAGGTGGTGATGCCGGAGTACGCGGCGTGGGTCGACTCGCTGCCCGGATCGCCCGTCTTCGTCGCGTACCCGGCCGGGTACGATTTCCTCTTCGTCTACTGGTACCTGATCCGCTTCGCGGGACGGAGCCCGTTCTCGTACTCGGCGCTCGACGTCAAGACGCTCGCCATGTCCTTGATGGGCTGCGGCTACCGCGAAGCGGTCAAGCGGAACCTGCCGCGCGCCTGGTTCTCCACCAAGCGCCACCTCCACGTCGCCCTCGACGACGCGCGCGAGCAGGGCGACCTCTTCCTCTCGATGCTGCAGGTTTGCCGCGAGCGCCCTCGCTGAGCGGCGCCCGCGCCCCCGCCGGGGTATCCTTCGCCGAGCTCCATGGCGTCGCGCAGCGTCACCGTGAACCGCGTGCTCCTCAAGCTCGCGCGCGCGAGCGGCTGGGTGCTGCTCGCGCTGGTGTCGCTGTTCATCGTCACCGGCTATGCACTCGCTGGTCAGCATGGGCTGGATCGGATCGTGGGGCCACAGCTGGCGCTCACCGTGCACCGCATCTTCGACGTCCCGCTGCTCGTGTTCTTCGGCGTCCACGCGGTGACGGTGGGCTACTTCTCCCTCCGCCGCTGGGGCGTGATCAAGAACGGCAAGCGCGTCCGGCGCGCGCGCCTCGCCGTCCGGGAGCCGGCCGAGTGAACGCACCGCGCCGGATCGGGCGGCGCGCTGCGGTCAAGTATGGCGTTGCCGGCGCGCTAGGGGCCCTCGGCGCGGGGTCGCTCGCCCACGGGCTTCTTTCCGCGCGGCGCGAGGAGGCGGCGGAGGTGTTCCGCGGCGACGCGCCCTCGGGCGCGCTGTGGGACGCCTGGCTCGAGCGCGGCTGGGCGCGGGAGGCCCTGCACTACCGCGTCCTCGGCCGCAACGTGCAGTGCCGCATCTGTCCCAACGAGTGTCTGCTCGAGCCCGGCGATCGCGGGCGGTGCCGCAATCGGGTGCACCGGGACGGCAAGCTCTGGACGCTGGCCTACGCGAACCCGGCGGCGCTGCACGTCGATCCGATCGAGAAGAAGCCGCTCTACCACTTCCTCCCCGCCACCGCGGCGTTCTCGCTGGCCACCGCCGGGTGCAGCTTCCGCTGCCTGAACTGCCAGAACTGGGAGATCTCGCAGCGCAAGCCCGAGGAGCTCAAGACCGTGGAGGAGCCGGCGCTCCACCTGCCGAACCGCGTCGCGCTCGCGCTCGGGCCCGCCGACATCGCGCGGCTCACGCTCGAGCCGGAGGCCGTGGTCGCCGCAGCCCTGGCGAGCGGGTCGCGGTCCATCGCGTACACCTACGCAGAGCCAACCAGCTCTTATGAGTACACGCTCGACACGGCGCGGGCGGCGCGGGCGGCCGGGATCAAGAACGTCGCGGTGACCAACGGTTACCTGCTCCGGGAGGCGCGCGACGAACTGGCGGCGGTGCTCGACGCCGCCAACGTCGATCTGAAGGGCTTCGACGAGGAGGGGTACCGGATGCTCAACGCCGGCAAGCTCGCGCCGGTCCTGGAAACCCTGGTGGCGCTCAAGGCGGCGGGCGTGTGGCTCGAGGTGTCGTACCTCGTGGTGCCCGGGTACTCGGACGCGCCCTCGGCGCTCGCCCGCCTGGCGGCCTTCGTCGCCGAGCGGCTGGGCCCCGAGGTGCCGCTGCACCTGCTGCGCTTCGTGCCCAAGTACAAGCTCGAGCACGTGCCGCCGACGCCGCTCGCCACGCTGCGCGACGCGGCGCGGATCGCGCGCGAGGCGGGGCTCTCGTTCGTCTATCTGGGCAACGCGCGCGGCGAGCGGGACGCCTCGGTGACGCGTTGCCCCGGCTGCCGCCGGGTGCTCGTCGAGCGCGATGGTTACGAGGTCGCCACCCAGGCCGTCGTCGACGGCAAATGCCCGGATTGCGGGCGGAAGATCGCTGGCGTCTGGAGCGCCTGACACCGAAGCCGCAAAATTGCCGCGACCACGGCGGAGGGCGGTGCGGTCATCGTGACCCCAGTGGTCACTGTTTCGTCACCTTCGGTTGCACATGAATGTGGGCACCGTCGAGGTCTCGCCGCAGAATGATCATCATGAGTCGGCATCAACTCTGGGCGTTCGGGCTGGTAGCGACGATGGCTGCCTGCTCCCCCGACACGAACACCGAATCGGACGAGGCCGCGGTTGGCGGGACCGCGACGGGAGGCGTGACCACGGGCGGTGCTGCGACGGGCGGTGCCGTCACGGGTGGAGTCGGGACCGGTGGAATCGCGACGGGCGGAGTCGCGACGGGCGGAGTCGCGACGGGCGGAGTCGCGACGGGCGGCGAAACCGCGTCGGGTGGAGCGGTGACGGGCGGCGCGCCCGCGACGGGCGGTGCCGAGACCGGTGGCGAGCCGGCGACGGGCGGCGCGGAAACCGGCGGCGAGCCGGCGACGGGCGGCAGCGGCACGGGTGGCGGCTCGTCGACGGGCTGTGGGGTGACGGGCTCTGCGACGGGCGTGCAGGAGCGGACGCTGAGCGTGGGGGGGACGGAGCGCACGTTCGTGCTCTCGGTTCCGGAGGGCTACGACGCGAGCACGCCGCTGCCGCTGGTGTTCGCCTGGCACGGGCTCGGGGGCGACGGGGCGATGGCGCGGATGTACTTCCGGATCGAGAACGAGTCGGGTGGGGGGGCCATCTTCGCGTACCCCGACGGGCTGCCGAACGACGACGGGCAGGCGGCGTGGGACCTGAGCGACACCGGCGGGGACGTGGCCTACTTCGACGCGCTGCTGGAGACACTGAGCGCGGAGTACTGCATCGACTCATCGCGGGTGTTCAGCACGGGGCACAGCTTCGGCGGGTTCTTCACCAACCGGCTCGGGTGCTCGCGGGCGAGCGTGCTCCGGGCGGTGGCGCCGGTGGCGGGGGGGCCGCCGTTCGGCGGTCCCGGGGCCGCGTGCACGCCCGCGGTGGCGGCGTGGATCACGCACGGGGACAACGACGAGACGGTGGACTTCTCGATGGGGGAGGATGCGCGCGACTCGTACCTGGCGGCGAACGCGTGCGGGGCGACGACGGTGGCGGCGGAGCCGAGCCCCTGCGTGGCCTACGAGGGCTGCACGGCGGGGCGCCCGGTGCACTGGTGCGTGCATCAGGACGGGCACAACTGGCCGTCCTTCGCGGCCGCCGGCATCTGGAGCTTCTTCGCCCAGTACTGAGCTCCCGGGCGAGTGGCCGCGGGTGGCTCGCGGTTGCCCCTCGGGCTGAGGACGCGTCGGGAAATCCGGTGGGGCGGACGTAGGGAGCCCGGCTCCTGCCCACTCCCGTACTGCTCGCCGCTTCGCGGCTGCGCGGCCGACCCCTCCCCAATCGCGCGCATTCGCGCGCTCAGGGCGGTGGGGCCGCGCGCAGGTCCGCCGGCACCGTGGTGAACGGTGGGAACCTTCCCTTCATTCACCTCGTCCGACGCACGGCCCCCGACGCCCCGGGGCGGAGTGAATAGGAGAACCGATCGATGAAACCCTTTCGTGTACGAGAGACTATCAGGACCTTGGGACCGCTCTGCGCTGCGCTCCTCGTCATGGGCTGCGGCGACCCGATCGAAACGGGCAGCCCGGACGGCGCCGGTGGCACCGCGCCTACGGGCGGAGCGAGCGGCGGGAGCCCCGGTCGCAGCAACTCGGGTGGCACGGCGGCCGGCGAGGACGGCATTGGGGGGGGCTGGGCTGCCGGCCAGGGCGAGATCCCCGAGGGCGGCGCGGTGTCACGTTCCGGTGACGGTGCCGCGCCCGGCTCGGGGGGTGGCGACGACGTCGCCACCGCTGGCGGAGCCGGCCCCAGCAGCGGCGGAGCGAATCAGAGCCGCGGCGGAGCAGCCCCGGGGACCGGCGGAGCGGAGTCGAGCCGCGGCGGGGCAGTCTCGGGAAGCGGCGGAGCGAGCCAGGGTCGCGGCGGAGCAGCTCCGAGCCGCGGCGGGGATGACCAAGGAGAAACCGGGGGGAGAGTCGCCGCCGACGGTGGAGCCACCGCTGCCGGCGCCGCTAACGGTGGTGCGCGCTCCGACGCCGCCGCCGGGGCCGGCCGCGAGGGTCATGGGACAACGAACGCAGGTGGCGAGGGTGGCAACGGCCTCACGGTTTGCGGCGGCGTCGACGAGGCCTGCTGCTCGGGTCGCACCTGTGACGACGGTCTGGCCTGCGACGAGGGGATCTGCATCGCCTGTGGCACCGACGACGGTGCGCTCTGCTGCGAGCCGCCCACGTCGCCGTGCGAGGTGGGCGTGTGTGTCGAGGGGCCGTCGAGCGCCGTCTGTCGGACCGACTGCGGCGATCAGGGGCAGCCATGCTGTTCCGGCAGCGGTACGGGCGCCGCCGGCCTCTGCCGCGAGGGGCTCGCATGCACGCAGGCCGCCGGTGAACGCACCTGCGAGGAGTAGGCGCTGGAGCACCGGACGACCCAGGGCCACGTCCACGCCATCGCGGGGGCGGCCCCCCGCTGGTTTGCCGCGATGGCGCGGGCCGTGGGCCGATCGACGGCGGCGCCGAGCCCGACCAAGCCCGGCGCCTGCAGTCGTCGCGCTCGCCGCCGGGGCTCGACGGCGAGCGTGGTGGTTCCGCTCCGGCTCTACTCCGGTTGGCAGGTGCGGTCGGTGCCGGTTCCCGTGCAGCTCAGGCCGTCGCCGCACAGTCCGCCCATCCCAGAGCCGCCGGCGCTGCAGCAGGGCTGATCCACGTCTCCGCAGTCAGCCTGGCAGGTGGCGGAGGACGTCCCCTGGATGCAGACGCCGACGCTGCACGCCTCGGCGGGCGGATCGCAGCAGTCGGCGCCGTCCGCGTCACCGCAGGCCGTGCAGACGAAGCCGCCGGACATGCTGCAGTCGAGGCCCTCATCGCAGACCTGCGCGCCGTCCTCGGCGCAGCAGGGCTCGCCGGCGGCTCCGCAGACGACGCAGGTGTTCGTGTCTCGGAGGTCGCAGGTGAGGTCGGCGTCGCAGGCACCGTCAGCGCAGCAGACCTCACCGGCCCCGCCGCAGGTCCCGCACACGCCGTCGTTGCAGACGAGGCTCGCGGCGCAGCTCCCGTCGCAGCAGGGCTGGCCCGCGGCGCCGCAGCCCGAGCAGGCGCCGTCGGTGCAGGTCCCGAGGTCGGGTCCGCAGGATTGGTTCTCGCCGAGGCAGACGTCGCCGACGCAGCAGGCCCCGTCGCTGCATGCATCCCCCGGACAGCACTGCTGGCCGGCGCTGCCGCAGACGACGCAGACACCACCCGTGCAGGTCGATCCGGTCGCACAGGCGCCGTCGTCGCAGCAAGATTCTCCGGGCTCCCCGCAGGCGACGCAGACGTTGTCGGCGCTGCACGCCACCCCGGATTCGTCGCAGAGGCCGCCGCTGCAGCAGGTTTCGCCCAGCGCGCCGCAGTCCGTGCACGCGCCGTCCTGGCACAAGAGCCCCGAGTCGCAGGCGTCACCAGCGCAGCAGATCTCCCCGCTCGCGCCGCAGGCGCTGCAGGTCCCATCGGCGCACAGCAGGCCGCCCTCGCAGCTCCCGTCGCAGCAGTCCTCGCCGTCGCCTCCGCAGGAGGAGCAGGAGCCGTCCACGCAGGTGCCGAGGCCCTCGCCGCAGGAGCCGTCCTCGGCGATGCAGAGCTCGCCCACGCAGCAGGAGCCGTCGCCGCACCCGACGCCCGGGCAGCATTGGGCCCCCGCGGTGCCGCAGGCCTCGCAGGTGTTGGAGGCGCCACAGGTGGTGCCGGCCTCGGCGCAGGTGGCGTCCGCGCAGCAGATCCTGCCTGCCGTCCCGCAGGCCGCGCAGATGTCGCCGGCGGCGCACACGGTCAGCGCGGAGGTGCAGACGTCACCCTCGCAGCAGGTTTCTCCGATCGCGCCGCATTCCACCGGCGGGGTATCGCCGTCGCCGCCGTCGCCCCCCGCGCCGCCTGCGGTGGTGCCGCCGGTCGGCGCGCCTCCCGAGCCGGGGGCTCCCGCCCCCTCCTGCTCACCGGCCACTCCACCCACCTCGGGGTTGCCCGCGCCGGCGCTCGAACTCTCGCCGGCGGATCCGGCGTCGCTCCCGCCGCCGGTGTCCGCGCTTTCCCCCGCGGTCCCCGGGTTGCCGGTCCCGGCGCTGCTGTCTCCGGCCGTTCCCGCGTCGCCCGTGCCGGAGCCGCCCGTCCCGGCCGTGCCTCCGGTGCGCCCGCCAGTGCTCGCGCTCTCGCCGGCGGCCCCCGCGACGGCCTCGTTGCCTGGCCCGTCGAAGGCGTCGCCGTCGTCTTTGTCGCCGCAGTGCATGACGAACACCGCGATGGCGAGTGAGCCCAGCGTCGTGATGGTGTGTCGGATGCGAAGCGCCATTCTGTCCTGCCTCCCTTTCAAAAAATCGACTCGACGAATGCCCAACGCGATGTCGATGGTGTCCATCGACGTCGCGAAGCCCTTCCTGGAACTGCGCGCGGTCCCCCGTCGACGCGCGGCTCAGGTTTCCCCTGTGCCCGACGCGCTCACCCCCCCCGTGCCTCCCCGAGCAGCAGGCCTGAGCCGCTTCCAGAAAAAAGTGCGTGGGGTCGGCCCGCGTGCGCCGGGGACAACGCGCACGGGGCCGACCCCACTCCGTGTGGGAGGGGCGTACACACGGTAAGCCGACTTGCCCGGAATGTCGGCGCTCCGCGCCCTGTCACCACGCCTGGGGGCGCGGTGACGAGGCACGGAGCGAGGCTATCGCCGGTAGAGTCCTGGAACGGGATCAGCGACCTGCCCCCGCGCGCGAAGTACCGTCGCTGCCGGCCGCGCCCTCGGCGCCCACCGTGCTCTCCGACCCGGCCGCACCTTCCGCGCGATTGCCACGGGCCCCGGCGGCCGCGTCACGCCGCTGGTCACGCTGCTCCTTCATCTCCCCGCTGCGCGACTGGCTCGGCTCGCGCTCGGGCCGATCCCCGGCGGCCTTGCTCTCACCGCGCTCGCCGTCGCCCGCCGCGTCCGCGCGGGCCGCCTGGCGTAGCGCCTCGTTCTCCTCCGGCCGCTGGCCCTTATCGGCGCCCTCGGCCTTGGCCTGCTTCGCCGCGTCGCCGGAGCCCTCGGCCTTGGCTTGCTTCGCTGCGTTGCCGCCAGCCTGGGCCTTGGCCTGCTTCGCCGCGTCGGCAGCGGCCTCTGCCTTGGCGGTCTTCTTCTGGGCCTTGGCCTCTGCCTTGGCGGCCTTCTTGGCAGCACCATCGGGGTCCGCCTGCGCCATCTTCTGGAGCTTCTGGGCCTTGGCCTCTGCCTTGGCGGCCTTGGCCTCTGCCTTGGCGGCCTTCTTCTCTGCCTTGGCGGCCTTCTTGGCGGCTGCCGGATCGCCGTTCATCACCGCGTCGCCCTGCTGGGCCTTCACCTCGCCCGCGCCCTGGGCCTTGACCGCGTCGCCCTGCTGGGCCTTGACCGCGTCGCCGTCCTGGGCCTTGACCGCGTCGCCGTCCTGGGTCTTGGCGGCCTCGGCCACGGCCGCGCGGTCCTGAGTTCGGTCGGCGGTCGCCGCGTCGGCTGCATCGGGCGCTGCCTGTGCCGTGCCGAGCACGCCGAGGCAGACGGCCATCGTCAGGGTCGTCATCGTCATCGTTGTCTTGCGCATCGCTAGCTCCTTGTGTCTCGGCCCACGGCGTCGTGAGCTGCCCGTCCGACGTAGCGCCCGGGCTCCGAGTTCCGCGGGCTCCGTTCGTCAGCGCGCGGTGCGCCCCCGTTCCGACCGAAACCCGCGGAAAAGTGCGGCTCTCTGGCCGTGCCCCGCCCCCTCCGATATGCTCGGGAACGGGTCGGGGAACTCCAGGCTCGCCGGCCTCGTCCAACATGCGCTTGTTTCCTGCCCGTGATCACGATCTCGTCGAGCGGGCTCGGCGCGGTGACCGGGCTGCCTTCCAGGAGCTCGTGCGCCCGCACCTCGACAGCGTGCGCCGCTTCGCCTTCTCCTTCGCGGGCAACTGGGCCGACGCCGACGATCTCGCCCAGGACGTGCTCCTGAAGGCATTTCGCTCCATCGGTGGCTTCGAGGGACGGTCCTCGCTCTCGACTTGGCTCTACACGCTCGCTCGCTCGGTCTTCATCGACTCCCGGCGCGGGCGCCAGGGCACGACGCGCGCGCGGGAGCAAGAGCTCGACGAGCAGATGGGGGCCGAAGAGGCGGAGAGTCAGGAGGAGCTCGCTGTCCAGAAGCAGGAGGTCGAGCGCCTGTGGCGGGCGGTGCGCGCCCTCCCGCCCGAGTTCAGGGTCCCGGTGGTGCTGTGCGACATCGAGGGGATGTCGTACGAGCAGGTCGCGACCGTCGAGGGCGTGCCCATCGGGACCGTCCGCTCTCGGCTCTCTCGCGCGCGCGCCAAGCTCGCCGCTGCGCTCGCCGCCGAGGAGGGGGGCGTCGGCGCGCGCCCGGAACCGGGAACCCCTTCGGCCCCGGCTCCGTCCAACAGTTCAGGAAGGCCCGCCGCATGATCCCCCCGACCGAAGCCGAGATCGCCGAGCGCCTGCGGGGGCTGCGTGTCTCGCCGCCGGACGGGACCTTCGAGGAGCGGCTGTGGGCCCGCCTCGAGGCGGAGCCCCCGCCCGTGCGCCAGCTCGTCCCGGCTCGGCGCTGGGCCGCGCGGCGCACCTTGTGGATGGTGGCCGCGGTGCTGGTCCCGACGGGGGCGTTGGCGGGCGCTGGGATCTGGGAGGTGTCGCGCCCTGCGCCGACCCCGGAGCCTGCGGTTTCCGTGCCGGACGGCGAGGGTGAGCGCGCCGCGAGGGCGGTGCGGCCCGCGCTCAGAGCGACCGCGCCGGTCGATCTCGAGCCGCCCGCGGAACCCACCGTCTCGGCCCCCGAACCCGAGCCGGAGCCGTTGCGGTTGGACGGGCCGCGGCCCGGCGCCGCTCGTGCCATTGCCCCCGAGGGACGGCTCGTCGCCCAGCCGACGCCGGAGGCGTTGGCAGAGGAACCCGTCGCGGAGCCCGCACCGAGCGCTGTCAGTGAGGTCGAGCCCCCCCTCGCGCTCGGGCGCGTCCGCATGAGCGTTGGCTCGAGCGACGTCGCCGGCGCGGCGAGCGTGCGCGATCCGGCCGGTGGATCACTTCGTGACGCGGCCGGAACCCGGTCCGGCGACGGGACCGGTGCTCGCGTGGGCGAGGCCAGGACGAACGGCGAGCGCGCGGGGGAGGACGCCGCTGCCGCCGCCCGCCGTGAGCACGAGCGGCAGCGCGAGCGAGCGCGCACGGTGGGGGAGGGCGCTGAGCCGCGCCGAGAGCGCCCCGGGGTGGAAACAGGAGGTCCGCGCTGATCGGCGCTCTGCGTTCGGGCCTCGGGCGACGGCGCAGGCGGACGGCAGCGAGGGCCGTAGCCGCGGTGGTGACGCTCGTCGTCGCCAGCGCCCGCGCCGAGGAGGCGCCGCCGGTCGTGGAGGCGGCACCTGCGGCTGCGGAGGACGCGCCCGCGGTCACGGAGGACGCGCCTTCGGCGGAGAAGGATCCGCGCGTGGAGCTCGCGGAGCACGCGCGACGGGCCACCGCCCTCTTCGAGCAACGGGAGTTCGAGGCGGCGGCGGCGGAGTTCGCGCTCGCCCTCGCTCTGGCTCCGACCGACGTCGAGCGGGCGGCGCTGGAGTTCAACCTGGCGTCCTGCTCCTTCGAGCTCGGACGCTTCGCGGAGGCGGAGGCGGCGTTCGTCCGGAGCGCGCGGCTCGATCCGGCAGCGGCCGCGCTCGCCTGGCTGAACGCCGGGCTCGCGGCGGTCCGCGATGGTCGGCCCGACGATGCCCGTCGCCACCTCGTTGCGGCGGGCCCCGGCGACGCCGAGGTGGCGGCGCGGCGGGCGGAGCTCCAGGCGGAGCTTGACCGCCTCAACCACGCGGCGGCGGCGAGCGGGCTCGCGGCCGAGCTCCGCGACGCGGCCGCGGCGCTGAAGGGCGGGGATCCCGCGCGGGCCGTGGCGCTCCTCGCTCCGCTCCTGGCCCAGCCGGATGCGCTGTCGCCTCGCGACCTCACGGACGTGCGCTTCGGTTTCGCGGCCGCCCAGCTCGCGCTCGGCGATCCCGCCGCGGCGCGCGGCCACATCGACGCAGCGATCGCCCTATCGCCCGCGGACCCCGATCTGTACGCCAAGCGGGCGGAGATCGCGCTCGCGACGCGCCAGCCCGAGGCGGCGCGTCGCGATCTCGAGCGCGCCCTGCGCCTAGGGCTCGACGGCGACGCGGCGAGCTGGGCGCGCTCGACGCTGGCCGCGCTCGACCCGCTCCCGCCGACCGGGGCCTCCGGAGCGCTCTACCTCGGCGGCGGCTTCGACTCGAACCCCGCTCAGTCCGGGTCGATAGAGGCGAGCGGGTTGTCGTCGTCCGCTCTGGCGGAGGGTAGCGCCCTGCTGTCGGCCTACGGCACCCTCGGCTACACCGGGCGGCTCGGACGGCACGCCGCGCTTCGCGGCGAGTACTCGCCGAGCCTCTTTGCCCTGCTCGAGTCGAGCGTGCGCGAGCTCAGCCTGCAGGCGCACCCGGTGGCCGCGCACCTGTACCTGGCGAAGTCTAGGCGCCTCCGCTTCCGTCTCACCGCGCAGTCGACCCTGATCCTCGACGGGCTCGAGGCGGTCGCGCCGTTCGTCTGGGAGAACGGCGGCGGAGTGCGCGCGGAGCTCCGGACGAGCGCCGTCACCCGGACGCGGCTCGATCTCGGCGTGCGCGCCGTCCACGGCTTCGAGGAGGACGACGTGCTCACCGGCGCGCGCGAGGACGTCGCGCTGCTCGAGTTCGTGACCCTCGGCGACTGGGCGCTCACCTTCGGGGCCCGGCTGCGCGCCGTCCAGGCGGGGACCGTCGTGCGCACGCTCACCGCAGCCGACTACCCCGCCTGCGATGCCCTGGTGAGCGGCGTGGGCATGGCCGGCTCCTCCTGTGAGGGAGCCCTCTACCGGATCCCACTCTCCTACTGGGCGCCGGGGGGCTTGGTGGACGTCACCTGGGCGCCGGGTCAGCGCTGGTCCTTCGGGCTCTCGGGTGGCGTGGAGGGTCGTGTCTACCTCGATCCCAGCGGGATCCTCGCCTCTGGTCCCGGCGCGCGCCAGCTTTGGGCCCAGAGTGGCAAGACCCGGCGGGACCTGCGCGGGCGCGGCGGCGCTCACGCCGAGGTTTCGCTCGACCGGGCCGACCGCCTGGCCCTCTCGGCTGAGTACGTGGTGCTCATCAGCCACTCGAACGTCGCCTACGACCCCAACGATCCCGAGCACGCCTTCGACTACGACGACCGGCAGTTCGTGCAGCATCTGATCGAGGGGGGCCTCGAGGCGCGCTTCTGACGGTGCGCCGGTGCGGACTTGAACGATCGCGCTCCCCGTGCGATGGCTGCGCGCGGCGCATGCCTTCGATGCTCGTGATCACTGGCACCGACACGGGGGTCGGCAAGACCTTCGTCGGCTGCGCGCTCGCGCGAGCGCTCTGCGCTCGTGGCGTCCAGGTGCTCGCGGTCAAGCCGGTCGAGACAGGCTGTCCCGGAGAGCCCACGGCCGCCGAGGACGGGGCGCAGCTCGCCGCCGCGACCGGGCAGCGCGACCCGGTGCACGCGCTGGTGCGCCTGGCGGAGCCACTCGCCCCCGCGGTGGCCGCCGATCGCGCTGGCCTTCGCCTCGATCTGGAAGCGCTGGTTCAGCGCGTGCACGCGCTCGCGGTCGGCGCCGAACTCACGCTGGTCGAGGGCGCCGGTGGTCTGCTGACGCCGCTCACCTGGGACCGGGACCTCACCGATCTGACGCGCGCCCTCGACGCCCGTGTGCTCGTCGTCGCCGCTGATCGCCTCGGCGCCATCAACCAAGCGCTCCTGGTGCTGCGCGTGCTCGAGGGGCTCGCGCTGCCCGTTGTGGGCCTGGTCCTCTCGGCCCCCGCCGAGCGTGACGCGACGACCGGCGCGAACGCCGCTGCCATCGTGCGCCTATCGCCCGGCTTGCACGTGGTCACGGTCCCGCGCGTCTCGGACCCGAGCGCCCTCGGCGGTCACCTCGCGCCCCTGCTCGCCCGGCTGTGACGCGGCCGCGCCGGCCCGGCGCGCGCCCTCGCGTCGCGGTGGCCCGGCGGATCGGTTATCGTCGTCGCAGCCGGCTCGCGGGGTCGGATTCCGCCCACATCGTTCGATGGTCCAGCTCTCCGGCACCGAGGTCACCCAGATCCTGCTCACGGTCGCCGTGCTGCTCGGCAGCGCGCGGCTCTGCGGGGAGCTCGCGCGGCGCTGGCACCAGCCGGCGGTGCTCGGCGAGATCATCGCGGGGATCCTGCTCGGGCCGACGGTCCTCGGCGCCCTGGCGCCGGGCGTCGCCGGGTACCTGTTCCCGGCGAGCGGACCGGCGGCGCTCGTGCTGAGCGGCTTCACCAACGTCGCCCTTGTCCTGTTCATGCTGGTGGCGGGCATGGAGGTGGATCTGTCCGCCGCCTGGCGGCAGGGCCGTTCGGCGGCGGCCGTCAGCCTCTCGGGGCTGCTGCTCCCCTTCTCGATCGGCTTCGGGCTCGCGTGGGTGGCGCCGCGGGTCCTCGGCGCCGAGCCGGGGGCGGATCCGCTGGTGTTCTCCCTGTTCCTGGCGACCGCGCTCGCGATCTCCGCCCTGCCCGTCATCGTCCGGACCCTGCTCGACCTCGATCTGTTCCGCAGCGATCTCGGCATGGTGGTCGTACCGGCCGCGATCCTCAACGACACGGTCGGTTGGCTCGTCTTCGCCGTGGTGATCGGGATGACCGACGCGGGCCACGCCCGGACCCCCCTCGTGGCCACGCTGCTGGGGACGGTGGCGTTCTTCGCCCTGATGCTCACGGTCGTCCGCCGGGCGCTCGACTTCCTCTTGCCGCGCCTGCACGCCTTCGCGAGCTGGCCGGGCGGGGTGCTGGGCTTCACGGCGACGCTCGGCCTGCTCGCCGCTGCCTTCACCGAGTGGCTCGGGGTCCACGCGGTGTTCGGTGCCTTCGTCTTCGGCATCGCCATCGGCGACTCGCGGCACCTGCGCGAGCGAACGCGCGCCACCCTCGATCAGTTCGTCTCCTTCGTCTTCGCGCCGCTCTTCTTCGCCACCGTCGGGCTCCGGGTCGACCTGCTCGCGCACTTCGACCCCGCGTTGGTGGCGGTCGTGCTCGCGGTGGCCGTCGTCGGCAAGGTCGCGGGCGGCACACTGGGGGCGCGGCTGAGCGGCATCGCGCCGCGCCAGTCCTGGGCGATCGGGGTGGCGCTGATGTCGAGCGGGACCATGGGCATCGTCCTCGGCCTGGTCGCCCTCCGTCTCGGGATCATCGGCGATCGGCTCTTCGTCGCGCTGGTGGTGATGGCGCTCGTCACCTCGGTCCTGACGGGCCCTATCCTCGGGTGGCTCGTCAGCAGCAAGAAGCCGCGACGGTGCCTCGATTTCGTCGTCTCGCGCGCGTTCCTCCCGGGGCTGGTCGCCGACACCAAGGAGGAGGTGATCCGGTCCCTCTCGGTCGCCGTCGCCGAGGCCCACGACGTCGATCCGGCGCGGGTCGAGGCCGCGGTGCTCGAGCGGGAGCGATTGATGTCGACGGGACTCGAGAAGGGCGTCGCGGTGCCGCACGCGCGCCTCGACGACCTCTCCGGCCCGATCGTCGGGGTCGCCACCTGTGAGCGGGGCGTCGAGTTCGATGCCGTGGACGGTGAGCCTTGCCGCATCATCGTGCTGGTGCTGACCCCCGCGGCCGACGATCAGGTGCAGCTCGAGATCCTCGCCGACGTCGCGCGCACCCTGAGTCGCGGCTCGGTTCAGCGCCACGTGCTCGCCGCCCGCACCTTCGTCGAGCTCCGGGCGGCCGTGATCACGGCCGAGCCGCGCGGGAGTGACCCGCGGTCGTCGATCGTCTGAGGCGAGGTCCGCCGCCGGAGGCCCACCCGCGTCAGCGGTCGCGGCGCGCCACCGTCGTCCCGGCGGGGCCGTCGGTCACCGACCAGCCCCGGCGCAGGAGCTCGTCGCGGAGCCGGTCGGCCTCGACGAAATCGCGGCGGGTGCGGGCCGCGTCGCGGGCGGCGCGGAGCGCCTCCACCTCCGCGTCGGGAAGCGTCGCGGGCGCGTCCAGGTCGAGCACGCCGAGGATTCGGTCCATGCGGGCGAGCGCCTCCAGCATCGCCGCGCCGTGCTCCCGGCAGACGCCGCCGTGGCCGAGCAGGTAGTTGCCCTGGCGGACCAGCCCGAACAAGGCCCCCAGCGCCGCCGGGACGTTGAGGTCGAGGAGGATGGCCTCGCGAAAGCCCTCGGTGGCGCGGGCGATCCAGCTGCTCGTCTCCTCCACGCAGTCCGCGCGGGGCGGCGTGGAGCGCAGCCGCCGCACGAACTCGTCCAAGCGGCGCAGCGTCGCGCGCGCGGCCTGCAGGCGCTCCTCCTCGACGTGGATGGGCTGCCGGTAATGGGTCTGCGCCAGGAAGAAGCGGAGCTCGCGGCCGGTGTAGCCGCGCGCGAACAGGTCCGGCAAGGTCACGCGCGTCGCCTCGTCGTAGGTCATCTTCTTGCCGCCGACGCGCAAGAGCTCGCTGTGGAGCCAGCAGCGCGCGGGCTTGTCGCCGGTCAGCGCCCGGCTCTGGGCGATCTCGTTCTCGTTGTGCGGGAAGGTGAGATCCACGGAGGCCGTGTGGATGTCGAAGCGATCCCCCAGGTGCTTGCGGGCTAGCGCGAGGCACTCGACGTGCCAGCTCGGGCGCACGTGGCCCCACTCGGTCTTGAAGCCGAGGCCCTTCTTCATCTCCTGGAGCGTGGAGCGCCGGAGCAGGGTAAAATCGCGCGGATCGTCCTTCTCGTAGCGCTCGAGGTCGACGGTGGCGCCGAGGCGGATCTTGCCCAGGTCCTTGCCTGAGAGTTCCCCGTAGGAGGGCACGCTGCCGATGTCGAAGTAGACGTTCTTCAGCTTCTCGTAGGCCGCGCCCTTGCGCACCAGCTCGCGGGTGAGCGCGATCATGTCCTCGATGGCCTCCGAGGCGCGCGCGTAGGTTTCGGCGGGGATGACGCCGAGGGCGGCCACGTCCTCGAGGAACTCCGCCTCGTGGCGGGCGCAGAGCTCGGCGAGGGAGGTGCCCGCCGCCTCCGCTGCGGCGATGGTGCTGTCGTCCAGGTCGGTGACGCTGACGACGTGCCGCACCGCGTGCCCCTCGCTCTCCAGCGCCCGCCGCACGAGATCCGCGGCCACCATGCGCCGGAGCAGCCCGAGGTGCGGCCGCTGGTGGACGGTGGGGCCGCAGGAATACATGGTGACGGGGCCGTCCTTGGCGAGCGGCACAAACGGCTCGTAGCGGCGCGTGAGCGAGTCGAGGAAGGTGAGCCGCGCCGGGACCTCCTCCGGCTCCTTCACCTGGAACAGCGGGGTGCTGAGGTACCGCTCGCCGCCATCGCAGAGGACGGTCACCACCACGCCCGCCTCGAGCTCGCGCGCAACCTCGCAGGCGACGGCGACGTTGGCGCCGGCGCTCATGCCCACCAGCAGGCCCTCCTCGCGGGCCAGGCGCCGCGCCATCTCGTAGGCTGCCTCATCGTCGATGCTGCGCTTCTCGTCGTGGGCCGCCGCCGCGTAGATCCCCGGGACGTAGGCCTCTTTCAGGTTCTTCAGACCCTGGATCTTGTGGCCGAGGTAGGGCTCGACGGCGACGATTCGCACGTCCGCCTTGTGCTCGCGCAGCCGGCGGGAGCAGCCCATCAGGGTCCCCGTGGTGCCGATCGCGACCACCAGATGGGTCACGGCGCCGCCCGTCTGCTCCCAGATCTCGCGCCCGGTCCCGTGGTAGTGGGCCAGGGGGTTCTGCGCGTTGTTGAACTGGTCCGCGAGGAAGAAGCGGTCGGGCTCGGCCGCGCCGAGCTCGTAGGCGCGTTCGATCGCCCCGTCGGTCCCCTCGCTCGCCGGCGTCAGCAGGAACTCGGCGCCGTAGGCGGCCAGGATCCGCCGCCGCTCCAGGCTTACCCCCTCGCTCATCACGAGCAGGATCGGGTAGCCCTTGATGGCGGCCACCATGGCGAGCCCGATCCCGGTGTTCCCGGAGGTGGCCTCGAGGATGGTCTTGCCGGGCCGGAGCTCGCCGCTCGCCTCCGCCGCCTCGATCATGGCGAGCGCGATGCGATCCTTGATCGAGCCCCCCGGGTTCTTGCCCTCGAGCTTGGCGAGGAGCTTCACCTTCGGGTTCGGGTTGACCCGGTCGAGCGGCACCAGCGGCGTCTCGCCGATCATGCCGAGCAGCCCTGGACGGGAGGGGGCGGTCATGGCCGGCGCGGAGCCTAGCACCCTCCCGCCCGCGCGGGGTCGCGGCCCCCGCGCCGATCAGAAGCCGACCTGGACCGCGAGGATCCCCTCGTGCCGCCGGACATCCGGATCCTCGTCGGTCCCAAACATCGCCCAGGCGAGCTGGAGCTTGGCCTCGTGCGCGAGCAGAAGATAGTTGAAGCCGAGCTCGTACACGCGGGTGATCGTCTCGGGTTCGTCGGCGTCCAGGTCGACGAACCCGAGGCGCCCCACGGGCTGGTATCGCTCGGCGAAGGTGTAACCCAGGAGGGCATAGCCGCCCTCGCTGCGCACCCGGTCGCCCTCCGCGCCAACCCAGCGCGAGAAGTACTCGCCCTGGACGAGGGCCCCCGCGAGCTCGAGGCGCGCGTCGACCGCGACGATGTCCTTGGTGGCCGGGTCGTCGCGCTCGCCGAGGCCCGTGGTGCCCGCGAGCCCCAGGCCGAGGCCTTCGATCGGGGTGACGGTGACGCGCCCGACTAGATCCTTCTGCCGGTTGGCGTCGGGCACGTTCAGGCCCGAGCCGCTGAACAGCCCCACCGAGTATCCGAACCGCTCGAATTGCTTCTCGACCTTGACGCCGAGGTCGCGCCGGTCGGCGAAGACGCGCGTCGCGAGCGCCCGCTCCGGGAAGGGGAGCTTGGAGGAGGAGCTAATGCTCTCGAGCCCGATGGGGGGCCGGAACTGCCCGAGCCACAGGTCGCCCACGTCGCTCAAGAAGCGGAGGGAGAAGTCCTGCAGGATGGACGTGTCCTTCGGCGGGGTCCACACCTCGACCTGCTCGGGATCTTCACCGTCAGCCGGGGGTGGGCTCTGATTGTCGACCGGCACCGAGGCCTCGCCGAACTTGAGCGTCTTGGCCGGGTCGATCTTGACGGCGTAGCCGATCCGGTCCGGCAGGATCTCTCCCTCAACCTGGATCTCGGCGCGGCGGATCCGGTAGCCGAAGGTCGTGTCGGGGCCGTCGGGCACGCCCTCGCTCGTCACCAGGCCCCAGAACTGGAGCAGCAGGCTCGGCTCGAACCACCCCTGCTTGCCCACCGCGAGCGCCTCGGGGTGGGCGGGCTTCGCCGCCGGGTCCGGGGCGTCGGCTGCCGGTATCGCCGCAGTGGGCGCTGCCGCTGCCGTGGGCGCCTCGGGCGCTGCTGTCGCGACCGGTGCCGCCGCCTCGCCCGCCGTGTCCAACGGGGCCGCGAGCGGGGCGCCGGGGGACTCGGCGGGGGAGGGGTCCGTCGCCGCGGCGGGTGCATCGCCGGCCTCCGTGACCGTGCCGGTCCTCGGCTCTGCTTCCGCCGCGGGCGCCTGCGCGAGGGCCAGAGAGGGCGTGAGGAGGACCGCTGCGGTGAAGAGCGACGCTCTCCTTGGAATGGTAGCCATGGATCGATCTCCCTGGGGATGGTGCCGGGCGAATTGGGCCTGCCACGAGCTTCGTGAAGCCTTCGCCACCCGAGCGCTGCGCGAACGTCGCGCGAACGACGCCCATTTGCCTCCGAAACTGTGACGGTTGCGTTGCGGTGCGGTGAGGTTCTCTAGACAATGCTCGCTCGGCTTGGCGGCAGCGGACTCGCTGCGGCCCCCCGCGGTGGGCACGCGGAAGCCTCGCTGCAGGTCGCATGGCCGGCGTGCGGGGGCCCGCCTGGCGCCGATCGTCCACGGCGTGGAGCAAGCAAGATCGTCCCCGCGCCGGCGAGCGCTCGCGTGCATCGCTCGGCTGCGGCGCGCATCGCGCACCCGCAACGGAAAAGTCCGATACTCGCGGCGCGGCTGGGATCGAGAAAATGAGAACCATGCAGAAACTCGGAATCATGCGCGGCGCGCGGTCACGGGCGTCGGGTCGTGACCGACCGCGCGACGCGCGGAGCGTTTCCACACGGACGCGCCTTGCCGCGGCCCGTGATCTGCGGGATTCTGAGGGCGCGGTCGGTGGGGCGAGGAGCGAGCGGTGGCAAACATGAAGAGCTGGGCGGTCGGGGCGGCGTTGCTGGTCGGTGGCACGGTGGCGGCGGAGGCGCATGCGGCGCCCTGCTATGTGGACAGCGAGGGCGGCGACGACGCCAACGACGGGCTCGCGGAGGCGACCCCCGTGCGCACGCAGGACGCGATCCCCTCGAGCTGCACGGAGGTCTATTACGCGCGCGGCAGCGTCTTCCGCGAGGCGGTGGCCACCGGCGGCGGTTTCGGCGGTCCAGGAGGAGGCGGCGGTGCTCGGACCCTCTTCACGAACTACGGCGACGAGAACCTGCCGCTGCCGGCGTTCATCGTCGAGAGTGGGAGCGTCGTCTCGAGCTTCCAGGGTGCCATCACCGTCGACGGGTTGCACCTCGAGGGCTCGCGCGGCGACGGGACGATGGAGAACCTCATCCAGGGCGTGTGCGTCACCATGGGGGGCGACAGCCAGCTATTGAACTGTGAGATCACGGACTGCGACATCGGCATCATGCTGATGGGCGAGAACAGCCTGGTCCAGGGCAACGTCGTCCACGATCTCAACATGGCCGTCGACTCCACCGACACCAGCGTCTACGCCAACATCGTCGGCGGCGCGGAGGGCATCTTCGTCAACGGGTCCAACAACGAGATCGCTTACAACACGTTCTTCAACTGCAAGGACACCGCGGCGTGGGTGGGCGGCAACTGTGACGGTGGCGCGACGGAGGTCACGGTCCCGCGCGACGGCGAGGTCACCAACGTCCGCATCCACCACAATTTCTCCTACAACAACTGCGGCTTCTTCGAGGTGTCCGGCTTCGGCACCTTCCGAGACTCGGACTTCTATTACAACGTCTCCATCGACAGCAACTGGATCGGGCTCTTGCAGGTCAACGAGACGGCGCTCTCCAACGTCTCCTGGGTCAACAACACGCTCGTCCATCACCCGGAGTCGCAGACGCCCGCCATCTTCATGATCTACGGCGAGGACCAGGGAGCCGGGCAACTGCAGCCTGGTACCGTCAATTTCGACAACAACCTGGTGATCCTCGCCGGTGCCAACAGCTTCCTGGCCACGGTCGACGAGCGGATCAACCAGGCCAACAACCTCATCACCAGCTCCGACCCGGGCGTGGTGAACCTCGACGGCATCACCGCCGCGGACTTCGAGCTGGTCGCCGGCAGCGCGGCGATCGACGGCGGCAGGACCACCCCCTACACCCGTGACTTCCTCAACCGCATCGTCCCGGCGGGGACCGCGCCGGACATCGGCGCCATGGAGTACGGCGCCGAGCCGGGGGAGCCGCTCCCCGAGCAACCCGAGGTAACGACCCACAGCGACACGGACACGGGCACGAGCAGCCCGGAAACCTCCACCGCCACGGCGAGCACGGAGACCGGCTCCGACACGGGCACTGGCACGGGCTCCGACGCGGGCACGGGTTCCGAAACGGGCACCGAGGCCGCGACCTCGACGGCCGTCGGCACCCCCACCGACACGGCGACGGGTACCGGCGCGGTGACCGACACGGGTGCGGTGACCGACACGGGCACGGGCACCGGGCCCGCGAGCAGCACGGACACGGGCGTGGTGACGTTCACCTGCACGGCGCCCCTCGTCGCCTGTGACGGGGTCTGCGTGGACGTCGCGGCGGACGCGGCCCACTGCGGCGCCTGCGGCGCGGCATGCGCCGCCGGACAGGTCTGCTCCGCCGGCCGCTGTCAGACGAGCTGCGCGGAGGGACAGACCCCCTGCGGGGCGTCCTGCGTCGATCTCTCGACCAACGTCCTCCATTGTGGCGCCTGCGGCGACGCCTGCCTCGTGGGGCAGCAGTGCGTCTCCGGCGCCTGTGCGGGCGCGGCGACGGGCGGGGATCTCACCTCCGGCGTCACCAGCGTCGCCACCTCGACGGGGACGGGCGCCAGCGGAAGCCGCGCGGACGATGAGTCCGCGGACGACGCCGCCTGCGCTTGCGCGGCGGTCGGGACCCCGGGCCGTCCTGCCTCCGCATGGGCGGCGCTCCTCGGGCTGCTCGGCGGCGTAGCGGTGCTGCGGCGCCGGCGGGGCTGACGGCGCGGCTGCGCGGGCACACTTCGCCCGCCGCGACCCGCCCGGGTCAAGCGGACGCGAGCCGCGGATCAACGGGAACCCGTGCCGTCGCGCCCTTGCGCACTGGCGTGGGCGTCGGCTCCGCGAAGCGGTAGCCGACCTTGCGGACGGTTTCGACGTACTCCCCAGCGACGCCGAGCTTCTCGCGCAGCCGCTTCACGTGCGAGTCCACCGTGCGCCCGGTCGTGGGGGAGCCGACCCCCCAGACGGCGTCGATCAGCGCGTCGCGCGACTGCACCCGGCCGCGCCGGTCGTGCAGTGTGAGCAGCAGGCGAAACTCGAGCAGGGTGAGGTGGACCTCGACGTCGGCGACCCAGGCGCGGTGCGCCTCCCGATCGACTCGCAGCACGCCCACGTCGACCATCCTCGGGGGGGGCGGTTCGCCGCCGCGCCGCAACACTGCGCGGACGCGGAGCATCAGCTCCCGGACGCTGAAGGGCTTGACGACGAAGTCGTCCGCACCGAGCTCGAAGCCGACCACTCGATCGATCTCCTCGCCGCGTGCGCTCACGATGACGATCCGCGGCTGGCGCGTCATCGATTCGCTGCGGAGGAAGCGGCAGACCTCGGTCCCGCTGACGTCGGGCAGGTAGAGCTCCAGGATCACCAGATCGGGGCCGAGCTCCTGGGCCAGCCGGAGCCCGTCCGCAGCTCGGCGCGCGGTCACCACGTCGTGCCCCGCTGTCCGGAGCCGCTCGTCGAGGAGCGACAGCGTCTCCAGCTCAGCATCGATGACCAGGATGCGGGCCATCTCTCGAAGGACAAGTGATGGCACCGCTGCGTGGACCCCCGGTGACGTTCCGGAGAACGCTCTGGGGCATGACGCCGGCCGCCGTGGTTCTCGGACCCGGTGTCGCCACCGGGCGTTCACCGAAGCGTCACCGAACGATCCCGGCATTTTTCGCGGGCGCCACCGGGTCGTCACCCGGGCCGAGCAGGCTCGTCTCCAGCCGATGGACCTGGAGTCCTGGATCACCGCCCACGACCCCCTGCGCCGCAGACGACTGCTCTGCGGCGGAGCGATCGGGCTCGTCACCATGGCCTCGTCATCCGCCCTCGTCCTTTCCAGCGCCTCGGCGGTCCTCGTCGAGGCCGAAGCCGAGCCGACCATCGTCTCGCTGGAGCAGGAGTTGCCCCGGGACGAGCCCGATGCACCGGAGGATCCCGAGGCGGAGCCCGCCGACGCCGAGGCCGTGCAGGCCGCGGGTCCACGGCTCGCCGCGCTTCGCGTCCCCACCGAGATCCCAAAGGAGCGTCCTCGCGAGGTCGAGGCCGCGCCCGGTGGTGGCCCGGGAGGCGCCGATGACCCCTACGCCGCGACCGGAGGCCGCGGGAGGACGGGGGCCGCGGCGGCGGAGCCGGCGGTGAAGAAGGAGCCCGAGCGTACCGTCGTCGCGCCGCCGCCCGCCCCGCCGAAGCCGAAGGCGGTCACCCTCGTGGAGGGGATGACCCCACCGAAGCCGCTGTCCCAGCCCATGCCGAGTTACCCGGAGTCGCTCAAGGCGCAGGGGATCGAGGGGGTGTGCGTGGTCCGCTACAAGATCGACGAGGGCGGCGCGGTGGTCGGCGCCAAGCTCGTGAGCGGGCCGCCCGGCTTCTGGCCGGTGATCGCCGCGGCCCTGCGCCAGTGGCGCTTCACGCCGGCTCGTGACGCGAGCGGCATCGCCGTGCCGCTCACCCGGACGCATCGGTTCAAGTTCGGCCTGGACACGGGCTAGGCCCAGAAGGAGTACCCCCATGAGTTTCGATATCGGTCACATCCTCGGGTCGATGGGCGCCTTCGGCCTCGTCGTCTTCGCCTTCCTCGGGCTGTACGGCGTGGTCGCCCTGGCCATCTCCGTCGAGCGTCTGGTCGCGTTCCGGCGCGCCGCCAAGGAGTCGCGCCGCTTCGCCGAGAAGGCGCACGAGCTGCTCGAGCATTGGCGGCTCGAGGAGGTCCCGGCACTCGCCCAGCGCCACGCGCAGAGCCCCCTCGCGTCCCTGTTCGGCGCCGTCGTGAAGCGCTACCAGAAGGCCGTCGAGCAGGGGACCGGCGGGCTCAGCCCGGTGGAACTGGCCCGCAACGAGGCGGGGCGGCAGCGCGAGCGGATCGCGCACGATCTGCGGCGGGGGCTGTCGGTCCTGGCCTCGATCGGCTCCACCGCGCCGTTCGTCGGGCTCTTGGGCACGGTGCTCGGGATCATCAACGCCTTCCAGGGGATCGCCGCCACGGGCGGCGGCGGGCTCGGGGCCGTGTCGGCGGGCATCGCCGAGGCGCTGATCGAGACCGCCTTCGGCCTCTTCGTCGCCATCCCGACGGTGCTTGCCTACAACCACTTCATGGCTCGCGCCAACGCGGTCGAGGTCGCCCTCGAGCGCTCGGCTGGGGAGCTCCTGGACGAGCTGGAGAACGAATATGACGAGCCGGAAGCCAAGGACTGGGGCAAGAGGGCTGCCTGAGCCGGACATGAACGTCACGCCCCTGGTGGACGTGACGCTGGTGCTGCTCATCATCTTCATGGTCCTCGCCCCTGCCATCAACGAGGGCGAGCAGGTGGAGCTGCCGAAGGTGCAGGCCGTGGACCAGCGACCCAAGGATCTGAACCCGATCGAGGTCACGGTTGCCGGTGACTCGATCGTCGTGGAGAAGGAGCGGGTGCAGCCCGCGGACCTGGAGGGGGTGTTGCGACGGCTCCACCAGGCAGACCCCGAGCGCCAGCTCATGCTCAAGACGGACTCGGCCGTCCCCTACGAGCAGGTGCGCGGCCACTTCGCCCGGCTCCGCAGCGTCGGTTTTCGCGGGGTAGAGCTCAAGGTGCTCGAGCGCGCCGCGCCGGGTACGGAGGGGAGCTGAGCCATGGGCATGGCAGTCGGTGGCGGCGACGCCCGGCGTCCGGGGCCGGTGATGAACGTGACGCCTCTGGTCGACATCACGCTGGTCGTCCTGATCATCTTCATGATCGTGACGCCGATGATGACCAAGACCTTCTGGCTCAACATCCCCAAGCAGGACGACCAGGAGCAGCCCCCGCCGCCCAGCGACGACCAGCCGCTGGTGATGACCGTGGACGCCGCGGGCATCATCCGCATCAACGCGACCGTGCTCGCGCCGGAGGAGCTCCGGACTCGGCTGCCGCGCATCCTCGCGGCCCGGCGCCAGCAGGTCCTCTATGTTGATGCGCACGACGCGGTCGATTACGGGAAGGTCGTGGCGGCGATGGATCTCGCCCGGCAGGGCGGCGCGCGCTCGATCGCGATGCTCACCACGAAGATCGTGAAATAGCCCGACCGCCCTCGCGCTCGAGGAGTGGACGCTCCAGCGTCGCGCCGACTTGACTGCGCGGCGAAGGGGGGGGTCTGCCCGGCGCCCGCGGGTCCAGAGGAGAACTCATGCGCACTTCGCTTCGTCACCTCGCTCGGCTGACCATCGCCTGTCTCGCCTGCGCACCCAGCGTGCTGGCGCAGCCGGACGACGTGGACGGTCCCGTTAGCGACGACGACCTCGAGGGCGGTGAGCTGTCCTTTGGGGACACGGAGGATCTCGGCGAACCGTCGGGAGGCCAGGCGACGCCCGAGGTGGATCTCGCAGCCAAGCCGGCGGAGAGCCTCGGCGCGCTCGCGGGCACGCTCCGCGACGCCAAGACCGGAGAGCCCCTCATCGAGGCTCGGGTCAGCGTTCCAGGTACCCGGTACACGACGCTCACCGACTTCGAGGGGCGCTTCCGGCTGGAGCTGCCGCCGGGCACCTACGAGCTGCGGTACTTCGAGGGGACGCACCAGCCGGCCCGGACCACGGGGCTGGTCGTTACGGCTGGCGAGGTCCGGGACGCTCACGCCCGCCTCGTCCCCCTGGAGGGGCAGGTTCAGGAGACGGAGATTGTTGCCAAGGTGGAGAAGGATCGCCTGGAGGGGCAGCTGCTCGCCCGCCAGCGCGCGGCCGCCATGGGCGACATCATCGGGCGCGCGGAGATCGCCAAGACCCCGGACAGCAACGCCGCCGAGGCGGCCCGGCGGGTCGTCGGCGCCAACGTGGTCGGCGGACGCTTCGTCTACGTGCGCGGGCTCGGCGAGCGGTACACCAACTCGCTGCTCGACATGGCCCCGTTGCCGAGCCCGGAGCCCGATCGCGCGGCGGTCCCGCTGGATCTGTTCCCGGTCGAGGTGCTCGACAACATCACCATCGCCAAGACCTTCACGCCGGATCTGCCAGGAGACTTCGCGGGGGGCTCCGTCCAGATCCAGACTCGCAGCATCCCCGATGAGCTGGTCGCCAGCGTGAATGTGAGCGGGGGCTACAACTCCCGCGCGACCTTCCGCGAGCGCCTCGACCACGCCGGGAGTCGGACCGACTGGCTCGGGTTCGACTCCGGCCTCCGGCAGCTTCCGGACGCTGTGCCCGACGGCTTCCCACTCATGGTGGGAGCGACGACGCCGGACGGGAGGCGCCTCGAACGCGCCGAGGTCCAGCGCTACGGCAGCCTGCTCAACTCCTCGATGCGCTGGCGGACCGACGCCTTCACGCCTCCGAACCACGGCCTCGGCCTTGTGCTCGGCAACGGCTGGAAGCTGCCCGGGGAGCAGCGCCTCGGCGCCGTGGGCTCGCTCGGTTACGGGCACTCGTATGCGCGTCGGATCGGCGTCGTGCGCGAATTCAACCCGGATCCCACCGACCCCCGCGGGTACTCCGAGCTGGTCGACTACCGCGTCGAAGAGGGCGAGGATTCAGTCCGCTGGGGGGCCTTCGGTAGCGTGGCCTACGCCCCCTCGACCGAGCACGAGCTCAAGCTCGTGCTCTTGCACAGCCAGCTCGCCGACGACACGACCCGCCTCCTCTCGGGCCGCTCCGCCGAGCTCGACAGTGAGGTCGTGGGTGCTCGCCTGCAGTACGCGAGCCGTGGCCTCGACGTCGGCAAGCTCGCCGGGCAGCACGAGCTCGAGGCGCTGAACCACGGCCGGCTGTCTTGGAGTGCTCTCCTGTCGCGAGCCACTCGCGATGAGCCCGACACTCGTGATGTTGGCTACACTCGTCGCGACCTCGACGACCTCGTGTACCGCGTCAACGTCGACGCCGACACCGGGCGCCACTTCTTCTCCGACCTGGTCGAGGACGGGGTGGCCGGCACTCTTGACTACACGCAGCCGCTCGACCTCCGGCGCACGGTCAAGCTCAAGGCAGGCGGCCTCTTCAGCTTGCGCCAGCGGGACTTCGAGGCGCGGCGGTTCAACTTCTTCCCCCGCCCCGGCGTCAGCCTCGGGTGCACCCTGGACCCGTTCGGTCCGGACTGCCCGGACCAGACCTTCGCGCCGGAGGCGGTCAGCTCCGGAGACCTCCGCTTCGAGGAGCGCACGTTCGGCGCCGATCAGTACCGTTCGGACCTCAACGTTTTCGCGGGTTACCTGATGACGGACGTGGGGATCGCGCCCGGGCTGCGCCTCGTCGCCGGCGAGCGCGTCGAGAAGACCCTGCAGACCATCCGGATCAAGGAGTTCATCCCTGGCAATTTCGCCGACGCCCGGGTGGAGGCGACCGATCTCCTACCGAGCGCCGCGCTCATCTACTCGCTGGCCACCCGGAGCAAAGCCCGGGCCTCCGTCACCCGCACCCTCGCCCGGCCACAGCTCCGCGAGCTCGCTCCGTTCGAGTTCAACGACTACTACCTGGGGAGATCGACCACGGGAAACCCGGATCTCGATCTGGCCCGGATCACCAACCTCGACCTTCGCTTCGAGCATTTCCCGACCCTGCGCGAGGTGGCAGCCGTCAGCGTCTTCTATAAGAAGTTCACCGACCCGATCGAGCCCGTGCTTCGGCCTGGAACGGGCAGCGGGGGTGCCAGAAACTCCTTCCAGAACACCCCGGGCGCCTGGGTGCTCGGCGTCGAGCTCGAGTCCCGGAAGGACCTCGACTTCCTGGCGACGGCGCTAGACGACTTCTCCGTGGTCGCCAACCTCACGCTCACCCGCTCCCGGGTCGAGCTGGAGCAGACCGGGCGCCGCACCATGACGAACCTCGACCGACCTCTGGTCAACCAGGCGCCCTGGGTGGTTAACCTCGCGCTCGACTACGACGACGAGGACCGGGGGACGCGGGCCCGGGTTTCCTACAACGTCTCGGGGCCCAGCATCGAGGAGGTCGGCGCGTTCGGCATCGACGACGCCTACCGCCAGCCGCAGCACGTGATCGACGTCGTGGCCTCCCAGGCGATCGTCGGCAACCTGACGCTGAAGGCCGGCGTGGAGGATCTGCTCGACACCCAGACCCTGGTCACCCAGGGGCGGCGGCTGCGCGAGGGCAACACCCGCAAGGCGTACCGCGACGGGACGGTCGTGTTCATCGGGGCCGCGTACTCGTATTGAACCGAGGGGTTCACCAAGTCGTTGCCCGCGCGCCACGCGGAGCGCTCCCAGACGAATCATACCACCCGCACCAGGAGGTTACAGAACCATGCGTAGGATGACTCAATTGATGGCGCTCGCCGCCGGTGCGGCGCTGGCGTTCGGCTTGGCGGCTTGCGAGAGCGACGAAGACGACACCCTGACCGCCGACAACACGGGCGGCGCCGGCGAAGGGGGCGAGGGCGGTGAGGTCGGGGAAACCGGTGGTACCGGGGACACCGGTGGCACCGGTGGCACGGGCGGCGCTGACGAGGGCGGAGCGCCGGCCGCGACCGGTGGCGAGGGCGGCGCCGAGGAGCCGGTCGACACCTGCGACCTCTCCCGCGACGGGCGCGAGGAAGAGGTGGTCGAGGCCGGGACCTCCTGGAGCGGCGAGCTCGACCCCACCAAGGTCTACGTCCTCGAGGGCAACGTCTACGTGGACGACGGTGACGTGCTGACGATCCCGCCCTGCACGCGAATCGAGGGTGACGGTCCCACCAAGGCGACGCTGATCGTGACCCGGGGCGGCCGGATTGAGGCCAGCGGAGCGGCGGACGCGCCGATCCTCTTCACTGCCCGGGACGAGGAGGAGGCGGGCTCCTGGGGCGGCCTGGTCCTGCTCGGGCGCGCGCCCGTCTCCCTCGGCGACGACGTCGCCGTGGAGGGCCTGCCCGAGGATCCGAAGCACCAGTTTGGCGGTACGGACGAGGACGACGACAGCGGCACCCTGGAGTACGTCCGCATCGAGTACTCAGGGATCGATCTCGGCAACGGCAACGAGATCAACGGGCTTACCATCGCCGGCGTCGGGCGCGGGACGACGATCAGCCACGTCATGGTCAAGGCGACCCTGGACGACTGCTTCGAGTGGTTCGGCGGTACCGTGGACGCCGATCACCTCGTCTGCGTCGACGGTGGTGACGACATGTTCGACACGGACGACGGCTACGTCGGAACCATCCGCTTCGCCTTTGGCCAGCACGGCGCCCAGAGCTCCAGCGATCCGAACGGCCTGGAGTGGGACGGAACCGCCGACAAGGCCGGGGGGTGGGCCACCGAGGTCACGCTCCAGAACGCGACCCTCTGCTCGAACGACGCCTCCCTCGCCGCCATGGTGCTCCGGCGCGGGGTCGCTGGGCAGATCTCAGACCTGGTCGCGGTGGGCTTCCCGATCGGCGTGGACCTGCGCGACGACCCCTCGGGCATCTCGATCGAGAGCTCGATCCTGGTGGCCGACGCCCTCGCCGAGGACGAGCCCGCCGGTACCGCCGACGTGGACGACGACGGTGGGGTCGACGACGCGGCCTGGTTCACCGAAGGCTCCGGCAACTCCGAGGACGACCCGGGCTTCACGGCCGACGACTGCATGGCAGAGAACCCCAGCGACAGCGTCTTCGAGTCGGATCTCGGCGCGTTCGCCGGCGACGCGGACTGGGCCAAGGGGCTCTGGACCGGCTGGGAGTGAGCAGACCTCGGGCGCTGGTCGCCCCCGGCGCTACCCGCCCGCCATCTGCTCCCAGAGCGACTTCGGGCGGGAGAGCGCGCGCCGCTCGCCGTCGCGGAGCGCGGCGAAGTCGAGCGGCGCGAAGCGGTCCCCGGTCCACTCGAGCAGCAGCACCCGCTTCCCGTCCAGCGGCTCGTCGAAGGTGAAGCGCACGGACAGCACGTCGAGCCGGTCCTCCGTGACCGACTCGACGTGCGCGGCGACGCCGGGCCGCACCCAGCGGCTGCCGGCCTCGACGGTGGCCTCGGTCCGGACCAGGTTGGCGAAGACGTGGCTGATCCAACCGCGCTCGCTGGTCCGCAGGATCAGCGTGCGAGCGTCCACGCGCTCGAGTTCGAAGGGCACGTTCGCGCTCGAGAGCAGCGTGACGGGGATCCGCTGCCCCAGGGCATAGGTGAGGACGTCCGCGACGTAGAAGGTCAGGAACGAACCCGAGGTGTTGAGGAACACCACCCGCTCCGGTGCGGCCTCGCGCACCGCTGGGACCGCCGTGCGAACCTCCTTGGCGGGGGCGTCGAGACTCTGGCGGAACATCGGGGGGTAGGCCGCCGAAAGGAGCAGCCCGAACAGCAGGGCGCTCACCCCGACGCCCGCCGCGGTCAGCCGCGTGAACCAGGGGGCGCGCGGGGGTGGCGTCGAGAGGACCAGGCGCCCCACCCACGGCAGCGTGGCGAGCAGGCGTGCGAGGACGGTGCTGCCGAACACCATCGGGAGGTAGAGCAGCCGCTCGGACGGGAGCGTGGCGAGCTGGGGCAGCAGCGCGACGAAGAAGAGCGCCGTGCACCAGACGACCAGCGGCTCGCGCGCCACCGGGCGCAGCGCCAGCGCGAGCACGATCAGCGCGACCAGCCCGACGACGGCGAGCCCGGGCGCCACCTCGGGCAGGAACATCACCAGGCTCGGCGGCACGGGCGTCACCGCGGCGAGCACCATGATGGGCAGCCCGACGAGGAGGTTCTTCGCGTAGGCGACCGGCTGGGTCATCGGGTTCAGGTACATCAGGCCGCTGACGCCGAACCCGGCGGCCCGATACCAGACCAGGTAGGCGACCATCAGCAGCGCCGACGGCGCCCACCAGCGCGCGCGCGCGAGCCCGGCACGGAACAGCGCCAGGGGCTGCACGCGGACGGCGGCGGTCGCCGGGAGCGGGGGCGGCAGCAGGACCTCGGCGAGCGCGATGGCGACCGGCGCTAGAGCGGCGCTCTCCTTGGAGGCGAGCGCCGCGACCAGACAGCCGAGCGAGGCCACCAGGTGCGGCCAGCCCCCGCCCGAGCGGTAGCGCAGGTGCGCGAGCAACGCCAGGTTCACGAAGAGCGTGCCGACGAGGTCGGTGATGGTCGCGATCCAGCCGACGCCCATGCTGTGGTCTTCGCAGGCGAGGAAGCAGAGCCCGGCGAGGAGCGCGAGGCGGCGTTCCCCGCCGAGGCGCACGAGGACCGCGGTGATCGACGCGGCGACGCCTCCGTGCAGCACGATCCCGAGCAGGTGCAGCGGAAGGGCGTTGTCGCCGAAGACCGCCATCCCGGCCTCGATGATGAGGCTCGGCAGCGGGCGGAAGAACGCGCCGTTCGCGTCGGGCGCCGCCCACCAGAGCGCCTGGAAGCCGTCGATGGCCGAGAACGGCGCCGCCCAGAGCCCCGTCCAGCGCGAAAAGGGCAGCGGCTCGCGCTGCCTCATGGTGAAGAAGATGAGATCGTCCGCCTGGTAGCCGGAGAAAAGGTAGGGGGAGTTGAGCACCAGCGAGAGCGCCACCGCCCCCGCCAGCACAACCAGCATGCCCGCTCGGCTCTCCAGGCGCATCGCCGCGCCCTTTTCGGTCTGCACGCTTCGAGCGTCAAGCGGGGGCGCCGCGCCGCTCAGGCGGGTCCGAGCAGCTCCTCGATCCGACCGGCGATCGACTCTGGCGCCACGCTGGGGGCGAAGCGCTCCACGCTCTGGCCGTCCGCGCTGACCAGGAACTTGGTGAAGTTCCACTTGATGGCCTCGGTGCCGAGGAGGCCGGCCGCGCGGGCCTTGAGCTCACGATAGAGCGGGTGGGTCCCGCTCCCGTTGACGTCGATCTTGGCGAACATCGGGAAGGTGACGTTGTACTTGAGCGAGCAGAACTCCCGGATCTCCGCCGCGTCACCCGGCTCCTGGCCGGCGAACTGGTTGCAGGGGAAGCCGAGCACGGTGAACCCTCGCGGCCCGTACCGGCGCTGCAGCGCCTCGAGCCCCTCGTACTGCGGAGTGAAGCCGCAGCGGCTGGCGACGTTGACGATCAGAAGCACCTGACCCCGGTACGCGCCGAGGGTCGTCTCGCCGCCCTCCAGGCTCACCAGGGGGACGTCGTACAAGGGGTGGCTGGCTTCGGTCATGGTCGCCCTCGCTTTGGAATGGGGAGGAGCGGTGCCGTCGCGGCGCCGCCCCTCACGGGTAATGGATGCGCACCTTCACGCGGGTCGCCGTGCCGTCGAAGTCAAAGGCCGCGGCGGCGAACTTGGGGGGGCCGAAGGTCCCGGGGCGCGCGTCGTTGGAGAACCCATAGCCCTCGCGGGGGATCCCGAGCACGGTCTTGAGCTTGCGATCACCGTCCTCGTCGTGGAAGGCCGCCACCGCGTAGCGGCCCGGCGGTAACCCGTCGAAGCGACAGACGGCCCGCCCCGCCTCGATCTTGGCGTAGGCGCCCGCCCGCACGCCGCTCTCGCGTGGGAACGTGTCGGCCCGGTCGTACAAGGCACAGACCAGCTCCCCCCGGTCGTGCCGGAGCTCCACGCACTCGACCTCGATTGTCCCCGTTCCCGACGCGCTGGGCGGCTCGCTCATGGCCCGAGGATAGTGGGGAACCGCCCGCTGTGCTCCGGCATTACTCGAGGCGCCCCCGCCGGGGCTAACCGCGGAGCTTGGCGGCCAGCTCCGCCACTCGGCGACCGAGGTACCGCCCGGTGGCGAGCACCTGCTCGGTCGGCGGCGCGCCGTCCTGTCCGGTCGCGTGGCTCACCCCGTAGGGGTTGCCTCCGCTCGCGAATACCGCCGGATCGGTGTACCCGGGCGACGCGATGACACCGCCGAAGTGGTGGATCGACTGGTACAGGGCGAGCAAGGTGGATTCGCTGCCGCCGTGCAGGTTCTGGGTCGAGGTGAAGCCCGAGTAGACCTTGTTGGCAAGTTTACCGTGGAACCAAAGCCCTCCGGCCGAGTCGATGAAGCCCTTGAGCTGCGCGGCCACGTTGCCGAAGCGGGTCGGGCTGCCGAACACCACCCCGTCTGCCCAATCGAGGTCATCGAGCGACGCCTTCGGGAAGTCCTTGGTCTTCTCCACGAACGCCTGCCAGGCAGGGTTCTTCGCCACCACCTCGGGCGGCAGCGTCTCGGCCACCAGGCGCACGCGCACGTCCGCTCCCGCCGCCTTCGCTCCTTCTCCCACCGCTTGCGCGATGGCGTGGTTCGTTCCCGTCGTCGAGTAGTAGATGACTGCGATGTTGGCCATGGTCTGCTCCTCTTGGTGGTGGTACGGCTTGCGCTCCTGCGGCGCCGGCGGCCTCCCGCCGTTCAATCGGACACGCTGCTCTACTTCCCCCGGGCTGGGCGGCTCGGCGAGCCGAGCCCGCTCACGGGTAGGTGATGCTGACGGGGACGCGCTTGGCCTTGCCGTCGAACTCGAAGGCGGCCGCTGCGAACTTGGGCGGCCCGAAGCTCCCGGCCTTGGCGTTGTTGGAGAAGCCGTAGCCCTCCCGCGGGACCCCGAGGACCTTGCGCAGTCGGCGGTCGCCGTCTTCGTCGTGGAAGACCGCCACCGCATAGCGCCCTGCGGGGACGCCTTCGAAGCGACAGACCGCCTTCCGGTCAGCGATCGGTGCGTGCCGTCCGGCGCGCACCTCCGACTCGCTCGGGAACGTCTCGGCTCGATCGTAAAGAGCGCAGACCGCCTCGCCCCGGTCGTCCCTGAGGCTGAGCACGTCGACCTCGAGGGTGCCCGCCGGCTCTGCGCTGGCGCCTGCCGACAGCCCCAGCGCTGCTGCCACCAACGCCCCGGCTGCTGCTCGTCGTGCCATCGCCCCTGCCCAATCGTTACGTAAGGGTACGTTACCCACGACTGACGGGGCTGTCAACGCATGGCCCGCGCGATTTCCCCCGGTCGGTCGCGAGGGGATCCGGGCGTCGGGGGCGAGGGAACGTCGCGGCGGGTCGCCGGGGTCAATGGGCGAAGGACGTGCTGAGGAGGCCCATCACGGCGATCCCGACGCCGATGCAGGCCATGCCCACCACTGCGGCCAGATCGGGGCGCTGGCCATAGATGGCCCAGGCGAGCAGGGTGATGAGCACCAGGCCCGCCCCGGCCCAGACGGCGTAGGTCACGCCGACGGGGACATGCTCCATCGCCCGCGAGAGGCAGTAGAAGGCCACGCCGTAGCCGGAGACGCTGAGCAGGGTCGGCCCGGCTCGCGTGAAGCCCTCCGTGGCCTTGAGCGCGGTGGTGGCGATGACTTCGGAGACGATGGCCACGGCCAGGAAGAGGTAGGAGACGTGCGGCATCGGCCGAGATGATCGCTCGTTCGGGCCCCACGGGCCAGCTACCGGCGTTCCGCTCGCGGCGCGGTCCCCTCGCCGGGCCCGGGGTCCAGCACGCCGAGCAGCACTTCGGCGAAGCGGCGGTCGTTCTGCACGTGAGGGACCTTGTACTGGCCCCCGACCCGCCCGAGCCGCCGCATGGCCGCGTAGAAGGTCCCCGGCGGGATCGCCAGCAGCTCGGGCAGGGGCAGATCGGCGTCGTTCCGGCGGTGCTCCTCGTAGTCCACGTTGCGGCGCTGCAGGCCCGCGTCGAGCGCCCGGACGAAGCCGTCCGGGTCGGGGGGCGGGCGGTCCCACTCGACGAACCACTGATGGCCGCGTCTCAGGGAGTCGGCGCTCGGGTAGATCGGCGCCACGTGAAATTCGGCGATCCGTGCCCCCGTCCCCTCGCAGGCGAGGACCACGGCGGCCTCCACGTCCACGTCGCGCAGGTGCTCGCCGAACGCGCTCAGGAACTGCTCGGTCCTCCCGGCGAAGCGGAGCCGGTGCGGCCGTAGCGACACGAAGCGCACCGTGTCGCCAATGAACGAGCTCCAGAGGCCGCTGGCCGTGGTCACGGCGATCGCGTACTCCACCCCCGTCTCGACCGTCCCCGCCCAGTGGCGCGGCGGGCGTTCGGCGCCGAGCGCCTCGACCGGGACGAACTCGTGGAAGATCCCCGCGTCCATGCGGAGCAAGAGGTCGCGGCTGTCCGCCTGATCCTGGATGGCCAGGAACCCCTCGGAGCCGAGGTAAACCTCGAGGCCGTAGAAGGGCCGGCCGATGAGCTGCCGGAACAGCTCCCGATACGGCTCGAAGCTCACCCCCCCGTGGACGACCAGGTTGAGGTTCGGCCAGGCGTCGGCGATGCACGTCGCCGCCTGGCCCGCGGCGCGGCGCCGCTCCAGCACGCGCTCGAACAGCGCGACCAACCACGACGGGATCCCGCTCACCCCCCGCACGTCCGCGTCCCAGGCCTCGTCGGCCACGGCGTCGAGCTTCGCCTCCCAGTCCGGCACCAGGTGCACGCGGGGGGTCGGCAGCCGGAAGGGGCGGTAGGCCCACGGCGTCTGCTCGGCGACGATGCCGCTCAGATCGCCGTTCACCGAGCCGTGCGGCCCCGGCCGCGGCTCCCGACTCCCGCCGAGATAGAGGAACTTGCCGCGGAAGTGGTCCGCGTCCCCCGTGTTGACGATGTAGTGCGAGAGGATGTCCCGCCCGGCAAGGAGGAAGCCCCGCAGGCCCTCGTCGGACACGGGCACGTACTTGGGCTGGCCGGTGCTCCCCGAGGTCACGGCGAAGAGCCGGATCCGCCCCGGCCAGAGCACGTCGCGCTCTCCGGCGTGGAGCCGCGCCCAGTACGGCTCGAGCTCGTGGAACTTCCGCAGCGGGACGCGTGCCTGGTAGTTCGCCACCGACCGCACGGACCCGAGGTCGTGGTCGCGACCGAACCGCGTCCCCGCCGCCCGGCGCGCCAGGTGCGCGAGCAGCGCCGCCTGCTCCGACGCCGGATCGGCCATCCACCGCGCGATCCGGCGCAGGCGCCGCCGGGAGTAAGCGAGGAAGAGCCGTCCCATCACGCTGCTCATGGGCGCGCAGCCTAGTCGATGACGCCCGCCGGCCCCAGCGGCCTCGAGCCAGGGGGAGGGGACGTCCCGGGTGGGCGGCGCGCATGCTATGAGGGGGCCGGGAGACAGCGGGCAGATGGCGGGTGGTGAACTTCACGCGACCTCACCGATCGATGGGGCGCCCCTCGGCGACTTCCCGAGTGCGACCGCGGAGGCGGTGCGAGCGGCCGTGGAGCAAGGCCGGCGCGCCGCGGAGGGGTGGGGCAGGACCCCCCTCGCGGAGCGCTTGCGCCGGCTCGGGAGCTTGCGCGCCGTCATCGTGAGTGACTTGGACGCGGTGGTGGCCCGGATCACCGCCGCGACCGGCAAGCCCGATCTCGAGGCGCTGACGGGCGACGTGCTGACCACCCTCGACACCATCGCCTACCTCGAAGCGCACGCCGAGGCGGCCCTCGCCTCCGAGCCCCGCCCCGGGCACCGCCTCGCGCCGCGGAGCGAGTTCCGCGTCGACTACGAGCCGCTGGGCGTGGTCGGCGTCATCGCCCCGTGGAACTACCCGCTGCAGCTGGCGATGCTGCCGCTGGTCACCGCGCTCGCGGCCGGCAACGCGGTGGTGCTCAAGCCGTCGGAGCTGGTGCCCACCGTCGGCGCCCTCATTGCCGAGCTCTGCGACCGGGCGGGACTGCCGCCCGGGGTGGTCCAGGTCGTGCAAGGCGGGCCGGCGGTGGGCGAGGCGCTCGTCGCCGCGCGGCCGGACAAGCTCTTCTTCACCGGGAGCGTGCCGACCGGCAAGAAGATCGTGGCCGCCGCGGCGGAGCACCTGATCCCGCTCGAGCTCGAGCTCGGCGGCAAGGACCCGATGCTCGTGTTCGCCGACGCGCCGTTCGAGCGCGCCGTGAACGGCGCCGTCTACGGGGCCTTCGTCAACGCTGGCCAGGCCTGCGTCTCGGTCGAGCGAGTGTACGTGGAGGCGGCGATCTACGAGCGGTTCGTGGCGGCGGTGACCGAGGCGGCGCTGAAGCTGCGGGTCGGCAGCGGTCGCGCCGCCGAGCTCGGGCCGCTGATCCGACCCGCCCAGGGCGACTGGGTCGAGGCGCAGGTGGACGACGCGCTCCAGCAGGGCGCTCGGCTCACCACGCCGCGAGAGCGGGTCGGTAACCGCCTCGGACCGCTGGTCTTGCGGGACGTCAGCCACGCCATGCGGGTGATGACCGAGGAAACCTTCGGACCAGTGCTCCCGATCATGCCGTTTCGCACCGAGGCCGAGGCGATCGAGCTCGCCAACTCGACCCGCTACGGACTGAACGCCAGCGTGTGGACGCGCGACCGGGAGCGCGCCGAGCGGGTGGTGCGCGCCCTGGTCGTGGGCAACTGCGCCGTCAACGACGTGCTCAAGAACATCGCCAACCCGCACCTCCCGTTCGGGGGCGAGCGGGAGAGCGGCTGGGGGCGCTACCACGGGCCCGAGGGGCTCCGGGCCTTCTCCCGGACCAAGGCCGTGATGCTCAACGACGGCGCTTCCAGCACCGAAATGAACTGGTTCCCCTTCCGCCCCGTCGGCTACGAGATCGTCAAGAGCCTGATGCTCGCGTCCTATTCCGGGGCATCGACGCTCGACAAGGCCGGGGCCATCGCTGGGCAGTGGCTCGGCGCCGCCCGGTCCCTCTGGCGGCGCGGCGACGGGGACCGGTGACCCCCCCGGGGGGGGTGCCGTCGGCCTCGACGGAGCCTCCGCCGGCTCGCGGCGGGGGGGATCAGCGTCCAGCCGATGACGCCGCTCGGGACTGCTGCTAGACGGAGCCCAGCCATATGAGGACCCGGCGAGGCCAGAAGGTGATCGTCATTGGTTCCGGGTTGGGGGGCATCGCCGCGGCGATCACGCTCGCCACCGAGGGCTTCGACGTCGAGGTGGTCGAGAAGAACGAGCGGGTCGGCGGCAAGCTGAACGTGCTCGTCAAGGAGGGGTTCAGCTTCGATCTGGGGCCCTCGATCATCATCCTGCCTCACCTCTTCCGCCGCGTCTTCGATCGCGCTGGCGTGAGGATGGAGGACTACGTCACCCTGCGGGCGCTCGACCCGCAGTGGCGGGGGTTCTTCACCGACGGCACCCGCCTCGACCTCTGCTCCGATCTCCGGCTGATGGAGCGGGAGCTCGAGCGGCTCGGAGCCGGCGCGGACGGCTACTTCTCCTTTCTCGAGCACTCCCGCCGCCTATGGCGGTTCTCCGAGCGCGCGTACCTGGAGCCGGCGTCGCAGACCGTCACCGAGATCCTGCGGCGCAGCGAGGTCGGTGAGCTCGCCGACCGGGCCTTCGTCAGCACCATGTACCAGGGCGTGACCCGCCACGTCACCGAGCCGCACCTGCGGGACATGCTCGCCTTCTTCAGCAAGTACGTCGGCTCTTCCCCCTACGACTCACCGGGGATGATGAACCTGCTCGCGTACTCGCAGCTCGGCTACGGGCTCTGGTACGTCGAGGGGGGGATGTATAACCTCGCCCGCGCCTACGCCCGCCTCATGGACGAGCTCGGGATCGTGGTGCGGCTGGGGGCGGAGGTCACCGGCATCGACAGTGACGGGCGGCGGGTCACGGGGGTGACGCTCCGCGATCGGAGCCGTCTGGTCGCCGACGCGGTCGTCTCCAACATGGAGGTCATCCCCACCTACGAGCGGCTGCTCCCGGAGGCGCGCTCCCTGCTGCCCAGCTACCGGCGGCGCTTCGAGCCCGCGGCCTCAGGGCTGGTGCTCCACCTCGGTATCGATCACGACTACCCGCAGCTGCTTCACCACAATTTCTTCTACTCCGCGGACGCAGAGAAGTTCTGCAACACCATCCACCGGCGCCACGAGCTGCCCGAGGATCCGCACATCTACCTGGTCTGCCCCACCAAGACCGAGCCCGCGCTCGCGCCACCGGGGCACTCCATCATCAAGGCGCTGCCGCACATCCCCTGCGTGCAAGATCCCCCCTTCACGCGCCAGGACTACGAGGATCTGCGCGACCGCGTCATCGACAAGCTCGAGCGCATGGGGCTCGTGGGCCTGCGGAGCCACGTCGTTGTGCAGGACATGCTAGTCCCCGAGGACATCGAGCAGCTCTACTACTCGAACCGCGGCGCTATCTACGGGGTCGTCAACCACTGGCGAAAGAACTACAGCCTCAAGGCGCCGCAGCAGAGCGAGCTCTTCGGGAACCTCTACTTCGCTGGCGGTAGCACCAACCCGGGCGGCGGCACCTGCATGGTGATCCTCTCGGGCCAGAATGCCGGCATGATGCTCAGCCGCTCGCTGCCGCGAGCGTGACCTCGAGGGAGAACCAGATGGCAAGAACCAAGGTGGTGGTGGTCGGTGCGGGCCCGGGCGGGCTGACGTCGGCCATGATCCTCGCGCGCCACGGCTGCGACGTGACCGTGCTCGAGAAGGAAGACCGGGTGGGCGGGCGCAACGCCGCCGTCGTCGCGGGTGATTACCGCTTCGATCTCGGCCCGACCTTCCTCATGATGAAGTACCTGCTGGAAGAGGTCTTCGAGCTGGCCGGTCGGCGCGTCGAGGACTACCTCGACATCGTCTCCCTCGAACCGCTCTACCGGCTGGTCTTCGCCGACGGACGGGAGTTCTTCCCCACGCGTGACCAGAACGCCATGCGCGAGCAGATCGCGCGCGTCTTCCCGGGCAACACCGCGGGCTACGACCGTTTCCTCGCCTACGAGGCGAAGAAGCTCGAGCACCTCGTGCCCTGCCTGAAGCTCCCCTACAGCTCTCCGGCGCACATGGTTCGGCCGACGCTCCTCCGGGCGCTCCCCTACCTGGACGCTCACAAGAGCCTCCACGCGCACCTCGCCAGCTACTTCGACGCCGAGGAGCTGCGGCTCGCGTTCACCTTTCAGGCCAAGTACCTGGGCATGTCGCCGTGGAAGTGCCCGGCGCTCTTCAGCATGATCGCCTTCATGGAGCACTCCGGGGGGATCCACCACCCCATCGGCGGGCTCAACCAGATCAGCCTCGCGATGGCCCGGATCGTGGAGGAGCACGGGGGCACCATCCGCTTGTCGACCCCGGTGGAGCAGGTCCTGGTCCAGAACGGCGAGGCGCGGGGCGTGCGCCTGGCGAGCGGCGAGGAGATCCGCGCCGACCACGTCGTGCTGAACGCCGACTTTGGCTACGCGATGGAGCGGCTGCTGCCCCCGGGCACGGTCCGCAAGTGGGCCCCCGACCGGCTCGAGCGCAAGGGGCTCTCCTGCTCCACTTTCATGCTCTACCTGGGGGTCGATCGAAAGTACGACTCGCTCCCGCACCACAGCATCCTGTTCGCGCGGGATTACAAGCGCAACGTGGACGACATCGCCGAGCGGCTCATCCTCTCCGAGGATCCGTCCGTCTACGTCCAGAACGCGAGCGTCACCGACCCGACCTTGGCCCCCGAGGGGCACTCGACCATCTACCTACTGGTACCGGTCGCCAACAACCGGAGCCACATCGACTGGGAGCGCGAGCAGGACCGGTATCGGGACATGGCCATCCGCTACGCGGAGGAGCGCGGCGGCTTCACTGATCTGTCCAAGCACATCGTGGTCGAGCGACGGATAACGCCGCAGCAGTTTGAGCGGGACGTCCACGTGTACCGCGGGGCGGTCTTCAACCTCGCCCACTCGTTCGATCAGATGCTGCTCTTCCGGCCCCACAACGCCTTCGAGGAGGTCGACCGCCTCTACCTCGTCGGCGGCGGCACCCACCCCGGCAGTGGGCTGCCGACCATCTACGAGTCGGGGCGGATCTCCGCGGGGCTCATCCTCAAGCGAGACGCCTGGTACCAGTAGCCGCCGCGGCGCGGCGGGGGGATCGATCGGCGACGGGGCACCCGCCCAACCGAAGTGGGGCGGCCGAGTCGACCGGAGTTCGATGAGAGACGCGGATCCCATGCGTGTGGTGATCACCGGGGCCACCGGGCTCGTCGGCAGGGCGCTCGTGCGCCGGCTCGCGGCGCCGATCGTCCTCACGCGCTCGCCCGAGCGCGCCGCGTCGTCACTGCCTGGCGTTGTCGCGCGACGGTGGGATCCCGAGGCGGAGCCGGCGCCGGGGGAGGCGCTCGCGGGCGCCGACGTGGTTTTCCACCTTGCGGGGGAGCCGATCGCGGCGGGCCGCTGGACCGCGGAGCGTCGCCGGCGCATCCGTGACAGCCGCGTCATCGGCACCCGGCGCCTTGTCGAGGGGCTCGGCGCGCTCGATCGGCGACCGGCCGTGCTCGTGTCGGCCTCCGCGGTCGGCTACTACGGGGACCGCGGCGACGAGGTGCTCGATGAGCGCGCGGCGCCCGGCGACGGCTTCTTGGCTGAGATCTGCGCCGAGTGGGAGGCGGCCGCCGCGGCCGCCGTGGAGCTGGGGATTCGCGTCGTCTGCGCTAGAATCGGCATGGTGCTGGCGCCCGGGGGCGGCGCCCTTGCCGCGATGCTCACTCCCTTCCGGCTCGGGCTCGGCGGTCGCCTCGGGGGCGGGCGGCAATGGATGTCGTGGGTCCACGTCGACGACGTCGCCGGGCTCTGGCTCCACGCGGCGCGGACGGAGTCCCTCCGCGGCCCGATGAACGCCGTCGGGCCCGCGCCCGTCACCAACGCGGACTTCACGCGGGCGCTCGCCGGCGCCCTGCACCGGCCGGCGCTCCTCCCGGTGCCCTCCCTGGCGCTGCGCACGGCCTTCGGCGACCTGGCGGAGGTGTTGACGGCCTCGCAGCGCGTCCTGCCGGTGGTCGCCCAGGGTAGCGGGTATTCTTTCGAGCACCCGACCCTCTCGGGCGCGCTCGCCGCGGCGCTCGGTAAGGGCGCGGTCGCGGCGTCGAGCAAAGAGTGAACATGAACCACCCGATCCAGTCCCAGCTCCGCGTTTTGGTTGCCAGCGCCACGGTGCTGCTCGGCTCGCCGGGGCCCGCCCTCGCCGACGGGGTGGAGGTGGACCTCGAGGGCGGTGTGGCGGCCGCGTCGACCAACACGGTGCGCATTCCGGGGGACGGGGGCACCACCCTTTCGTTGGTGGACGACCTGTCGACCCGAGCCGCCCCGGTGTTCCGCGCGCGCGTCGGCTATCGTTTCGCCGAACGGCACCTCGTCACCGCCTTGTACGCGCCCCTCACCGTCCTCGCTCGGGGGACGCTCGACCGTGAAGTGCGCTTCGATGGGGAGACCTTCGCCGCCGGCAGCTCGGTGCTCGGCGTGTACCGCTTCGACTCGTATCGCCTCACCTACCGCTACGACCTGGTCCATCGCGAGGTGATCGACTTCGGCCTGGGGCTCACCGGCAAGATCCGCGACGCGGAGGTTGCCCTGCACGGGGCCGAGACGAGCCGCAAGAAGAACACCGGGTTCGTCCCGCTCCTGAACCTCCACCTCGCCTGGCGGCCCGGGGGTGGCGCGTTCGGGCTGCTGCTCGACGCCGACGCGCTGGCGGCGCCCCAGGGTCGGGCGGAGGACGTGCTGCTCGCTGGGACCTGGGCCGTGCGGGACGGGGTGACCCTGCGCGCCGGCTACCGCACGGTCGAGGGCGGCTCCGACGTCGACGAGGTCTACTCCTTCACCTGGCTCCACTACGGCGTGCTCGGGGTCGAGCTCCGCCTCCCCTGACGATGGCGCGCACCCTCGTCTGGTTCCGTGAGCACGATCTGCGGCTGTCGGATCACGCGCCGCTCAACGCTGCCGCCCGCGGCGGCGAGGTGGTCCCGCTGTTCGTGCTGGAGCCGAGCTCGCTGGGGCCGGCGCCGGCGCGGGCCCGGGGGCACCGCACGCAGTCCCTGCTCGACTCGCTGGGCACGCTCGAGGAGGGCCTCGCGACGCGGGGGTCGCGGCTGCTGGTCGTCGCGGGGCCGGCGGAGAAGGTCCTCCCGCGGCTCGTGCGCGCTTGGGGCGTCGATCGCGTCGTGGCGCATCGGGTGACCGAGCCCGCCGGGCGCGCGCGCGAGCGTCGCGTGGAGGCGGCGCTCGGCGCGAGGCTCGAGCTCTTCGCGGGCGAGACGCTGGTTCCGCCCGGGACGCTCCGCACCGGGTCCGGCGCGCCGTACTCGGTGTTCACCGCCTTCGCCCGCGCCTGGCACCGCGCGGCGGCGATCGAGCGGCCTCAGCGGACGCCGCGCGCGCTGCCACCGCTCCCCGCGGGGCTCGGCGCGGGCACGACGCCGCTCCCCACGCTCGCGGCGCTCGGTATCCACCGCAACCCCGCGCTCCTGCCCGGTGGCGAGCGCGCCGCCAAGGAGCGGCTGCGACGCTTCCTGCGCTTGGGGCTCCGCGACTACGCTGAGCGCCGCGACCGGCTGGACCTGCCGGGGACGAGTCGGCTCTCGGCCGATTTGGCGATGGGCACGCTCTCGGCGCGGGAGCTGTGGTCCGCCGTGGAGCGGGTCGCCCGGCCCGGCGACGGCGCCGCGGCCTTCCAGAACGAGCTCGTCTGGCGCGAGTTCGCTCACTCCACGCTCTGGGATCGACCCGACCTGCTCGAGCAGCCGTTCCGCCCCGCCTGGGCCGGGTTCCCCTGGCGTCGCGACGAGGCGGCCTGGCGCGCCTGGGTCGAGGGCAAGACCGGCTACCCCGTGGTGGACGCCGCGGCGCGTCAGCTCCTTGGCGAGGGCTTCGTCCACAACCGCGCGCGGATGATCGCCGCCAGCTTCCTCACCAAGCACCTGCTGTTGGATTTTCGCCGTGGCGAGGCCCACTACCTCGCCCACCTCGCGGACGCGGATCCCGCCAATAACGACGCGGGCTGGCAGTGGTCGGCGGGGTGCGGCTCCGACGCGCAGCCGTACTACCGGGTCTTCAACCCCGTGCTCCAGGGTGAGCGCTTCGACCCCGAGGGGGAGTACGTGCGGCGCTGGCTGCCGGAGCTCCGGGGCCTCCCCGCGCGCCTGGTGCACCAACCCTGGGAAGCGCCCGCCGCGGCGCTCGCGGCCGCCGGGCTGCGACTCGGAGTGGACTACCCCCTGCCGATCGTGCCGCACCGCTTCGTTCGTGAGCGGTTCCTCGAGGTCGTGCAGCGGCACCTGGGCGCCAACGGCGCGCGGTCGGCGGACGACGGCGGTTGACCGCGTCGGTGGGGGGGGCCATGGTCCGGTCCGGTCCGGTCCGGTCCGGTCCGCGCCGGCTCCGGCGATACAGCCGCTCGCGGCGTCGACCGTGCCGGCACTCTGGTGTGTCGGACGTCGGGGATGGGTCGGGCGGCTCGAGTGGCCCGTCGAGCCGCGAGCTCGCCGCGATCGTCCGGCGGGGGCTTACCGTTCTGGGGGCGATCCCCCATGATTGTGCAGCCGCCGGGGCCTCGGCGGGAGAGGAGAGACGAGCATGGCAACGACGAGCTTCAAGGGTACCCCCGTTTCGACCAGCGGTGACCTCCCCGTGGTGGGCTCGAAGGCCCGCGACTTCACCCTCGTCGCGGCGGATCTCGGCGAGCGGACGCTGGCCTCGTTCGCGGGCAAGAAGAAGGTGCTCACGGTGAACCCGAGCTTCGACACCGGCGTCTGCCAGGCGACGGCGCGGAGGTTCAACGCATCACTGGGCCAGCGCGGCGACACGGTGGCGCTCCTCATCAGCGCCGATCTCCCCTTCGCCCAGAAGCGCTTCTGTGAGGCCGAGGGCATCGCCGCCGCCCAGCCCCTCTCCAGCTTCCGCAGCACCTTCGCCGTGGACTACGGCGTCGGCCTCATCGATGGACCGCTGCAGGGTCTCACGGCTCGCGCTGTCTTTGTCCTCGACGAGCAGGACGTAGTGCGCCACGTGGAGCTCGTCCCCGAGATCACCACCGAGCCAGACTACGCCGCGGCGTTAGCAGCCCTGGGCTGAAGACGGGGAAGGCCAGGCCTGCCCCATCGCGCCCGAGTCGCTCCGCATGGGGTGGTCACGGGATTCGCTCGCTTTGGCGACGCAGGCCTCCAGCGACGACGGGCTCACCCCACGCCGCTGCTCACCCCGCTCCCGAGCGGGGAAGCTGCTCGTCCCTCTCTGTGCCGCAACGGTTCTGTCACCGGGGCGGGGCATGAACCAGCAGGGGCGAGCCACGAAGGGAAGCGACGGTGTTGGTGGCGGAAATTTGGGATCTGCACCTCGGCCTCGCGGATTGTTTTCCGGGCACACCCGCGTCAGCGGGGCCTCGAGGACAGACAATGCCGTCAGAGGGAATGCGTGCCTCGCTCGGAGTTTTGGGGCAGGGAGTGAGGGGCCGCGGAGGATCCAGCGCATCGCCCCGGCTCACGCTGCGGCCATGACGCGCCCGCCTCCAGAGCCTGCTGTTCTTGAGAGTGGGTACGGGCCTCGCCGTTGGCTTTGGCGCCCCCGCGCGTGACGCTTCACGTCGTCGTGGTGGTGACGAACGAAGCCGGCGCCGCGCGTTGGCATCAGCGCTCCAGCGCCGTGATCGCCACCAAATACCAGGCCGCGTGGGGCAGCCACTGCTCGACCCAGCGCCACTGCTCCCAGTCCGCCGCGCCCGCCATCCACTGGAGCTCGCCGCTGGTGCCGGTGTACCCGTTGGCGATCCCGCCGGTGAGGGTGCCCACCTCCGGCTTGACCCCGCTGAACTCCGGGGGGTTCTCGCGGCCGAACCCGTGCAAGAAGCAGAGGTCGCGCGGGTTGTTGCCAAGGATCCAGTCGAGCTCGTGGCCCGCGAAGCGGAGCAGCGCGAGGAAATCCTCGCCGGTGGCGCCGATCGCCTCCGCCCCCAGCACGGCGGCCGCGGCGAGCGACGCCAGCCGCGCGTTCTCGCCTTGCCACCAGTAGCCGGACTCGTTGTCCTGCGGGATGAAGAAGGCTGCGGACGCGCCCGTGTGCTGGCGGGCGTAGCCGTAGGGGTTCGGGACCTCGCCGGTGACGCGGAGGAGGTAGTCGAGGTGGGTGCGGATGGCCGCCCGCGCGGCGTCGCGGTGGGCGGCGTCCGTCTCCACCTCGAGGTATCGCACCAGGGCCACGACGGGCAGCCCCGCGTCGGAGGCGTGCCAGAACGGGCGCGCGGCGCCGTCGGCGATGAAGTAGCCGTCGCTGCCGAGGCGCCCGACGAGCGAGGTGGCGCGCCGCCGCGCGGCGTCGAGGTACGTCGCGTCAGCGGTAGTCGCGAGGAGCTCGCTCGCGGCCAAGAGCCCGGTGGTGTCGTCGATGACGTTCTCGCGACCGTCGTCGGCGTAGGCTGCCCCGCCGGTGTCGAGGTGGGCGAAGGCCGCCTCGGCGCCGGCGAGGTACTCGGCGGCCGAGAAATCGCCGGCGAGGCCCCAGCTCGCGATCCGGGCGAGCGCGGCGATGCTCATCCCGCCCCCCTCCCGCAGCGCGGACTCGAACTCCCCGGACCTCACCCCGCTCGACCCCTCGAAGGCGCAGATCTGCCGCTGCCCCACGTCGCCGGACCAGCCGTCGAAGACGTTGACGTAGAAGTAGCCGGCCGGATCGAGCACGCGCAGGAGGTAGTCCGCGCCCCAGAGCGCCTCCTCCTCCAGCGCCGTCGCCGTGGCGCCCGGCGCGAGCTCCCGGCGCTCGTCCCGGGTCCAGGCCAGCGCCCAGGCGACGAGGGGGATCTGCTGGGGATTGAGGAAGTTGGCGTAGCTCAGGTGTGTCAGGTACTTCGAGATGTCGCCGGAGGCGTCGTACCAGCCGCCGCGCACGTCGGCGGTGCCGTCGCGACCGTTGAAGGGCACCGCACCGTCCGCCGCCCACACGGCCGCGTCGTCGGCGCGCGAAGCGCGGAAGTAGTCGACGACGCTCGCCGACGTCTCCCCGAAGAGCTGGGCGTCGCCGACCACGAACGGCTCCGACGCGGAGCTGCCCACCGCCAGGCGATAGGTGCCCGCCTGGGTCATCTCCGTGAAGTCGACCGAGTAGTGGGTGCTGCTGCTGCCCCACTCCGTGAACGCCACGCCCGCGAGGTCGCCGCACCAGACGGCGCGGCCGGCCTCGTCCACGACCTGGAAGCGCTCGAGCCCTGGCGGGCCCTCGACCACGACGTGCTTGGGCCCCAGCGTGGAGAAGCCGATCTGGTTGAGGTGGAAGGCGGAGGCGCCCTCCGTGGCCGTGTCCCCCGAGAGGACGAGCCGATCGAGGTTGAGGATCCCCTCGCTCGTGCCCGCGGCCACGAGGTAGAGCGCATGCGTGCCCGTCGCGGCCGTGAGCGAAACCTGTCCCTCCCGCCAGGTCGTCCAGCCGCCGGTGGTGGGGGGCGAGAAGCTGCCGAGCAGTGTCCCCGTGGCGTCGTCGAGGCGCACCTCGACGCTGCCGCCAGCGATCTCCTTGGCGTAGGTGAGGGTGAGGGTGGTGATGCCGTCGAGCGCGACGCCGTCGAAGCGGAGCCAGTCGCCCCCCTCGATGTAGCCGACGGTGGTGCCTCCGCCCTCGAGCTCCGTCCCCTGCTGTCCGCCGGTGACGCCGCCGCTGCAACCCGAGCCGTGCGCGCACTCGGCCTCGATGCGCACCGTGCTGGGTCCGAGCTCCGCGCTGCCGCAGTCCAGGGTGTTGCCCGGGAGCAGGCCGCTCCCGCCACCCCCGCTGCCGGGCTGAGCTCCCGTGCCGGGCCCGTCGCCGGCGTTACCCCCGGCGCCCGTGCCTGCGCTCACGCCGTCACCGGTGCCGCCCTGGCCGCCGAGCCCCGCGCTTTCCTCACCGCCCGAGCCCGGGTTGCCCACGGCGCCCGTGGCGGCGAAGATGACGTCGTGCTCGTCCGAGCAGGCGAGGAGCGTCCCCGCCGCCGGCATCGCCACCATCAGCACCCATCGCGCCCAGCCGTCGCCCAAACCCACCAAACCACGCATCCTTTCGCTCGAGAGGTTCGAAGGAGTTCATAGCTCGCGACCGACGTGCCATCCAGGCGGGCGAGCGGCGCGCTGCGGGCGTCCGCTTCGGGGGCCCCTCCGGGATGGCGGGCCGCGAGTTCCGATCTCGAGGGGTCCCATGAACCAGGTCGCGCTCACCTCGCCGGTGCCAATCGCGTCGTGGCGGTGGCTCGCGATGGCCGCGCTCGGCGCGGCGCTGAGCTGCGCGGCGGCG
>CAYZQO010000017.1:0-12725 GCA_964480725.1 uncultured Polyangiaceae bacterium | reverse complement strand
GTGGCGGTGGCTCGCGATGGCCGCGCTCGGCGCGGCGCTGAGCTGCGCGGCGGCGACCACGCCCACCGAGGCTCCGACCGCGCCCCCGTCATCCACGCCCACCGAGGCTCCGACCGCGCCCCCGTCGTCCACGCCCACCGAGGCTCCGACCGCACCCCCGGTTGCCACGACGCGGGTCGACGTCCCGTACTGGGCCACCCCGCAGCCGATCGTGGACGCGATGCTGGAGCTCGCCGAGGTCAAGGCGTCCGATCTCGTCTACGACCTCGGCTGCGGGGACGCCCGCATCCTGGTCACCGCGGCCCAGCGCTACGGCGCTCGGGGGTTCGGTGTCGACCTCGATCCCCGCCGGGTCGCCGAGGCGCGCAGCAACGCCCGCAGCAATGGGGTCGACCACCTCGTGCGGATCGAACGCGCGGACGTCTTCGACCTCGATCTGTCGCCGGCCGACGTCGTCTTCCTGTACCTCCTGACGAGGATCAACGACCGGCTGGTGCCGCAGCTCGAAGCGCTCCGGCCCGGGGCGCGGGTCGTGTCGCACGAGTTCGACATCCCTCGCGCGAGGGCCACGAAGATCCTGCGCGTGCGCGGGCCGCCCGACGGCCCACCCGAGACGGACGGGGCGGCGAGCACGATCCTCCACACGCTCTACCTCTGGAAGATGCCCTGGCAGCGGCGCTCGGAGCCCACCGTGGTCAACCAGCCTTGCTGGTCCACCGACGCGGCCCCGCTCGGTAGCCCCTGCGCGGGATCGGGGGAGTGAGGGCAGCGAAGAGGGGGCTGTCGACCCGTGAAGCGGACCGCGGAGAGGTCGGGACCGTCGGCGGACTTCGCGGCGGGAGGCTCAAGAGGTACGGCCACTCGCGGCGCGGCTCACCGTCACCGGGCGGCGCCGGCGGCGGAGCAGGCCGAGCGCGGCGAGCACCGCGATCGAGGCTCCACGCGGCGCGCGGCCGGGTTCGGCGGCGCGGCACCCGCAGCCGCCGTCCTCGTCGCTCGTGGAAGCGTCGTCGCCCGGACTTGCGGGCTCGCCGTCGCTGCCGCGGGTCGCGCCGGTGCCGTCGGTCGTGGTCCCGCCGGAGCCATCGGAGCCGGCGCCCGCGGCGCCCGCGGCACGGGCGGAGCAGAACGCGCCCTCGGGCCAGGCGAGCGGCGCAGTCGCGTAGTCCGCGAGGCGCGCGCGCAGGTCCGCCGCCGTGCCGCCCGCGTCGGAGTTTGCCGGCGGCGCGGTGTCGAGGCCATCGCCCTCGACCGCGCGGAAATCGTCGGGCTCGCCCTCGCCGCGCAGATCGAACAGCACGGCGCCGAGGCCGGCCTCGACGAAGCGCGTGAGCAGGGTCGGATCGCCGTCGAAGAGGTGGAAGTCGGTGGTACCGATCGGCATCTGCCACATCACGACCGGGAGCTCCGCGCCCTCGGACACCGTTCGCAGCCAGGTCACGTTACGGTCTACCGCCGCGGGATCGGCGGGCTCCCACCAGGTCGCCTCGTCGGCCTCGAGGTGCGGCGAGTCGGTGAAGAGCACGTCCCACTCGCCCACGGACGAGTAGAAGCCGGTCGTGACCTCCGGGCGGGTGCCGGCGCGGAAGTTCGAGGCATGCCAGGCGAGGCGCACGGCCGGGGCGAAGCGATCGCGCAGGCGCAGGAGCGCGTGGCCGAGGCCGCCCGCGTGGTCGGGAAGATCGGCGAGCTCGGGGTGGCCCGAGCCAGCGACGGCGACGGGCACGCTGGTCGCGTCCGCGTTGCCCTCGATCCCCATCGCCCAGCTCATGAAGCCCCACGAGTCCGGCTCGACGTGGACGATGGGCGGCGTCGGCGCGGCGGACACCGTCTCGACGAGGAAGACGAAGTCGTCGAAGTAGGCTCGCATCAGCGCCGGTTCCTGGAGCACCGCCTGCACGACCTCCGGCTCGGTCCCGGTCATGCCCGCCTGCTGGCCGCGCTGGAGGAGCTCGTAGAACGTGTACACGGGGACCGCGCCGAGGGAGGCCGCGAGGTCGGCTTTGTGGAGCAGGAACCACTCGCGGTCCGCGGCCGGATCGCTCGTCGGCACGACGTAGAGGTAGAGGAAGCGCCAGTCGACCCCGTGCGTGAGCTCGGCCTGCTCGGGCCAGTCGCCCGCGGCCGAGTAGCTCGCGATCCCGACGCCGAGGTCCGGGCCCAGCTCGGCGCAGATGTCGTGGGCGGGCGCCGCGCTCGCCGCTCGCCCCGCGAGCAGCAGCGCCCCCCCGAGAGCAGCGGTGACACAGCGAGCCATGCCAGGAGTTGGCGCGCGAGGGCGCGTCAGTGTCAAGCGGGCGACCGTGAGGGGCTCGGGCGCCCGCGATCAGCGGCCGCTGGGTGGGCGGGCCCGCGCGGTGCGGCGGGAGGAACCCGTCGAGCTCGTCGAAGAGCACCACGCTCGTGGAGCTCGTGCGACCTGTCCGTTCCCCGTGCTCCCGGTGCCGCGCGTTCGAGGGCCTGGGTCACCTCGCGCGCGACCCACTTCACGGTTGAACGCCTCAGCCCCCGCCAGCGCGCGCGCGAGGCGTGCTCGCCGGCGCACCTACGGCAGCGGCTGGCGCTCGAACACGCTCCAGGCCACGCTCGCCACCTCGAAACCGAGCGAGTTACTGTAGCAGCCGTGTCCCACGCCGGGGAGCGAGCACAGCGTCGTCTCCACGCCGCCGGCACACTCCGGGTAGGTTTCGCAGTACTGCTCCGTCGTGATGGGCGTGCCGGTGCACTCGTTGATCGTGGCCCAGAGCTCCAGTGAGCCCGGGCCACCGGGCGAGACGTACTGCCCGCCCGGCGGTCCCACGACGCCGCCCTCGTAGGGCTCCAGCGTGTCGTCGAGTCCCCGAAACTCGATCATGGAAATGGGTCGCGATGCCAGGCAGGGCTGGGTTCGGAGATCCGTGTCCGAAGGCGCGATCGCGGCGATCAGGTCGGCCGCATCGCAGCCCATGCGATGGGCCAGCCCACCCCCGTTGGAGAAGCCGGACACGTAGATGCGTCGTCGATCGAGGCAGCTGGCTCGGCCAAGCTCAGCGACGATCGCTCGGAGGAACCCGACGTCGTCGATCTGTTCGTCTCCGGCCGTGCCGCAGCAGGTGTCGTCCACGTTCCAGTATCCGTCGATGCCGTCCGGGTAGACCGTGAGGAACCCCTCGCGCCCCGCGACGGCGTCCCAGCCGCTCATCTGCAGTTGCTGCCGGCCGTTCCCCCCGGCGCCGTGAAGGTCAATGACCAGCGCCGTCGGTACGGTGCCCGTCACGCCCGAGGGGACGTGCAGGAGGTACGTGCGAGCCCTTCCGTCGTGCTGCAGCGTCGCGGTGTGGTCCCCCACCGCCAGTTCGTCCAGCGAGTCCGGGCACGTCTGGGGTCCCTGTCCCGCGGAGCCGCTGGCGCCGCCAGCGGTGTCTCCGCCGGTGGCGCCAGCACCGCTGCTGCCGCTCGCTCCAGCTCGCGGGGTAGTTCCGCCGGTCACGCCACCGGAGCTGGTGACCCCGCCGCTGGGCGTCGTGCCCCCGGAGGGCGCGGCTCCACCGCTGCCCGCCGCGCCTCCCCCGGGGTTGGCACCGCCCGTTGCCAGACCACCGGTCGCGCCGCCCGACGTCGGCGTACCACCGCTGGTCGTCGCCCCTCCGCTGGGCGTCGTGCCCCCCGCGCTCATCCCCCCGCCGCTGCCCGACCCGCCGCCGGTACCAGCGCCGCCCAGGCTCGGCGCCCCTCCGGTGGCCTCGGTCCCGCCACCCGTGTCCGGAAGGCCACCGGCGCCGCCTGGCACCGCCGTTTCGGAGTCACAGGCGACGAGTCCGGCGCCCAGCCCGACGCCGAGTCCGACAATGACCATCGCGATTCGCATCCTCTTGTCCTCGACCGACCGCAGCGACGCCCCCGTTAGGCTCGACACGGCAGACGCCGCGCCGTCGCGCTTCTGGCTCAAGTTTTCGCCGAGCGGCGTCGGCCCCGCTACGCGATGGCGAGCCGCGTTGGCCTCCTGCTACGGGCCGGCAGGTGCTGGTGCCGCTCGCCCCCGCGGCGGTCGCGCCGCGGCTGTCGTGGTGGGGCCGGCACTTGCTGGGATCGGGCGAGTACGTGCCGGCGCACGCCGGCACCCTGACCCTCTGGACGACCCGAGTCGGGCTCGACCGGAGCCGGGTGCTCTCTGGACTGCGACGCGCGATCGCCGAGAGCAAAGACTAGCGGGTCACGATCGGAAATCCGCGAGCGCAAGAGGCCCCGCGCTCATGCCTTGGCTCGGGGCGCCCCTCTCCCCGCCCGCGACCCTGACTTGACGTCGACACTACCGGGGCCCGAGACTCTCGCGGATGACGGGGACCGGGGGTGCAGAGCCCGAGGCTGAGGCCGAGGGAGCGGGTGGGGGTCCAACGGGCGGCGCCGCGAGGGTCCGCCGGCGGCGCGGGTTCTGGGCCACGGCCGCGGTGCGCTCGCTGCAGGTGCTGCTCGGCCTCGCCGTCGGCCTCGTGGTCGCCGAGGGGCTATTCCGGTGGCGCGATCGGGGCGCCTTCCCCCACCTGAACCTCTACGTGGCCGACCCCGACGTGGGCCTGCGCCTACGCCCGAACGCCGCCCAGGCGGTGCAGTTCGGGGGCGCGGCGGTGACCTCGGTGCGGACCAATTCGCAGGGGTACCGCGGCGGCGAATGGCCCCCGCCGGGGGACGCCGCGAGCGGCGAGGTGCTCGTGCTCGGGGACTCCCAGGCCTTCGGGCTCGGCGTGGAGGAAACCGAAACCTTCGCGGCCCTGCTCGCGCAGGAACGGGGCGGCCCGGTGCTGAACGCCGGCGTGCCGACCTGGGGTCCGCCGGAGTATAACCTCGCGCTCGCCAAGCTCCTCGAGCAGCGCCGCCCGCGCCTCGTGCTCTGGGTGGTCAACGCCTACAACGACTTCTTCGAGGCCGACCGGCGCAACGCCGAGCGCCACGCGGAGCTGGACGGCTGGGCCGTGCGGCGCGAGCTCGCGCCGGCGCGGTCCGCCTTCCCGGGCCGCGCCTGGCTGTACTCGCAGAGCCACGCGGTCTACGCGCTGCGGCGCTGGCTCTACGGCCAGCGGCCCGATCCGAACGCCCTCGGTACTCCTTCGGAGGGCACCTGGCGTGACCTAGTCGGCGTGTCGGCGCCGATCGCCCAGACGGTCGCCACCAACGCGGCCGTGGAGAGGGAGTACCTGCACGTGCGGGACGACGAGCTCCGCGGCGCCCAGCAGGCGCTCGTCTCCGCGCAGGTGAACGTCGAGAAGCTCGCCGAGCGCCTGCTGCCGTCGGTGATGACCCAGCCGGGCGACGGGGTGACCCTGTCGACCATCCGCTCGACCCCCGGCGACATCGTGGATTACGGGGACGGGGGCGAGTTCGCGCGGCCGGGTCCGGTGACGGTCGGTCACATCCGCCTCGCCGTGCGCGCGCGCAACCACGCCATCGAGCTCTTGCGCGCCCGGGCCGCCAAGGAGACCGGGACCGAAGCCGCCCAGGAGATCACGGCCGCGCTGGCCAAGGAGACGGCGTTCGGCGAGCGACTGCGCGCGGTGCGGACGCAGCCGGTGACCCTGGTGCGCGCCCTGTCGCCCCTCAGCCGCCGCGTCGAAGCGGCCAAGGCCCTCTGCGATCGCGCGGGCGCCGAGCTCATGGTGGTCGTGATCCCCATGGACGTGCAGGTGTCGCCGTCGCAGTGGCAGAAGTACGGGGTGGCGCCGGTCGACCTGGAGCCCACGCGGGTCCTGCTCGAGGACGTGGTGGAGTCGGCGCGGGCCATCGGCGCGCGCGGCCTCGACCTGACGGACACGCTCCGCAAGGCCGGCGACAACGCCTTCCTGCCGCGCGATCTGCACCTCAGCGCGAAGGGGCATGCGGCCGTCGCGAAGGCGATCACGGCGTCGCTGCGGGAGCATCGACCACGGTTGCCGCACGGGGGTCTGCCGCCCGGGCGCTCTCGCGCGCCGACCCTGGCGGAGTGGAAGAGCGTCGGCGAGACGCTGGTCTACGGGTCGACCGCGCGCGCCTGCGTGACCAAGCGGATCCGCGAGTGGCTCTCGCTCTGGTGCACGGAGGGGGACGGCTACTCGAGCACCCCCGAGGCCGCGCACTCGCTGCACATCGTGAAGGGCGGCCGCGGCGAGGCGATCATCGCGCGCTGGGAGGGGCCCTGGCTCGAGACGGACTACTATCCCTATCGGGAGCGGGTGGTCGAGGGCAAGACCCGCAGCCAGCTCGTCCTCGTGGCGCCCGTGCTCCCCGGCGACGAGCTCATCGTCGACTTCTTCTGGCCGGGCAAGAAGAGCACGCTGGTGGTGCGGCTGCCGAAGGAGCTCGAGGCGCAGACCGTGGAGTTCGGGAGGTTCAGCGACGCGCCCTCCGCACCGCTCTCCCTCAGCCCCGAGGCGAGCGCGCTCTGCGACTGTCACCGCCAGCTCACCGGCGCGCGAGACTGCCTCGGCCTCGCTGCCATGCCCGACGCCGACTGCCAGCGAACCTGGGGCAAGGACTGCGTCGGCCTGCTCGCCTGCTCCGCCGGGCAACCCACGCACCCGCCCCGGTGCCGCCCCGGGTTCGCCAACGGCGGGGCGCTCGACCACTGCTTCCCGCTCTGCGGTCCCGGACGGGCCTGCGCCGCGGGTGCGGTGTGCGTCGACTGGCAGGGCGGCGAGCTCTGCATGCCCGCGCCGCTCACCGAGCCGAGCCCGCGCGTGGAGCTCCTGGTGGTCCCGGCGGAGTCCACCCCCCGCACCGTCGAGCTGGCGCGCGCCGCGCTGAAGGCGGGGATGGCGACCGTGCGCGGCTGCAAGCTCGTGAACGAGAACCAGCCGAACGTGTACTTCGACGTCTACGACGCCTGCCCGATCGACGCCGCGGCGACCGCGGCCGCGATCGCGGCGGCCCGCGCCTTCGCGGAGCACGTCACCGCGCACCCGGACCAGGCCGACGGTCGCGCCCGGCTGCTCGCGCGCCGGAGCGCCCTGTTCGCCGACTGGATCGAGCTCGCCGCCGCGCGCCGCTTCACGCGCGGCACGCTCCCCGCCTTCGCCGGTCTCTGCGCGGTGTGGAACGACTGGCAACCGCAGGCGAAGCTCGAGCCCTACGACGACGCGCTCCTCGCCCAGTACCGGGCCGGGCTCCGCACCAAGGGGCGCGCCGGCCCGCCGGCGTGGGTGACGTGCAAGACGGGGCCCTGCCTGTGACCGCGCCGCTCACCCGCCTCACCGCGCCCATCGGGTGGCGCGTCCCCGGCCACGACGCGCGGCGCTTCCACTCCTTCGGGCTCGCCGAGCACGGGAGCAGCCTCGATCTGCGCGCCGCCGCCGCGGCCACCCCGAGCGCCGACCGGCGCGCGCAGTACCTCCGGCACGCGCTCGACGAGGCTCGGCACGCACGCCTCTTCGCGGAGCGCTCGGCCGCCCTCCGGCGCGCCCGCGGGCGGGGGCCGCTCGGCCCCGGCGTCGCCGATTTCGAGTGGCTCTACGAGACCCTGGGCGAGGTCCGGTTCCTGGCCTTCGTGGTCCTCGGCGAGGCGCGCGCCAGCCGGCAGTTCCGCGTCCATCACGACTGGTTCGCGGCGCACGGTCGACCCGAGGACGCGGCGATGCTGACCGGGATCCTGGCCGACGAGGCGCACCACGAGCGCTACGCGCGCGCGCTCCTGGTCGAGCTCGCCGGCGGCAAGGGTCCGGCACGCGCGGCGCTCCGCTGGGCCCGGTGGTGGGAGGCGTGGCGCACCTGGCGCCGGCTCGGGAGCGCTCTCGCGCAGCGGCTCTACTTCGTCCTGATGACCGCCCTCTACCTCACGCTCATTCCGTTCGTCCTCCTCGTGCTCGCCGTGCGTCCGCTCCGGCCCGGGTGGGCGCCGCGGGCGCCGAGGGAGGAGGCGTAGCGTGAGCGCGGTGCTCGGCGTCTCCTGCGGCTACCACGACGCGGCGGCAGCGCTGGTGGTCGACGGTCGCATCGTCGCTGCGATGCAGGAGGAGCGATTCTCGCGCCGCAAGCACGACGCCGCCCTGCCTCGCCACGCGATCCGGGCCTGCCTCGCCGCCGCCGGGCTCCACGCCGGCGAGCTCACGGAGGTCGTCTACTACGAGAACCCCTACGCCCGCCTCGAGCGCGTGCTCGTCGCGCTGCTCCGCGCCTACCCCCGGAGCCTGCTCCAGTTTCCCCGCGCGATGGCGGCCCAGCTCGGCGACAAGCTCTGGGTGCTCGACCAGCTCGCGGATCTGCTCGACTGCCCCCGGGCCCGGATCGTGACCCGGGAGCACCACGAGTGCCACGCCGCCAGCGCCTTCTTCACCAGCCCCTTCCCCCGCGCCGCGGTGCTCACCGTGGACGGCGTCGGCGAGGAGAGCTCGACGGCGATGTGGCTGGGCGAGGGCTCACGGCTGACGTGCCTCGGCACCCTGGCGTTCCCGCACTCCCTCGGGCTGCTCTACGCCGCGCTCACCGCGTGGCTCGGCTTCGCGGTCAACGACGGGGAGTACAAGGTGATGGGCCTGGCGGCGTACGGCAAGCCGCGCTTCCGCGACGACTTCTCGCGGCTCATCGCCCTCCACGGCGACGGCTCCTTCACCCTCGGGCTCGAGTACTTCGCTCACTTCACCGACCCGGACCTCGGGTTCGGTCCCGCGCTCGAGCGCCTGCTCGGACCGCGGCGCCCGCCGGGGCGGCCGTGGCGCTGCGGCGGGGATCCAGAGGACGATCGCTACGCCGACGTGGCCGCGACGCTGCAAGCGGTGACCGAGGAGGCGCTCCTCGGGCTGGCGCAGGAGGTCCGTCGCCGCACCGGCGCCACCGCGCTCTGCCTCGCCGGCGGCGTGGCCCTCAACGCCTGCGCCAACCGGCGCCTCGCGGCCGAGTCGGGGTTCGCCGAGGTCTACGTGCACCCGGCGTCGAGCGACGCCGGCGGGGCGCTCGGGGCGGCGCTGCTGGGAGCCCTCGCCGCGGGTGAGCCGCGACCGCCGGCGATGGAGCGGGTGGACCTCGGGCTCGAGGTCGATGCGGACGTGGTCCTCGGCCTCGCCCAGCGCCTCGGCGTTCGCCATCGCCGGGTCGACGACGTGGCGACCACGGTGGCCGAGCTCGTCGCCCGCGATCGGGTCGTGGCCCTGGCGCGCGGGCGCTTCGAGTGGGGGCCGCGCGCGCTCGGGTTCCGCTCGGTGCTCGCCAGCCCGCGCGACCCGGCGATGCGCGAGCGCATCAACCGCGCCATCAAGCACCGGGAGCCCTTCCGCCCCTTCGCGCCCGCCGTGCTCGCCGCCGCGACCGGGCGGTGGTTCGAGGCGACCCCGGACGCGCTGACGCCGTTCATGACCACCGTGGCGCCGATCCGCGCCGAGCGCGCCGCCGAGCTCGGCGCCGTCCGGCACGTCGACGGGACCGCGCGCCTGCAGACCGTCACCGAGGCCTCGTCGCCGACCCTGGCCGCGATCCTCGGGGAGATGGAGCGACGGACGGGGGTGCCGATCCTGCTCAACACCTCGCTCAACGGTCCCGGGGAGCCGATCGTCGCCACCGCGGAGGACGCCGTGGCGTTCTTCGTGGCCCACTCGGTGGATGCCATGGTAGCGGGAGACGTGCTGCTCGAGCGGGAGGCCGGATCATGAGCGCGGCGCGGCGTCTGTGCTCGCGCTGGCGCACGCTCGCCGGCCTGTTCGCCCATTTCGCCCACCGCCAGCGCTTCTTCCTCGCCCCGCTCCTGCTCGTGCTGCTCGTGGCGGCCGTGCTGCTCCTGGCGACGGGCGGGCTCGCCTACGTCGCGCCGTTCGTCTACACGATCTTCTGATGCGCGGCCGGCGCCGCTCCTGCGCCGTCGTGCTCGCCGGCGGAGCTACGGCAGCGGCTGGCGCTCGAACACGCTCCAGGCCACGCTCGCCACCTCGAAACCGAGCGAGTTACTGTAGCAGCCGTGTCCCACGCCGGGGAGCGAGCACAGCGTCGTCTCCACGCCGCCGGCGCAAAGCCCCGGCGACTACTCGCCGTCGCGGTCTCGCGAGGCGAGCTCGAGGGCGAAGACGGCGAGATCGAGCGCGGCGTCGGTGAGGCCCGCCCCCTCCACCTCAGCGAGATCCGCCACCTGGGCGTCGATCCTGGCCAGCAGTGCGTCCACCTCGCATGGCAGCGCGCGGTCCGCGACCAGCTCGCCCCGCCGACGCTCGAGATCGCGCTCGAGCGCGGCGAGCCGCGGTCGCGCGGCGAGGTCCTCCTCGTCGTCGAGGCGCGCGTCCCGTCGGCCCCGCGTCAGCGCGGTGACGTCGAACGGCGGCGCGCTGGAGCGGGCGATCCGCTCCCGCTCGAGCTCCGCGAGTCGTGTCCGGTCGCGGGCCGCCCGCTCCAGCAGCAACCGCAGAACCTCGACGTAGCTCGCGGACGGGAGCCCGAGCTCCCCGCGGACGCCATCGAGCTCGTCGAGCAGGGGCTGCCAGGCGTCGATCGGGGGTCCCAGGCGCTCGATGCGGCGCTCGGCGCTCGCCATTTTCTCGCGCAGGGCCTGGACCGAATCCCACGCGGCCTTCTCGGTGTGCTCGAGCCACAGCTTGCTGGTAGGCATGGCAAGGTCCCTCACCGGCGCTCGCTGGGACGCCGCTCGACCTGGGGAGCCCGCGGATACTACCGCGAACCCGTGACCTGGCGCCATCGGGGCTCGCGGGTCGCGCTCCGCTCCTCAGAGCTCGATCGGGATCTCCGCGCTGAACATCAGCCGCGGATCGCCGCGCTCGGCGAGGGTGGCGGCGAGGGTGGCGATGGTGCGGGGCGCGCTCCCGGCGAACGCCTCGGCGCCGTTCGCGGTCACGGTCACGGCCTGGGACAGGTCGAGCATCTCGTCCGAGAGACGCACGCTCAGCCGGGAGAGGCCGGTGGCTTCGAGAGCGATCGCCTGTCCGCCCAGGGTCGCGCGCACCTCGGTGGTGGCGAGGGCCTGGTCCGCGTCCACCGCGAGCCAGTAGGAGCGCCGCTGGGGGACGTCGTCCTGATACCAGACGACGGTGTCCGGGGTGGGATCGCGCGTGAACGCGGCCATCCACGGGACGGCGACGGCGTCCTCGAGGTCCATCCAGTGCGGCTTGCCGGCGTGGATCTCGACCACGTGCGGGTAGGCGCCGGGATCGGCGGCCTCCAGCGCGTCGAGCCCATCCGACCACTCTACGGCGACGAGGTTGCGATCGTACGCGGTGTCGAGCTCGCCCACGTGGATGGTGAAGCCGAGGTTCCGGAGGCTCAGGGGTTGGGCGTCGTTGGGGTGCCCCGCCATGGCCGCCGCGGCCGCCCAGTGGTCGGCCAGGCGGGGGCCGAGCTGGTAGACGCCGTCCCCGCCCGCGGAGTAGCCCATCACGTACACGCGATCGGGGTTCACCCCCTCGAGCACGACGTAGTTCTCGATCAGCCGCTCGAACAGGGGATCGATGTGCGCCTCGTGCCAGAGGTTCCAGGTGTCGGTCGGCGCGCGTGGGCAGAGGTAGATCCCCTCGTCCGGCTGATAGAGCGTGAGCTGGTTCTGCCACTGCTCGTCGTTGACGCTCGGCTCTGCGTTGCCACCGCCGTGGAGGGAGATGAAGAGGCTCCGCCCGGTCGCGGGCGCCGCGCCAAAGACCCGGAGGTCGTAGCGGAGGGTGTGCTCGCCGAGGGTGATGGCGCGCGCGTCGTGCTCCGCCTGGCGCGTCTCGCGGACGAGGGCGGCGTGGTCGTCCCAGAGCAGCGCGCCGCAGCGCTCCGCCTGCTCGCGAGTGAGCGGCACCGCCGCGAACGGCTCTTGGTCGATGGCGCCGCGATCGGCGCGCGGCACGGCGAGGTAGGCCTCGAGCGCGGCCACCACGCCCGGGTCGACGGGGATCTCGCCCCCGGCCCCGCCGGTCGCCGCCCCGCCCGCGGGCTCCCCGCCCGTCGTCGCCCCGCCCGACGTGGACCCGCCGAACGAAGCGCCCCCCGAGGTGACCCCGCCGGTCGCCGCCCCGCCGGTTTCGGCGCCGCCAGACGAGGCACCGCCCGCGGGCTCCCCGCCGGTCGCCGCCCCGCCCGCGGGCTCGCCGCCTGTCCCCGCCCCGCCGGTTTCGGCGCCGCCGGACGAGGCGCCGCCGGACGACGCTCCGCCCGAGCTGGCCAGGGTGCCGCCGGTCGTCGTGCCCCCCGAGCTGCCGCCCGTCGCGCCGCCCGACGCGGGGCTCCCGCCGATCGACGGGAGCGCGCCGCCCGTGGCCGCTCCAGCACCCCCGGTGGCCGCCCCCGTTCCCGCGCCTCCGCTCGAGGCGCTGGCGCCCCCGTCCCCCGGCGAGGCCTCCCGCGACGACGGCGCCGAGGAGCAGGCGACGAGGCAGAGCGCTCCCGCGAGGACACGCCTTCCAGTCATGACTCGGAGGGTACCACGTCGAGACGTCGAGCTGCCGTCGAGCCTGGGGAGTCTCCGCCGAACTGCGAGCGGCGGGTCGAACGACGCCATCGCCGACGAGCTGATCGCCGCGGGTCACCACTCGCTGCTCGTGGCGTAGCTGGGCCGGACGCTGGCGGATCCAAGGTGGCGGTGACCGCGACGCAGCCGGGACGATCGAACGACTTGGCCCCTGGCGAGAGCCGCGATCCGGACATGGACGCCTTGGGTTCGCGCTGGCTATAATGGCTCGGCATGCTTGGGGATTCGCTGCTCGCCGGGCGCTATCGGCTTCGGTGCGAAATGAATCGCGGTGCGCAGGGCGCGACCTGGCTCGCTGCCGACGAGAAGACGCAGCGAAGAGTCACGCTGCGGCAGATCT
>CAYZQO010000016.1:88014-92507 GCA_964480725.1 uncultured Polyangiaceae bacterium | reverse complement strand
CGGCCTGAACCGCGGGGTAGGGGAGCCGAAAGCTAGCGAGAGCGCCGCCGCGGAGGCGGTCGTGGCCAGGGAGAGCCCGAGCAGGAGGGCGAGCGGCGCACCCCGCGCCGGCCCGGCGGGCTGCCCCACGACGCCGCAGTGGCAGCTGACGGCCTCCTCCTTCTCTTGGTTCCCGTCGTCCCCGTCGTCATCGGCGTCGCCACCTTCTCCGTCGTCGCCGCCATCCGCCGACTCCGCCGGTGCTGGCGCCGCCGGTGCCGCCGGTGCCGCCGCCCGACGAGACGAACTCGGTGGTGAACGCGTACGGAGCGATCGACGAGCCGTCGACGTCGGACCATATCCGGACGTAGTACCTGCCGGGAGACGCCGGGTTGGCGAACGCGGTCGTCGAGCTGTCGGGGCCGAAGACCGCGAGGTGGGTTTCGATGTAGGGGGGCCACTGGGTCTGCGTGATGGTGAGCTCCCCGGCGATGGCGGGCGTCAGCACGAACCAGTCCTCGTCCTGGGTGCCCGCGGTCTCCTTGGAGGGGGCGATGGTGTCGGTCACGGTCTCTCCGGCCGTGATCGGGACGGCCCCTTCCGCGTCGTTGGCGCCGCCGTCGATGTCGTTGCCCGTCGCGGCCGCCTCGAGGTTGGCGGAGAACTTGTAGACGGCGGACGAGGAGCCCTCGTTCGCCGACCAGACTCGGAAGCAGTAGGTTCCGGGGGCGGCCGCCTCGATGGTGTTGCCCTGGGGCAGGGTCGGGTCGTCGGGGCCGAAGACCGAGATCCGCGTCTCGATGTAGGGGGGCCATGCCGTCTGGGTGACGGTGAAGTCGCCCACCACGCTCGTCGTCACCGCGTACCAGTCCTCGTCCTGCACGCCCGCCGTCGCGCTCGAGGGGCCGATGGTGTCCGACGCCTCGGCCCCGAGGGCGAGCACGATCGCCGCCTCCGGGGAGTTGCCGCCGTCGTCGATGTCGTTGCCGGTCGCCGCCGGGGTGAGGGTGGCGTTGAAGGTGTAGACGCTGTCCGAAACCCCGTCGTTCGCGGAGTAGACCTTGATGTAGTAGGTGCCCGGGGCGGCGGCCTCCAGCAGGTTGGGCTGGGGCGTGATCAGATCATCGGATCCGTAGACCTCGGTCCGGGTTTCGATGTACGGGGGCCAGGCCGTCTGCGTGACGGTCAGATCCCCCAGCACGTCGGTGGTGACGCTGTACCAGTCGACCTCGCCGGCGGAGGCGATGGTTCCGCTCACGCTGGCCCCCAGGCTGATGACCGTCTCCTGGGCGGCGACGGGCGACGCGAGCAGCAGGGTGAGGGGCAGCGTCGCTAGGCAGACGGGGTGGATGACGGCCTTCCTGGAGTGGCTCCTCGTCTCGAAGGTGCGGTCTTCGGAGGGTGGTGTGAACATGGCAGTCCGTGGCGTGCGCCTTCGCACGCGACGCAGGATGCCAACCTCGAATGGTGAGGCCTCGCCTGGGACCCGGTCAAGCACCCGCGTGACGGTCACCTGCGCGACGGGGGCTTGACGAACTTCGCCGGATGGATCCCCGCGCTCGACCGCGCGTGTGCTCCGGCGCGACAGGGAACGTCGACCCTCGCCAGGCGGGCCCTTCGGGGCTCACTTCGAGACGGCTCCCGTCTCCCCGCTCACCCTCGGGCGCCGGGCCCCGCGAAACCGCAGCGCTGGCAGCGCGGGCCCTCGAACAGCAAGGGGGCGTAGCGCTCGCCGCACCTCGGGCAGCGGAAACCGCGCATCGCGATCGCGGTGGCGACGAGGCTCGCGGCGGCCCCGAGCGGCAGCCCGACGAGCATCGAGCCCAGCAGCAGCAGCAACGGAAGGAGCATGCCGAAGAGCGGATCGCCGTCGGCGGCGAGCGCCCGGCAGATCAGCAGGACGGCGGCGAAGGGCGGCAGGCAACCCACAGCGAGGAACGCCAGGGGGCCGGCGTGTCGGCGACGCCGGTAGTCCCTCACCGCCGCCTTCGTCCACCATCGCACGGGGTCTGCCGACTCGGCCGGGTCGCCATCGCTCCTCAGCGCTGGCGTCGCGGAGCCCTGCTGCCTCCCCGAGCCGGTCACGCGTCTCACTCTCCCCGCGTCAGGTCGCGCCAGGTGCGCTCGAGTCCGTCGGACAGGCTGACCTCGGGCTGCCAGCCGAGGTGGTCCCGGGCGCGGCTCACGTCGAGGTAGATCCGGGGGACGTCGAAGCCTCGGCCCGGCTCGTGGATGACGGGGAAGGGGTGGCTGACGACGGCGCGGATCCGCTCTAGCAGCTCGTTCAGTGACACTCCCACTCCGCTGCCCACGTTGAACACGCGGTGCTCCCCGGTGTACTCGGCCGCCAGCCGGAAGGCGCGGGCGACGTCCTCCACGTACACGTAGTCCCGCACCACCTCCCCGTCACCCCAGATCACCACCGGCTCCCCGGCGCGGATCCGCCGGAAGACGACCGGGATGATCCCCTGGAGGCTCCCGAAATGGTGCGGACCGAAGGGGTTGGCGAGGCGCAGGCACGTCGTCGAGAGCCCGCGGAGCTCGCCGAACAGGCGGCAGTACTTCTCGATGGCGAGCTTGGTGACGCCGTACGACACGATCGGGTCCTGCGCGGCGTCCTCCGTGACGGGCACCGCCGCCGGCCTGCCGTAGACCGTGCCGCCGGACGACGCGAACAGCACCCGTCCCACCCCCGCGCGCGCGCAGGCCTCGAGCAGGTGGATGGAGCCGATGACGTTGCTCTGCACATCGAACGGCATGTTCTCGTTCGACGTCGCGGGGAGGGTCGTGCTCACCAGGTGGAACACCCAGTCCGCCCCCGCGACGAACCGCTCGAGCAAGGTGGCGTCCAGGAAGTCGAAGGTGGCGGTCTGCAGGCGGTCCCGGGGGACGCCGGCGAGCGCCGTGAACTCGCGCGCGATGTCGCAGGCAAGCACTTCGTGACCGGCGCGCACGAGCTCCGCGGTGACGTGGCAGCCGATGAATCCGTTCGCCCCGAGTACGACGCAGCGCTTCATGGGCCGATCCCCTACCACCGGGGCGCAGCGCGCCACAGTCCTCCGCGATGGTTGCCACCTCGCGTGTCCTGGTCGCCTGGTGGCGTCGCGCCCGGCGTGTCCCGCGGGGTCGCGCGCGCGGCCCCGCGGGGCGGGAATTTCGCTCCACTCGGGGCCGAGGCTCGGCTCGGCCCAGGCGCCGAGGTAGGCTCTCGTCGCGATGGACGTCCGCGGCGCACCCCTGTTCCTGGTGGCTCTCCTGCTCGCGGAGCGAGCCGCGGCGCAGTCGGTCGCCCCGCCCGCGGAGCCCGCGCTGTCGGCGAGCGCCGGCCTTTCGCCGATCCTCGGCCTGGGTATGGACGAGGGCTCGCCGCCAGAGCCCTGGATCGTCGGTGGCCAGCTCGGGCTCGGCACCGGGCTCGCCCCGCGCGCCGGCGGTCGCCTGGCGATCTTCGCCGAGCGGTCGCGACGGCGCGAGCCGGCAGTACGGCTCGCCGCGGTGCTGCAGCCGAACCCCGGCGAGGTCGGCGACGTCACGCTCCGGCACACCATCTGGGCGGCGCGCGTGGAGCTCTGCTCGCCCGCGCTGGGCACGCCGCGCCTCGAGTGGCGCGGCTGCGGGGCGCTCGACGCCGGTGTCGTCGTCACCCGGGCCGAGCGGGAGAACACCCTGCGCGACACGGCGCCGTGGGGGGCGTTCGGCGCCCACGCGCGGCTCCGGCAGTGGATCGCTCCCAAGCTCGGGATCGAGGGGGAGGTCGGCGGGCTCTTCCCGCTCTCGCGGTACTCGCTCGTCGACCGAGGGATCGTCGAGTTCCGCGACACGGCGGGGCTCTCGCTCGCCGTCGGTCTCGCCCTTCGCCTCGACTGACCCGACCCAAGCGGGGAGGGCACGGCGCGGGCCGCGGCTCCCCGCTCGGCAACCCGTGGCGGCTGCGCTAGGCTCCGGCGCGATGACTCACCAGGCTGAGGTCGAGGGCGCGGCGCGCGGGGGCACGCACCCCGTGGCTCGCGGCAGTCTCCTCGCGGCGCTGGCCGTCCCGCTCGCGGTGGGCTGCAGTGCCGGGGGCAACAACTGGGTGAGGGGCCAGCCGGGGACGCGTGCCGACTGGGGGCCCCCGAGCGCGGTGGAGTTGCCGCCCGAGTCCCCGGCCGCGCCGGCGCCCTACGAGGCGATCGACGGCCGCGTCATCGCCGACGAGCCGCTCCCGGGGCCGGACTCGATGGCTACGGTCGCACCGGGGTCCGGAGCGGCGGGTCAGGGGCGCACCCTCTCCACCCGGAAGATCGAGGGGCGCGTGCTCGGCGTCTTCCGCAACACGTACTACGACTTCCCCGCCGAGCGCGACCACGAGGGCGCGTCGGTCCCCATCAAGAACGCCAAGTGCGAGAAGATCGCCGACGTCCCTCGCGGCTTCTTCGAGGCGATCTGCGTCCAGGGCAGCGGCACGCTCGGTGACGGAGCGACCGTGAGCTTCGCCAAGCGCGACTGCGAGTGCGCCGAGATCTGCCCGCGCA
>CAYZQO010000016.1:79605-87914 GCA_964480725.1 uncultured Polyangiaceae bacterium | reverse complement strand
GCGACCGTGAGCTTCGCCAAGCGCGACTGCGAGTGCGCCGAGATCTGCCCGCGCACCAGCCAGCGCATCTGCTTCGATCGGCTCGACCGCGCCCAGTACCCCTGGGGTCGCGGCGCCACGGGTGGCGCCATCACCCCCTTGCTGACGGTCGCCGTCGACAGCTCGGTGATCCCGCTCGGCACGCCGATCTACATCCCGGAGTACGACGGATTGCCGCGCGACACCGAGCAGACCGCGCGCCACGACGGCTGCTTCATCGCCCAGGATCGTGGGCTCAAGGTCAAGGGCCAGCAGGTCGATGTGTTCACCGGGCACACGGCGATGACGAGGCTGTGGAACCGCCTCGTGCCGAGCAACGCCGGCGTGCGCGTCGTGCTCGACAACCCCAAGTGCGCGCGGGCGCCGACGCCCTGAGGGGGCGATACTCCCGCGGCGTGTGGGGGGCGCGGTGGGCCGCGTCCGCCGCGGCTTCCCCGCGCCCGCCGGGTCGCGGTAGCCTCCGCGAGGCTCTGGAGGTACCCGATGTCGTTTCGATCCCCGCGCCCCCTGCTCTCCGCGCTCCTGCTCTCCGCGCTCCTGCTCCCGGTGGCTTGCGACGACGACGACCCGCCTCGCACCGAGGAGGCGGGGCAGCCCTGCACGGTCGAGGCCGACTGTTACGCGGAGCTCGCGGGGCGGGACGAGCTGGCCGGCACGGTGGAGTGCCTGGCGGATCGCGTCCCCGGCGGCTACTGCACCCACACCTGCGTGGTCGACGCCGACTGCTGCGCCGTCCCGGGCGAGTGCCGCACCGGGATCGGTCAGGTCTGCTCACCGCTCGAGTCCGCGACGGAAACCTTCTGCCTGCTGAGCTGCGAGCCGGAGGATCTCGAGGCCGCCGCCGCCGAGTGGGAGTACGCGGCGCCGGACGGGAACTCGTACTGTGCCCACTACGCGGGGCCCGCCTTCGGCTGCCGCTCGTCGGGCGGCGGCAGCGACAATCGCAGGGTCTGCATGCCCTGAGCCGGCTGGGCTCGCGACTGCGCGCCGGCCGGGGCGCGCTGCGGGCCGTCACCCGAGCAGCGTCCGGTCGTACCAGAGCAGCATCTCGAGCGTGCCCACCTCGCGGAGCCACGGCTGATCGTGCGGCCCGGGGGGGATCTGGAGCACGTGCGGCACGTCGAGGGCCTTGAGCTCCCCGGCGAGCGCGACGGCACCCTCGCGGTAAGGATCCCAGGTGGAGGACTCGACGTGGATGGGGCGCGGCCCCACGCGCTCCATCGCGCGGGCGAGGCGTCGCGCGTAGTCGCGGCCGCTCACCGCGGAGAACGCGCCCTGCACGGTCCCCAGCGCCCCGAACGCTGCCGGGTGGCGGAGGAACACCTCCAGCCCCACGTACCCCCCGAGCGAGCAGCCGTCGATGCCCGTGCTCCACGGCCCGGGTGCCAGGGGAATGCGCGCTCGGACCGCGGGCAAGAGCGTGTCGACGACCCAACCCGCATAGCGATCGAGCACCGTGGCCACGGCCCCCACCCGGTGGGGCGCCGGCGTCACCGGGCAGACCATCGCGAGCCCCGTGAACGGACGGGCGGCGAGCAGCCGCCCGAGCTCGCCGCTCCGCTGGTCCGTGAGGTAGCCCAGCCGCTCGTCGATCCGCCTCACCGGCGGTCGCCGGAGCCGCTCGTAGGCGCGCACCAGCCCGTAGCGGTCACCCCAGGCGTGGATCCCGGCGAGCTCGTCGCCGGTTTCGCCGAGGCCGTGGAGCAGCACGAGCAGGCGAAGGCGCTGCCCTTCCGGGAGATGCCGGGGGACGAGCAGCAGCGCGCGCCGAGCGATCCGGGGGTCGCCGTCGAGCTCGAGATCGACCGCGGAGAGATCGGCGGACTCCGGCGTTGCCCCGAGGGCCCGCCCGAAACCGGCTCCGCCGGCCGCGAGGGAGGCGAGGAGGAACGAGCGGCGTCGCACCCGTCGAGCCTACGTGCTCTCGCCTGGCGCGCCAGCGCGGGGATCGGCCCGCGTCGGGCAGCGGATCATGAGCAAGATCCCCCCGACGGCGGCGGCGAGGCCGATGACGACGCCCGGCAGCGAGGCAGCCTCGCCCGTTTCTCCGTTCGCCGCATAGGTGAGTGTCAGCACGACGCCGTTGTACGCAGCGTGCGCCGTCATGCTGGCGACCAGCGAGCCCGTGCAGAGCCGCGCCAGCCCGAACGCGAGGCCGAGCCACAGGGTGGCGGCGACTTGGGCTGGGTCCAGGTGGAACAGCGCGAAGAGGACGCTCGGTGCCAGTAGGGCCGCGACGTCCGAGCCCCGGAAGGCAGCCGTGACGAAGCCCCGAAAGAGGGCCTCCTCGACCAGCGCCGGCACCACCGCGAGCCCGAGCAGCGCCACTGCGAGGCCGAGCGCTCCGCGGCCCCCGACGGCGCGCTCCACGAGCGAGCTTGCAGAAACCCCCTCGGCGAAGATCGACGGCACCCAGGGGCAGTGCAGGACCCAGGAATGGACGGCGTCGGCCAGTGGCGCGATCCCGAACACCACCAGCAGGGCGCCCAGCAGCGCGCCCGGTACGGGCAGGGTCATGGGGAGCACGAGTCTCGAGCTGAGCCGGCGGCTGCGCACGGCGAGGAGGACGAGCGCGCCGAGCGCCAGTTCGGGGATCGCTGTGAGCGCCACGATCCAGAAGCCGTTCGTCAGGAGCGGGCTGTTCGCGGGGTCGGCCGCGATGGCGGCCCATTCATCGCGGGGGACGGTCAACCGGAGGGCGAGCCACTCCACCGCCTGGGCGGCGACCGCGAGGGTAAAAAAGGCGGCGCCGAACAGGGCGAAGGCCTGGCCTGGGGTCGGGAGCCGGTCCCGGGTGGGGAGGTCGAGTGCGCTGGGGACCTGGTCCATGGGTCGCGAGGACGAAGAGGTGCCGAATAGCAGGGGCTGCGCTATCGTCCAACCCGCACTCAGGGGCCGCCATGAAAGCAATCCAGATCGCCATCTTCACCTTGATCCTCCCCGCCTGCGGCAACGACGACGACGCGCCGAAGGGCCGGGTGGATCCGCTCACCACCCAGGAAGGGCTCTGCCAGGCCTGGGCCGAGGCCGCCTGCAACGAGGACGTAACCCGTCGGTGTGGCGCGTCGAGCGCCGGGGATTGTGTCGAAGCTCAGGCCGACTTCTGTGCCGATCTGGTGGGCGACGGCCCCTTCGTCGCGGTCGAGGCGAAGGCCTGCGTCGCCGCGGTCGGGGCCGCCTACGCCGACGCCGAGATCGACCTCGACGAGTGGCGCAACGTGGTCCTCGGCGTCGATGGCGCCTGCGCCGACCTCGACTCCGACGACGGGGAGCCGGGCGAGGACGATGACGAGTCGGTGACGCCGCTCGAGGGCGGCGCCGATTGCGACCCGGCGACGGACGTGTGCGAAGCCACCCACTACTGCGACGCGGAGCGGGGCTACTGCCGCCCTCGGGCGAAGGCCGGCGAGGCCTGTTGCGAGAACGATCCCAAGCTCGTCACGCCGGTCTGCAACCCGGTCCCCTGCGTATCGTCGGCGTACTGCTCCGGCGCGAGCGGGAGCCAGGTTTGCATCGACCTCGGGGGGCTCTCGGACGAGTGCACGACGGACGCCGAGTGCGGGAGCGGGCTGTTCTGCGTGGACGCTGACGGCGGCAAGGTCTGTACGGACGCGGTCTTCCTCGGCACCGGCACGCCCCTCTGTGACGAACTCCGCTGACGGCGGACGGGGTAGGCTGGCGGCCGGGCTCGCGTTCGCCCGCGAGGGCGTCGGCGTGCCCCACGGCGACGCCCCCCCGCTGACGGCGGCCGGGCCGGCTGGCGGCGGGGCTTGTGCTCGCCGGCGAAAGCGCGGCATAAACGCGGGGCACGGGAGGTGCCATGCCACGTAGCGTTCGTCGCATCCTGGATCGCCTCGGCGCGATGAGCGCGGTCCTCGCCCTCGCGGTGGCGGTCGCGGCCTGCAAGTCCGAGCCGACGCGCAATCCCTTCGACGCGCCACCGAGCGCGCCCAAGCCCATCCCCAAGCTCGAGGCCCCGCCGAAGCCCGAGGGTCCGCCGCAGATGCTCATCGACGAGCAGGGGCCCAAGGTGGGCTGGGAGACGGTGCTCATCGAGAAGGATGACGGGCGGGAGCGGCTCGCCAAGGCGGTGGCCGGCGTCAAAGAGCACTACGCGGGCAAACCGGTGAGCCTCGTCGTCGGTCGCAAGGCGCGGACGGTGTGGGTGGCCGCGATGATGGACGAGCTCGCCAAGATCGACGCGGGCGAGGTCACCATCAGCACCGAGACGCGCACCGAGTTCTCGCCCAAGCTCGTGTTCGTGCCACAGGCCAAGGTCGGCGAGCAGCCATCGTGCGCGCTCGTGATGATGGTCCGCGAGAACCGCTCCACCGCCGTGTGGACTCTGGCAGGGGGAACGGCGGCGACCCGCTCGAAGGGCATGGCCGGACCCGATCTGACCACCACGGCCGAAACCATCGAACGTAAGGCGAAGACCTGCGATACGACGACCTACTTCGTGTCGGCCTCGGACGACGTCGAGTGGGGCCTCACCTACGATCTGGCCGCCTCGGCGCAGAAGATCGAGAAGGTGACGCTCAGGCGTCCGGTCGTGCTCAGCGAGATCCCCATCCCCGGGCGCCCCGTGAAGCTTTGACCCGCGCTCGGCGCCGCTGCCGTCACGCCGCGGCTCGAGCCGGGCAGCGGCGGGGCCACGTCGTCGCGGGACGGAGCTGGCCCGCTGGCCGCCCCTCGGAGAGGGGTGGCTCCGAGCGGCCCACCCAGGCGCGCCGGCCGTCGGGCAGTCTGCCAACTTGACGGATCCCCACCCTCATCTCACCCTCACGCGACCCCTTCGCCCGAAACCCCCCGCGTGGCCACCCGCAAGCGCAGAGCCCCGTCTCGCTCCCGTTCGAGCGAGCCCCCCGCGGCCGCGACCGACTCGGAGGCCCCGTCGACCGTCGTGTCCGGGGCTGACTCGCCCGCCTCCGCGGAGCCGGAGGATGGCGAGGGGGAGCCCGCCGACGCCGAGTCGGCGGACGAGGCCGCGATCATCGAGACGACCGGCGAGTTCGTGGAGGCTCGCGAGCCCACCGACAGTGCCCTGCCCGAGCCGAAGAGCACCGCGGGGACGCTCGCCCGCTTCGACGCGATGCAGGCCTACATGCGGGAGGTTGCGCGGCACCCGCTCCTGTCGTCGGAGGAGGAGCACGCGCTCGCCACCCGGTTCGCGTCGAGCGGCGACGTGGAGGCGGCGGCTCGCCTGGTGACTGCGAACCTCCGGCTGGTGGTCAAGATCGCCTACGAGTATCGGCGCGCGTACCGCAACATGATGGACCTGGTCCAGGAGGGGAACATCGGCCTGATGCAGGCCGTCAAGCGCTACGATCCGTACCGGGGCGTCAAGCTGTCGAGCTACGCCGCCTGGTGGATCCGAGCGTACATGCTGCGGTTCATCCTCAACAACTGGCGGCTGGTCAAGATCGGGACCACGCAGGCGCAGCGCAAGCTCTTCTTCAACCTCAGCAAGGAGAAGGCCAAGCTCACCGCGATGGGGATCGAGCCCACCCACGCCGAGATCGCGCGCCGCCTCGACGTGGACGAGAAGGACGTCATCGAGATGGACCGTCGCCTCGCCCGCGGCGACGCCTCCCTCGACGCCCCGGTGAGCGAATCCGACGGGCGCGGGACGACGCGGATGGATCTGCTGCCGGCCAGCTCCTTCAACCCCGAGCTCATGGCGGAGAGCACGGAGATCCAGGGGATCCTGCGCGACAAGCTGGCGGAGTTCCGCGGCACGCTCCAGGGCAAGGACGTGCACATCTTCGAGCGACGCATGGTCTGCGACGAGCCGCTCACCTTGCAGGAGCTCGGCGACGAGTTCGGGGTGTCGCGCGAGCGCGTCCGCCAGCTCGAGGCCCGCCTCTACGGGCGCCTGCGCGAGTTCCTGAAGGACTCCCTCGGCGACGCCATCGAGGTCACGCGGTAGGCGTCGTGGCCACCCTGTTCGTCGTCGGCACGCCGATCGGCAACCTGGACGATCTGACGCTGCGCGCCGCGGACACGCTCCGCCGGGTGCCGCACGTCGTCGCGGAGGACACCCGCCGCACCCGGGCGCTCCTGAGCCACCTCGGGGCGCACGGGCGCGCGCTGCACGGGCTCGACGCCAACGCGAGCGATCGCGCCGTCGCCGGCATCGTGGCGCGGCTGGTCGCCGGGGAGGACGTCGCGCTGGTCACCGACGCCGGCATGCCCGCCGTGAGCGATCCTGGCGCGCGCCTGGTGGCGGCGGCGGTGGCGGCCGGGGTCGCCGTCCGGGTCGTCCCCGGGCCGAGCGCGCTCACCGCCGCCGTGGCCGTTTCCGGCCTCGTCGACGGGTCGTTCTGGTTCGGGGGGTTCCTGCCGCGCAAGGGCGGTAAGCGGCGGGACGCGCTCGACCGGATCGCCCGCTCCGACGAGCCAGCCGTGCTCTTCGAGTCGCCGCAGCGCACGGCCGCGACCCTGGCCGACCTCGCGGCGCGGCAACCACAGCGGCGCGCCGCGGTCTGTCGGGAGCTCACGAAGCTCTACGAGGCCGTCGAGCACGGGACGCTCGCGGAGCTCGCGACCCGCGCGGGCTGGCGCGGCGAAGTGGTGATCGTGCTCGGCCCCGGCGCGGAGCCGGACGCGCCGTCGGCCGCGGACGAGGAAGCGGTCCGGGTCGCCGTGCGCTGCCGGCTGGAGCGCGGGGAGTCCGTGCGTGAGGTCGCCGCGGCGCTGGCCGCCGAGACGGGGCGGCCGCGGCGCGACCTCTATGCGCTGGCGCAGGCCGAGCGGGACTGTGCTAATACCCCCCGACCGTGTTCGAGGCGCTGACCAATGGGTTTCGTGAGGCTCAGAACCGCCTAGCGGGGCTGACGGAGCTCACCGAGAAGAACATCCAGCCGGCGCTGCGCGAGGTGCGGCTCTCGCTGCTGGCCGCCGACGTCGAGCTGGGCGTCGTCAAGCGCTTCCTCGCTCGCGTCGAGGAGAAGGCGATCGGGCAGACGCTGCGTTCCCGCGTTCGCCACGAGGGCGAGACCCTGCGGGTTTCGGCGAGCGACCTCTTCGTGAGGGCGTGTCACGACGAGCTGCTCGAGATCATGAGCTTCGAGGGGGAGCCCGTGACCTTCGCGCCGAGCGGGCGCACCGGGGTCATGGTGGTGGGGCTCCAGGGCTCCGGCAAGACGACCACCGCCGCCAAGCTCGCGCGGTGGTTCGAGCGCCAGGGCAAGCGCCCGCTGCTCGTCGCCGCCGACATGCAGCGCCCAGCCGCGGTCGAGCAGCTCAGGGTGCTCGGCGAGCAGCTCGACGTCCCCGTGTTCAACGTCCCCGGTCAGGACCCGGTCCAGATCTGCGCGGCCGCCGACGCCGAGGCCAAGCGCCTGGGCCGTGACGTCATCGTCTACGACACCGCTGGTCGTCTCGCGATCGACGAGCCCTTGATGGAGGAGCTGGCGCGGATCCAGAGCGCCGTCTCGCCCGAGAACGTCTACCTCGTCATCGACTCGATGATCGGCCAGGACGCCGTGCAGACGTCCCGGGCGTTCCACGACCGCCTCGGGCTCACGGGCGTGGTGCTGACCAAGCTCGACGGTGACGCGCGCGGCGGCGCCGCGCTCAGCATCCGCGAGGTGACGGGGGCGCCGATCGTCTTCGTGGGTCTTGGCGAGACGCTCGATCGGCTGGAGCCGTTCCGCGCGGACGGCATGGTCGGACGGATCCTCGGCCTCGGGGACGTGGTGGGGCTGATCCAGGACTTCGAAGACGTCGTCGACAAGAAGCAGGCCGAGCAAGACGCGATGCGGATGCTCAGCGGCGAGTTCACGCTCGACGATTTCCTGACGCAGATCCGCACCATCCAGAAGATGGGCTCGCTCAAGGACCTGGTCGAGAAGATGCCGGGCATCGGCGGCATGATCCCGCCCGGGGTGCCCCTCGACGACGGGGAACTGGTGCGGATCGAGGCGATCATCCAGTCGATGACGCGGCTCGAGAAGGCGGATCCCAACGCGCTCGTCCGGGAGCCGACCCGCGTCGCTCGGATCGCCAAGGGTTCGGGAACGCCCGAGCAGGCGGTGAGCGAGCTGGTGCAGAAGTTCCTCTTCATGCGCCAGATGATGCAGGGCATGGGCGGCATGAGCGGACTGGGCGGGCTGCTCGGCAAGCTCCCCGGGATGCAGGGGCTCAGCCTGGCGCGCAACATGCGCCGAGCGATGAAGTCCCAGGGGATGGACATGAACACCATGCTGAGTGGCATGGGGGGGATGCCGGGGATGCCGGGGATGCCGGGGATGGGCCTGCCGGGGATG
>CAYZQO010000016.1:0-79505 GCA_964480725.1 uncultured Polyangiaceae bacterium | reverse complement strand
TGCCGGGGATGCCGGGGATGGGCCTGCCGGGGATGCCGGGGATGGGCCTGCCGGGAGCGGCGGGCGGACCGCAGGCGCCCAAGATGCGGCCCCTGTCGCCCGCCGAGAAGAACGCCCGCAAGAACGCCCGCAAGAACCAGCGCACGGCGCGCAAGAAGGGGAGGAAGTGAGGGCCCTCGTCGGCCCCTTCGTCCGGGCGGTCCTCGGCGCGGCGTCGATGGCGCTGCTCTCCGCCGGGTGCGACGCGGGCTCGCCCGCCGCGCCCGCTGCTGTCCCCGAGCAGCTCCGCGACCACGTGTTGTCCGTCGTCCCCACCGACGTGCAGGAGCGGCTTTCGATCGGCTTCGAGGGGAAGCTCCGGCTCGTCGGGTTGACGCTCACGCCGCGCGACCGCGTCTGGGCGGGGCAGCAGCTCCGGCTCGCGCTGTGCTGGCAGCGGCTCGAGCCCTTCGTGGCGCCAGCGGGGTCCGCTGACTGGACCCCGGTCACGCGGCTGCTCGACGGATCGGGGCGTCCGCTCGACCCGATCGCGCCGGTGGTGAGCCGCTTGACCATAGGTGAGGCCACGTTCCTGCCGCGGCATTGGCCCCTCGGCGCGGTGGTCGTCGACGAACAGGAGATCACCGTTCCCGCCGAGATCGACGCGAAGGAGATCGTGATCGCCGTCGCCGTCGAGCGCGCGTGGGGTTACGAGCGCCCACTGCGTGAGCACTCGGCGAGCGGCGTCGAGGTGGCGCAGGACGCCCTCGTCGAGGGGCAGCCGGCCAGGCCTGGCGTCGAGGACGCGACGATGAAGATGCGCCTCCGGGTGCTGGGCGGACCGAGCGCAGCGGGCCAGGCGATCCTCGCTCGCCTCGCGGTCGAGGGGGCTCGTCCGCGACGGCCGGCGCCCTCGCGACGGCCGGGGCCGCGACCCGAATGACGCGGGCGGCGAGGGCCGAGCGAGAGGGCTCGGCGCGTCGCTCGCCCCTCCGCCGCGCGCTGCCGGGCGTGGCATCGGTCGTCGTTGCAGCCTCGCTGGCTGCGGCCTGCCGCGGTCGGCCGCGTGCGGACATGGAGGATCGCCCGCCGGTCGCCGCGACCGTGTCGGCGAGCAAGGGCTCTCCGTCCGCCGCTGTCCCGGAGCTCGGCGTCCCCCGGATCGGGACCGGCGAGGCGCCGCGCATCGACGGTCGGCTCGACGACCCCGCCTGGCGATCGGCCGCAGACACCGGGTCCTTCCGCGACGTCGCCACCGGCGGCCCGAGCCTCCGGGTCGACGTCGGCGGCGCCGCGCTCCTGCTCTGGGACGACGAGGCCCTGTACGTTGGGGCGACCATCGCCGACCGCGATGTCGAGGGCGGGTTCCCCGCGGGCGCGGTTGACCCGCACCTGTGGACCCGTGACACCCTCGAAGTGATGCTCGATCCCGACGGTGACGGTGACGGTCGCGACTACTACGAGATCCAGATCGGACCGCAGAACCTCGTCTTCGACTCTCGCTTCGACGCCTACAACGCCCCGCGGGGCGGACCGGACGGGCCCTTTGGGCACGAGGGCTGGTCGAGCCGGGTCGAGAGCGCGGTCACCGTGCACGGGACCCTCGACGAGCCCGGGGACGAGGACGAGGGCTACGTGATCGAGGCGCGCCTCCCCTGGGCGGCGTTCGACCGCGCCCAGCGGGTCCCCCCCGCCCCGGGGGATCGGTGGCGCGTGAATCTGTACGCGATGGAGCGTGGCGGTGGGGTCGCTTGGTCGCCGATCCTCGGGCAAGGTAACTTCCACCGTGCCTCGCGGTTCGGACGCCTGATCTTCACCGGTGAAGCACCCCCCGCTCACGGTCGGTAGCGAGTCCGGACCACGAGCTCGCGTCGGCTGCAATCGACGGCGCCGTCGCGGGCCTCGGTGAGCGCGCGCTCCACGGCGTCGAGGCGTGCGGCGGCGTCCGGCGCCGGCGTCCCTGCGGCGAGCGACCGAGCGAGCGCGTCCTGTTCGGCGAGTGCTGCCACGTGTTGTCGGTAGGCGGCGAGGCAACCGTCGCGAAGCTCGCAGAGGTCAGGCGTGGAGCAAGCCGCCTCTGCTAGGGCCGGGAGCATGGCGGCTTTCCCCTCGTTGGGGGCCGCACGGAGCTCGGCGACGGCCCGCACGATCCGTCCCGCCTCGGCGCGACGAGCCGGCGCCGGATCGGCGTGGCAGGCCGCCGTCACGGCGAGCAGCGGGAGGAACGCCGACGCCCTGCGCCCCGCGTGGTGGCCGGGGCGCTCAGTCAGGGTGCCTCGGCGGCGGTCCGAGCTGGAGCCGCTCCCCCACGAAGGCCCCGATGAGCGCGAAGAGCACGCCGAGCGCCGCCATGAGCACGTACATGAACGCCGGCATCGTCTTCACCGTCTGCCCCTGGAAGAGGAAGAACGCGGTGGGGAGCGCGACCAGGAAGGCTGCCGCGACGGGCTCGACGAAGCGACCCCCGGGCGCGATCAGGCCCACCAACAGCCCCCCTGCGAACCAGACGGGGATGGCGACCGTCATTCCGGCCGACCCCTCGAAATCGAAGAGTGGCACCACCATCGGCAGGCCCACCACGATGGCCGCCGTGAGCACCCCCATCACCGCCAGGGACGCGCCGAACCACAGGAAATTGAAGCTCTCCTGGTCACCGCGGCGCTCGCTCTCGTCGTGGCGCCCCCTGGCTAGACCGAGCGCCTCGATCCTCACGCCGCACGAGACGCAGTGGTGTCCCGGGAGCGGCAGGGCGTTGACGAAGCCGCAGGACGGACAGACGACGCGCTTCGGCTGAGTCATCGGCTCAACGGATCGACGCGGTCAGCCTAGCTCAGGACCGGACCGGAGCGAATCCCGGAGGCTCGGCTGTCGGGCGGCGAAGAACGGGGTAAGCTCGGCCTCGTCCCGGGCTGCCCCCCGGGAACCCGGGACATGGCCCCGGTGTCCCAAGCCAGCGCCCGCCCGTCCGAGCCCGGCGCGCCCGAGCCCCGCATGCCCGAGCCAGAAGCGAACGAGGCCCCTCTTCCCGGCCCCTCCGGCGACGGCGCCGACCCCGATCTCGAGGCGTTGCCGCAGCCGCGCCGGCCGGGCCGCACTGTCACCATCGTAGCGATGGCGCTGACGGGGCTGGCCGCGCTCGCGCTCGCGGTTTCGCTGCGCCACGAAGCGGCCTACGCGCTACAGAGCGGCCAGCCAACCGACGTCGGTGAGCTGAACGCGCTGGATCTGGACCGGGCGCCAGCGGGGTCCTGGGTTCGGGGTGCCGCCGAGCTTGGGACCACCGGCGCGATCCGTTACGCACGGCCCCTCGAGAAGGACACGTACCGGCTCGCACCGGTGGAGGGCCACGAGCGCGTCTGGGTCGAGATTCGGATCCCCGCCGGCTACGAGGGACCGTACTTCGTGCCCCCGACGTCCTTCGTGGGGCGCCTGATCCCCCGCTCGCGCCTCGGCCTCCGACACCTTGGCCTGCCGCATGAGGTGGCGCGGGCTTCGGGCGGGGGCCTGTCCGCCGACGCGTGGCTCCTGGTCGACGGGGAGTCCCCCGCGAGCCTGCGCTGGGCGCTCGGGGTCGTAGCCCTGCTGGTCGGCTTCGCCGCGTTCAACGGGCTCGGGCTCTACCGCCTCCTGCGGCCCGTGCGCGACGCGTGAGCGACGCGGGCGGGCTCGCCGCGCCCGCACGGTCGCCAGACCGCCCTGCGGCGAGGGGGTGATGCCGACCTCGGTCCCGGGGCCCCGCCGCGCGATCGCCGGGGCAGGGACCGTGAACCGGTGCTAGCGTCGCCCCCGATGGCGGTCACGTATCGAGACGCTGGTGTCGACATCGACGCGGGCGATGCGCTCGTGGAGCGCATCAAGCCCATGGCGCTGAGCACGCGCATCCCCGAGGTCGTGGCGGACGTGGGGGGCTTCGCGGGGCTCTGCGCGCTGCCGGCGGACGTCGAAGAGCCGCTCCTGGTCAGCGGCACCGACGGTGTGGGGACCAAGCTCAAGCTGGCTTTCGCCACCGGGCGGCACGACACGGTCGGCATCGACCTGGTGGCGATGTGCGTGAACGACGTCGTCACCTGCGGCGCCCGGCCGCTGTTCTTCCTCGACTACTTCGGCTGTGGTCGCCTCGATCTCGCCGTCGCCGAGGCGGTGATCTCCGGCATCGCCGAGGGGTGCCGCCAGGCGGGCTGCGCGCTGCTCGGGGGGGAGACCGCGGAGCTGCCCGGGATGTACCCGGAGGGCGAGTACGACCTGGCGGGGTTCGCCGTGGGCGTTGTGGGTCGCCGGGCGCTTCTCGGCCCGGCGCGCGTGGCGGTGGGCGATGCGCTGGTCGCCGTCGCCTCCTCTGGCCTTCACTCCAACGGGTTCTCCCTCGCGAGGCATGTCCTGACCGGCCGGCTCGGGCTCGCGCTGGACGCGCACGTCCCCGAGCTCGGCGCCACACTGGGCGAAGTGCTGCTCACGCCGACGCGCATCTACGCGCGGGCGGTCGGCGGCCTCTCCGCCGCGCTCGGCGGCGACCTCCACGCGCTCTGCCACGTCACCGGCGGCGGGATACCGGGCAACCTCCCGCGCGTGCTCCCACCGGGGACCCGCGCCCGTTTCCGGCTCGACCCCGCGCGCCCGCCCGTGTTCGATCTCATCGCGAAGGGGGGTCCGGTCGCCGAGGCCGAGCTGCAGCGCACCTTCAACCTCGGGGTCGGCCTGGTGGCGGTCGTCTCGCCGACCCGCGCCGACGCGGCGGTGGCGGCCCTGACGGCCGCGCACGAACGGGCCTGGGTCGCGGGCGAGGTCGTCGCGTCGGCGGCGGCCGAGCCGGACGTCGAGCTGGCCTGATCGGCGGATCACCATGCCAGCGCTGCCCATCGGCGTGCTCGTCTCCGGTCGCGGATCGAACCTCCAGGCCATCCTGGACGCGGTCGCGGGGGAGGCGCTCCCCGTCGACGTCCGCCTCGTGGTTTCGAACCGCTCCGACGCCCTCGCCCTCGAGCGCGCCGCGGCCGCGGGCGTCCCCACCCGTGTCGTCTCGCACCGTGATTTCTCGACCCGCGAGGGCTTCGAAGCAGCGCTCGTGACGGCGCTCCGGGAGGCGGGCGTCGAGTGGGTGGTGCTGGCGGGGTTCATGCGGGTGCTCACCCCGGCCTTCCTCGCCGCCTTCCCGCGGCGCGTCCTCAACATCCACCCGGCGCTGCTGCCGAGCTTTCCCGGCACGCACGCCCAGGCGCAGGCGCTCGCCTACGGCGTCAAGGTGACGGGTTGCACCGTCCACGTCGTTGACCAGGGCGTCGACACCGGGCCCATCATCGCGCAGCGCGCCGTCCCCGTGCTCGAGGGCGACGATGAGGCGTCGCTCGCCGCCCGTATCCTGGTCGAGGAGCATCGGCTCCTGGTCGATACGCTCCGCGACGTCGCGGCCGGTCGCGTCCAGATCGCCTCGCCGGGAGAGGGTCAGCGCGCCCGGGTGACGCGCGGCTGAGCGGGGATTCGTGAGCACGCGCCACTTCGACGCCATCGTTCTTGGGCGCACGATCGGCGCCCTGTCCGCGGCGGTCCTGCTCGCGCGTCGCAACCTCCGCGTGCTGCTGCTCGGGCAGGGGCAGCGACCGCCGAGCTACGCTTTCGAACGCTTTCGCCTGCGACGCCGCTGCTTCACGCTGCTCGCTGGGGCGACCCCGATCTGGCGGCGAGTGCTGCAGGAGCTCGCCCAGACGCCGCGGTTCCGGCGCCGCACCGTCGCACTCGATCCGATGTTCACCGTGCTGTGGGAGGGGCGCGGAATGGAGGTGGCGCCGGACGTCGAGCTCTTCTCTCGCGAGATTGACCGCGAGTTCCCCGAGGTGCGCCAGCTCGTGGACGAGCTCTACTCGACCATCGCTCACGTCAACGGCGCCGCGGACGCCGCGTTCGAGCGCGATGTGGTGTGGCCGCCGGGGTCCTTCTGGGAGACGCTGGAGGCGCGTCGCGTCGCCGCGGGTCTTCCACTCCTCGGGCACGACCAGCAGCAGGACCTGCTCGGCAAGTTCCCGCCGGGGCATCCCTTCCGGGACGTCGTGCTGAGCCCGGCGGGGTTTGCGGCCGACCTCGGGGTGCCGCCCGGCCAGCTCCCGCCCTTCGCGCTTGCGCGCCTCCACGGCGCGTGGACGCGCGGGGTGCAGGCGCTGACGGAGGGAGAGGAGGAGCTCACCAGGTTCTTGGTCGAACGTCTCGAGGCGTACGGCGGCGAGGCGTGCCTGTCGCGCCGGGCCGTGCGCTTGATCGTGCGGCGGGGCGCCGTGGCGGGCATCCTCGAGGACGGCGAGGACGAGCCGATTGGGACCAGCGTCGTGGTGAGCGACTTGTCGGGAGAGAGCGTCGCCGATCTCGCGAACGGGGAGGGGATCACCCCGCGCGCGCGGCGCGACTGGCCGCGGCTCACGCCCACGGCCGGGCGCTTCGTGGTGAGCCTGGTCGTCGCCACGCGGGGGCTGCCCGAGTCGCTCGGTGTCGAGTCGTTCTGTCTCCCACGTCGAACCACACCGCCCGACTTGCGGGCTCCGGCCGTGCACCTGCAGCGATTCGACCAGCCCCGCGAAACCGGGCAGGAGGCCGAGACGCTCCTGGTGGCGGAGGCCGTCCTGCCCGTGCGCGGACCGCTCTCGCTGCTGGAGGCGCGCCTCGCCGTGCTTTCCACGCTCCGTGTCCACCTGCCCTTCCTGGACGAGCACGTGCGGGTCATCGACTCGCCGCACGACGGGTTGCCGCTGCGGCGAGCCAACGGTGCCCGCTGGTCGGAAATCGACCGGATTCACGTGCCCGAGTCCGGCGCCACCCCCGAACCCATGGACTGGATGTGGCTGGCCGAGCCGCCGGGGTTCGCCGACCTCGCTGGGGAGCCGATCCGCGGGCCCATCCCCGGCACCTACCTCGTTGGCAGGACCGTGCTGCCCGCACTGGGGCAGGAGGGCGCACTGCTCGCGGCCTGGAGCGCGGCCCGGCTGATCACGCGCCGTGACCGCTCGCGGCAGCGCATGCGGCAGAAGCTCTGGACCAAGATAGAGACGGGCTGACGGGGCGTTGGCGCCGCGATCCTCGGCATGGCTCCAACGACCGCGAGTTCCGTTGTATCCTGAGCCCGATGCGTGCGCTGATCACCCGCTTCCTGCTCCTCTTGGTCGTCGTCCTCTCGTCGTCACCGGCGCTCGCCCGCGGCGGTAAGCTCGAGATCCAGATCCTCGACATCGCCAGCCCCGACGCGATCGAGAACGCGAAGGCGCTCACCATCGCCCTCGAGCGGGCGGTGACGCGGGCCGACTCGTGGAAGCTCGCGCCCGGTGACTACTCGCTCGAGGTGCTCACCGCGGCGCTCGACTGCGCGGAGCCTCCCGACGCGGATTGCCTCCAGAGGATCGAGGCCGAGATCGAGTGCGATCGCTTCATCTGGGGCGTGCTCTCGCGACTGGGCGGCGAGGTCGCCGTCGAGCTCCACCTCTGGGAGGAGGGGAAGGACAAGGCGCACACCACGCTGCGCTACTCGGCGAACCTCAATGACGCCGCCGAGGACGCTCTCTACAAGGTCGCGGAGCGAGCGATCGGCGAACTGCTCGGCGTTGCTGGCGGCACGCTCGCCGTGGTCGCCGGCTCCGGTGGTGGCGAGGTGCTGATCGACGGGCAGGCCCGCGGGACCCTCTCCGGCGGGCGCCTCGAGATCGAGCTCCCGGCTGGCGACCACGAGGTGCTTGTGCGCGCCCCCGGCTACCGTGAGGCGCGCGGGCGGGCGACGGTTCCCCCCGGCGACCGCGGGGAGATCACGCTGGACCTGTTCTCCGACGGGGAACCGGTGGTGGTGGACGAGCCCTCGAAGGAACGCGCCAAACCGTCGCCCAGGCGCGCCATCGGCTTCGGCTTGATCGGCGTCGGCGCGGCGGTGGCGGTGGCTGGCGGCGTCTTCACCGGGCTCTCCGCGGTCCAGCGAGACGACGAAGAATTCGCAGAGTATCGGAGCACCGTGCCGGTGGGAGAGGACGTCTGCGAGTACGCGGACGACCGGGGCGACTCGGACATCGTCGACAAGTGCGACGCCAACGACCTGACGCGGCGCCTGGCGTACGTGCTCACCCCCTCGGGGCTCGTCCTGGCCGGCGTCGGCGTCGCGCTCGTCGCCACCTCCCATCCCCGGGAGCGGGTCGCCAGCCGACCCGGTCGTACGACGGGGGAGGTTCGTCTGGGGCCCCGCGGGGGATACGTCGGGGTCGCCGTCCACTTCTGAGCCGTCCTGGGGGCGGCGCGGCCCCCGCGGCGTCGTGGTAAGAGCCCCGTCGGTGCCCCCGTGCGCGTGATCGCTGGACGCTTCCGCGGCCACCCGCTGCGGGCGCCGGCCGGCGCCCGGACCCGTCCGACGGCGGATCGAGTGCGGGAGGCCCTGTTCGCCCTGCTCGGCGACCTCACTGGGCTGCGCGCGCTCGACCTGTTCGCTGGCACTGGCGCGCTCGGGATAGAGGCGCTGTCGCGCGGCGCAGCACACGCGACCTTCGTCGAGGCGTTTCGCCCCGCTCGCGCGGCGCTCGAGCAGAACCTTGCTCGCCTCGGCCTCGGCGACGAGGCCACCGTGCTCGCGGTCCGCGTGGAACGGGCGCGAGCGCTGCTGCTCTCGGCGCCACCCTTCGACCTGGTCTTCGCCGATCCTCCGTGGTCCCGGCTGGAGGCGGCATGCGCGGCAACGGTGCGCGTGGTCGCCGCTCCCGTCGTCGCGCCCCACGGCGTCGTCGTGATCGAGCACCCGACGCGCGCGCCGCTGGAGGCCCTGGCGCCGCTCGGGACGGCGCCGTTCGATCGACGGGTCTACGGCGACACGACCCTGTCGCTGTTCCATCCCGCTCCTACCGGCGCCGCCGCGCCCACGAGCTGAGGGCACTTCCGTGCGGGGCTGGCGTGCGCGCTATCATCGGACCGCCCCATCCGCGGGCGCGTTCCGATGATCGACTCCTCGCCGTCCCCGTCGCCGCGGTTCCCGCCCCGTGGGCGCCCCGTCCCGGTTCTGGTCGTGCTCGGGTTGTCGGCGGTACCCCTCGTTCTCCTGTGGTTCTCCCCGCCCGCCTCGCACCCGCGTCCGGACCGGGCCGCTCGAGCCTCGGCCGCGCCGGACCTCGCTCGGCTGCCGCCGCCCCCTTCCGGGACCAGGCCCGCCGCGGGCGCCCACCCGGGGCCCGTGTCGCGGGGCGCCGCGGGCTGCTTCGGGGAGCGCTGTGCCGGCGCGGCGGGGCCCGGGCTCCGGGCAGCCCTGCAGGCGAAAGCGGGTCTGGTGCAGAGCTGCTACCGGAGCGCGCTTCGCGACCGGCCCGGTCTTCGGGGGACCATCGCCGTTTCCGTCCGCGTCGGATCAGGTGGTCAGGTGTGCAGCGCGGCGGTGACGGGCGACGACCTCGGGGAGCCCGCCGTTTCGGCCTGCGTGACCAACCTGTTTCGCGCCGGCCGCTTCCCGGCGCCCGAGGGGGGTTGCGTCGACGTCTCGGTTCCGATGAACTTCGCTCCGAAGCCATGACCCGGACCCTCTCTGTCCTGTTCGTCGGCGTGCTCGCGGCGCTCGCGCTCACCGGCTGCGGCGACGAGCGGGGCCAGGCCGAATGCGCGAAGCTCCCGCTCTACGACGTGCGCGACGGCGGGCTCGACCCCGCCCTCGAGCGCCGGCTCGTCGAGCAGGGGTGCATCACCGCGCCCGTGGCGCCGCACGCCGACGCCGGCGCTGACTGACTCGAGCTCGAGGACGCTGCCACGACCACCACCCGCGGGGTGCTGCTCGCCGTCGCGTACGACGGAGTCGCCTTCTCCGGGTGGGCCCCGCAACGCGCCGTGGCCACGGTGGCGGGGGCGCTCGACCGTGCCATCGCGGTCGTCGACCCGGCCGCGACGCGGGTCCGTGGGGCTAGTCGCACTGACGCCGGCGTGCACGCGCGGGGTCAGCTGGTGGCGTTCGACACCGAGCGAGCGATCTCTGCGCGCGGCTGGGTTCATGCCATCAACGACGGCCTGCCCGCCACCGTCGCTGTGCTGCGCGCCGCCGCTGTCGGACTCGGCTTCGACCCGCGCCGCGCCGCCCGAGGGAAGCGCTATCGCTATCTGCTGCTCCGTTCCTCGGTAAGAGATCCGCACTGGGAGGGCCGCGCTTGGCGGGTCGGCTACAGGTTGAACCACGACCTGATCGCAGCCGAGGCGGCATCCCTCGTCGGGACCCACGACTTCTGCGCCTTCCGCTCGTCGGCGGACGATCGCGGCCACACGGTGCGGACGATCCGACGCACCGAGGTGCGAAATGGTGGTGGCGATCCGCGTCTCCTGGAGGTCGTGGTAGAGGGCGACGGCTTCCTGCACAACATGGTGCGCATCATCGTGGGTACGCTGCTGGATGTGGGGCGCGGTCAGCTGGCCGCTGGGGCCTTCGCGCGAGCGCTGGCCAGCGGGCGACGGAGCGATCTCGGGATGACCGCGCCGGCCGCGGGCCTGTACCTCGAGCACGTCGAGCTCGGGGTCACGCCGCTCGCCTGGTGGCCCGACGCCGGGCCGCTGATTGACTGGCCCGGGACCGTGGCGTAGCTTCCGTCCGGCCGCTGCAGCGCCGACCCCGCTACCAAGGAGGGCGGTTCATCGAGCTGCGCGACCCCAGACCGTGTCAGCCACCGCAGCCGCAGTGCGGAGGGCGCACGAGGAGTGCGAATGATGCGTCTTAGAAAGATCGTCGACCGAGGACGACAAGCGATCACGGAGGGAACCCTGATCGATCGAGGGCGACAGTTGGTGCCGCCGTCCGTCATGCGGCTGACCACCGACGACCGCGTGATGAAGCTGGCGGAGGGGGTGCTGGACGCGCCGGCGCGGGTTCGCGCGGCGTGGACGGTTCTCGTCAATGGGCACGCCCTGCCCAACATCGATCCAGCGCTCGACGCCCAACCCGGTGAGGGGCGCCCGCAGTCCTCGAGCACGGCACCTCGCCCGGTGAACGGGGCGGCCCGCGAGGACGTGTCGGGAGAGGTCGACGACTTCGAGCGTGACCGGAACACCCTCGCGAGCCTCGGCGGGAAGGACGTGCTGGAGAAGTGCTACAAGTTCACCACCGCCGACAACGCGCGGAAGATGGGCGTCTACCCCTACTTCCGGCCCCTCGATTACAACGACGGCCCCGAGGCCATGATCGAGGGCAAGCGCGTCGTGATGTTCGGGTCCAACAACTACCTGGGGCTCACCACCCACCCGCGGGTGCGTGACGCCGCCAAGGCCGCCATCGACCGCTTCGGGACCAGCATGACCGGGTCGCGCCTGGTCAACGGGTCCATGAAGCTCCACGAGGAATTCGAGCAGAGGCTGGCCGACTTCTTCGGCAAGGAGGCGGCGCTGGTTTTCACCACCGGCTATCAGGTGAACATCGCGACGCTGTCGGCGGTGTTGAGCAACAAGCAGAGCGTCGCGGTCATCGACCGCAACGTCCATGCCTCGCTCTACGACGGCGTCCGCCTGGGACAGTCGGCCGGGGCGCGCATGGTCCGGTATCGCCACTCGGACCCCGAGTCGCTCGACAAGGCGTTGACCAAGCTCGACGCCGGGGAGGGCGCGCTGGTGGTTACCGACGGTGTGTTCAGCGCCGAAGGGGAGATCGCCAGGCTCGACGAGATCGTGCCCATCGTCAAGAAGCACTCGGCACGGCTCTTCGTCGATGACGCGCATGCCCTCGGAGTGATCGGACCGGGGGGCAAGGGCTCCGCGGCCCATTTCGGCCTCGTGGATCAGGTCGATCTCATCGGCGGGACCTTCTCCAAGTCGATGGCGAGCATCGGCGGCTGGCTGGTCGGGGATCGCAAGGTGCTCGACTACATCCGGCATTTCGCCCCCAGCTACCTGTTCGCAGCGAGCGCGGCGCCGCCCAGCGTCGCTGCCGCCATGGAGGCCTTCGCGGTGATGCAGGAGGAGCCCTGGCGCATCGACAAACTGCGCGAGAACTTCACCTACATGCGGGACGAGCTGCGGCGCCTCGGCTTCGAGCTGGGCAAGACCGAGACGGCCGTCATCCCCCTCTACATTCGCCAGGATCTGCGCACCCTCCGCGTCTGGCGGGAGCTGCTCGAGGATTACGGCATCTACACCAACCCGTTCATCTCCCCCGGGGTGCCGCCCAAGAACGCCATGTTGCGGACGAGCTACATGGCGACCCACGAACGGACGCACCTCGATCGGGGGCTCGAGGCCCTCGAGAAGGTGGGCAAGAAGTACGGCGTGATCTCGTGACGTCGCGCGCCGCGGCGAGGGGGCGCGGGCGTCGGGCGTGAACCTGGTGCTACTGGCGCCGGACGAGATCGGCCCGGACGGTCGCGCCACGCTTCACGGGCGCCGCGCGACGCACCTCGTCGGCGTGCTCGGTGTGCAGGTCGGCTCGAGGGTGCGCGTGGGAGTCGTGCACGGCGCCGTCGGGCACGGTGAGGTCGTGGCGTGCCGCGCCGAGGAGGTGACCCTGGCGGTGACCACGGCCAGCGCCGTTTCGGCGCCTCCTGGGGTCGAGTTGGTGGTCGCCCTGCCGCGTCCCAAGGCGCTCACTCGCCTGCTCGGCGCCGTCGCCTCCATCGGAGTCGAGCGGATCGATTTGGTCAACGCGTGGCGGGTGGACAAGAGCTATTTCGCCTCGCCCCGCTTGGCGCCCGCGGCGCTCGCCGAGGCGGTGTGGCTCGGCTGCGAGCAGGGCGGCAGCACCTGGGTGCCCGAGGTCCGCGTGCTTCGGCGCTTCAACGACCTGCTCGCGGAGCTGGCCGACCGCGCCCCGAAGTGCCGGCTCGTGGCGCACCCGCGGGCGGAGCGTCTGCTCGAGGCCGTCGTGCGGGGCGGTGTCGAGCCGACGATCCTCGCGCTCGGCCCCGACGGGGGCTGGATCGATGGCGAGGTCGCCGCCCTCGTGGACCACGGCTTCGAGCCGGTCAGCCTCGGTCCTTGGGTGCTCAGGACCGAGGTCGCGGCGCCGGTCGCGCTCGCCGCGCTCGCGCTCGTCCGGCGGCTCTACGTTGGGGCCGATTCGGGCGGGGCCGGCGGCGGCAGACCCGCGGATTGACAGGCGGCTGCAGGGAATTAACGTCCTACGCCTCATGGCCGTCGAGATCCGAGAGATCCCCCTGGGGGGCGGGCTGCGCGACTTCTTGGACGTGGTCGACTACGTGTACCGCGACGACCCGGCCTACGTCCGCCCGCTCGACATGGACGTCGGGGGCACCCTCAGCCCGAAGAACCCCTTCTTCCTGCACGGTGAGGGGACGGTCTTCACGGCCTACCGGAACGGCTGGTGCGTGGGGCGCTGCACGGCGCAGATCGACCGGCTGCACCTCGAGCGCTACGGGGATGGTGCGGGGTTCTTCGGCTACCTCGACACGATCGACGACGAGGCGGTCGCGAAGGCCCTGCTGGACGCGGCCGCCGAGTGGCTGGCCGCGCGCGGGATGAAGCGGATGCGCGGGCCCCTGATGCTCAGCATGAACGGCGAGGTCGGCTGCCTCGTCGAGGGGTTCGACACTCCGCCCGTCGTCATGATGCCGCACCATCGCCCGTATCAGGGCGAGCTCATCGAGCGGGCGGGGCTCGCCAAGCTGAAGGACTGCTACGCCTGGAAGTACCCGGTCGGCGACGTCCCCCGCCGCGCCCAGAAGGCGCACGACGAGATCGCCGCGCTGCCGTCCGTGCGGGCGCGCACCGTGGACATGAAGCACGTCGAGCGCGACGTGCGTACGGTGATCGACATCCACAACGACGGGTGGTCGGACAACTGGGGCTTCGTGCCCATGACCAAGGAGGAACTCGCCAAGATGGCGAAGGAGGTCAAGCTCATCCTCGACCCCGCCCTCACCCTGATTGTCGAGATTGACGGGGAACCGGCGGGCGTGGCGCTGGCGCTCCCCAACCTCAACGAGCACATCCGGGACCTCAACGGCAAGCTCCTCCCGCTGGGCCTGCCCAAGCTCCTCTGGCGCCTCAAGTTCGGCCGGCCGGAGCTGGCTCGGGTCATCATCCTCGGGATCCGGCGCAAGTTCCGTGGCATCAAGCAGCTCGCCGGCCTGAGCACTTTCATGTACGTCCGCATGAACCACGCGGGGCTCCGCCGCGGATACCGTTCCGGCGAGCTGTCGTACACGCTCGAGGACAACCACCCCGTGAACGTCGCGATCAAGTTCATGGGCGGCAAGATCTACAAGCGTTACCGGCTCTACGAGCGCGAGCTCTGAGGGGCGTGTAGAGAGGCAGCATGACGGTTCTACTCACGGGGGGGTCAGGGTTCCTTGGTTCACACGTCGCGGAGCAGCTCTCGCGGGCGGGGCGGCCGGTGCGGGCGCTCGTGCGCAAGACGAGCGACACGAGCTTCCTCGGCAGCCTCCCGGGTGTCGAGCTGGTCGACGCCTCGATGTCGGACCGCGACGCCATCGTCCGTGCCGCCGCGGGAGTGACGGCGATCGTGCACTGTGCGGGGCTGGTCAAGGCGCGGAGCGAGGAGGAGTTCCACCAGGTGAACGTCGGCGGGACGGAGAACGTGCTGGCCGCCGCCGCCGCCGCGGGCCCCGGGCTGCGTCGCGTCGTCTTCGTGTCGAGCCAGACCGTGGGGGGGCCGAGCGACACGCTGGGGCGGCCGGTGACAGCGGACGTCCCGCCGCGCCCGCTGACGGCCTATGCGCGGAGCAAGCGCGCGGCCGAGCGGGCGGTGCTGGAGCAGCGGGAAGCACTGCCAGTGGTGGTGCTCCGTCCGGCCGCCATCTACGGCCCGCGGGACCGCGAGATCCTGGCCTTCTTCAAGGCCGTGAACGCGCGCATCCTCCCCTACTTCGGCTCGACCGAGCACCGCCTGAGCATCGTGCACGGGGCAGACGCGGCGGCCGCTTGCATCGCAGCCATCGACGCTGCCGTGCCGAGCGGCTCCGTCTACTTCATCGATGACGGAGCGGTTCACACGATGGCGGACCTGTTCGACGCCGTCGAGCGGGCGATGGGTAAGCGGGCTTGGCTCCGGATCCCCCTGCCGGAGGCGCTCGTCCGCACCGTGGCGTTCGGCAGCGAACTCTTCGGGAAGGTGACCAACCAGGCGCAGATGCTCACCCGCGAGAAATGCAACGAGCTGTTCCGCGAGTGGGTCTGCGACGGTGAGCCGGCGCGGCGGGGTCTCGGCTGGGAGCCCAAGATCGAGATCCGCGAGGGGATCCGCCTGACCGCCGCCTGGTACCGCGAGGCCGGCTGGCTCTGAGGCGTCGGACATCGGACTTCCCCGCCGTCGCCGAGGCGCTGACGGCTCCACCACGGCGCGGAATGCTGCGGCTCGTGATCCCCGTGTCAGGCGCCGAGGCGGTAGAACACCGCACCGGCCACGTGGAGCGGGGTCGGCTCGTTCTTGAGCCGCAAGCCCCGCGCCTCGATCGCCTCGGCGTCGACGTAGAGCCCGGGGCCCCACCCCTCTCGCGTGGGGTCGTGCTGGGTGGCGGTGTCGGCGTAGAGCGCCCGGCGCAGCGGCTCGCTCGAGTGGGCGAGGCGGTGGACGAGCAGGTCCCGGACGCACTCCACGCCGGGCAGATCGGTCCCGTCCCCCTCGTCGGCGACCCAGCGCCCGCCGTGCGTTAGCACCGCGGTGGTCGCGAAGCCCGCGGCCTCGACGGCGCTGCGCCAGCCGCGAAGCCACCCGAGCGGGTCTCGCTCCTCGTCGCCCGCCGCGATCTCGACGTAAAGCGCGTGCCCCAGGTCCACGGCCTGGGCACCCTCCCCCAGCCGCTCGGCCGCGAGCCAGGCGACGGCCGCCGCGTGGAACGCCGCGAGCCGGGCGACGAACTCGGCGGGCTCGGCCGCGTACTCGTCGTTCTCGATGGTCTGGTAGCCGAGCCACAGGCCGAAGGCGTTCTCGTCGATCATGGCGGAGGGGGAGTGTCGGGGGGCAGGTCGAGCGGGGGGGCGCCGGCGTTGCGTCGCAGCGCCTCGATGGCGCGGCGCAATGGCGTAAGAACCACGATACGCCGGAGAAGTGCCCGGCGCCCTGGGAAATCGAGCCAGAGGAGGCCGGCGACGATGGTGAGGATCCCCTGTCCGGGGAGCACCAGCATCGCGACCCCGAGCAAGACGAGGCTGACTCCGACGAGGTTTCGCGCCGCCCGCCCCAGGAGGGCGCGAGCAGTGCGGGGCCGCGGGGGCGGAGACGCGACGAAGTAGTCGACAGGCAGACGGCGGACCAGCGCGGGCACGAGCGCGACGCTGGTGACGATCAGCAAGATCGAGGCCCCGAACAGCGCGGTGGCGGCGCCGGGCCGAAGCGCCCATTCGGCGCCAGCACGCACGCCGTGCTCGAGCCGCTCCGGCACGGCGCGCCCCCGTCAGCGCGCTGCGCGCGCCGCGCGAACGGCCGCCAGCGCTGCGCGCGCCTTGTTTCGGGTTTCCTTGGCCTCCAGGTGGGGCACGCTGTCGGCCACGATCCCGGCGCCCGCCGTCACCTCGAAGCGCCCGTGTTGCATCACGACGGTGCGGATCGCGATCGCGAAATCCAGGTCCGTGCCCCGGCTGACGTAGCCGACCCCCCCGCCGTAGACCCCGCGCGGACGGGCCTCGAGCTCGCGGATGATCTGCATCGCGCGCACCTTGGGCGCCCCTGAGAGCGTCCCGGCCGGGAAGGTCGCGCGCACGACGTCCCAGGAGCTCGCCTCCGGACGAAGGCGTCCCTCCACCTCGCTGACGAGGTGCATGACGTGGCTGAAGCGCTCGACCTGCATCGACATCGGCACCGTCACCGTCCCCGCCTCCGCGACCCGCCCGGCGTCGTTCCGCGCCAGGTCGATCAGCATCACGTGCTCCGCGCGCTCCTTCGGATCGGCGAGCATCTCGGCGGCGAGCGCTGCGTCCTCGTCGGGGGTCCGTCCGCGGCGTCGCGTCCCGGCGATGGGGCGAAGGAAGACCTGCCGCCCCTCCACGCGCACCAGCGTCTCCGGGCTCGCGCCCGCGACCGCGATGGCCGGCGCCCCCGCGACGGCGGGCAACTCGAGCAGGTACATGTACGGCGCGGGCGAGAGCACGCGGAGCGCCCGGTAGACGTCGAACGGATCGGCCTCACCGACCGGCGTGGAGAAGGTTCGCGCGGGCACCACCTGGAAGGCGTCGCCGGCCAGGATGTACTCCTTCACGCGCTCGACCACCCGGCCGTAGTCCTCGTCGGACATGCTGACTTCGACGTCCTCTGGGACCGCGGTCGGATCCGGGGGCGGGAGCGCCGGCAGGGGGCGAACCTTCTGCAGATCCGCCTCGGCCCGCTCGACCTCGGCCGCCTCCGCGGCAGCAATGGTCGCCGTGTGCCGGAGGTTGTCGAACACGATCACCGTGGCGTCGCCCACGAAGCGGGCTACCGGATCTTCGAAGCCGGGCCAGGGATCGACCTTGGTGGCGTAGTGGACGATGTCGTACGCCACCAGGCCGATGTGGGCGCGCGCGAAGCGGCTCGCCACGTCCGGGTCCGCCTCGCCTCCGGTGGGGACGAGGCGCGCGAGCTGCGCGTAGGGGTCGACGTCGTCACCTGGTCGCACCACCACCTGAGACTTCGGCCGGTAGCCCAGGATGGAGTAGCGCCCCCACCGCTCGCCGGCGACGACGCTCTCGAGGAGGAAGGCGCCCGCGCCGGCCGCCCCGCGCAGCGACGCGTAGGCGCCCACTGGCGTGATGCCGTCCACGACAAGGGTCTTGGTGAACACGGGCTAGAGGCTACCATAGGGGTCGTGGTCCGCGCTCCAGGGAGCCCGGATCACCGACCTCGACGGGAGGCCCTGGACGATGGACAGACAGCGCGCGCTCCTCCCCTGGCTGGCGACCATCGTGCTCGCTGCGCCGCTCGGCGCGTGCGGTCGCGAACCGCTGCCCGTCTTCGCACTGCACGACACCGAGGGGCGGCGGTTCGAGGCGCGCTGCGACCCTCGGGCAGGCTGCCGGATCGAGCAGACCGGGGGGCCGCGGGATCCGAGCGGGCGGTCCGGCGTGCTGCTCCACCGGCAGGGGCTGCTCACGGTCGTCTGCAGCGTCGCGCCCGGCAGCGAGGCGCGGGAGGACGTGCGCGACTGCCGCGCCCTCGAGTGCGCGACGGATCGGGACTGCCCCCCGGAGCCGGGGGGGCCCCGGTACGGCCACTGTATCAACGGGCTCTGCGTCGATCCGGCCGGCTCCATCACCGAGGACGACTCAGCCGTCCTGTGCCTGGCCCGCAAGGGCCTGGGGCGCGAATCCCCGGCCCAGGTGGAGGCGTATTCCATGGGGGTCAACTGCGGCTCGCCCTGCACAGTGCCCCGTTCCTGCCGACAACCGTAGGGCGGCGGGGCCGCCGCCGCTCGCGTTGCATACCGGCCCGCCGATCGGGTCTGGTGCCGTGCGGCGGTCTTGGCTAGGCTGCGGCGCCGTCGATGCCCGAGGAAAAACCCCTACGCGGGAGCATCGCGCTCGCCGCCTACGCCGAGCCGATCCTGGCGGCGGGTCGCGTGCTCGTGGTTGGCGAAGCGACCACGCCGCTGGTCGAGCGCCTGCTGGAGCGTGGCGCCCGGCTGGTGCACGTGGTCGACGCGGATGCCGGCCGCGTCGCCGAGGCGGCCGCGCACAACGCCGACGCTCATGCCTCGTTCGCCCCGCTCGGCCCGGGCGGGTTGCCCGTGCGCGACGGTGCGTTCGACGTCGCCATCATCGAGGACCTGGCGACGGTGCCCGACCCCGCGCACGTGCTGCGCCAGGTGCGGCGGGCCCTGGGCGCCCGGGGAACGGCGCTGGTGGCCTGCCGGAACCCGGACGCGCCTGCGCGCCTGCTGCCGCTCGCCGAGGCGAGTCAGGCGCCCGACTACTACGCCTTCTACGATCTGGTGACCGGCGTGTTCGAGCAGGTCAGGATGCTCGGGCAGTCCCCGTTCGTGGGGTACGCGGTCTGCGACTTCGCGCCGGAGGGAGATCTCGAGCCAGTCCTCGACGTCGGCTTCGTGCCGGGAGGCGCCGAGGAGCCCGAGTGGTTCGTCGCCGTTGCGGCGCGCGAGGCGACACCGCTCGAGACGCTCATGATCGTCCAGCTCACGACCCGCGAGGTGCTCGCGGCGGGTGACGCCGGGGTGCTCGAGCGGCAGCTGCGGGCGGCGCGGTCCGCCGAGCGTCAGTCCCGCGAGCGGCTCGTCGAGGTGGAGGCTGCTCTGGCGCGGCGTGGCGACGAGGCTTCGGCGCAGGAACGTGGCGAGCGCGTGGCGCGGCTCGAGGCCGAGCTGCAGCGCAGCGCGGCCTGGGCGCAGCAGCTCGAGGATCGCGCGGCGACCGCGGACGCCCGCGCCGACGCGGTTCAGGCGGAGTTCGACGCCGCGGAGGAGCGGGCGTCGGCAACGGCTCGCGAGCACGCGGCGCTCGCGGCCAAGTACGCACCCCTCGCGGCCAAGCACGCCGCGCTCGAGGCCAAGTACGCACCCCTCGCGGCCAAGCACGCGGCGCTCGAGGCGAAGCACGCCGCGCTCGAGGCGAAGCACGCGCCCCTCGAGGGGAAGCACGCCGCGCTCGAGGCGAAGCACGCGGCGCTCGAGGCCAAGCAGGCGCCCCTCGCAGCCACGCAGGAGACCCTCGAGGCGAAGCACGCGGCGCTCGTTGCCGAGCTGGCAGCGGAGCGACGGCGTCAGACCAGCGCTCCAGCGATGCCCGCCACCGCGGTCGCCGAGCTCGCGCGGGTCAAGTCCGAGCTCGCGGCTGCGCGCGGCGGCGTCGCGGCGCTCGAGGCCAAGCTCGAGGCCTTGTCGGCGGCGCGCGCCGAGGAGCAGCGTCGCCTCACGGGGCTCGCTGCCATCGAGGAGCAGGCCGCCCGCGACGTGGCGTCGCTCGAGGAGCAGCTCGTCGATCGGGCGAGGGAGCTCCAAGCCCGCGAGCGAGCCGCGCGTGAAGCGGCGCGCGCCGGTGCCGAGCTCGTGGCCGAGCTCGACCGCCTCCGCGCTGGTCACGGGATCGATGCGCTCCGCGCCAACGTCGCCGACCTGGGCCGGAGGAACGCCGAGCTCGTGGCCGAGCTCCAGGCCGCCGAATGGGCGCTGGCCGCTCAGCGTGCCGGTTCACTCCTGTCCACGGGCGTCGCGCCCGACGCATCGGCCGAGGCGCTCCGGGTGGCGCTTGCCACCGCGGAGGCACGCGTCCGGGAGCAGGCGGTCTTGCTCGAGCAGCTGCGCGCCTCGGCGTCACCGACCCAAGCGGAGCGCGACTCGAGCGACCCGGGCCTCGGGCGTTGACAGTGAAGGGCGAAGCCTTAGCTTGGCCCGCGGATCTATTTGCCCTTCACCGCCCCGATGAGCCAGAAACGCGACTATTACGAGGTGCTCGGGGTCGGCCGTGACGCGGACGAGGACGCGGTCCGCAAGGCCTGGCGACAGGCAGCGCTGAAGCACCATCCGGATCGGAACCAGGGGGATCCCGAGGCCGAGGCCCGCTTCAAGGAGGCGCACGAGGCCTTCCAGGTGCTGTCCGACGCGGAGAAGCGCAGGAACTACGACCGTTTCGGCCACGCCGCGGTGGATGGCATGGGTGCCGGCAACGCCGACATCGGCGACATCCTGAGCCAGTTCCAGGACATGTTCTCCGACTTCTTCGGCGGCTTCGGCGGCTTCGGCGGCTCGTCGCGGCGGCGCGGTCCCCAGCCCGGACAGGACGTTCGCGCGGACGCCACAATCACCCTGGCGGACGCCATGACCGGGACCAAGCAGGAGATCAGCGTGCACGGCGTGGCGCCGTGCGAGGCCTGCTCCGGCAGCGGGGCGGAGCCCGGCCACCCTCCGGAAACCTGCGGGAGCTGTCGCGGATCCGGGCAGGTCACCACGCAGCGCGGGTTCATGGTCTTCACGACCACCTGTCCCACCTGTGGGGGCAGAGGTCGGCGCGTGACGCACCCCTGCGCCGCCTGTCGCGGGGGTGGCAAGGTGGAGAAGACCCGGACCGTGCTGGTCACGTTCCCCGCTGGGATCGACTCGGGCCAGCGGCTCCGTGTCCCCGGTCAGGGAATGGTGGGCGACCCCGGGGCGCCGCCGGGCGATCTCTATGTCGACGTGCAGGTCGAGGCGGCCGAGGGCCTCGAGCGTCAAGGCTACGACCTGATCGCCCGGGAGCGGGTGAGCTTCGCGGACGCAGCGCTCGGGTGCGAACTCGAGCTCACGCTGCCCGATGAGACGACGGTCACGGTCACGGTGAAGGCCGGCACGCAGCCGGGCACCGTCCTGACGGTCCGCGGGCGAGGTATCCCGCGCCTCGATCGTCGTGGTCGCGGTGACCTGCACGTCGTGGTCGACATTGCGGTGCCCAAGAAGCTCACCAAGCGTGCGCGGAAGCTCATCGAGGAGTTGGAAGAGGAGCTCAACCGCTCGGGCGAGCAGGCGGCGAAGACGGCGTGAGCGGGCCGCCGCTCCCGCCGGGGGGCCCGGGGCTCCGGCGGGCGGACCCACCTCGCTCCGCGTGGCGCTCGGCCAGCGTCGCGAGCCCTCTTGCGGTTTCCGCGAGCGGCGTCGGCGCGTCCGGCGCCTGAGCGAGGAACCCCTCGAGGTCGGCCTGCGCCGCGATGGCGCGATCGAGGCGCGCGTCGCTCCCCGCTTGGTACGCCCCGAGGGAAACCAGGTCACGCTTCTCCTCGAAGGTGGCGATGAGGCCCCGCACCGCTGCCGCGGTCCGGCGGTGCTCGGGCGTGGTGACCGCGTCCATCACCCTGGAGATCGAGCCCGGGACGTCGATGGCCGGGAAGCGGCCGCGCGCGGCGATCTCGCGGGCGAGCACGACATGCCCGTCGAGGATGCCGCGGACCTCGTCTGCGATCGGCTCGTCGAGATCGCCGCCCTCGACCAGCACCGTGTAGATGGCCGTGATGCTGCCGCGCTCGCCCTGTCCGCTGCGCTCCAGCAGCCGCGGCAGCAGGGCGAACACGCTGGGCGGGTAGCCGCGGCGCGCGGGGGGCTCTCCGGCGGCGAGCCCGACTTCGCGCTGCGCCCGCGCGACCCGCGTCACCGAGTCGACCAGCAGGAGCACGCTCGCCCCCTGGTCGCGGAAGTGCTCGGCGTGCGCGGTAGCCACCTGCGCCGCGCGCAGGCGCTCGAGCGCAGGGGCGTCGCTCGTCGACGCCACCACGACGGCGCGGCGTCGCCCCGCCTCGCCGAGGGCGCGGTCGAGGAACTCCGCGACCTCGCGGCCGCGCTCGCCGACCAGCGCGACCACCACCACGTCCGCCGTGGCGCCGCGGGCGATGGCGCCGAGCAGCGTGCTCTTGCCGACGCCCGAGCCCGCGAACAGGCCGATTCGCTGCCCCACCCCCACGGTGAGCAGCCCGTCGATGGCGCGCACCCCGGTCGCGAGGGGTTCGCCGATTGGCCGCCGTCCGAGTGGGGGCGGTGGCGCGCGGTCAACGACCACCGGCGTCAGCCCGTCGGGGAGCGGCGCCCCGTCGATCGGGCGGCCCAGCCCGTCGAGCACCCGCCCCAGCAGCGCCTGACCCGCGCCGACCCGCAAGGGGCCCCCGGTCCCCTCGACGGGATCCTCCGGACCGATCCCGTTGGTGTCGTCGAGCGGAATGGCGACGGTGCCCTCGGGCGTAAAGCCGACGATCTCCGCGAGCAGCGGCCCGCGCAGTCGCCGAATCACCACGACGTCCCCGACGCGGGCGCCGGGCAGCGCGAGGCGAACCGATAGCCCGGTGAGACCGAGCACGCGCCCGACGGGCCTGGTTGCGGGCGCGCGCGCCAGTTGCTCGCGCAGGGCGTGGAGGTCCACGGGGGACGAGCGTACCCGGGTCCGGGGCGCAAGGTCCCGGGTTTCGTCGGGCGTGGCTGCCCGCAGAACAGTTGCCTTCCGCCCGGACGCGGTGCGACCCTTCCCGCGTGAGCCGCTCCGCGTATCTCTTCCTGGTAGGGGTCCTGATCGTCGTCGGGGGGTGCAAGTCCTCGGCCAACAAGGGGGCGAAGGAGGAGGTGCCGATGCACGACCGGCCGATCGCCGAGGACCCGCTGGTGGAGCAGTCCGGGCTGCTCGCCGGCGGGCCCGCGTCCGCGGGCGCGGATGCTGCTCTCGTCGGCGCCCGACCGGACCTGCAGCTCGCCACCGAGAACCCACCCGCCGTCTGCGAATGCCTGGCGGTGCACCTCGGAAAAGCGAACGATCCCCAGTTCTTCTGGCAGTCTGGGGCGCCCCGGACCGGCTCGGACCAGCTCGTCGTCGCGGTGACCTCCGCTGGACTGCCCTGTCCGGCCGCCGCGGAGGACTCCCTCGGCGCCAGCTACTGGGGCTTCCGGCAGGAGGGGGCTGACGTGGTCGTGGTCGTGGAGCAGTCGCGCGATGGCCGGCCGATGACCACCGGGGCCATCATCCCGCGGCCGGGCCCGGGCGGCGCCGTCTACATCGCGCCCCAGAACGCGCGGATCCCCTACGGGCGACCGCTGACCCGGGGAGAGCGATACTGCCGCGTGAGCGAGCCGTCCCCGGTGGGCGCGACGCCGTGACGCGGTCGCCGATCTGACGAAAAATGTCAGGCGCGCGGGCGCCCGGGGGCAGACGTCACGCGGTGGCGGTGATAGAGGGATCCGTGCGCACCATGGACGCCTCGTCACCGTCCTCGGGGTGCCCGCCCGCCGCGCGCGGCGGGGCCCGGTCTGGTGGCGAGGTCAGGGAGAACATCACGGGCGGGGGGGCCTTCGCGCTGTCCCGCGGTGACGCGGTCGAGTGGCTCGCGGGCCTCGGCGATGGCTGCGTGGATCTCCTGGTCACCGATCCCGCCTACGAGTCGCTCGAGAAGCACCGGGCCGTCGGCACCACCACGCGGCTCAAGCACAGCAAGGCGTCCAGCAACGACTGGTTCCAGATCTTTCCCAACGCTCGCTTCCCGGATCTGTTCCGCCAGGCGCACCGCGTGCTCGCCCGGAACGGGCACCTCTACCTCTTCTGCGATCAGACGACGATGTTCGTCGCCAAGCCCGCCGCGGAGGCGGCGGGTTTCCGCTTCTGGAAGCCCCTGGTGTGGGACAAGTGTGCCATCGGCATGGGCTACCATTACCGCGCGCGCTACGAGCTCGTGCTCTTCTTCGAGAAGGGGCGGCGCCGCCTGGCCGATCTCGCTATCGCCGACGTGATCGCCGCGCCGCGGGTTCACGGTGGCTACCCCGCGGAGAAGCCCGCGGCCGTGGCCGAGGTGCTGATCCGGCAGAGCAGCTCGCCGGGCGAGCTGGTGGTCGATCCCTTCGCGGGCTCCGGATCGACTGGCGTGGCTGCGACCCGCCTCGGTCGGCGTTTTCTAGGCAACGACCTCTGCGCCGAAGCGGTCGCCGTCGCGGCGCGCCGCCTCGGCGAGGCCGGCGCCCGGCACGACCGTGCCCTGCTTGCGTCGGTCTGCCGGGGCGCCGCGGGTGCCGCCCGGTCGACGGCAACGCCCGGCGAAGGTGGGGGTTCGCGGCCATGACCGGGACCGAGTACCGGCGCCGGATCGGCCGTTACGTCGCGCGCAACTACGGCGCGCGGCGCGTCGAGGTGTTCGAGGAGATCCCGGTCGGGACGTCGATCATCGGCAAGCAGCGCCGCCTCGACCTGCTGGTGGTGGAGCGGGCCACGTCGCGCGCCTTCGCGCTCGAGTGCAAGTACCAGGACTCTTCGGGGACGGTGGACGAGAAGATCCCCTACGCGCTCCAGGACCTCGCCGCGCTGCCCTTTTCGGGCGCGATCATCTACGCGGGAGTGGGGTTCTCCGAGGGGGTCCTGCACCTGCTCCAGAGCTCCGAGCGGGCCGCGTACTGCCTTCCGGACGAGACGCTCGCCCCACGGCCACGCCGCTCCGGCGATCCCATCGATAGCGGCACCTGGCAGCTCGACCACGCCATCGCGCTCGCCTTCGGCTGGTGGGATCTCATCGTCGCCGGGCGTTCGCCCGTGGCACCGTGACGCGTCGCGCTCACGCGTCGGAAGGAGGCCAGACGTTCAGTCTGGGACGCCCCGTGGAGGGCGCCGATGTGGGCCAGGGTGCCGCTGCCACTGAAATGCGGTTTCGTCACCGGTTCGCTGGCGCAGTCGCGCGGTCGGCGGCGTCGTTTTCCGACCGGGTTGGGTCAAGAATCGACGCAGCGCGTCCTCGTTCGTCCAGTGAGCCCGGTGGAATTCGAGCCGATGCAGCGCTTTGCTATAATCATCGAATGACCTCCCTGCGTGCTTCGCCTCGCTTCGCCTCGCTCCTCGCCGTCGGCGCCGCTGCCATGCTCGGCACGGATCCGGCCTCGGCCCAGGTGCCCCAGCCCGCGCCCTTCTACGTCGACGGGAGTGAGTTCACCTCGGTGCCCGTCGATCAGTCTCTTTCCGGGGACTACTTCGACACCGCGAAGTTCAACGTCAGCACGCTTGGCCTCGGGGCCCTCTTCGATCGACTCGGTGAGCAGATCCATTACCAGCTCGACGCCGGCGTTCACCCCTCGGTGTTCTCACCGCTCTGTGGGCTGTCCGGGCAGATGATCCTCCGCGGGGGGGGCTGCCGGATGGATTTTGGCTGGTACTGTGTCGACGATCCGACGACCTTCGTGCCCCTGGTCACCTCGGCGGACGTCATCGACTACCACGACGCCCTCACCGGACAGTGGGAGCAGTACAAGAACGACGACGCCTCCTTCGTGCCAATCATCGGGATGCCGGCGGTGCAGGGGGCGCCGCTCGAGGACGTGCAGGCGCATCCCGTCTTCCAGAATTGCCCCTCGAAGAACATCGGCTTCACCATCCGCCCGGTGGCCGGAACGGCCGGCAATATCCCGTCCGTTCAGCAGCCGGTGTGCACCCAGCAGAAGTACTCCGAGCCGCGCCTGAACACGATCCACCAGGGCTCGGGGCAGCCGTGGGTGAGCGCGCTCGTCTTCGCCTCCAAGCGCTCGCCGGGCGTCTTCTACATCGCGTTCGAGGATCTGCCGAGCAACGCCACCACCTTCAACCCGCCGGTCGACGTCGGCGACGACAACTGGGTCGCCGACGGCGATTTCAACGACTTCGTCTATCGGGTGCAGGGGATCCAGTGCAAGGGCGGCGGGCAGCGCTGTCCCACCGGGCTGCTCGGGATCTGCAGCATCGGCATCACTGAGTGCACCGTCGACGACACGCCGGGCGCCTGCGTGCAGAAGTTCGAGCCCACGGCGGAGTCGTGCGACAACATCGACAACGACTGCGACGGCGTGATCGACAACGGCGACGGGCTCTGCCCCGAGGTCGCGCCGATCTGCTTCGAGGGGCAGTGCGTCGCGCGCTGCTCGACGGGGGAGTTCGTCTGTCCCATCGGGTACAGTTGCGATAACACCTCCAATGCCTGCATCGAGCAGTCCTGCTTCGGCGTCGAGTGTGGCGAGGGCCAGCATTGCCGGGAGGGGGTCTGCATCGGCGGCTGCGACGGCGTGTCCTGCCCCGCGGGACAGGACTGCCTGTTCGGCAACTGCGTCGATCTCTGCCAGGGAATCTCCTGTCCGGCCGGGTTCGTCTGCCAGGCGGGCTCCTGCATCGCCGACTGCAACTGCATGCCCTGCCCCGAAGGGTTCGACTGCGGCGCCGACGGCAAGTGCATCGATAGGGCGTGCGTTGGCGTTTCCTGTCCCGCCGGGCAGGTGTGCAAAGCGGGCGCCTGCGTCGAACTCTGCGCTGGCGTCGACTGTCCCGAGGGCCAGACCTGCAACCCCAACAATGGCATTTGCGAGGGCGGCGAGGGGGTCGGCGGCGGTGGCTCCATCGAAGGCACGGGCGGCGAGCTCATCGTGGGGGCGACGGGCGCGGCGCCAGGGTTCTCCGGCACCGGCGGCGACGGGGCCGCCTCGCTAGCGGCGCCGGAGGGCGACGTCGGCTGCGGCTGTCGCGCGGCGCGGCGCGGTGGCACCGGTGGGAGCGCCGCGTGGCTGCTCCTCGGGCTCGGCGTCGTCGCGCGCCGCCTCGGTGGCCGGCGCCGCTGAGCGAGCCGTCACGCCTCCGCTCGCAGAGCGGCGACGACCTCGGCACAGATCGCCTCGGGGGGGCGGGTCGCGTCGACGAGCAGGGCGTCGCCCGGTGGCTCCAGCGCGTCGAGCTGGCTGTCCAGGAGCGACGCCGGCATGAAGTGGCCCGTCCGCCCGGTGAGGCGCGCGGCGAGGGCCTCGCGGGGGGCAGCGAGGTAGACCCACCGCGGGGGCCGCCGGAGCTCGGCGGCGAGGACCTTGCGGTAGCGCTCCTTGAGCGCGGAGCAGGCGAGCACGGCTCCGGTCGCTGGCTCCGCGGCCGCCAGCGCCGCGGCGAGCGCGCCGAGCCAGGGCGCGCGGTCTGCGTCGTCGAGCGGGGTCCCCGCCGCCATCTTGGCCACGTTGGCCGGCGGGTGGAAGGCGTCGGCGTCGAGGAACGGGATCTCGAGCGCGGCGGCCACCGCCTGCCCGACGGTGGTCTTGCCCGCTCCCGCGACGCCCATGACGACCACGATCATGGGCGGTTTCTCGCACGCCGTCCGTCGGCTCGCCAGGGCGGGCGTCTGGGACGCCCGCCCCATCGCGCCGGCGGGGTTCCGCTCGGTGCGGTCCTACCGAGGCACTGCGATCTCGATCAGGCAGGTCGCGCTGCAGCCGTCCTGATCCTCGTTGGCGCCGTCGTCGCACTGCTCGTGCCCATCCTGGACGACGCCGTCACCGCAGTGCGGTCCGAGCTGACAGCTCGTCAGGCAGCCGCCGTACTCCGCTGCGTCCAGGGGCGAGTTGAGCTCGCCGAAGTCGCAGGCTTCGTTGCCCTCGGCCTGGACGACGCCGTCGCCGCAGTAGGGACCGAGCAGGCAGTCCGGCGCGCAGCCGCCGTACTCGCCCGTGTTGGCGCCGAGATCGCACTCCTCGCCCAGCTCGGCCTGGATGATCGAGTCGCCGCAGTAGCCCGGCACGCCACAGTTCTCCGTGCAGGAGCTGCCCGGCTGGCCATTGAGCTCACCCTCGTCGCAGGTTTCTCCGCCCTCCTCGGTTTGGATGACGCCGTCGCCGCAGCGGGGGCCTAGCACGCAGCCGACGTCGCAGTAGCCGTAGCCGCCCACGTTAACGCCGTCGTCGCACTGCTCTTCGCCGTTCTGGATGCCGTCCCCACAGTAAGGGTTGAGCAGGCAGCTCGTTGAACAGCCGCCGTAGGCGCCGTCCACGTTCGCAGCGCCATCGTCGCACTCCTCGCCGGGTTCGAGCTGGGCGTTGCCGCAGCTCGGTGGGAAGACGCAACCGGGCGCGCAGCCACCGATATTGTAGCCCACGGTGATGTTGCGCCCGTCGTCGCAGGCCTCGGCGCCGTTCACGAAGCCGTCGCCGCAGAACGGGCCGAACTTGCACTCCGTGGTGCAACCGTTGTAGGTCGCATCGTCGTTCATCCCGTCGCCGAGGTCGCACTCCTCGCCGGCCGTCACCTGGCCGTCGCCGCAGCGGGGCGTGCAGACGGAGCGGACCGTGCTGAACCCGGAGAGCGTGAGCTGGTAGTTCGACTCGCGGGGGTGGCGGTCGGCGTGGAACACCACGATCTCGTAGATCCTGCCGTCTTCGAGGCCGAAGTCCTGGTTGACCCGCACGTTGCCCTCGAGGCGCTCGTGTGGGGCGCCGAGGTCGAGGGCGAGCTGCCCGTTGACGAACACCCACACGTCGTCGTCGCCGTAGAAGGCGAGGGTCGGCGGGGCGGCCGCGTCGTAGCGGAAGAGGTAGCGCGCCTCGGTGGTGAAGTAGAAGTTTCGCTCCATTCCCGTGAGCTCGCCCTGGCCGTCGGGCGGCACTGGTCCGCCGTCCCCGCCTGCCGTGCAGTTCCCGTACTCGATGGTCGGATCCCACTGGGACGCGATCGGGCAGTCCGGGCCGGCGCAGCAGTCATCGCCGGACTCGAAGGTCCAGTAGGGCCAGATGTTGCAGAGCTTGGTCCCGCCGTCGTCGAGGGGGAAGAAGCCGCTCGAGAGCGTGCCCTCGGTGCCGCCGCCCGTGGCGCAGGCGTCGTGGATGTCGTCCTCCACCGTCTGCCCATCGCTGCTGGCGTACTGGAAGAGGTCGCCCCCCGCGGCGGCGAGCTCAAGCGTGGCGCGCACCGACTCGTTGACGCCAGGCGTGTCGCGGTACCACTGTCGGAAGGTCGTGGCGCTCTCGATGACCTTCACCGTCGTGTCGATCATCAGGCGGTGGCTGGGGCTGCCCTCGGTCCAGCAGTCCAGGGCGCTGCTGCCCGCCGCGGGGGTGCACTCCGCGTCGCCGCCGGGGCAGGTGCCGAGCAGGCCCGTCATGTCCCAGTCCGTGAAGACGCAGGGGCAGGAGTCTTTGGCCAGCACCGGCTTGCCCTCCTCGTCGAGCGTGGGGGCGACCAGGCCCTCGCAGGCGCCGGCCTGGTCGTTCGGCGGGCATTCGCCTTCAGTGCTGCGCGTGGCCTTGGTGCCCGAGGCGTTGGGGACGCAGAGGGTCTTTTCGCCGTCGATCCCCGTCTTGCCGAGGAAGAAGAAGTCGGGGTGCCCGCCGCTGACGTTCTGGCCGTCGAAGTCGCGGAAGATCACCGGCAGGATCAGGCAGTCGCCGCCCCCGGTCGTGCAGGGCTCCGTGTCGGGCTGCTCGGAGTCGGTGCAGGTGAAGCCCGCCTCCACCGTGCAGGCCACGGAGCAGCCGTCGCCGGGCACCTGGTTGCCGTCGTCGCAGGCCTCCCCCGCGTCGATGTTGCCGTCGCCGCAGGCCGTGGTGCAGGCGTGGGTTTCTGCCCCCGTACGGCAGGACGGCTCCTGGGTGCAGGTCTTGGAGCAGCCCTGCGCGTCGCCATAGAACAGGCCGTTGTCTTCCGCCTTGTCGCAGGACTCGCCGGCCTCGACGATCCCGTTGCCACAGACGCTCTGGGTGCACACGCTCGGGACCGCGGTCCCGCAGTCCCAGCCCGGCTCTTCGATGCAGGTGCTCGAGCAGCCGTCCCCGCTGGTCGCGTTGCCGTCGTCGCAGCCCTCCTTGCCGGCCACGATGGCCCCGTCGCCGCAGAAGGGGACGCAGTCACGCCCCGGCACCCGGCATTGCCAGCCGTCCTCGACCGTACAACTGCTCGAGCAGCCATCCCCCGCGTCCGTGTCCCCGTCGTCGCAGACCTCCTCCTTCTCCAGCAGCCCGTTGCCGCAGCGCGAGTTGTCGACGCAGAGGCTCCCCGCGACGCTGCAGTCCCACCAGCTCCCCTCGACCCGGCATTGCGCCGAGCAGCCGTCGAGTGGGGCCTCGTTGCCGTCGTCGCAGCCCTCCGCGTCGGCGACCACTCCATCGCCGCACTTGGCGACGCGCTGGCAGCCGGTCTGGGCCGAGCAGCGCCAGCCCTCCTCGACCTGGCACCCCTCGTTGCAGCCGTCGCCGGGCACCTGGTTACTGTCGTCGCAGGCCTCCCCGGCACCGATGTGGCCGTCGCCGCAGCTCTGCAGCTGCTGGCAGGGCGCGCCGGCCGTGGGGCAGAAGAAGCCGGGCTCCACGGCGCGACAGTTGGCGACGCAGCCGTCGCCCGCGTTCGTGTTGCCGTCGTCGCAGCTCTCGCCCGGATCCCGGACACCGTTGCCACAGACGACCGTGGTGGTGCACGCTCCACCCTCGGGCGGGCAGACGTAGTTCGGCTCGATGAGCTTGCAGGTTCCGGAGCAGCCGTCGCCGGCGAGGGTGTTGCCGTCGTCGCACTTCTCGAGCAGATCCGGGTCGACGTGGCCGTCACCGCAGGTCGGGCCCGCGTCGACCACCTGGTACACGCAGCGCGTCCCGTCGGCGAGGACGCAGTCGCCCGCGTCGTCCGGGGCGCCGGCGTCGATCTCAAAGACGATGCCGCCCGTCCCGTCCCCGCCGGGGACGAGGCTCGAGCCGCCGGTGCCGTCGGGTCCGCCCGGTTCGATCGGGGCGGTGCCGGCCTCCTTCTCGGCGCAGCCGATCAGCAACGAGGACCACAAGCCAAGGACCAGCAGCACGAGCGTGCGGGCGGGGAAGCGACGAGCCATGGAGATTCTCCCGTTTTCTAGCCAGAGTATGCGCTCACGCGCCAAGGCCTACCATCCGGAAACAGGGATACGAACCCAGTGAAAACTTCGTCTTCCGGTGTTCACTCGGTCCCGATTCGTTCCCTCACCGCGCCTCGCGCAGAGCGACCCACCTGAGATAGTCGTTCGGCATCGTGGGCGGGCGTCGAGAACGTTGGGTGCAGCCGTGGCGCCCCGGGCAGCGCGCATCAGCGCGTGCGCTGGCGTTGTCGCGGTGAGGGGACGAGCCGCGGAGGTTCCGCTCAGCCACGAATCGGGTTGTGCCGACGGCCGCCACGGGGAGGCGCTCCGGGCCGCAGGCCTCGGCGCCGAGCGAAGGTCGAACTGCTCGTTGACGCCGGGCAGCTCAAGGAACGAGATCTGCGCCAGCCAGAACCAACGCTCGTGACGGTCCCCGCCATGGCCCGCGCGCAGGTCGTGGGCGCACGCCACCGCCGCGAGCCCTTGCCGCGCGACCTTGCCCCGGCCGAGCAACGTCGGCACCCCGATCCCCGACGACCACCCCCCGACCCAGTCCTCACCGAACCGGGCCGCGGCGGGTACGACCTCGTCGCTCATCCGACCACCACGGCGCCCCCGTCGGGCGGAGCGCGGACGCTCCGTCCGGCGGTGCTAGCGAGCGCGGCGCTGACGCCGGGCCCCCGGTGGGGGCCGCGGGTGCGGGGCTCTTGGCGGAGAGGGAGGGATTCGAACCCTCGGTAGGTGTCACCCTACGCCCGCTTAGCAAGCGGGTACCATCGGCCTCTCGGTCACCTCTCCAGTGATCCTACGGCAGGGGGCCCGAGAGGGTACCGCGGGCGCCTCGACCGTCAAGCGTCCGGCAACGACCCGTCGGCCGCGGCCCCCCCGCGCCACCGGGTTCGGGGGGACCGGGGAGGGGAAGGGGGCGCTACAATCCAGTCCGTGCTGCTGCTCCGACCCAAGCTGCCCCGGCCCTCGCTCGCCGCCCGTGAGAAGGCGAAGATCCTGCTCGAACGGGCGCTCGGGCCGTCCAAGGTGCGGACCGATCCGGACGACTGCGTCGCCTTCTTGCGAGACGAGTCGGAGGCCGAGGGGACGCTGCCCGACGCCGTGGTCCTCGCGGAGGCGCCCGAGGACGTTCTCGCCGCGCTCGCGGTCGCCCGAGAGGCCGAGGTGCCCATCACGCCCCGGGCCGGCGGCACCGGGCGGACCGGTGGCGCGGTCCCGGTTGCCGGGGGGATCGTCCTGTCGGTGCTCGGGATGAACCGGATCAAGGAGATCGATCGCCGTGAGCAGATCGCCGTGGTCGAGTCCGGCACGGTTCTGAGCGAGCTGTACGACGCCGTCGAGCGCGAGGGGCTCTTCTATCCGCCCGACCCGAATTCCAGCGTCGGCTGCGCGCTCGGCGGCAACGTGGCGGAGAACTCGGGCGGCCCGCGCGGCTTCAAGTACGGCGTGACGCGCGACTACGTGCTCGGCATCGAGGCCTTCCTGATCGGCGGACAGCGCCTCGCCGTCGGGCGGCGCACGCGCAAGGGCGTGACGGGCTACGATCTGACGGCGTTACTGGTCGGCAGCGAGGGGACCCTCGCCGTCTTCGGGGATCTCACGCTGCGGTTGATCCCGAAGCCGGAGGGGTTGATGACGTTGATGGCCCTCTTCGACGACGAGCGCGACGCGGCCCGGGCGGTCGAGGAGATCACGGGTCGCGGGCTAGTCCCGCGCTGTCTCGAGTTCTTCGACGCCACGACGCTGCAGGCCGTGCGCGACGCGGGCAACCCTCTCGCGCCGTCGGCCCGCGCCATGCTGCTGATCGAGGTGGACGGTGACGCCGCTGCTTGCGAGGCGGCGTCGCTCGCCGTCGCCGACGCCTGCGACGCCAGCGGGGCGAGCGAGGTGCTCGTCGCACAGGAGGCGGCGCAGCGGGAGCGGATCTGGGCTGCGCGCAAGGAGATGAGCCCCGCCGTGCGCCGCCTCGCCAAGAACAAGCTGAGCGAGGACGTCGTCGTGCCGCGCCAGCGGCAGGGCGAGCTCTTGTCTCGAGTGCGCGCGAACGGCGAGCGCTTCGGGGTGCGCACGCTCGCGTACGGTCACGCGGGGGACGGCAACTTCCACGTCAACTTCCTGTGGGACGAGCCGGAGGAGCTTCCCCGGGTGGACCAGGCGATCGAGGCGCTCTTCCGCGATGTGATCGCGCTCGGCGGCACCCTCACGGGCGAGCACGGGATCGGGGTGCTCAAGGCGCCGTTCCTGTCGCTCGAGCAGTCCCCGGGGCTCATCGCCCTGCAGCGCGACCTCAAGCGGGCGTTCGACCCCCGCGGCCTGCTGAACCCCGGGAAGATCTTCCCGGTTTCGGGCCCACGGGACGGCTGACCGCCACCTCGGGGAGCCCCGCCGCCGCGGGCGCCCGATCGCGCGCGTCAACGCCGGTCGCGCGCCTGCTGGCGCGGCGGACGGCCTCGGGGGCGTCCGGGGCGCTTCGGTCGGGCGCGGGCGGCCGCGCCGCTCGGGCGTGGGCGGGCCCTCGCCGCGTCCGGGTCGGCGGCGCGGGGAGCCTCCGTGTCCGGCAGCACCAGGGTCGGTCGCTTCGGTCGCGCGCGGTAGACGACCAACGTGCGCCCGATGAGCTGCACGAGGGCGGCGCGGGTCGCGGCCTCGATCGCCGCTCCCGCGTCGACCAGGGGGTCCGGGCACTCCCGCCCGACCCGGATCTTGATCAGCTCGTGCGTCGAGAGCGCCGCGTCGATCTGCGCGATGACGGCCGGGGTCGTCCCCAGGCGTCCGATCTGCACCACGGGCTCGAGGGTGTGGGCCAGAGCGCGGAGGAAGCTCCGCTGCCGTCCGGAGAGGGAGGGGGGGCTCATGAATGAATGCGAGGGGTTACCAGTGGGTCAGGGCCCATCCCGACGCTGCCGGCGTGGGTGGAGTTGCCTTGGACCCCGGAGCCATAGCATTTCTTCCCCGAGAGCCGTGCGGATCCTCTACGGCGTGGTGGGCGAGGGCATGGGTCACGCGACCCGGAGTCGCGTCGTCATCGAGCAGCTGCTCCGGCGAGGCCACGAGGTGCGCGTGGTCGTCTCCGGGCGAGCGCACCGGTTCCTGAGGGAGCGGCTGCGCAACTACCCGCGAGCATCGCTGGAGGAGATCCAGGGCTTCCGGCTCGTCTACCACCGTAACCGCCTAGACAAGAGCGGCAGTCTGCTCTCTCAGCTCCGGGACGCGCCCCACGACCTCACCCAGAACCTCCGCGTCTACCGGAAGGTCGCCGAGGAGGGCATGCAGCCGGAGCTCGTGATCAGCGACTTCGAGTCGTGGGCCGCCTTCTACGCGGTCAACCACTTCTTGCCGGTGCTCAGCATCGACAACCTGCAGATCATCACCCGCTGCCAGCACCCCAGCGCCGTGACCGGTTCACCGAGCTTCAACAAACGCCTGATCAACCTCGCGGTGAGCCTGAAGGTGCTGGGCGTCTCGCACTACGTCATCACGACTTTCTTCTACCCGCCGGTGATGAAGCCGCGCACCACCCTCGTCCCGCCCATCCTCCGGCGCGAGATCATCGAGGCGCGTCGCGAGCCGGGGCGCCACATCGTCGTCTACCAGACGTCGGAGAGCAACGAGGACCTGTTGCCCGTGCTCCGGCGTCTGGGGCACGAGTTCCGCGTCTACGGCATGGGTCGGGTCGGCACGGAGGGGAACGTCACCTTGCGCGAGTTCGCCGAGGCCGGCTTCGTCGAGGATCTGCGCACGGCCCGGGCCGTGATCGCCGGCGGCGGCTTCACGGTGCTGAGCGAGGCCGTCTCCCTCGGGGTGCCGGTGCTCAGCGTGCCTATCGAGCTGCAGTTCGAGCAGGAGCTCAACGCGCGCTACCTCGCCCACCTCGGCTACGGCGCCTGGGCCCCCAGCCTCGATCGCGACACCATCGAGGCCTTCTTGGCGCGGACGGACGAGTACGCGCAGGAGCTCTCTGCGTTCTCCCGTCCGGACAACGAGATGCTCTTCGCCTGCCTCGACGAGCTGCTGGCGCGCACCGCGAGCGGCGATCTCCGCCCGGCCTGGCTCGAGAGCCCCGCGATGGGCAAGTGGCTTCCGCTGCGCTCGCCGTGATATGACCGGGTCCATGGCGCGTCGCGTTCTCCCTGCCCTCGCTGGCCTCGTCCTGCTCGCCGCTTGCGGCTCCCGACTCCCGCCGGAGGTCACGCCCGGGGAGACACCGGCGCCCGACGTGGTTTCGGTGATCACCTCTCGGGACGCGCCGCCGGTCGCCGAGGCTGCCACCGTGGCCCCCCCCTCGACGTCGAGCGCGCCGCCGGCGGCGTCCGGCGAGCCGTCGGTGCCCCTTGCGCCCGTCGGGTCCTCGGCCCCGTCGGGGGGGTGAGCGAGGCCGCCCTGGCTTTGGCGCGGACGTCGAGCGCCACCGCCCTCGGGCCGTTCACGGGCAGGTCGTGGGGGACCCAACGCCGGGTCGCTCCAGGACGATCCAGTGGGCGAACGAGTCCGCGCGCAAGGCCAGCACGACCGCACCCTCCTCGACCGGCAGCGCCTCGGCCCGGCCTGGCACCCCCGGTCGGAGCCGCCGTGCACAGCGGCAGCCGGTCCGCAGGCGCAGGGAACCCGTCACGGTCTCCGACCGGAGCGGGAGCTCGGCCGAGCTCGCCGTCTGCGCCGTGACCGTCACCAGCAGCCGGGAGGCGGTTTCGATCGGGGCGTCGTCGAGACTGGTCACCGCGACGGTGGCCTTGCTGGTGTCGAGGGCGATGCTGACCGCACCCAGATCGATGACTCGACCGCCTATCCAGCCGCTCGCGGCTTGTGTCCGTGGGGTGTCGACCAGCTGGTAGCCACCGAGCCAGCTTCGCACCAGCTCGCCCGTGTCCGACACCACCTGAGTCGAGTCCACGGCGAGGAACGAGCGGCCGGGATCGTTGACGACGATCTGGCCGTCGGGTTTGGGGAAGGTATCCCAGGCGAGCTCAGGGGCGTCGGGCAGCCCGATCACCAGGCGGCTCTGCTCGGTGAGGGTGCGGATGGCGGCGCTGGTGTCGGGGGAGACGACGCTCCCGTAGAGCGTGGTCGCGTCGAGCTCGAGGCGGTAGGTCCGCTTCGCTGCCGCCACGTCCCCGCGGCGGAAGAGCAGCGCCGCCGCGGGCGTCTGCGTCATCAGGGCGGGGTCGCGGGCGGCGGCCCACTGGTCCACCCGCGTGGGCGACGAGCCGGGAGGGTCCTGTTGGTAGGCGTACTGCATCACCATGTCCCAGCCCTGGAGCGCGCTGATGGAAGCGACGTAGAGCGGGGCCGCGAAGCGATCCTTGGTGGGCCAGGTGACGTTCCACTCCGTCACCGACAGCGGGAAGTCCGCGACCTGCGCTGCGGCCAGCCAGTTCACGAAGGTCGCCGTGGTCCGGGGATCCTGGCTCAGGAATTCGCCTTCCCCGTAGGCGTGCACGTCGATGATGTCCCCGGTCGTCAGCGACGGGAGCGAGAACGTGGGGTTGTTGCCCCAGGTGTTCGTGGTCGCGACCAACGTGCTCATCCCCAGGCTCCGCAGCAGGTCCCGCGAACGCACGAACTGCTGCCGTTCGAGCTCGTTCAGGAGGAGCTTCGAGGGGCCGGGCTCCCAGGTCCGCAGGACCCGATCCCGTGGCAGGCCGGTTCTTGTCGCGAACTCCGCGGCGCGCGCCTCGAACATCGCAGTGTGTTCGGGGGTCGGCTTGTCCCGGAGCATCTTGTTGCCGAAGTGGTGGGTGAGATCGTTCTCGTTGGTCAGGAGCACCGTCACCACCGCGGGATCCTCGGCCAGGGAGAGGCCGGTGTGCGGGTTCTTGCGCGTCAGGTACTGGCGGGCGAAGTCACGCCACGCGGCCTCGAGGTCGGGGTTGACATAGTCGAACCCCCGGCTGTCGCTGGCATCGATCTCCCTGAACGCGCGCACCCCGTCGCCAGCCAGGAATTTTCGGCCGACGTGGACGTCGATCCAGACGTAGATGCCCTGCTCCTTGAGGGCTCGCACCCAGCGGCCGAGCGCCGCGAACGAGCTCGGGTCGATGGTCTTGGTGTTCAGGCCCGGCGCGAAGAGGTTCGGGCTCACCCATGGGGAGTCGTGGTGGTGGAGCCGGACCAGATTGAAGCCGAGCTGGGAGAGGCGCCGCGCGACCGCCGTCACGTCGGCGTCGCTGCCGCCGAAGAGGGCATAGGCCGTAAGGTTGGTCCCCCAGAAGCGGGCGGGGGTCCCATCGGCGAAGACCAGCCGGTCGTGGTCGCGCTGGAGCCGCCCGTGGCTGCCCGCCGGGCCGTGGGCGCGGTTGAGGAAGCTCACGTCCGGCCCCGTCGTCCGATCGAAGGCGACCGGCCAGTCGCGAGCCGCGGGCGCGTAGGGCAGCCCCGCCTGGGTGCGGACGACCCCGCCGGAGGGCAGGGTAACGGTCATGAGCTGTCGCCGCCGGCCGCGCGCGACTCGGTCGGCGAAGAACAAGCAGCGGATCTCGTAGAGGTTGCCTCGCTCCGCATAGACTCGCGGCAGCGGCGGCGAGAACGAAACGCGGAGCTCGCCGCCCGCCTTCGCCGCCCAGGTGAAGCCCGCGCCCCCGGGCAGCACGACGGGCTTCCCCTGCATCGCGGGGTGGTCGGTGAGCTTGAACGAGAAGCCGCCTCCGATCACCGGCGCCCGATCGGAGCCCGCCACGATGTCGTACGCGACCTCGAGGGAGGAGCCCTCCCCGCGCCGGAAGGTCGCCGTCCACCGGAGGTCGAGCCCCTCGTTGCGCCCCTTTGCGGTCGGCGGGACCCCGGTTTCGCCGGAGATGACGTCGGCCTCGGTGCCCGCCCACTGCCAGTCCTTCTGCCAGAACACCCAGGTGGGGTGGGCGAGCGCGCTGGCGCCGAAGTCCACTTCGATCGCACCGTCTTCGCCGGGGCTCGCCACGAAGGTCTGGGGCACCTCGTAGGGAACCCCGGGCTTCGCCGCGCGGGCGGACGCGGAGGGCACGGTGGGCGCGGGGAGGTCCGGGGCCGTGTCGACGCTGGCGCCCGTCGCCGGAGCTCGGTTCCCCTCGAACGGGAGGTAGCTGCCTCGGCGGCCGCAGGCCGCGGCGCCGAGGAGGGCCGCGCACGACCCGGCGACGACGACGCCGCGGGCCACTCGGGAGCGGAGCCCGGTCCGGGCGCGCGGTCCCGCTCCGGGCTCGGCGGGGCGGAGCGCTGGATGCCGTGACCGGCGATCGGCGGGAAGGGACATGGTGCGAATGGTGGTGAACCTCGGTGTCGCCCGCAACGTCGACTCGACCGTCGCCGTCGCCAGCGCTCGAGGGGCCTCCGGGGCGGTCCGGGCTCCGTCGCGGCGCGCGGTGAGCCGGAGTGGGCGCGGATCCGGCGTGGGACGGGGCTTCCCGTCGGGCTCGGCGGGAAGCCCGCGACGGCGCTCGGTGAGCGTGCACTAGGCGGGCTCACCCGCGGCTGCTACTGCTCCCCGCGTGCTAGCGCTCGGTATCGATCCGGGGACCCGCCACCTGGGCTGGGGCCTCGTGCAGCGGGAGGGGACTCGGCTCTGCCACGTCGCGCACGGGACGCTGCACCTCGACACGACTGCACCGCTCGGGATCCGCCTCCTCGATCTCGATGAACGGCTCTCCTCGCTGCTCGTCGAGCACCACCCCGAGGTGGCCGCGGTCGAGACGATCTTCTTCCACAAGGACGCCCAGGCCGCGGCCAAGCTCGGGCACGCTCGCGGGGTCGTGCTGCTGGCCCTCGCGCGGCAGGGGATCGCGACGTTCGAGTACGCGCCCGCGCGCGTGAAGCGCACCATCGCAGGCGCGGGCCAGGCGAAGAAGGCTCAGGTCGCCCAGATGGTGTGCGCCTTGCTTGGCCTCGCCGCGCCGCCGGGCGCTGACGCGGCCGACGCGCTCGCCCTCGCCCTGACCCACCTTCGGGGCGGGGATCTCACGGCCGCACTGGCGGTCCGCCGGGACGGCGCCGGCTGCGCGCCCCGGGGAAAGTCCCGAGGCCGGGCCATCCTGCGCGCGCTCGCGCGCGAGCGCGGCATTCGATGACGACCCGTCGTCAGGAACGAACCGGGGGCCGGGACGGCGGCGATTCATCCGCCGGGCCGAAGCGCGTCTCATCCGACCGTGCGCAGGCCACGTCCCTCGCGCGGCACCGCGCTTCCTTGGCCGCTCCGAGCCCGCGAAAGGGCCGGGTCAGCGGGCCGGTCTGTTCGCGCTCGCCCGGAACCCCGAATCTTCTTGCCGCGGACCGCGTCTGTAGGTGCGTGGTCCATCCTGTTAACTCCGGGGCCAGGCAGTCGTGCTACGGCCCTGCATCGCGGGCGTCGGCTCGTCGTCTGACGGTCGCCCCTGCGTCGCACGAGAGAACGTCATGAAGCAGAAGTGGTCACTGTTCCTGTTGGCCTCGATCGTCACCCTGGGAGCGCTCCCCGGAAGCCCCGCCCACGGCCAGGTGCCGCCCGCGCCGTCGGCTCCGGCGGCGGTGGCAGAGCCGTCGGCGGGCGAGATCGCCGACCGCGTCCAGGCCTTCTACGACCGGACCACCGTTTTCAAGTCGGACTTCCAGCAGCGCTACTGGGTCAAGGCCTACGACAAGACCAAGGACAGCCGGGGCCAGGTGATCTTCAAGAAGCCCGGCAAGATGAGCTGGCGCTACACCAACAACGGCAACCGCGTCGTCTCCGACGGCGCCATCGTCAAGATCTACGAGCGCGACGCCCGACAGATGTATGAACAACGGCTCAAGGACAGCCAGTACCCCGCGGCGCTGAGCTTCCTGACCGGCGGGGCCAAACTCAAGCAGGAGTTCTCGCTCCGCAAACTGAACGCCCGGGAGCTCCGGTTCGAGGGTGGCTTCGTCCTGGAGGGTGAGCCGAAGCAGCCGACGGCGGCCTACCAGAAGCTCCTGCTCTTCATCGACGGGCGCACGGCACAGGTGCGTCGAGTCATCCTGCTCGACGCCCAGGGCAACCGCAACCGCTTCGACTTCGATAGCCCCGTGGTCAACGCGCGCGTGCCCGACAGCGAGTTCGCGTTCGAGCCGCCTCCCGGCACCCAGGTCATCAAGCCCTGAGCCCGGCGCGCCTGGGTGGCGACTCATGCCGCCTCGCGGCGGCCGCCGCGAAGCGCCGGGGTGGGCTACTTCTTCTCGGCCGCTGCCTTCTCCTCCGGGGAGAGCTTGTTGGCGGGGCTGTACGTCGGCGTCGGCGGGGGCTCGTACCCCTCCTCCTCCTCCTCGGGGGGCTCCTCACCCTCGTCGAAGCTCACGCCGACCTCCATGTCACCGCTCGGCGAGAAGGGCTCCGCAGCCGCTTCCGCAGCGGTGGGGGCCATCGGCTCCTCCACCCGCTGCTGCTTCGCCCCGCAGGCGACGCAGCACAGCGCACCCACGCATGCGACCCCGATCCAGGAATGCACCCGCATCGTCACCACCTCCTCCAGTGATCGACGCCGAGGAGCGTACCCGGCGGCCGGCTCGACGCAAGCGCTGCCGACTCTCCCCGGCGACACGGCCCCGGCCATCGGCGAAGGCCCGCCCCTCGAACCGCGTCCGGGGCGCCTCCGCGCGAGGGGGGCGCGGCGTCTCGGGGGCGGCGGCGAACGGTCGGCGCGCGCTCAGTCGTCGCACTCGAGCCCCGCGTCGCCGAAGCTGGCGAGGTCGTGGGCGCTGCCGTCGCGGGGGTTCGTTCCCCTCAGTTCGAGGCGGTGAAGCCCCGAAACGTCGACGTCGATCCGGGCTGGCTCCGAGGTTGCGGTCAGCACCTCGCTCTCGAAGAGGAGCTCGCCGTCACCCCGCTATTGCTCGGCGTGGGTCACCCGTGCCGCCCACGCCGGCCTCCCGGTCCGCCCATACCACGGCCGAGCCCATCGTCCTCGCGGTCGTGGGCCACCCACCTGTTCGGCGCGGCGCTTCTCGCGCTAGGCTCGGCTCCGTGACGTGTCGCGACAGTGGCGTCCGGCGGTCGCGGCGGCGGAGCGCTCGGCCCCGAGCCGCTGCTCGACGGGCGAAGACCCCATGAGTGAGCACGACTTCTATCGACCGGAGGCGAAATGCCGGGCGATCGCCGCGGTCCAGGCCGTCGAAGCGCAGACCTCCGCGGAGGTGGTGATCGCGGTTCGCCGTCGTTCGGGAGACTACCGGGCGAGCGCCTATCATTTCGGGCTCGGGGCCATGGCGATCGTGGTCGGCGTCATGCTGATCGTGCCCTGGACCTTCTCGGTCGCCGCCATCGTGCTCGATGGATTCGGCGCCTTCCTGGGGGCCGCGTTGCTCGCCCGTAACCTCGACTCGCTCGCGCGCCTGCTCGTCCCCCGTGCGCGGCGCCAGGCCAACGTCGACGCGGCGGCACGCGTCGCCTTCTACGATCTTGGTATCTCGCGCACGACCGGGAGAAACGGCGTTCTCGTCTTCGTGTCGACCTTCGAGCGAGTGTGCGCGGTGGTCCCCGACGTCGGCGTGGACGTCGCGGCGCTCGGTGCCCCTTGGGTGGCCGTGAACCACGAGCTCGGCGCCGCGGCGCGCCACCGGGACTTCGAGGCCTTCATCGCTGCCCTCGAGCGGCTCGGGCCGGTCCTCGGCGGGGCGATGCCGCGGGCGGAGGACGACGTGAACGAGCTGCCCGACGAGGTACAGTGATGGTCCGCTCCGTGCTCCGCGGTGCCGGGGACTCGGCCCTCTCGCGCGGCGGCCGCGCCGCCCTCCTCCTGCTGGTTGGCGTTGCGATCGGTCTCGCGGTCGACCTCGTCGCCGCGTCCGCGCTGGCTCGCCCCGGCGGGGGGCAGTCCTTCTCCGGCGGGCGGAGCGGCGGTAGCGGTGGTGGCGGTGGTGGCGGCGACGGGATCGGGGTGCTCGTCCAGCTGCTCGTCTGGCTCGTCCTTCGCCACCCGACCATCGGCATTCCCCTCGTGCTCCTCGTGATCGGGTTCTTCGTCGTCAAGACGATGCTCGGTGGCGCGATGCAGGGATGGACGACCAGCTCGTCGGCGGAGGTCGCGGCCGTGCGGAGCGTGCAGCAGGCGACGCGGCCGGCGACGGTGTCGCGCGCGCGCCTGGCCGAGATCGGGCGCGTCGACCCGCAGTTCTCCGCCGTGATCTTCGAGGACTTCGCCTATTTCCTGTACGCCGCCGTGCTCCGGGGTCGCGCGGTCGGTTTCGAAGCGCTCACGGCCTACGTCGCGCCGGATCTCGCCCGGGCGCTCCGGGACCCGAACCTGGCCGACGTGCGCGGCATCGTGATCGGCGCGGTCCGCATCGTGCGCTTCTCGGGGATCGGGGGGCCGACGATCGCCGTCGACCTCGAGCTCGAGGCGAACTTCGTCGAGGCGTACCGCGCCGGTGGCGAGCGCCGGTACTACGTTGTGGACCGGCTCCGGCTCGAGCGAGCGTCGACGGCGCGTTCGCGACCCGCGGCGCGAGCGCGCACGCTCGACTGTCCCAGCTGCGGGGCCCCGCTCGAGGCGGTCCGCGGCGGCACCTGCACCTACTGTCGGCAGGAGGTTGGCTTCGGTCGCTTCGACTGGGCTGTCACCCTGCTCCGCAATCTCGCCAAGGAGCGACGCGGTCCGCTCCTCACCAGCGCCGTCCACGAAGAGGGGACCGACCGCCCCACCCTCGTCGATCCGGGCGCCGGGGCCGGCTTCGAGGCGCTGAGGCGGCGGGACCCGGCGCTCACCTGGGACGGCTTCACAGCGCGGCTCGCCCATGTGTGGGAACAGCTCCAGCTGGCCTGGTCGACCCGCGATGCGACCCGGATCCGACCCTACGTCTCGGACAACCTGTTCCAGTCCATGGTCTACTGGCTGGACCTGTACGCCGAGCAGCGCTGTCGCAACGTGAGCGAGCAGGGGCGGATACTGCGGGTGGACCTCGCCAACGTGCTCACCGACGCCGCCTACGACGCGGTGACGGTGCGGCTCTTCGCGACCGGGCTCGACTACACGATCTCGGACGACGGTCGCCTGCTCAGCGGGAGCCGGACGCGGCCGCGCACCTACTCTGAGTACTGGACGCTCATTCGCGGCACCGTCCCCAAGGGCACCTCGCGCGGCGACACGAGCTGCCCGAGCTGCGGCGCGCCCTTGAAGGTGGGGATGGCCGGCAACTGCGAATTCTGTCAGGTCAAGGTGACCACGGGCGACTTCGACTGGGTTCTCTCGCGCATCGAACAGGACGAGGCGTACACGGGCTGAGCGCCGTGGCGCGCGGACGCGGTTCTCCGTCGCGACCGCTCGCTGCGGCGGACTCGCTCACCGCGACGGTGTGCGGCGGGTTCGCGAGAGCCCGTCATTCGGCTCGGAGGCGCCGAGATAGCGCCCGATCTCTTCGCGCTTGGACTGGATGGCGTCCAGGAGCGCGAGGGCGTGCGCGACGCGCTTGCGCGAGAGTGGATCGGGGTGGCTCAGGCGCACCTTGTCCCAGCGCAGCTTGACGGCGTTCTGCAGCTCGCGGAGGTCCCGGACCGCACGCCGGTGCGGGCGCTGCGAGCCATCGACGCGGAGCGCGGCCACGACGGCGACGCAGAGCGCGGCGACGGCGGCGAACGCGGTCAGTACGCGATCCGCGCCGAGCATCCCGGCGACCACGGCGGCTGCGGCCGAGAGGAACGCGGAGCCTCGCGACAGCCAGAAGCGCTGTGTTCGTCCCCGGTTCCGTCTCAGGATGCTGGTGGCCCAGGCCTCGAGGTCGCGGATCTGATCGTCCAGGGCGTCCTCGGGGGCGAAGCCCCTGGGCAGGGCGATCGCCGCGGGCGGCGGAGAGGTTTCCTCGACTCCCTCCTGTTCGAACTGCGCCCGTGGCGAACCGGGAGCGGCGGGGGGCCAGTCGCTCATCATCGCGAGGCTGGTCCTCCCGGCTGGCAGGGGGCCAGCTTGCGAGACGCCCTCCGGGGCGGCGCCGGTTCGCCCCCGCGTCCCGTTCCCCCGCGCTGCGCCCTCGCCCGCGCCGCCGACACCGCGCTCCGCGGCCCCCCGGCTTGTCTCCGCGGGCGTGCGAGAGGAGTCGGGCGCGACCCGGGACGGGTCGTGATGGCTCGGCTCGGCCAGGGGCCGGCTGGCCTCGGGGGAGCTACGCCCGGGCTCGGTCGTCGGTCGGGGCGGGGGCTCGGTCGCCGGCCGGCGAGGGTCGACCGTCGGCCTCGCCGGGTCGGTCAGGGGTCGGCGGGACGTTGGCGCGGTCATGACTGGAGCTCGCCCGGTCGGGGCGAACCGCCGGCTCCGAGTCCGGAGCTCAGCGCTGCGGCGGGGCTTGCGTGGGAACCCCCGAGGTACTTGCCGATCTCCTCGCGTCGGGCGGCGACCGTGTCCAGGAGCGAGAGGGCGTGGGCGGTGCGCCGGGGGTGGTACGGGTTGGGGAAGGCGAGGCGGGCGGCGTCCCAGCGGAGCTGGATGACGTGCTCCAGCTCTCGGAGCTCGTGAACCGCGCGCTGTTGGGCCGTCCCGAGCCGGTCGGGCCCGGACCAGACCGCTTCGATCACCACGCAGAGCGCCGCGACCCCGGACAGGGCGATCGCCAGGGAAAGGTTGCTCCAGAGGGGGACCGACGCCGACGCCAGCACCGCGCTGACCAACGCGACCGCGTGGAGCCCCCAGAACCGGACGGACGCCTCGCGCTCGCGCTGCTCGTTCGCCCGGGCCCAGCCCTCGAGGTTCTCGAGCTGGTGGGTGACGGCGTCTTCGGCGCTGAAGCCGTCCGGCGACGCCGCGACCCGCTCGGGTGGTGACGGGCGCTCCGTGTTGCCGATCCCCGGCGGAAGCGGGCTGAGGGAGCTCCCCTCCAGCTGCGGCGCACGCGGCGGCGCCGGGAGGGGAGGGAGCCCAGGGCCCGTGGGCGGAGGAGGATTGGTCACCGGCGCTCCGGGGCGAGCTTAGCGGGGACCGCCTCCAATGGGGAGCGACGTTGGCCGCCAGGGAGGGTCCAACCCCGGGATTCCGGGCACCAATGCTGGAGTTATCCCCCGTGCCGGTAAGTCTGTGCTCGAGAGGGCGGTCCTCCGGGGTTGCGGTCGGAGCGCGTCCCCACCCGCGGGGGAAACTCACGTCGTTCGGGGAATCCCGGTCGTGACGGGCGCGTTTCGTGGGATCGCGTACCATCCCTGGCGAGGATGGGTGTCCCCCCTGCTGGCCGCGAGCACCTGCTCTTCGCCTACGGCTCCCTGCGTCGGGGCGAGCTCCACCACGCGCACCTCGAGGGGGCGGAGCCACTCGGGATCGCGCGCACCCCGGCGGCCTTCCACTTGGTCGAGCTCCTCAGCTTTCCGGCGCTGGTGCCCGGGGGGCGGCTCGAGGTGGTCGGTGAGCTCTACCGCGTGCCGCGGGAGCTGTTGCTCCGACTGGACGTCCTGAAGGAGGTGCCGCGGCTGTTCGACCGGGCGCGCATCGCGCTCGCCGATGGCAGCACCGCCGAGGCCTACGTGATGCGGCTCGAGCAGGTGGTGGGGATGCGGCGACTGCGAACCGGGGACTGGAGGGCCCGCTTCTCGGCGCCCCGGCTGCCGGCGGCGACCCAGCCCGGCGGCTGGCGGGGCAGGCGGCGCTGACCCCGTCGAACCCATGACACGGTCGCCACACCCCCGCGCCGCCGCGGTCCGGAATCCGCCGTCCTCCGGCGCGGCACGTTCCGTGCGTTGCCCGGGCACGTGGTAGATTGCAGTTGGTCGGCGCAGCCCCTGCTCGCCTCCCCCCTCATGTCCCGGCCCCGCTTCGCCCTCGGATGGTTCCCGCTCGTGGTTGTCGCTGCGGTTTCCACGGCCTGTGCGGTGCAGGCGGACGAGGCGGGGGGGGCCCCCAGCGCGGGCGGTCGGGCCTGTACCACCGTGAGCTGCCTCGCCGGCGCGTCCGATGCGGGGCTCGTCTCCGTCTCCGCCGAGCTCGATCGGCCCGCGGCGGACGACGAGGCGACGTCAGGTGCGGGCGCGGCGCTCCGCTCGCTCTGCGGCGTCGGTTGCGGCCAGGATGAGGGCGGCGTCGCCCTCTACCCCGAGGACGAGGCAGCCTGCGCGGGAGCGGCGGTCGAGGGCGACGGGGGCGAGGGCGGGGAAGGGGGCAACGCTGGCGTCCTGGGTTGCTCCCTCGTCGCGGGGAACGATGGCGCTCCGGTCGGGGTGTGTTCCGGGCGCGGCGTGGGCGTCCCGGGCGATCCCTGCATCGCGCAGGCGGACTGCGCCCCGGGGCTCGCGTGCGTGGGCGCGGACGGCGCCGGGCAATGCCGCCCCTACTGCTGCGTCGATCCGGAGTCCTGCCCGACGAACACGTTCTGCGCTGCCCGGCCCCTCCTCGATCGCGACTCCGACCCGCTGGTGGCGCCGCTCGAGGCTCCGGTCTGCGTCGAGGCGCATGCCTGTCGCCTCGACGAGCCCTACCCCTGTCCCGCCGACCAGACCTGCACCTGCACGGATGGGATGGCGTGCACGGTGGTGCGTTCAGACGGGACCACGGGGTGCGTCCCTGCGCCGTCGCCCGGCGGCCTCGAGGGCGAGGCCTGCCCTTGCTCCCCGGCGACCCTGACCGGCCCCGGCCTGATCTGCTCGCAGACCACGCAGACCTGCCTCGCGCTCTGCATCCTCGGGGCCGACGGCGCTTCCTGCGGAGAGGGCCGCCGCTGCCAGTCCAGCGCCTCCCTGCCGGTGGGGTTCGGGATCTGCACCTCCACGCTCACCACCGAAGCGCAGCGCTGAGGGGACCGGCGCTGGGCTCGGCGGGGGGCTCGCTCCGGGATCAGGGAGGGCGCGGGCGGGGACGGGCGCGCGCTCGCGCCGGCTGCGCACCGACGCGGGGGGCCGGCACGTGCGCCCCTGGCGAGCGTGGCGTCGCCGGACGTGAGCTCGGTCGTGGCATGTGCCGGCGCTCCTCCTGTTCGAGCTGGGCGTTGAGCTCCATCCCGACCAGGAGCGCGATTGACCAGAGATAGACCCAGAAGAGGGTCATCGCCACTGTGGCGAGGCTGCCGTAGTAGAGCGTGTAGCGGGCGAGCGTGCGCAGGTACTGCGCGAATCCCCAGGACACGAGCACGCCGAGCCCCACCGTGAGCGCCGCCCCGCGCCAGACGTGGCGCTTTCGCCCGCGGTGCACGACGGCGATGCGGAAGAACCCGGCCAGGAACGCGGTCCCCATCCCCGCGCCCACCAGGTAGGCGATCCGCGGCGCGAGCGCGGGGATCTCGGCCGAGCCCAGCACCGCGCTCATGACGCGCGCGGGACCGCCGGCGAGCGCCACGGCCACCACCCCCGTCAGTGCGAGCATCAGGATGACTGCGAAGACGCAGCCGAGTGCGATGGCGCGCTTGACCCACCACGAACGCCGCCCGGCGCCGGTGGCGTTCTCGAAGACGTTCATGAAGGTATGGAACGCGTTCGACGCCATGTAGACGGACACGATCATCGCCAGCGGCGCGACGCCGCCCTTGAAGCGCCCGAAGTGGGTCTGCAGGACGAGGTGCACCTGGCCCGGCGTGCTGTCGAGCAGCGTCGAAACCGACTGGAGCGCCTGCGGGCTTTCCCGGAGCAGGACGGTGAGCAGCCAGCCGGCGAGGGCCAGCAGCGGGATCAGCGACAGGAACAGATCGAACGCCATCGCGCTCGCGCACACCCAGACACCGTCGCGGCTCATGCCGTGTGCCAGGGAGAACGTGAACCGCAGCAGGGCGCTCTGCGCGAAGAAGCCCTCCACGCGCGCCGCCGTCGCCCCGAAGAACCCTGCTTGCTCGCCCGTCACGCTCATCGCTCGGCCGCTTGGTCGGCCGCGGCCTCTCCCACGTCTACCGCGGAATTCGCAGTCCCGTCACCTTGGAAGGCCGGACCGCCTTCCGTCCGGCGTCCCCGGATGCCCGGGCCGAGCGGGCACTGGCCTCGTTCGAGCGTCTCCCGGGCTCGGATCGCGACTTCGCGGTCGTGGCAGCCGGGCGCTGGCGCCGCCCGCCCGCTCGGTGCATACAGCTGAGCGCCGTGCCAGTTCATCAGCGGACGATAGAGATCGAGACGCGGTCGTCGGGACTGGTGGACATCACACGCGAAGTGGCGGCCGTTGTCCGCGCGAGTGGCCTCCTGACCGCTTCGTGCACGGTCTTCGTGCGACACACCTCGGCCAGCCTCGTGATCCAGGAGAACGCGGACCGCGCCGTGCTGCGGGATCTGCACCGCTGGATCGGCGAGCTCGCCCCCGAGGATCGCGCCTGGGAGCACGCCGACGAGGGGCCGGACGACATGCCAGCGCACGCGCGGGCTGCCATCACGCGCACCTCCGAGACGATCCCGGTGACGGGCGGTGAGCTCGCGCTCGGCACCTGGCAGGCCCTGTACCTGTGGGAGCATCGCGCCAGTCCGCATCGCCGCCAGGTCGTCGTCCACGTCGCCGGTTGAGCGCCGGGCCCCCCCGGGCGGGGGCGTGCGCGGTGGTTTGCCCTTGACCGGCCGTCCTCACCTCGCCTAGCGAAAAGGTCGCGGGTGGCGGCGATGGCGAGCGAAGGACAACCAGACGTGCGACGGCAATGGATCGTGCCGATCGTGGCGCTGGCCTCCGGCGCGCTCGCGGTCTTCGGGGCGTTCTATCTGGTGGACTACTACGTGACGAGCCCGCCGCCGGACCCGACCGACCACGCGCTCGGCCATTTCCTCGATTTCGATCCGGACAAGATCACCGACGCCACGAGCTCGCTCGCCGCGATGGTCGCCGCCGTGTTTGGCATCGTCATCACGGTCGTCAGCATCATCGTCCAGCTCTCCGCTGACCGGTACACGGGCGTGGCGCTGATGTTCCTCCGGGACCGGACCAACCTGCTGGTGCTGGGCTACTACCTGACCACCACCCTGTGCGGGATGTGGCTCAGCCTCAGCCTGAAGGACGATTTTGCGCCCCGTCTGTCGCTGCTCGCCATGCTGATCGCGGCGACCGTGGCCCTGGTGCTGATGGCCCCGTACTTCGGCTACGTGTTCTGGTTCCTCGAGCCAATGAACATCATCGGCCGGATCCGGACCGGCGCGGTCGAGGACGCGGTCGCCGGGGCCGCGGAGCCGGACCCGACGCGCAGCGCTCACGCCCAGGCCGCTACCTTGGCGGCTATGGAGGAGCTCACCGACATCACCTCCAACTCGATCTCGGGCAAGGACAAGATCATCGCCTCCGGCGCGGTGGATGCGCTCAAGGACCTCGCGCTCGAGTACCTCGCCTGCAAGTCTCGGGCGACCCCCGGCTGGTTCACCATCGGGGCGGACATCCGCGAGAACCCGGACTTCGTCGCCATGGATGCGGAGAGTCTGTCGGACCTGGAGCGGGACCGGACGTGGGTGGAGTGGAAGGTGATGCGCCAGTACCTCGGGATCTACAACGAGGCGCTGGTTTCGATGCGCGACATCAACTACCTCATCGCCATCGACACCCGCTACATCGGCGAGGCCGCCGGACAGGCCCGAGACGAGGATCTCGTGCGCCTCGTCTTCCGCTTCATGAACAGCTACCTGCGTTCGGCGCTGAACGCGCGCGAGGTGCGCACGGCCTACAACGTCTTGAACCAGTATCGCCTGCTCGTCGAGTCGATGATCCGTCAGGGTCACGACGAGGTGGCCTACGTGGGAGTCCAGCACCTACTCTACTACGGGCATGTGAGCTTCGACATGAAGCTCACGTTCGTGACGGAGACGGTGGCCTACGACGTGGCCACCATCCTCCAGTGCGCCAATGAGGCTGGGTCGCCGCGGGAGCGCGCGATGCTGGCCGAGTTCCTCGAGCTCGACCGCCCGCTGCGGGTGCGCAGCCAGGAGAAGGCGCTGCTCGGCGTGCGCAAGGCGCAGGTGAAGCTGGCCGCCTACCTGCTCTGCCACGGGCACGAGGCCGAGGCGCGGATGATCCGCGACGACATGCGCGACGAGCCCATCGAGCGCCGCCTGCAGATCCAGGAGCAGCTCGAGAAGGTGGAGAGCAAGGACTTCTGGGAGATCACCGACCGGGGCCGGAACTTCGAGTACATGCCGCCGGAACAGCGCCGGCAGCTCACGCGGTTCTTCTCCTGGTTCGAGGCCGGGTGAGGCGCCGGTCCGTGCGCGACTTGGCGCGGTCCTCCCCGCTGGTCTAGGGTGCCCCGGGCGGGCGGCCTCGCCCGCCGCCGATGACTGCCGGCCCGAACACAACCGGGGAGGCGCTCCACGCGGGGGCGCTGGGGCTCGACCCCTGGATCGCGCTCGTGCTCGCGGTGGCGTTGGTCGCGATCAACGGGTTCTTCGTCGCGGCCGAGTTCGCGCTCGTCAAGCTCCGGTCGACCCAGCTCGAGCCGTTGGTCAAGGCAGGGGACCGTCGCGCGGTCGTCGCGGTGTGGATCACGGAGCGCCTGGACACCTATCTTTCGGCCATTCAGCTGGGCATCACCCTGGCGAGCCTGGCGCTCGGGTGGATCGGTGAGCCCGCGTTCTCGTTCCTGGTGCGCCCCGTCTTCGCCCTGGTTCCGGGCACGACCGAGTCCATGGTCCAGACCGTGAGCGCCACCGCGGCGTTCGTCGTGATCACCGTCCTTCACATCGTGCTCGGCGAGGTGGCGCCCAAGTCCCTCGCCATCCGGCGTCCCGACACCACCAGCCTCTGGGTGGCGATCCCCCTCTACGTCTTCTCTGTGGTCGCGTACCCCGCCATCTGGCTCCTCAACCAGGCGGCGCTGGGCGTCCTGCGCCTGGTGGGGATCCGCGACCTCGGCCACGAGGCGGGCCAGTCCGAGGACGAGCTCCGGCTTCTCCTCGCGTCGCGTCGCGGGCTCCGGCTGGGCGCTTACAAGCGGCAGTTGCTCGACAACGCGCTCGAGCTATCCCACCGCACCGCTCGGCAGGCGATGGTGCCGCGAGCCGACGTGGAGTTCGTGACGGTGGATCAGGGGATCGCCGACGTGATCTCGCTCTCGCGGGCCTCCGGCTACACGCGCCTCCCGCTCTGTGACGGCGATTTTGACCATGTGATCGGGTTCGTTCACGTCAAGGATCTCCTGCTCGTCGACCCGCTTCCCGCGTCGCTGCGTGAAGTGCGTCGGGACGTGCTGTTCGTCCCGGAGATGGTGTCCCTCGACCGCGTGCTCCGGCGCATGCTGCGCCGGCGCGCCCATCTGGCGGTGGTGGTGGACGAGTACGGCGGCGCCAGTGGCATCGTGACGCTGGAGGACGTGATCGAACAGATCGTCGGCCCCATCCAGGACGAATTCGACGCCGAGGGGCCGAAGTTCGTGCGCGTCGCGCCGGGCGAGTACGACGTCACCGGAGCGCTGCAAGTGGCAGACCTCGAGGATCGGTTGGGGATCGATCTCGACGATCGAGACGAGGACACCGTGGGTGGCATCGTGATGGCGGAGATCGGCCGCTTGCCCAAGCCCGGCGACGTGACGCGGGTGGGGTCCGTCGAGGTCGAGGTGCTCGACGTGGACGGCGCGCGGATTCGCCGCTTGCGCGTGCGGACGGCGGACGCGGCCGCGTCCGGCGCGGATCGCTAGCGGATCACAGCCCCAGGTCCTCGAGCGCGAGTTCGGCGAAGCTGCGAACGTACAGATCCGCGGCCGGCACCGCCGTTTCCGGGACGTTCGGGTCGAGCAGCGCGACGACCTGCATTCCGGCGGCGACGGCGGCCCGCACGCCCGCGGGCGAGTCCTCGAAGACCAGGCAGCGCTCCGGCATCGCGCCGAGGCGTCGCGCCGCGACCAGGAAGATCGACGGGTCTGGCTTGAGCCGGGGGACCTCCGGGTCGTCCCCGCAGACGACCACGGGGAAATGTCGGAACCAGGCGTGGTGGCGGGTCTTGAGCTCGAACCACGGCCGCGAACTGCTGGTCGCGACGGCGCGAGGCACGCCGCGCCGCTCGAGCTGCTCGACCAGCTCGGGCGCCCCGGCGACCGGCTCGGACGCCGTCACCAGGCGCGCGAGCTCCGCACCGCGTTCGGCGACGTACTCGGCCGGCGTCAGTGGAAGCCCGAGCCGGTCGACCAGGAGCCTCGCGGCTTCGAACTCGGCGCGCCCCATCAGCTCGAGCTTCTCTTCCCACCCGTAGCGTTTGCCGTATCTGCCGACGACGGCCTGAGCTGCTGCCGTGTAGAGCCGCTCCGTGTCGAGCAGCACCCCGTCGAGGTCGAAGACGACGTGCGTAGGGAAACGCGAGAGCTTCATCGACGGGGGCGACCGGGTTCGAGTGTTCGCCTCTGAGAGACACATAGCCTTCCGCGCGCGCCCGAGCCAGGCGAGCGCCGCGCGACGGCGGACAAAGCTCGATCGCGAACCAGCGGCGCGGCCGGGGCTTGCCGATCCGCGCTCTCTTGGCTAGCATCACGGCCCCCGCGGTCCGCCGGACGTTCCGGCGATGCCTCGCTCCGGCGAGGGTGGCCCCGCGCCTCCTCGCCGTGCCCATTCCCCGCAAGGATGAACCGACGATGACCATTGAGCTGGTGGAGATCCCCGGAGGACCTAGCCTCGACGAGTACGCGACGTCGATGCTGCTGACGGACGCCGTGGAGGACCTCCGAGCGACGGTGGGGCCGTTGGTCCCGCGCCTCGCGGGGCGCACGGTCTGGATGGTCAACTCCACGGCGCGCGGCGGTGGGGTGGCGGAGATGCTGCCTCGGGTCGTCGGTATCCTCCACGAGCTCGGTGTCGCCGCCAAATGGGCCGTGATCGGGACCAAGAAGCTCCCGTTCTTCGACCTGACGAAGCGGATGCACAACCTCATTCACGGCGCCGGCAACCCCGTGCTCTCCCCCGCGGACCTCGCCCTCTACGACGAGGTGAGCAGCGATCTCGCCGGGGAGTTCCGGGAGTGGGTGGGGCCGAAGGACCTGCTGTTCATCCACGATCCGCAGCCGGCCGGCATGGGCGCGAAGGTGAAGGATGCGCTCGGCCTTCGGGGCGTCTGGCGCTGTCACATCGGACTCGACCGGGACCTCCCGCAGACCCGGGTGGCATGGGGACTGCTCGAGCCCTACGTCACACGCTACGAGCGCGCCGTGTTCACCGCGGCCGAGTACGTCCCGGCCGCGCTCAAGGACCGCGCCACGCTGATTCGCCCCGCGCTCGATCCGTTCGGCTACAAGAATCGTGAGTTCACCGTGGCAGAGCTCGTCTCCATCCTGGTGAGCGCCGGGCTCGCCCGGGCCGAGGGGGAGGTGCTCCCTGCGCCATTCTCCCGACCGGCGGAGCGCCTGCAGGCCGACGGTAACTTCCGGGTGGCGACCGAACCGGATGACCTCGGGATCCTCTTCCGCCCCACCATCACCCAGATCTCCCGCTGGGATCGCCTCAAGGGGTGGAAGCCGCTCCTCGACGGGTTCGTGGAGCTCAAGCGCGACGGCGCCCGGGCTGCGGATCCGGCGCTGCGGCAGGCGATCGCCCAGGCACGCCTGCTGATGGGCGGCCCCGAGCCGGCGGCGGTCGCGGACGATCCCGAGGCGAAGCAGGTCCTCGAGGAGTTGCGGACCACGTTCCTCGCGCTCCCGCCGGAGATCCAGCGCGACATCGCGCTGCTCAGCCTGCCGATGAGCTCGCACCGCGAGAACCAGCTGATGGTGAGCGCGCTGCAGTACTGCTCCACCATTCTCGTCCAGAATTCCGTGCAGGAGGGCTTTGGCCTGACGGTAACCGAGGCGATGTGGAAAGGGACCCCTCTCGTCGTCAGCAGCGCCTGCGGCATCCGCCAGCAGGTCCGGCCCGGCGTCGACGGCATCATGGTGCGCGACGCCAACGACCCCTCGCAAATCGCGGCGGCGCTCCGCGACTCCCTGGCGGATCCCGCGCGCCGAATGAAGATGGCGCGAAGCGCCCGCCGTCGAGTGCGGGACGAATTCCTCGTCTTCAATCAGGTCAAGCAGGACGTGAAGCTCCTCGCCGGGCTCGTCGACTGAGGTCCGCCCGCGGTGGCCGGCGGCAGGGGACGCGTCACGCTCCCACGGTCACGCGCTGCGGGCGGGTGCGGTGGTGGGGCGAGGTCCGCGTCGCGGGTCTGCTCGGTGGAGTGGGGAGGCCGAGGTGGTGCGCCCCCTCGGCCGAGGCTCCGTGGCAATCGCGCGGCCACGGCGCCGAACGTCGGTCAGCATTCGCGCGAGCCGAAGCACGAGGCCTGCGGTCATCGACGTCGTGGGGAGCTTGGGGCGGAGGACAGCGACCCGCTCCTCCGGCGTCCGCCCGCGTCCCCAGCGCACGACGCCGACGAGCCGATCGTGGGCAGGAGAGCCGTCGAGGGCGCGAACGAGCACTGCCGGCAACGTCATCGCGCCGCCCGTCCCGAGCTGCAGCTCCAGGGCGACCTCCAGCCCCACCAGGCCGGGCAGGCGTGGCGTCGGGGTCACGCTGAGCCGGAGCTCGTCGAGCTCCGACCCGCCTTGCGGGAATCGACCGAGCAGCGCGAGCTCGAGGTTCGCCTCTCGCGAGAGGCGGCGCTGGAGGCGCCCCAGCGGCCGCCCGGCGCCGGTGATCGGGTCACGCGGCAGCTCGCTCGGCCTGCCCGTGCAGAAGATCGGCACCAGGCTCGCGGAGCTCACCGCCATGAGGAGCGCGTGGTACGGGGAGGTCGGGAGCAGGTACCAAGCTGCCGCGGCGATCCCGGCGAGCGCCAGCGCGAACAGGGAGAAGCCGGGCGCCGTCCCGACGTCGAGGAGAGCTCCGGCGATGCCGGCTCTCGTGCGTTGGGGTGGCCGCGCCGCTTCGGTGCTCACCTCGCGCCAGCTGCCGGGTCCCCGCAGCGGGGGGAGCAGGCGCGGCGGCGCCGCGCTCGCCAGGAGCATGGAAGCGACGAGGAGCACGCCCGCGACCAGGTTGAGCTCGGTGAACAGGGCCACCGCGGCGGCGCCCACCAGGAGGGCGCCCGCCAGGGCGCCTCGCAGTGACGCCGGCAGGGGCAGCAGCGCACGCGGCAGCGCCCGGCGCGTCGCGCAAGCCCGCGCGAAGGCGCGCCACTTCAGCGCCACCAGCAGGGCGTATCCCAGCGCCACCAGGGCGGCCGCGCCGACCGCCCCCAGTCGCTCCCTGCTGCCGAGGAGGCCGGGCCCCTCGCGCATCACCGGAGCCGCTGGGGCCCTGGCCTCCTCGGTCGCACCGAACGCGCGGACGTCTGCGAGGACTCGCCACACCACCGGCTCGCCCTGGGCGACGTAGGGACGCACGACCTCGAACTCGTCCTTGTCCGCCGCGCGGCGCAGCGTACCGAGAAAGACCCCGCCGAGCTCCGGATCCAGGTCAGCTCCGACGTCTCCTGCGAGCGGGGGAAGCGCGGGCGCCTCGGGTGCGGGCGGCAGTCGGAAGACGACCATGGCCGAGTCCACACCCTGGCTGAAGCGCGGACCGATCCACCGCACCTCCGCGCGCGAGTCGCTCGGGCGGATGAGCCCGCGGCGCATCAGGTTGGTTCGGTAGCCGAACCGAAAGCGGTAGGTGCCCCTCCGGATGCCGACGTCGTCGTCGATCTCGAGCCTGAGCGTTCCGTCGTCTCCGAGGTGCAGGATCACGGGAAGCGGCGCCGCCGCACTGCCGGCGGCGCTGGCCACGACAGTGGCGTCCGCGATCGGCTCCGCGTCGCCGTCCACCCCGGCCAACTCGAGGTCGCGGAGCGGGCCCCCGCGCACACGCAGCACGAGATCGTGGCGGACCGTCGCGGACCCGTCGCGTTCGACGTCCAGGTTCACCGCGTCCGACTGGATGCTCGTCTCCACCCAGGCTTGGGCGGGTAGGGCCACCGAGACGAAGCCGGCCAGGGTGAGGACCACCAAGCCGTGTCGGTTCGCAGAACACATTGTAGGTGTCCTGGTGACATGAGGCTGGGCCCGCGGCCAACTAACCGTCGCATTACTGCGCACCCGCTCAGCCGCCCATCGCCACCTTCAGTCGGCGCCCATGATCGGAGCAAGGCGGACCCCAGGCCCCGGGCGCGACCGCCGACGGACCGTCTGCCGGCAGCCCGTCAAGGCGGGGTGTCGAGGCTGCCCGAGAGCAGCGAGCTGGCCATGACCGCGGGGACCGCGGCCGCGAAGTCCTGCACGACCGCTTTCGGCACCATTGTCGCCCACTCGAGCCGCAGCGCGCCCGCCTCCGTCACCCGGATCGTGGTGATCATCGGGGTTTCTCCGCGTGCCGGGAGCAGGTTCATCACCCGCTCCACCTCGGCGTCGCTCAGCTCGATGTACTGCTGGAGCGCGCCCTTGAACGCCACGCGCAGGGTCGTGAAGCCCGCGCCATTGAAGCGTCCGCTCCGCAGCGCTTCGAGTCCCGGACGATCGCGCAGCGTCTTCGCTGCGGGGGCCAGCAGTCGCTTGGTTTCCTGGCGCAGCAGGTCGAGATCGTCGCCGAAGGCGATCCAGGTGCGCTTGCCGTCGGGGACGACCACCAGGTGAAGCTGCGTGACCGTTACCGGTGTGCCATCGGTCGGGGACGTTACCGTGAGCTCGTAGCGCCGCGACCCCGCGGGGAACCCGGCACCGGCGGGTTTGGCGGCCAGGCGCGGGATCGCGGCGGGAACAAGGCCCGGGATCCGCTCCTCGAGCAGCTTCGTCGTGGCCCGATCGTTGTAGACGCGCACGAACCCGTCGAAGTAGTCCGTGTACTCCTTCGCCGGCGCCTCGACCTGGCTTATCTGCCATCCGAGCTGCTGGATCAGCGTGGGAAGGATCCGGATCTCGGGTTCATCGGTGTCGGACTCGGCACCCGCGCGCTGGCCGGGCGCGGGGTTCGCTCCCTGGACGACCACGGTGGCAAGAGAGCGGGTCAGGGTCTGCTCGACGAGCTTGGTCACCTGCTTGCGGAGCGGGTCCGGCACCTTGCCGACGACCATCAGGGCGTCGAGGATCTCCCCCGCCGAGCGCCGGACCTCGCGCCAGCGCTCCGGGTTGCTCGGTGCGCTGAAGCTCGCCGCGGGCACATCCGCGGGGAGGTTCCAGAAGGCGTCCGGGGCCGACGTAGCGCGCGGCATGGCGTCCAGGAGGGTCGTCCCCGTCCACGACTTCGTGCCACGGAAGTCCGCCGCCATCGCGGCGCGCGCCGTGCCCGCCGCGCCGTCGAGATCGACGGTGAGCGAGAGCCGGTCGACGTCGTCGATGAGCGCGATGCCCTCGGCGAGCAGACCCCGCGCTGCCTCGCTGACGGCACGGTCGAGGCGGGGATCGTCCAGCGAGAGCTCGCGGACCAAGAACGGGATCCCCAGCTGGCCCGCCTGCGCGAGCGTGGGCCCGTACACCCGACGGATGGGCTCGACGCGGAGCTCGACATGCAGATCCGCGGCCCCGACCGTCTCTCGCGGGAGGGTGCGCGTCATGTACGGCATCAGCTCCTCGACGTCGCCGAAGCCATCGCCACACACCAGGCGCGCGGGCGCCTGGCCGGCGGCCGGCCCTAGCATGCAGGTCAGATCGTTCCTGCCGCCGATGCGGTACAGCCGCGTTCCCACTGCCTCGACGTCCTCGTCGAGCGCCTCGGCGAGTTCGAGCGCGCCCTCGAGCGAGGCGACGCCGACGGAGAACGCCATCCGCGGCTCGGGCGCCGAGCCTGCGCGCGGAAGCGTCACCAGGAGGTCCACCGGCGCGTCGAGGGCCAGCACCTCCCGCCCGGGGCCGAGCGACGTCTGGGGGAAGGCCCCGTCCATCAGCGCCCGCCAGTTCAGCGGCAGGCCCGTCCAACCCGCGAGCAGGTCGACCGACTGCGCCGGGGATTGCAGGCGCCCGACGACGATCACCTCACCCGGCGCCGCCACGGGACTGAGGTCCGGCTCCCCGGGCGCCACGTAGGCCGGGCCCGACACCGGCTCGACCGCCGCCTCACGCGGCGGCGGTGCCTGACGAGCGCCCGCGCAGCCGACGAGCGACGCGACGACCGAAACCCAGCACGCAAGGCAGGAGGTCCTCTTCATGGCGAGGACTATAACCCGACCGGGCCCGCGCCGAGCCCATCAGCCCCCGCGGGCCGCCATTTCCGGCGCCGGGGGGGTGAGGTACCGCGGCGCCGCGACCGCGCCGTCCGCCTAGAACAACAAACGGTTTGTTTGTTGTTCCAAATCAATGACCTAGAGCACCGACCTGGGAGCAGACCAAGCCCGAGGCGCCGCCGAAAAAGCATCCTCGCCGTGCACGGATGGTTTTTCGGCGGCGCCGTTGCTGTCGGCAACCTGATCGGTGCTCTAGTTCGACTCCTCGAACTCCGCGTCGATGACGTCGCTCTTGGTGCCAGCGTTGGGCTGGGGGCCGTCCGGTCCCGGCGCCCCGGCGGGCGTTCCGGCGGACTCGTAGAGCTTGGTCGCCATCGCGTGGGCCTCCTTCTCGAGGCGCGTGAGGACGTCTTGCACCTTGGCGTCGTCCTGGCGCTCGACCGCGTCCCGTCCGTCCCGGATGAGCCCCTCGAGGGTGGTCGCCATGCCCGCGTCAAGCTTCTCGCGGTTCTCCGTGAGCTGCTTGTCCAGCGTGTAGCAGAGGTTGTCGAGCTTGTTGCGTCGCTCGATCTCCCCGCGGCGCCGCTTGTCCTCCTCCTCGTGCTCGCCTGCCTCCTTGACCATTCGCTTCACGTCGTCGTCGTTGAGGCCGCTCGAGGCGGTGATGGTGATCCGCTGATCCTTGCCGGTGGCCATGTCCTTGGCGGTCACCGAGAGAATACCGTTGGCGTCGATGTCGAAGGTCACCTCGACCTTGGGGATGCCTCGCGGCGCCGGCGGCAGACCCTCGAGGTGGAACTTGCCGAGCGTGCGGTTGTAGCGCGACTCGGCCCGCTCCCCCTGGAGGACGTGGATCTCCACTGACGTCTGGTTGTCGCTGGCGGTGGAGTAGATCTCCTTCTTCTGCGTCGGGATGGTGGTGTTGCGCGGGATCATCACCGTCATGACGCCGCCCAGCGTCTCCACCCCGAGCGAGAGCGGGGTGACGTCGAGGAGCACCACGTCGTGCACGTCTCCCGAGAGGACTCCGCCCTGAACCGCCGCGCCCACCGCCACCACCTCGTCGGGGTTGACGCCCCGGTGGGGCTCTTTGCCGAAGAACTTGGTGACCTCCTCCTGGACCAGCGGGATACGCGTCGACCCGCCGACCAGCACCACCTCGTCGATGTCGCTCGGCTTGCGCTTGGCGTCGGCCAGCGCCTGCTTGACGGGCGCGAGGGAACGCTCGACGAGCGGCGCGATCATCTGCTCGAGCTTGGCGCGCGACAGGTGCTGCTGCAGGTGCTTCGGTCCGCTCGCGTCCGCGGTGAGGAACGGCAGGTTGATGGTCGTCTCCATCTTGCTAGAAAGCTCGATCTTGGCTTGCTCGGCCGCGTCCTTCAGGCGCTGGATCACCATCTTGTCGCCGGACACGTCGATCCCCGTCTCCCGGCGGAACTCCCCGATCAACCACTCCATGACCAGCACGTCGATGTCGTCGCCGCCGAGGTGGGTGTCGCCGTTGGTCGCGATCACCTGCACGACGTTGTCTCCGACCTCGAGGATCGATATGTCGAAGGTGCCGCCACCGAAGTCGTACACCGCGATGACCTCGTTTGCCTTTCGGTCGAGGCCGTAGGCCAGCGCGGCCGCGGTCGGCTCGTTGATGATGCGGCGCACGTTGAGCCCCGCGATCTTCCCGGCGTCCTTGGTCGCCTGGCGCTGGGCGTCATTGAAATAGGCCGGCACGGTGATGACCGCATCCGTGACCTTTTCACCCAGGAAGTCCTCCGCGGCCTTCTTCAGCTTCTGCAGCACCTTGGCTGACACCTCGGGCGGCGCGATCTGCTTGCCGCGCACCTCGATCCAAGCGTCTCCGTTCTTGCCACGGACCACGCTGTAAGGGATCCGGCTCCGCTCGTGCTCCACCTCTTCGAAGCGACGTCCGACGAAGCGCTTCGACGAGTAGATCGTGTGCTCCGGGTTGGTCACGGCCTGGCGCTTGGCGATGGTGCCGACCAGGATCTCGCCCTTCTCGTCCCAGGCCACCACGGAGGGCGTGAGGCGGGCGCCCTCCTCGTTGACGATGACCTTGGCCTCCTTGCCATCCATTACCGCCACGACGCTGTTGGTCGTGCCGAGGTCGATGCCGATGATCTTGCCCATGTTCCCGTCCTTCTGATGTCCAGTCGTCCTGCTCGCTCGGGCTGCCGTTCCCGCCTCGTGCCGCCCTGGCGCGTCGCCGCGGCGCGTGGCCGTTGCCCCCCGGTCTACGGGCCTTCTGGCCGCAATCGAGGCCTGGTACCGCGGCGCCGTCACGCACCCGTCCGGGTTACCTTCGGGTGTGCGTGGCGCGTGGCTACTGGCTAGCGGTTGTTGACTCCTGGCGAGCGTTGGTGGCTTTCCTGGTCCCAAGCCCAGGGTCGCCCGAAGATAACCACGCTGGTTTGGCGGTCAACGGTCGCGGCCTGGTTCTTGCTGCGATGGCGGAGTTGACAAGCCCGCGGCCCGGAGTAGCCTCGCCGTCCCTCGCACCCCCGGGGCAGTAGCTCAGCTGGGAGAGCGCCGCGTTCGCAATGCGGAGGTCAGGGGTTCGATCCCCCTCTGCTCCACCATCCTCGGGGCCCCGGCGTTGCCGGGGCTGCGAGGGGCGCCCCCTGCTGGCGTCCCTGGGTCCGGGTGGGGTTTCCCGGTCGGGCCGGCGCGCGGGGGCGGTCCGGCGGTGCGCAGCTGGGGCGGCGATTTGGAGGCAGTAATCCGGCTCTCGCAGCGCGTGGCCGCGCCAGTGCCCATCCTGTGGCGTGCCGTCGCGACCCCGGCTGGGCTGGCCGCCTGGCAAGCGGACGAGGTGGTGGGGGAGGTCCGGGCGGGGGGGGCGCTCACACTGCGCTACCCCGGGCTGGGCGCCACCGTCTTGCTCGACGTCACCGTCGTGGAGCCGGGTCGTCGGTTGGTGCTGACCACAGGGACCTCCCGGCTCGAGCTGCGGGTGCGGGACGGCGCGGTCGACCTCGAGCACCACGGGCTCCTCCCCGGTGACGAGGCCGAGGGGACTCGCTCCTCGTGGGGCGTCGCGCTGGCGACCCTCGCCGAGGCCGTGGAACGCCATTGGGGTCGGCCGCGCTTCGTCCACGCCGTCATCGGTCCGACCAGGGCCTCCGCCGAGCTGTGCCACGTCTTCTTCACTGATGCGGCCGCGCTCCGTAGCTGGCTCCTTCGCGACGGCGCGCTCGATCCCGAGGGAGGTCCCGCCGCCGTCCGCTTTGCCTGGGGTGCGGCGGCGAGCGTGAGGATCATCGCGCGCTCCCCTGGCCGGGACGTGGCGCTCGGTTGGGACGACGGCGCGGCGGTCATCGCGCTGCGCACGCTGCCCAGCCCGCGCGCCGACGACGAGCGCATCCTGCTCGTCACCTGCAGCCGCTGGGGGGTGCCGCTGGGCGCTGCCGACGTCGCGAGCCTGCACGACTCGCACCGCCGGCTCCTGCGCGCGCTCGGTTCGGCGGGCGCGGCCTGAGCCCGGCGCGTGGGCGGTCGCGGCCGCCCGTGGGTACCGGGGCGCGGTCCGGAGCCACGCCGCGCCCGTTCGGCGTGGCACGGCGCGCGCGGCCTCACCCCGCGGCGTCCTGGCAGCAGCGCGTCCCGAGCGAGTAGTCGTAGTAGGTCGGCGAGTGGCTCGAGATCCGCGCGTCGCAGCCCCGGGTCGTCGCGCGCGCGTAGAAGCCGCCCACGAACACGCCGCCCTCGTCCGCGATCCACTCGTCCAGGTTGCCGACCATGTCGAAGACGGACTCGTCGCCCCACGCGCTTCGGCACGTCGCGGTCGCTCCCGTCGGGCGGAGCAGCGGATCGGTCGCGCCCTCGACCAGCAGATTCAGGCGGGGATCCGTGTGCCCTGCCGAGGTGTTGGCGTGCAGCACGAAGGCGGGGTGATGCACCCGGTGCACGTTGCACGCCGCCTCACGGTAGCTTGTGCCATACGGGTGGACCTGCCCCCGGTGGCCCCGGCAGGCGGTCACCCACTCGTCCTCCGTGCAGAGGCGCTTGCCCGCGTTCTCGCATGCCGCTCGCGCCAGGTAGAAGGTGAGGTACCCCTGTGGGACGACACCCGGGCGGCTCACGGCGCGGGGGACGAAGCGGCCGGTGCGTTGGATCGCGGGCAGCTCGGGGAGCGGCATCCGTCGCGCCTCCTCCGGGCCGAACTGTTCTCGCTCCAGCTCCCAGACGGCGCGAACGCGCGCCAGCAACCGCGGGTGGGGCGGGTAGTACGGGGAGAGGGCCGCGCCGGTGTCGCGGTCGACCAGGGACGCTTCCCAGCGATCGATACAGAACCCCCGGATCAGCACCATTTCGGCGGGACACCCGCGCGGCGGCCGCGCGCGCCCGGCCGTGGACGGCGCTGGCTCCGCTCGCGAGGTCGGGGCGGCGAGGGCCGCGACGAGGAGCCCGGTCGCAAGCCCCGCCACCGGTCCGTGCGTACCGCGGAGCGTCAGGCCGACCCCACCGTACGGCTCGTGAACGCCATCGGCGTCAACCCGATGAGCGCGAAGGCCTCGCGCCAGACGTCGTGTCGGGGCACGTCGAAAACGAGCCGTGGATCCACCTCTGTGGGTAGCCACGCCCCGGCGCGGATCTCGGCCTCGAGCTGCTGTGGCGCCCACCCCGCGTAGCCGGCCAGCGCGAACAGTTGGGTTGGCGTCACCCCGTCGGCCATCGCCTCGAGGATGCGGCGCGAGGCCGACGCCGTGATCCCCGGGCCCACCTCGAACTGCCCCTCGACGTCGGGGAAGCGGTCCGCCGTACGGTAGACGAGCCAGACCTGCTCCTTGGCGACGGGGCCACCGACGCGCACGCTGCCCGGCAGATCGAGGGTTCGCTCGGTGACGTCGGCGCGCACCAGCAGCTCGGGGATGGTCATCAGCTCTTCGCCGTTGACGATCCAGCCGAACGCACCGTCGGGCCCGTGTGCCGCGAGGAGCACCACCGACCGGTCGAAATTGGGGTCGCCGAGCGGGGGCGCTGCGACGAGGAGGCCGGGCGCGAGCTCGCTCATGGGTGCCAGCGTAGCAATCCGACGTGGGGCCGTCGACTCGGTCCGGCCCCGGTGCCCGTCCGTTCCCCGACGTCGCGCGGGATTCCGAACGTCTGCCTCCGGCTCGACGCGCGCCCTGGCCCGGAGGTCGTACCGCGACGCCGGGTCCAACGGTGGGACGGAGCACCGCACCGCGGCGCCAGCGTCGCGCGGTCGGGGCCCGTCAGGAGTAGCTGCGGGCGATGCGGCGGAAGGCGCTCGGGGTCGTGCCCTTCAGGCGCAAGAAGTGGCGGTTGAAGTTGGCCAGGTTGTTGAAGCCCACGTGGTAGGCGACCTCGCTGATGTTCATGTCGCCCTCGAGCAGCAGCCGGCACGCATGGCCGACTCGGACCTCTGCGACGTAGGCGACGAAGGGCTTGCCGAAGTGCCGGGTGAAGAAGCGACTGAACGCGCCCGGAGACATGCCCACCAGTCCCGCCACCTCGCGCTGGCTCAGCCGCTCCGGCGCGTGGTCGTGGATGTGTCGCATGAGCCGCCCGGCGCGGGTTGCGTCGCGATCGGTCTCGGGTCGATGGCCCACCGACAGCGAGAGGGTGCGGCAGTTCGGGCTGCGCGCCATGGTCGACAGCATGGTCAGGAGCGACAGGACCTTGTCCAGATCGACGACCGTCGGATCCGTGAGCTGCCACATCCGGGTGGCGACCTCCGTGCGCGTCGGATCGTCGATGACCAGCCCCTGTCCGGCGCGCTTGAGCAAGGTGACCAGCGGTTGCGTCGCTGCGAGCTCGAGGAAGCCGTCGCCGAACACGTCGCGGGGGAACTGGACGACCAGCGCCCGCACCGGCTGGCCCGGCGTCGGTCGCGACAGCCAGCAGTGGGGCGTACCGCCGCCGACCAGGCAGAGGTCGCCGGGCTCGAACTCATGGATCGAGTCGGCGACGTAGCGCAGGCCCTGCCCCTCCACGATCAGGATGAGCTCCAGCTCGGGGTGATAGTGCCAAGGGTAGGTGAAGCTGTTCGCCTTGACGTCTCGGATGGTGATCGCCGTGGAGGAATCACGGGGGACGAGCTCGCGGTGCGCCGGACGGGGGACGGGTCGCATGAGACACCAAAGTATCAGATGTTGGCGCCCGTGCCATGGCCTTCCGCTGGCCACCCGTGTCAACATCAGGCATAGGCTCGGAGCCCGGGGCGCCACGAACACGGCGGCCCCCGCGGCGCGGTCCGGCGGATTCCGCCACCGTGGCCGCGTTGTCACTCCGCCACCTCGCCACCTCGTCACCTCGGCTCCGGATTCGCCTGGCTGCCTCCGCCACTCGCACCCCTCCACGAGAACCCCGATGACGCTCCGCCAACCCGTCCTCACGACCTGCCTCTTCGCCCCCCTCGCGCTCGCCCACCTGGGAGCGTGCTCCAGCTCGGACGTCGAGGTGGCGGACCGCTGTCCGCCCTTCGCGCGCGATACCGGCTTCGGGTGCGTCTTCGACCCGCGGGTTGCGGTCAACTCCGTCGGCTACCTGCCCGACCGCGTCAAGCGCGCGACCGTGGCGGCGGAGGTGTCCTCGTTCCAGGTGCGGGACCCGAGCGGCGCCACGGTCTTCGAGGGATCGCCGATCGGACCCGTGACGACTCGCGTCGCCACCGGGGTCGACCAGGACGTTTGGGTTCTGGACTTCACGGAGGTGGAAGAGCCGGGCGATTACACCATCACCGTCGAGGGGCCGGCGCCGTTCACCGAGTCCCCTCGCTTCTCGATCGGTGAAGACGTCTACGATCCGCTCCTCCACGTGCTCATGCTGGGGATGACCGGCCAGCGTTGTGGCACCGAGATCCTCTTCACCTGGGAGCAGACCACCTTCTACCACGGCGCCTGTCACCTCGAGGACGCGAGCCTGGAGCTAGTGGGCGGAGGGGACGCCCACCGCGACGGCACCGGGGGTTGGCACGACGCTGGCGACTACGGCAAGTACACCGTCAACGGTGCCTTCGCGAGCGGGATGATGCTGCTCGCCTGGGAGCACTTCGCGGATCGACTCGCGGGGCGCGCCTTCGACCTCCCCGAGACGGGGGATGCTGTGCCGGACTACCTCGACGAAAACCGCTTCAACCTCGACTGGCTGCTCACCATGCAGAACGAGGACGGGTCCGTCTCCCACAAGATCACGCCGCTCAACTTCCCCGGCATGATCGGGCCGACCGCCGACGTCGAGACCCGCTACTTCTCGGACTGGGGTTCCGCCGGGACGGGCGATTTCGTCGCCGTGATGGCCCAGGCTGCACGCATCTACGAGCCGGTGGACGAGGCCTTCGCGCGAGAGTGCCGGACCGCGGCGGAGAAGGCCTTCCTCTTTCTCCAGGAGCACCCCGACCTCCACAAGCCCGACCAGTCCAGGTTCACGCAGATGCAGTACAACACTCGCGGGGACAACGACGATCGGGCGTGGGGCGCCTGCGAGCTGTGGGAGACGACCGGCGCGGAGTCGGCGCTGGCCGACTGCGAGGCGCGGATCGCGGACATGGCGCCGGCCACCAACTGGGACTGGGACGATCTTGGCAGCCTCGCGGTCTACGCGTACGTCCTGTCGCGGCGCGAGGACCGTGACCGCCGCGACCCCACGCTTGTCGCTGCCAAGGCCGCCGACATCGTCAAGGTGGCGGACGCGATGGTCGCCGCAGCCGAGGCGAACCCCTGGGGACTCGCGTACACGGGCGGTCGCTACTGGGGCGTCAATGGCATCTACGCGCGCACCGTGATCGGCCTGCGCGTCGCCCACCTGCTGGACCCGAAGCCGGCGTACCTCGACGCGGCGACCCAGCAGATCGACCACCTGCTCGGTCGCAACCACTACGCGCGGTCGCAGGTCACGGGCATCGGGTTCGGGCCACCGCTGCAGCCCCACCACCGCCCGTCGTCGGCCGACGCCGCGGCCCAGCCCTGGCCGGGCCTGCTGATCGGCGGGGCCCAGCCCAACGCCAACTCCTGGAAGGACGACAGCACCGACGCGACCACTGGCGAGAACGCCATCAACTGGAACGCGGCGCTGATCTACGCCGTGGCCGGGTTCGTGCGCTGAGCGAGCCCGCGCCGTCCCCCGCCCGCCGCGGGGTGGCGCTCGCTGATCTAGAGCGCGATGTCCTCCACCGGGAGGATCACGGCCTGCCCGCGCGTCACCTCCAGTCGATCGATCTCCGCGGCTGCGTCGCGGACCGCGCCGTCGCGGGCGCGGCGCGTCAGGATGACGATGGGGATGGTCTGGTCCGGGGCGTCCGACGCGATCTCCTTCTGGATGATGGCCGAGATGCTGATGCCGTGCTGCCCGAGGATGCTGGTGATGCTGGCCAATATCCCCGGGCGCTCGACGGTGCCCAGCCGAAGGTAGTAGCGCGACTCTGCCTGGAGGTGGCTGGTGGTCGCGTACTCGTTGAACGGGGCGTAGCGGTGCGGATTGAATTCCTGCTTGCCGGCGATCGACAGCGCGAGCTCGCACAGATCGCTGACCACCGCGGTTGCGGTCGGCCGCGCCCCCGCGCCGCGGCCGACGTAGAGGGAATCGCCAAGGAATTCAGACTGCAGCATGACGGCGTTGAACTCGTTCTTGACGCTGGCGAGGCTGCAGCGCTCCGGGATCAGCGTGGGCCCGACTCGGAGCAGCATCCCGTCGTCCGCCTGCTTCGCCACCGCGAGGAGCTTGACCACGTAGCCGAGTTCCTTGGCGTACAAGACGTCGGTGAGACTCAGGTCGTCGATGCCGCGCGTGAATATCCGCGACCGGTCGACCCGGGCGTTGAAGGCGACGGTCGCCAGGATCTCTAGCTTGTGTGTCGCGTCGCCGCCGTTCACGTCCAGCGCGGGGTTGGCCTCGGCGAACCCGAGCGCCTGGGCGCGAGCCAGGGCGTCCGCGAACGACCACTGCTCCTCGATCATCCGCGTGAGGATGAAGTTGGTCGTCCCGTTGACGATCCCGAACATGGCGTGGACGCGATCGCCGGCCAGGCTCTCCGTCAGCACCTTGATGATGGGGATGCCGCCGGCGACGCTCGCTTCGAAGCGGAGCTCGCGACGGCGCTCGGTCGCCACCGAGAACAGCTCCTCCTTGTGGTGGTAGAGGAGCGCCTTGTTGGCGGTGACCACGTGCTTGCCGCGCTCCAGCGCGCCGCGGACGACATCACGGGCCACGGTCGTCCCGCCCACCAGCTCGATCACGATGTCGATGCCCGAATCGTCGAGGATCTCCCGGTAGTTCGTGGTGAGCAGGGATCGGTCGACGGTCACGTCCCGCGGACGGTCCACCTCGACGTCCGCGATCCGCGCCAGGACGAGCTCAACGCCGCTGCGGCGGCGGAGGATCTCGGCGTGGTGCTGCAGCAACGCCACGACGCCCGCTCCGATGACTCCGAAACCGACCAATCCAACCTTGATCCTCACCACACGGCTCCTCACACCGCGCGCTCGGCGCGGCGGGCGCACCATACCCGGCTCACCGACGCCCGAGCAGAGCGGACCGCCGACCCCCTTTTTGACTCGGGTGCTCCTGGTCCGGGGCTCGGCGCCGCTTGGCGAGCTAGGCGCCGGGATGTGGCCGCCGGGAACCGACCAGTCGGCCTAACTTCGGCGTTCGAAGTCTACGCCCAGGTGGAGAAAGGTCTTACCAGGTACGATAGTTTGGCGAGGTCGATTCCACCAAGTTTGGCGACCAATATTTCAAGGATGAAACGGCGAAGTGTCCTGCCCAAGTCAAATGTTCGTATTTGCTTCGCGTCGGCATGGAACGCACATTGCTAATACGAGGACTCGGTGTCAATCGGGGCCGCTTGCGGGTCCGGTTGCCGCCGACAACTAACACACAGCGTCCGGGGCGTATCCCCCCCCCCTCCGTTCCGGCCGCTGTGTTCTACTCCCAGCGGCCTGAGGTGCTCCCCCCCTCCATCTCGGGCCGCTGAATTTTTTGTCCGAGCGACGGCGGGAGCGGCTATCGGCTCGGGTGCCTTGAAGGATCGGCGACGTTGAGCCGCAGGTCCGCAGCGTGCCTCGCCGGCTGCACCTCGGGAGACGACCACTTGCCGCGCAGGGCGGCCTTCATCAGGGCGCTTACGAGGTCGGCCTAATGACCGGATTCCCCGCCACGTTGGGGACCTCGGAGCGACGCGGGGACCCGCCGCCGCGGGGGACGCCGCGGGCTGGCCTATCCGTTTCGAGGTGAGGATGGGATTCGAACCCACGTGTGACGGTTTTGCAAACCGTTGCCTAACCGCTTGGCTACCTCACCAGCACCCGAGCCCAGGCTCGAGGCGTCGCGCACCCGTACCCCTCGTAAGGGGCGCGGCCGCGAGCGGCCCGTCTTACTAGCAGATCCCCGGCGAAACGGAAGCCCCCGCGCAAACCCTGGCGTGCCGGCGTCCGGTGCGCTTGGCGCTGCGAGGTCACTCGTCCAGATCCTCGGCGAGGTAGCTCAGGATCACCTCGTCGAGGGATTTCTCCGTCATCTGCTCGCCGAAGATGGAGGCGCCCGGTAGCGGCGGCTCGCCGAAGATGGTGGCCAGCCGGGAGTGGGCGTAACGGGCGTCCTCCTCGGGCGCGGGGGCGGGCTGCTCCGCGGCGGCGCGCCCGGGCGGATTGGCGGCTGTCGGGCCGGGCTCCGCACGATCCTGGGCCACGTCGGTGAGCTCGGGCAGGTCGAAGTCGACTCCCCCGTGGGGCGGCGGCGCCAAGGGGGGGACCACGCGTCGCAAGCTCGGGTTCGAGAGGCTCCGCGGTCGCGGCGCGGGATCCGACGGCCGCTCCGGCAGCGCCTCCAGGGGCGGCGGCGGGGCGAGTGGCTCGATGGCCGGCGCCGCGGGGGCGGGATGCTCGCCCGCTCCCCCCCGCGGCGCGGCCGGGGACGGAGCGCCCGGCGCGGGCGGCAGCGCTCGGCCCGAAGTCGCCCCTGGCAGGGGCCCGCAGGCGTGCTCGATCCGCTCGTCGAGCGCTCCCGCGCGGAGGCTCACGAACATCGCCTTGTGCTGCTCCTTCATCATCTGGCGCACGACCTGCGCCAAGTCGCCGCGGCCGAGGTGCTCGCCGTATTCGGTGCGCAGGCTCTGCACGATCCGCCCGCCATCCGCGAAGAGGTGGGTCATGATGCGGGCGTGCTTCACCCCCGAGTCCTCCGTCTGAATGTGGAAGACCTGACCTCGGTGCCTCACGTTGTTGTTGAAGCCGAGGAGCGGGGGCGGGGACTTCTCCACGAGAGTCATCGCGGGCAGCGCGGTCAGCAGCGAGCGAGGGCCGAGGGGCGAGGAGTCGCGCGTCGCCGGATCAGAACCTCTCAATACTACACCAAGACCTTCCGGGGGATCGCCGACCGCTCGGGGCCGGAGGCTCGGCTGGCCTGCCGGTCGCTGTCGCCTGGCGGCAGCGGGACGGGGTCAGCGACCCTCTTCGTCGAACCGTCGCATGCCCTCCAGCAGCAACGCCTCCGGGCTCGCCTGGATGACCGCTTGCGGGGCCTCGAAGTTCGGGTCGAGCACGAACTCCCCGTCCTCGAGCTTCAACAGCGCGTAGAAGGCCTCCTCCCCGCGTAGCGACGCCCACATCGCGTTGAAGATGGCGCCGTTCACGAAGTGGATTTCCCCGCTATCGCCCCCGGCGCTGATCTTGAGAGCCCCCGTCTTTCGGCCGTGCCAGAGCACCTGCACCATGTCGGGCAGGCTCATCTCCTTGAGCGAGCCGGAGACGCCGCGCCGACCGGCTTGGGCGGCATCACGCTCGAGGATCTGCTTGACCTTGGCCACCAGCAGGTCGCTCGCCACCGGCTTGTTCATGTAGTCGGCGACGCCGAGCTCGAACGCCTTCTGCGCGTCGCCGCGTCCGATCCGGCCGGTGACGACCACCCAGAGGAGTTTCTTGCCCCACGGGTGCTTGCGCGCCTCGGCCAGGAGCGCGAAGCCGTCCTGGGGGCGGAGATCGAGCTCCGCGATGACGACGTCGAAATCGCCGCGCTCGAGCTGCCGGAAGGCGGCGTCCGAGGTGTGCGCCTGCGTCACCTCGAACCCCTGCTCGACCATGCGAAGCTCGAGCACGGTGCTCTCCTCTGGGTCGCCGTCCACGATGAGCGCGCGGTAGCAGTTGGCCAACAGCCGCGCCTTGACGTCGTCACCGGTGACCGTGATCCGGAAGAGATCCACCAGGTTGGGGTCGAAGATCGAGCTCCGGAAGCGCGTCAGCACCTCGCAGGCCTGCACCGGGCGGAGCTTCTGACGGAAGGGATTGCGCGGGTTCTGGGTGAGGTCAGCGTAGGTGTCGGCGATGGACAACAGCCGGGCGCCGAGCGGGATGTCCTTGCCGCCGATTCCCTCCGGGAACCCCTTGCCGTCGAAGCGCTCGTACATCTGGCCGACCGCCTCCTGCACCTCCAGCGGCAGCCCGATCGTCTCCAGCAGTCGCATCGGCGTGGCCACCGTCTTGACCGCCGCCGACTGGTGGGCCTCGTACTCGGAGACGTTCAGTGCGGTCAGGTGGTAGGCGCCCATCTTGCCGAGGTCGTGCACGTACCCGGCCAGGGTGACCAGCCCCGTCTGGACCTCGGACAGACCGATGCGCTCCGCCAGCTTGCGGATGAAGCGCCCGACGTGCGCCGAGTGGCCGCGGAGGTCTCCCCGGCTGTTTTCGAGCAGCGTCACCAGCACGTTGAGCGTCTCTAGGTACTCGTGGCCCGAGAAACCCCCGGGCCCCCGCGTCGAAGCCGCGGGCCCTCCCTGCTGCAACTGCTCCGCGGAGATCACTCGCTCGCGGCGGCCCTCGTCCGTGGCAAGAGAGCTGGTCAGGCTCTCGTCGGTAACGAGGTTCCGCTCGTAGACGTTGAGCATCGTCTGGAACTGCTCGTGCGCCTGGGTGTCGATGTTGGCGAAGGCGTGGATATCGCCGCCGTAGTTTTTGGCGATGGCGGCCTTCACGGCGCGCGGCCGACCGATGAAGGCGCGGACCTCCTTCACGCTCGACGCGAGCTGGATCTCGTGGATCATCGCCACGTCGTCCGGATCGGGCGTGACCACGCTCAGGGCCCCAGATTTGCGGTCGTAGAGGACCGGGAACACGACGTGGTGCTCGGCGAGCTTGCGCGGGACCTTGTCCAGCGTGAACCGGTCGATGTCCGCCTTCGCGAGCTTATCGGTGGAGACGAATCGGGTCTTGTGCAGCGTCGCGAGGTACTTGAGCAGGGTGGCCTCGTCGGTGGCGTGGATCTCGATCAGCGCCTCCTCGAGCCGCTCCTCCATCGTCTGCACGACCTGGAGGGCCCGCTCGCGCTGTTCCGTCGAGATGATCCCGTCGGCCACCAGGCGATCGAGCACGCGCACGTTGCCGGTCGGGTGCATGGGACGATCGGACTCTACAGCCCCCGGCGGCCACGATGAAGCTCACCGGGGGCGGACGCAGGAACGGCCGCCCGCTCGAGGTCCCCGCTCGAAATCGGCCAACGGGCCTGTACTCCCGGCGCGAGTCGCGACGGCATTGGAGCGGGTGGGTTGACGGTGTGGCGGGACGGGGCTAGTAAAGCCGCCCTTTTCCCTCCGGGTCCCTGACCCGCCAACGCGAGAGACGCCTGCGATGCGAACGTACATGGCCAAACCAGCGGAGGCGCTGCCGAACCGCACCTGGTGGGTCGTCGACGCGACGAACCAGCCGCTCGGGCGCTTGGCGAGCCGGATCGCCACGGTCCTGCGCGGAAAGCACAAGGCGGAGTTCACGCCGCACGTCGACACCGGGGACTTCGTGATCGTCGTCAACGCCGACAAGGTGAAGCTCACCGGGTCGAAGCCGGCGTCGCACATCTATTACCGGCACACGGGGTACCCGGGCGGGATCAAGGGTGAGCCCTTCGACCGCCTCGTGCGCCGACGCCCCGCGGTCCCCATCGAGCTGGCGGTCAAGGGAATGCTTCCGCACACCCCGCTCGGTCGCAAGCTCCTCGCCAAGCTCAAGGTGTACGGCGCGGCGAAGCACCCGCACGACGCGCAGAAGCCGTCCCCCCTCCAGATCTGACGCTCGTGGCCGAGCGCGACGCCGCCCGTCGTTGCCCGGCTCGACCGAGAACCCGGTGAACCTTGCCATGACCGAACCGTCCACTTCGTCCAGCCCGGCCCCGATCGGTGGCCCCATCTACGCGACCGGCAAGCGCAAGACCGCCGTCGCCCGCGTCTGGGTGGCGCCGGGGACGGGGACCATCGTGGTCAACGATCGCCCGGTCGACGAGTACTTCGAGCGCGAGACGTCCCGGATGATCGTGCGCCAGTCGCTCGATCTGCTCGAGTCGGTGGACAAGTACGACGTCAAGGCCACGGTCGCCGGTGGCGGGCACAGCGCGCAGGCCGAGGCGATGCGGCACGGCATCGCGCGAGCGCTCGCCTCTGCCGACATCGAGCGCCGCAAGACGCTGAAGCGGGCGGGCTTCCTGACGCGCGACGCGCGCCAGAAGGAGCGCAAGAAGTACGGTCGCCCCGGCGCACGCAAGCGTTTCCAGTTCTCGAAGCGCTAGCCGCCGAGGCTCGGTCGCGTCCTTCGTCACCCCGTCGCAGCGGCGCGGGATCGGATCGGTGCGTCCTCCCGGGTGCGTGGGAGGTCGCGTCGATCGACTCGTCGCGGCGCCGGACCGTCGCTTGCGCGACCCCGGGCCGTGGACGATGCTGTTCCGTCCATGCGCGCGGAGTTCACCATCCGGAGCGACTTCCAGGCGAAGGGCGATCAGCCGCAGGCGATCGAGCGTCTGGTGCGCGCCGTGGAGACGAAGCGGCGACACCAGACGCTCCTCGGCATCACCGGCAGTGGCAAGACGTTCACCATCGCGAACGTCATCCAGCGTTACGGGCAACCGACGCTGATCATCGCCCCCAACAAGACCCTGGCGGCCCAGCTCTACGCGGAGATGCGGGACCTCTTCCCGGACGCCGCCGTTCACTACTTCGTCAGCTACTACGACTACTACCAGCCCGAGGCGTACATCCCCACGACGGATACCTTCATCGAGAAGGACGCCATCATCAACGAGCAGATCGATCGCATGCGTCATGCGGCGACGCACGCGCTGCTCTCGCGCTCGGACGTCATCATCGTCGCCAGCGTGAGCTGCATCTACGGGATCGGCTCGGCGGAGACGTACCAGGGGCTGCTCATCGAGATCGTGCGCGGCGAGGAACTGCGGCGCGACGAGTTGCTCCGGCGGCTGGTGGACATCCAGTACGAGCGAAACGACGTCGACTTCCACCGTGGCACCTTTCGGGTGCGCGGCGACGTGGTGGAGATCTTCCCCGTGTACGAGGAGTCTACCGCCGTCCGGGTGGAGTTCTTCGGGGACGAGGTGGAGCAGATCAGCGCCGTGGATCCGGTCCGCGGGCGAGTGCTCGAGTCGATCGATCGTTACGCCGTCTACCCCGGCTCCCACTATGTCACCCCGCGGCAGCAACTGCAGCGCGCCATCGAATCCATCCGCGAGGAGCTCCGCGACCGGCTCGACTACTTCGATCGCGAGGGGCGTTTCCTCGAGAAGCAGCGGCTCGCCCAGCGCACCAGCTACGATCTGGAGATGCTCGAGCAGATGGGGTTCGTGCAGGGGATCGAGAATTACTCCCGGCACCTGTCGCAGCGGGACCCCGGCGCGCCCCCGCCGACGCTGGTCGACTACTTCCCCGAGGGGTTCCTCCTGGTCATCGACGAGTCGCACCAGACCATCCCGCAGATCGGCGCCATGTACCGCGGGGACCGCGCTCGCAAGGAGACGCTGGTCGAGTTCGGATTCCGTCTTCCGAGCGCACTCGACAACCGGCCGCTGAAGTTTGAGGAGTTCGAGCAGTACATGCAGCACGTCATCTTCGTGTCGGCCACCCCGGGCGACTACGAGCTGAAATCGTGCGGCGGGGACGTCGTCGAGCAGGTCATCCGTCCCACCGGGCTCCTCGATCCGGAGATCATCGTCCGGGGGGTCAATGGGCAGGTGGACGACTTGCTCGGGGAGATCCGGACGCGGGTGGCGCGGGACGAGCGGGTCCTGGTGACCACGCTGACCAAGCGCATGGCCGAGGACCTCACCGACTACTATGCCGAGCTGGGCGTCCGCGTCCGCTACCTCCACTCGGACGTGGAGACGCTGGAGCGCATGGATCTGCTGCGGGACCTGCGGGCGGGCGAGTACGACGTGCTGGTCGGGATCAACCTGCTGCGCGAGGGCCTCGATCTGCCCGAGGTGAGCCTGGTCGCGATCCTCGACGCCGACAAGGAAGGGTTCTTGCGCAGCGCCCGCTCCCTCATCCAGACCATCGGACGGGCGGCCCGGAACGCGCGCGGTCAGGTGATCATGTACGCGGACCGGACGACGGCTGCGATGGCCGAGGCGATCGGCGAGACCAACCGGCGCCGCGAGAAGCAGACTGCCTACAACGCTGCGCACGGGATCACGCCGGAGACGATCCGCCGGGCCATCCTCGACATCAACCCGGCGAGCGGCAACACCGACTACTACGCGGTGCCGCGCTCGGGGGGGGCGGAACGCCCGCGGTCCCAGGCCCCGCGGGCCGCGCCGCGGCCCCTCGACCTGAACGACCAGATCGAGGCGCTGCGCCAGCAGATGTTTGTTGCGGCCGAGAGCCTGCGGTTCGAGGACGCCGCTCGGCTGCGCGACGAGATCCACCGGTTGACGGCGGTGGCGGGCAAGAACGGCGCCGGGGGACCGGCCTCCACCCGCGTCCCGGCGGCCGTTGACGGGGCGAACGCTTCCGCGGGCAAGCGGCGCTCCACGCGCCCGCCCGCTCGTGGTGGCGGCGCCGCGGCCTCACGTCGTCGACGGTGAGCGAGCCTCGTCGGCGGGAGGTCGAGGTTCTGGCTAGCATGGGGGGGCGTGGCGCTCGCCCTCAACGTCCTCCGCGTCGTCGCCGGCCTGCTCGGTGTCGGGGCGCTCTGCGTGCCGGTGGTTCCGGTCTTGCTCGTCCTCTCACCGAGCCGTCGGGCGCGCGTGATCGTGATCAGCGCCTGGGCGAAGACGGTCGGTTGGCTCTGCGTGAAGCTCAGCGGGGTCGAGGTCGAGATCCGGGGGAGGGAGCGCCTCCTCGCCGTGAAGCCCGCGATCTTCGTCATCAACCACACCTCGCTGCTCGACGTCCTGCTCGCGATGTGGCTCACCCCATTTGGGACCACGGCGGTCGCGAAGAAGGAGATCCTCTGGGTGCCGCTGGTGGGGCTCGTCTATGCCCTCTCGGGGAGCCTGCGCATCGATCGCGGCGACCGACCGCGCGCGGTCGCGGCGATGGCCGCGCAGGCGCGGTTCCTTCAGGATCACGGGCTGTCCGTGGCCATCTGGCCTGAGGGTACGCGCTCGCGGACCGGGCGCCTGCTGCCGCTCAAGAAGGGCTTTGCGCACCTCGCGCTGCAGACGCGGCTTCCGATCGTGCCCATCGTCGTCTCGGGGGCGCACCGGGCCTGGCGCGTCGGGGGCTTCCGGATCCGCGAGGGGGCTCGCGTGCGAGTCGAGATCACCGCGCCGATCCCCACTGACGACTGGTCAAGGGAGCGGCTGGACGAGTACGTCGCGGCGGTGTCCCGCGTTTTCCGGGAGCGGTTACCCCCCGACCAGCAGCCGCTCGACTTGTCACCCTCCGCGGTGGCTCCGCCCCCGTCAGCGGGTGGGGCGCCATGACGGCGCGGCACTCTACAAGAGATCGTCGTCGCCCTGCGCGCGCAGGTGCTCCACGGCGAGGCGCACGTCCTGCGCGCGGCTGCGCGGAATGACGAGCAGGGCGTCGTCGGTTTCGACGATGCAGAGGTCGTCCACCCCGATCGCCACCAGCACCCGCCGCCCGCCGGTCGTGCGCAGGTCCTCCACCAGGTTGCGGTGAGCGTCGAGGGCGATCGCCGACGGCGCGAGGACGTTGCCGTCGGCGTCCTGGCGGCCGAGCTCCCAGGCGCTCTCCCAGCTCCCGAGGTCGCTCCAGCCGAACGCTCCGGGCACGACCGCGAGGGGCGCCGCGTGTTCCATCACGCCATGATCGATGCTCACCGACGGCAGCGCCGCGAACACCGCTTGGGTGGTCGCCGCCTCGGCGTCGGGCCCCACCGCGGCCGCGGCCTCGATGCGCGCGAGTCCGTCGGAAAGCGCCGGCAGGTGCGCGGCGATCGCATCGAGCAGGGTCGCGGCACGGAAGAAGAACATGCCGCCGTTCCACAGGAAGCGGCCCGACGCCACGTACTCCTCGGCAAGCACGCGGTCGGGCTTCTCGACGAAGCGCAGGACGCGGTGCACGCCGGCTGCCATCGCGTCACCGACCTCCAGGTACCCGTACCCCGTCTCCGGCCGCGTGGGGCGAAGGCCCACCGTTGTGATGGGTCCGTCGGCGGCGGTGTCGATCGCCAGCGCGGCAACCCGGCGAAATTCGGGCTCGTCGCCGACGTGATGATCGCTCGGCAGCACCATCACGACGGCGTCGGGGTCGCGGCGGCGGATGAGGGAGGTCGCCCATCCGATGCACGCTGCCGTGTTGCGCGCGGCCGGCTCCCCGAGAAAGGTCGCGGCCCCGAGCTGGGGCAGGGCGGCGCGCGTCGCCGCCACCAGGTGCTCGCCGGTGGCGATCACGATCCGCTCCGGCGGGCAGAGCGGCTCGATGCGCCGGACCGTGGCTGCGATGAGGCTCGTGTCCGGATCGGGGCCGATGCACAGGAGTTGCTTGGGGCGCAGTCGGCGGGAGGCCGGCCAGAAGCGGGTGCCGCTGCCTCCGGCCAGAATGACCGCGTGAACGTGCCGCATGAAGCCTCCGATACCACGGCCACGCGGCGGGGGGATCCCCGCCCGAGCTTCGCCGGTCGTGCTGCCGCCCCCGGCGCTCGGGAGTGGCGCTCGGTCTAGCCCCCACCCGGCCAGGCGCGCGCCATGGCCAGGGTCGCGACCGCGAGCGGCAGCGTCCATAGCGCGAAGAGCGGAAAATGACCGCGGACCACGCTGCCGCGCAGGAGCCCCAGCGCGATCAGCCCCACGGCGAAGGCCGTCCCCGCGCCGACGACCCCGGTCACTGGGTCGAAGCCGGCGTTGAGCAGCGCCGGGACCTCCAGCAGCACCGCGCCGGCGATCGCGGGGAGCGAGATCAGCATCGAGAGCTCGAAGGCACGCGCGGGGCGCACGCCGGCCCAGAGCGCCACCGCGATGGTGAGCCCGCTGCGCGACACCCCGGGGAGCACGGCGAGCCCCTGGACGACGCCGAGCAGCAGCGCGACGCCCCAGGAGGGCACCTCGTCGTCGCCCGATGCCGCCCAGCGGGTGGAGGTCAGCGCGGCCGTCGTCAGCAAGAACCCCAGGCCCACGGCGAGCGGCGACGCTGTCCACCGCGCGACCGGATCGCGGAGCAGCAGGCCGATGACGCCCGTGGGCAGCGTTGCCAAGGCGACGACGAGGGCGTCGCGCCCCGCGATCGAGGCCGTGAGCTGGCGTGGCCGCGCGAGCCCACGGCCGCCGGCGAGGAGGGCCTGGCCCACCCGCGCGCGGAGCACGAGGAGAGTGGCCAGCAGCGTGCCCGCGTGGAGCAGCACGTTGAGCGGGAGGCCGCCGTCCTCGACGTCGAAGAGGAGCTGGGCGAGGGCCAGGTGCCCATCGCTGGAGACGGGCAGAAACTCCGTGAGCCCCTGCAGCGCCCCGAGGGTCATGGCTTCGATGAACGAGAGCTGCATCGGGGGGCCTTCAGCGCCGAGCGCACCCGGTTCTAGCCGGAGAGCGCCGCGGCGATCAATCGTTCGAGCCGTCGCCGGGAAACCACCCCATGCTCAACCGCGACCACGATCCCCCCGCGGTCCACGACCACCAGCGTCGGCAGGTCGTCCGCCCCGAAGCTCAGGGCCACCTCCCCGTCGGCGTCGTGCACCGCGACCGCGTCGGGGGCGTGCTCGGCGGCGAAGCCGGCCGCGGGGTCCGCGGCGTCCGCGGTGGCGACGCCGAGGATGATGACGGCGTCGCGCGGGTGGTTCGCGGCCGTGGCTTGGATCGTCGCGGCCGCCTCGCGACAGGGGACGCACCAACTCGCATAGAAATCGAGGACGACGACCCGCCCCCGGAGCTCCGAGAGCCGCACCCGATTCCCCGCCGGGCCGCCGTGGACGACCGGGAGGGCGAAGTCGGGAGCCGGTGAGCCCAGCAGCGGCGCACCGGTCCGCCTCGGCAGCGGTCCAAGCGCCAGCAGGGCCAAGAGCGCGCCGCCGATCAGGACGCCGGTCGCCGCCCAGGCGAGGCGCCGGTCACGGGAGGGTTTCGAGGGGTCGCTCATGGTGCGGGCGGGACGGCGGCGGCGGCCGCCACTCGGTCGCGGCGGTGGCGGCGGCGGTCCCTGTGACCGGGAGGCGGAGGCGCACGCGCGCGCCCCCGGTGGGGCTCGCCAAGATGACGATCGACCCTCCGTGCTCGACGACGATCTTCTTCACGATGGCCAGCCCGAGCCCGGTTCCGGCCGTCTTGGTGGTCACGTAAGGGTCGAAGACCGTATCCCGGAGGTCCTCCGGGACGCCCGGACCGTCGTCGTCCACGTCGAGCTGGTGATGATCGTGATCGCGCTGCAGGGTGAGGGTGATCCGGCCGTGCTCCCGCCCCCCGAGCTCCATCGCCTGCCGCGCGTTGACCACCAGGTTGATCAGCACGCGACCGAGCATCTCCGCGTCGAAGCTCGCCAGCGCCGGGTCCTTTGGGACCTCGACCATCACCGTGATCTGTGTCGTCGCGGCCGCCTCCTCGCCGCCCGCGGCGATCCGCTGCAGCCGCTCCTGCTGCTCGCGGACGAAGGCCCGGAGATCGCCCGCCTTGAGCGCCGGGTGGGGCAGGCGGGCAAAATCGGAGAACTCTGTGACCAGGCGGTGCAGGGTGTGGACCTCCGCCTCGACCATCTCCCGCGTTTCCCGGAGCAGGCCGCGGTAGCCGGGGTCGTCGCCCGGGTAGCGGCGGTGGACCTCCTGCACGGCGAGCTGGATCGGGGTCAGCGGGTTCTTGATCTCGTGGGCCAGGCGCCGCGCCATCTCCTGCCAGGACGCGACCCGCTGCAGGTACTCGACCCGCGCGCGGCTCGCCTCGACCTCGTCGAGCATGCGGTTGAAGGCGCGCGCGAGCCCGGCGAGCTCGGTCGGCCCCGTCTCCGGCACCCGCACGGCGAGGTCGCCCGCGGCGACCCGCCGTGTCGCCGCATCGAGGCGCCGCACGTGCACGACGATGCCCCGCGCCACGGCGCTGCCGACCCCGACCGCGGCGGCCACCGTGAGGAAGAGCAGCAGCGCGAAGACGAGCACGTAGGTCTGCTCGTCGGCGGCACGGCGACGCTCGATGTGGCGGTAGGTGTCGACGAAGCCGCTCATCCCGTCTCGCTCGTCGAAGCGGGCCCGATCCGCCGCGAAGACGGCGACCAGGGTGGGGCCGGCGGGGGGACCGATCTCGTCGTCGGACCCGGCCTCGGCGGGCTCGGCGCCCTCCGCAGCGGCGCGGTCGGCTGCCAGCGCAGCGATCGGGTCTCCGGTCAGGGCACGGGTCACGGTGAGCGCGTTCTCGCGGCTCGCATCGAGCGGTCGGCCGCGGTCGACGCGCGCGAGTTCGACGTCGTCGTCCAGCACGACGGCGAGCGACACCAACCCCTCGGCGCGTGGGAACAACGCCACGAGCTCGCGCCGCGCCGCGGCCCCGTCCCGAGCTGCAGCCGCGCGCCGCAGTGGCTCGTGGGCCGCGAGCGCCGTGGCCTGGTGACGCATGGAGGCCTTCATCGC
>CAYZQO010000015.1:78680-94496 GCA_964480725.1 uncultured Polyangiaceae bacterium | reverse complement strand
GACGGGCGGCACCGAGACGGGCGGCACCGAGACGGGCGGCACCGAGACGGGCGGCACCGAGACGGGCGGAGCAGCCTTCTGCGAATACCCCGACCCGCCCAGCGACGTCTCCGCCTGGGTCGACGAGAGCTGGGACGCCGAGCTCGGCGCCAACGTCCGCGGCCGGAGCGCTTGGCTCTTCGACAACGTGATGAAGGGCGACGGCGAGCTCAACCTCTGCGTGCGCTGGGGAGCCACCGCTGCACCGTCCGCCGCCATGAAGGAGAAGCTCGCTCCGTCGGTCGAGCGCTGGTTCAACGACTGGTTCACCGCCATGGGTGACTACGGCTGCTTCCCCTACTCCGACGGGGTGTCCGTCCGGATCACGGGGTGGGCGGTGCGGGCAGGCAACGAGGGGTGGGTTTCGGACCTCGACGATTCCATCTCCGTGTACACGGAGACGGATCCCGAGGGCGAGCCGAAGTGCCCAGACGCTTGCTCGTTCTTCCTCAACTGGGATCACCAGTTCTCGAGCTGCCCGGGCGGCGACGCGGCCCACTTCGACTACGCGATTTGGCTCGACGACGCCCTGCCCGGCGACGGGGGCGCGGCCGCCGTCGGCGGCGACTGGGGCCTTCGCATGCCGCGGTCGTCCTTCGAGGCCGCGCTCGACCGCGCCAGCGATGGCGTCATCGAGCACGAGATGGGCCACGGCTTCGGCCTCCAGGACTACTACACCTGGGAAGGCTCGAGGCCCGCGGGCGGCTCGATCATGATCGTGGGCTCGGGGGGCGGGTCCAAGCCGACCACGGCCGACATCTGGCTGCTGCGCCGCACCTGGGCCGAGATGCAGGAGCTGCGCGGCTGGTAGACGCCGAGGTTCGGCGCCCACGCTTCGTCGAGCTAGCGGCCCTGGCGCAGGGCGGCAACGGACCGACGGGGACGGCGCCGGCGAAGCAGCCCCAGCGCGAGCAGCCCCGCGAGCCACACGGCGCCCGCGCGTCCGCCGCGGGCCGCGCGGCAGCCGCAGCCGCCCTCGTCCTCGGCGGCGTCGAGCGCAGACGGCGCCGTCGGGCCCCCGCCGGCGCCACCGATGCTCGTCGCGGCTCCGCTCGCACCGCCGGTGCCGGCACCCACTCCGGCTGCGCCGCCGGTGTCTCCGCCTTCGGCGACGGCTCCCCCCGCCCCGCCGGTGCCGGTCGGCCCGTCCGGCGGGTGCACGAACCCCGCCAGGGCATAGGCGAGCGCGCCTTGCCAGTTGATAGCGATCTCGTTCGTCTCGTAGTCCTCCTCTTCGTCGCGCCAGTTGCCGGCGCGCGAGGCGCCCCCCACGAGGTACCCCGGGTAGGGCGGCTCGATCCCGTCCGCCATGGAGCGTCGGCAGTGCGGGTGGAGCGGCGGCTCGAGCCCGACCCCGGTCACCTGCGAGCGGCCGTACTCGTTGCGCCCGAAGAGGTGCGCGAGCTGGTCGACGCAGGTCGCGGCGTAGCTCGCGTCGCCGGTGACGAGCTCGGCGACGTGGAGGGTGGCGCAGATCCGGGCGACGGTGCCGTTGCTGCCCCAGTAGACCTCCTCGATGCCGCGGCCGTAGGTCGAGGCGGCGTTGGCGACGTGCGTGTCGGCGGCGCTGATCAGCGCCGACTCGAGCTCGGTCACGATCGTCGCGTCCCGGCCGTCGCGCGTCGAACGGAGGTAGGTGAAGACGCCGAGGTTGCTCTGGTCGCCCCAGTCCCAGTTGACGAAGACGAGCTCCCGCAGCGATCGCACCCGCGACTCGAAGTCGCCAAGGGCGCTCGCGTCCCCGGTCGTCTCCCACACCTCCGCCGCCGCCCAGACGCGGTCGTCAGCGTCACTGGTCTGGTACTGCGCCTGCGCAAAGTCGCTCAGATCGGCGGCGTGATCGGAGGGGTGCTCGCCGAGGAAGGCATGGGCGTCGAGCGCCGCAGCCTCGAGTCGGTCCGCGTAGTCGGGGTCGAACTCCCGGTAGACGCGCGCCGCCTTGGCCAAGGTGGCGACGAACCCCGCCGTCGCCGCCGAACCCCAGGGGGAGAAGTACCGCGGCGCCGTGTCGTCCGCCGGGAGGAGGTGGCCTGGAAAGTCGACGGGCGTGATCTTGTGGGAGACACTGCCGTCCGGCAGCTGCATCTTGAGCATCCAGTCGAGCTGGAAGCGGAGCTCGTCGAGGTAGTCCGGCAGCGCGCCCCCCGCCTCCGGGATCGCGAGCGCGAGCGGCTCGAGGTGGGGCCGGAAGTCCTCCCACGCCTGGAGCAGGAGCCCCATCGTGATGGCCGAGTTGACCGTGTACTTCCCGTAGTCACCGGCGTCGTACCAGCCGCCGGTTCCGTCCGCGAGGACGCCGGGCTGCCCCACGAAGTCTAGGAACGCATCCTCGAGGTGCCCCGCCGCGTGCGACCAGGTCTGCCCGCCGTAGGTGACGGTGACGTCGACCCCGGAGCGCCACCCGTAGAAACCGAGCATCACGGCGCGGAGCGGCTCCACGTAGGCCCCGGCGCCGATGGGGAACGCCCGCGAGCGCCCCACCCCGGCGACCTCGAGCACGAAGCTCCCTTCCTCGGTGAGCGCGGAGAAGTCCGCGACGCCGTCGGCGCCGCGCGCGGTGAGCGCCCCGCTCAGGGCCTCGGAGTCGTCGGCCGCGCGCCGAACGACGAAGCCGCCCGAGGGCGCGCCGAGCACCGTCGCGCGCTTCGCGGCCTCGGGGACGTACCCGATGGAAGAGAGCCGGAGGTCTGCGTCGGCCGCGCGCGCAACGCCCTCGCGGACGGAGACGCAGGTCAAAAAGCCCAGGACGGTGAGGACGACGGAGCGTTTGGTGACGCGGCGCATGGGAAACCTCTCGCACGCTGGACACCGCCGAGCCAGCGGCGCCCAGGGCGCCGAGCAGGCCGAGAGCGCCGACGCCCTCGCGGACGGCTGGGCCGCCGCGAGGGCCGCTGCGCGACGTTCAGTTCACCTGCGCGCTGAAGTGGGTGACGCCAGCGCCCGCGCCGCCGCCCCAGATCTCGAGGCCGCCCATCACCGCGATGAGGTGCTTGCTCGGCTCGACGTACCCGCGCTCGACCGCGTCGTCGATGAAGTCCTTCAGATCGAAGGAGTAGGTCTGACCATCGGCGAAGGCGTTGGGCGAGGCGTAGCTCACCACGTTCTGGTTGTTGGCGTTCGGTCCGTACCACACCGACCAGGTGTGGCTCCCGATCATCACGCCGTCCTGGACCGGGAACTGCCCGGCGGGCTGGAAGCTGGGCGGGTCACGGAACCAGAGCATGAGGAAGCTGTCCGCGTTGTTGGCGCCGGAGTTGCTGTTGAACCAGACGTCGTAGGAGACGTTGTACTCGTCCGACGCGGGGGTGCCGCCCGACGACCAGCCGAAGCAGGTGGGGATGCTGCTGATCGCGCTCACCTGCTTGGGCAAGCCGTTCCCGCTGGTTCGGGCGCCATCGGCGTCGGTGCCGATGTAGATCGACGGGAAGGAGCAGGGGCTGTCGTCGCTGCGGCTGCAGGACTGGCTGTCCATGTGAAACCCGCAGGTCGGCAGCAGCGAGATGCTGTGCCCGCCGCCGGTCCACCCCCAACCGTTGCTCTGGAACTGGTACTTGTTGTCGCTGGTGGCGATGTTCGCGAACTGGTCCGAGGTACTCTGCGAGGCCCAGCTCACGTTGTTGTTGCAGGAGGTCCCGAGCGTCCCTTCGCCGCGTCCCGTTACGTCCGCCGGACCGATATCGTTGAGGCAGATGTCGAACGGCAGCGTGCTCCCCTCTTCGCCCGGATCGGGGACGTAGAGGATCACCTTGGCCAATTCGTCGGTCGCGGGGTTGAAGGCGACGCCGCTCTCCACGTCCCAGCACTCGGTGTTGAAGGTCTCCCAGGGGATCACGGTGTCCTGCGACCCGGTGAGGTTCACGCACCAGCGGTGGTCGGCGTTATCGGCGCCATCGGCGCCCTCGATCTGGACGCGGATCCCCTCCTCGCCGCTGTTGACGGTGAAGTTCACCAGCAGACCGGTGCCCTGGACCAGCATGGTGTTGACGGGAGCGTCCTCCATCTTGGGCTGGCTCACGTTGACGCCCACCGCGGCGATGCTGGTGTAATCGGTGGTGGCAGCGACGGTACCGCTCACGCAGTACGGGCCGTCCTGGTCGATCATGTCCTCGAAGTTCTCGGGGCTGATCGTGGCCCCGCCGTCCGCGAACGCGAAGGCGAACCCGGCCCAGTCGCCGTGCACGTGATAGCCCCCCAGCGGATCGGCGGGCTCGCCGCCGGTGCCCGGGGTGCTGCCCGTGGCCGGGGTGCCGCCCGTGGGGAGCGCACCGCCCGTCGGGAGCGCACCGCCCGTCGGGAGCGCACCGCCAGTCGGCAGCCCGCCGCCCGTGGGGAGCGCACCGCCCGTGGGCGTGCCGGAAACGCCGCCCGTCGGCGTACCCGAGACGCCGCCCGTGGGCGACCCAGACACGCCGCCCGTTGGCAGCGCACCGCCCGTGGGCGTGCCGGAAACGCCGCCCGTCGGCATGCCCGAAACGCCGCCCGTGGGCATCGCGCCGCCCGTGCCGGGGACCCCGCCCGTCACCCCGATGCCGCCGGTCCCAGGGACCGCGCCCGTGGCGGCCGCGCCGGTGCCGGGGGCGGCTCCACCCGAACCCATGGGCGGCAGCGCGCCGCCATCAGACGAGCACGCCGCGACGAGGAGCATCCCCGAAAGTACCAAAGCATTCCCGATGTACCGGTTGTTCATGATTCCACGCCTCCAAGCGATCTCGTCCGTCGTGACTCCCGCGGCCGGCCTGCCGCCACGCCGCATGGGCCAGGGCACCTGAGTTCCTGCTACCTTAGCGCGTCCGAGCCGCCAGGCTCTCGCGGAATCTGGTACTCCGGTGCCCCTGACGTATGGCGACGCCGGTGTCGCTGGCAAGTTCCAGCCCCATTGGTCGGACCGCGACCCACCGGCCCGAGTGCCGGAACCGCGCCATCGCGCCCGAGGTCCCGCTGTCTCCACCCGAGAGCGCGGCGCACGCCTCGGCAAGCAGCACCGCCACCCGCGTGGGGAGCCGCTAGCGGACCCGATCGAGCATCAGGGTGGCGGGCCACGGCGCCCCCCGATCACCCCCACCCAGTCCCGAGCTCCGGCGACAGGTACAACGACTCCTCCGTCTCCGTGGCGCGGCCGAGCAGCGTCGCCTGTGAGGAGCGCCCGGCGGCGAGCGTGAGCCGCACCAGGCCGAGCTCTGGCGGCAGCGCAGGGCCATAGGCGCGGTTGCCGTGGCGCCCGTCGAGACTCACGATCACCCGCACCCCGCGCGCGCGAAGCAGGCCGAGCTCCGCGATCAGGCGCGGCCGGTCGAGCCCGGCGTGGTAGCGCGGATCGCGCGGGCCGCTCGTGCCCTGGTACGGCGGATCGAGGTAGACCAAATCGCTGGGGGCCGCGCGCGCGAGCACCGTCGCGTAGTCCTCAGCCGTCACCTCGGCGCGCCCCGCGAGCAGGGCCGCGGCAGCCTCGAGGCTCTTCTGCATCCGGTCCGGGTGCGTCCCCGCACGCCGGTGGTCCGGGGCCTGGTTGAACTCGCCGCGCGCATTGAAGCGCACCGCGGCCTTGACCGACCGCGCGAGCAAGAACAGTAACTTCGTGGGATCGCCGTCGCGGTTGAACGCGCGCCGCACGGCCAGGAAATGCGCCCCTGGATCCGCGCCCTGCGCGACCCAGAGCCGCCGATAGCCGTCGGCAACCGCTCCGGGGTCGCGGAGGAGCCGCTCCCAGAGCGCCGCGAGCGGCCGGAAGTTGTCGTTGAGCCAGACGCGGCGCGTGCGCCCGGCCGCGAGCGCGGCGAGGCTGAGCGCCGCGCTGCCACAGAAGGGCTCGACGAGCCGCTCGACCCCGGCGGGGAAGCGCTCGAGGATCCGTGGCGCCAGGCGCCGCTTGCTGCCTTGGTAGGCGAAGGGCTGCGGGACCGCCGCGCCGCAACGCGCCGAGAACGGTGACGCCTCGGCCCCGCCGAGCCCCGCCCCCGGGGACGCCGCGCGCGCGCGACCGCTCATCGCGGCCTCCGCCGCCCCGTGACCCGTTCGCCCACCTCCGCGACCAGGGTTGTCCCGGCGTCGAGCCCGGTGCGCACGCGCGTCACCATCGCGCGGACGCGGTCGCCGAGCTCCCGCGACCGCTCGACGAGGGAGGTCGGGACCGGCAGCATCTCGAGCGCCTCCCGGCTCACGCGCGGGTGGTGCCCGCCCTCTTGCGCGGCGGCGAGCGCCGCCTGCACCGGAGCCGAGAGGAGGTAGGGCACCAGGGCCGCCGCGTCGAACCCGCCGCGACCTCGGAGCGCGAAGAGCTCGGGGCTAGCGAGCACCGCGTTGCCGCCGGGGCTCCGGGCGAAGAGCGCGGGGTCGACATAGGCGATCTGACGGAGGTACGGGCGCAGCCGCGAGACGATGACGTCGCCCGGCTCGAGCCGCCGCTTCGCGCTCCCGATCGCCGCCGGGGCGACGGGCGCGTGCCACGCGAGGACGACGCCCTCGCGGGCGTGCGTCGTGTCGAGCACCAGGGCACTGAGCTCCGGCGGCAGCGCAGCGGGCGCGCAGATCTCCCCGGAGAGCTCCGCGACGTCACCGAGCCGCGTCGTCGCGCGGGTGGCGATCCGGCGGCGCGGGTCGAACCGCTCCGGCGCCAGGGGGAGCCCCGGCCCGAGCTCGGCGACGCGGCGCACGAAGAGCTGGCCCATGAGCTAGCCCTCCTCCGCGCGCGCCGCCGCGAGGTGCTCCCGCACCAACGCGACCGCCTCGCCGAGATCATGATCGACCCCCGCCCCGTCGGCGCGGAGGCGGAGGCGGCCGCGCTGGTCCTTGCCGTCGCGCTCGCTCACGAACATCGCGATCGGCTCCGCGGGGTTCGGCCGCGCGGGACGCCGCCGCCGGACGCCGATCACGACGCTGGCCTGCTGCGCCGTGTGCGGCAGGAAGGTGTGCCGCCCGAGCGCGAGCACCGCGGCCACGCGCACCTGCCGGAGCAGCCACTCGCGCACGAAGCCCCAGCGCGCCCCGCCGAGCTTGTTGTGCGGCAGCACGATGGCGAAGCGCCCGCCGGGCCGCAAGAGCTCGACCGACCGCTCGAGGAAGAGCACGTCGCGCTCGACGTGGCGCCCGTGCCCGAGCTCGTAGGCGCCCGCGTAGGCGGCGCCCACGTCCCCCGCGAAGGGCGGGTTGGTGAGCAACAGGTCGAAGCCGCCGCGGGTGCGCGCCGCCCCTTCCGGGCGGCGCGCGAGGCTGTCGGTGCGCTCGATCAGGGCTGGAGCGCGACCGAGCGCGGCCATCATCGCGCGGGCCACCCGCACCGCCCGCGGGTCGAGATCGAGGCCCCGGAGCTCGACCCCGGGCGCCGCGCGCGCGGCGTGGAAGAGGAACGCCCCGGAGCCGCAGGCCGGATCCACGAGCCGCTCACCGCCCCGCGGCTCCACCATGCTCACCACCGCCGCGACCACGTACCGCGGCGTGAAGTACTGGCCCTTGTGACCCTTGGCCGCCCGCGTCACCAGGTGCTCGAAGATCGCGTCGAGACCGACCAGATCGTCGCCGCCGAGCTCTACGCCCGCGAGCACGCCGGCGATCCGCCCGAGCTCGACCGGGCCGAGGCGCGTGCGCGTGCCGGGCTCGACCAGCCCCGGCCAACGCCGCGCCGCGCGGCCGATCCAGCGATCGAGCGCGGCGGGCGTCGCCCCCTCCCCCACCGCGCCGAGAAATGGCCCGCGCCCGGTCGCCTCCTGCGCGAGCTTGGCGACCAGCAGCTTGTACGCCTCCTCGAACGGATCCTCGCCCGAGTGCGCCGCGAGGAGCTCGTCGAGGCGCGCGGCCACGGAGGCCCAGTCACCGGGACGGAGAACGTGGCGTCGCGACATGGTGAGCGGCGCGGGAGCGTACCCCGCGGCGAGCCGGGGCGGGCCGCGCGTCGCGGGGGCTGTGCCAATCTGTGCCATTGGGCCCAACTCGCGTCGCGCCCTGGCGAGCTCCGGGGCCGCAGTCCAGGGTCCGACGGCCCGATTCGGCGACCGCGCGAGGAGGGCGGTCGCGGGGCACGCTCCTTGCTGGACCGTACCTGAGCCAGTCTGTCACCCGACGGAGCCCCCATGACCCAGCCCGCCTCCCCGCACACCCTCCGCGCGTTCCTCGACGCCCTCCTCGCGCAACCGGCGCGCGAGCGCCCCCTCCCGTGGCAGCGCTTCCGGCTGGCCACCGCGGCGCCCCTCGCCATCGGCGCCCTCGTCGCGGGGGCCTGCGGGGGCGACACGGAGGGCAGCGCCGAGGGTGGCGCCGGAGAGGGAGCCTGCTCCGGCGCCGACTGCACGGAGGAGTGCGGCGACGGCCTCGACAACGACGGCGACGGCGCCGTCGACTGCGCGGACTCGACCTGCGCCGACACGACGCTCTGCGAGACGAGCACGCTCTACGGCATCCCGTACGAAACCGACTGTGACGACGGCGTCGACGATGACGGCGACGGACAGCGCGACTGCGCCGATCCCGATTGCGCCGACGACGTCGCTTGCGATGCGGGCGAGGGCGGGGCCGCGGGCGCCGCCGGCACCGGCGGCGTCGCAGACACCGGCGGCACGAGCGGCACGGGCAACGTCATCGGCCTGGGTGGGACCGCCTACGGCATCCCCTACGAGGAGATGGCTTGCGACGACGCCTTCGACGACGACTACGACGGGGCCACGGACTGCGAGGACGACGACTGCGACGATCATCCGGTCTGCGCGACCCCCGGCTCGGGCGGCGCCGGCGCGGCTCCGTCCACCGGCGGCGCCGGCGGCTCCGGCGCGGCCCTGCCGACGGGTGGCTCCGGCGCGACCTCCGGCTCCGGCGGCTCGGGTGCGGCCCTGCCGACGGGCGGCTCCGGCGCGGTCGCCGGCTCCGGCGGCGTGGCAGGAACGGGCGGCATCATCGGGCTCGGCGGGTCCCCCCCGTATGGCATCCCCTACGAGTACAACTGCGACGACGGTTACGATTCCGACGGCGACGGGGCCACGGACTGCGAAGACCCCGACTGCGCCGACGACGAGGCCTGCGCGTCCCCCGGCTCCGGCGGCTCCGGCGCGTCCCCCGGCTCCGGCGGCTCCGGCGCGTCCCCCGGCTCCGGCGGCTCCGGCGCAGAGCCGTCCACCGGCGGCGCCCCCGCGTACGGCATCCCCAACGAGACGGTCTGTGACGACGGCGTTGACAACGACTACGACGGCGCCGCCGACTGCGCCGACGACGACTGCCTCTCGAGCGGGCTCTGCACCGCCCCCGCCTACGGGATCCCGCTCGTCGAGGACTGCGAAACCACGGGGGACGAGGACTACGATGGCGCCGCCGACTGCGACGACGCGGACTGCTTCAACTCCGTCTGGTGCATGGCCGACTACGCGGCGCCGCTGGTCGAGTCCTCCTGCGACAACGGGCTCGACGACGACGGCGATGAGCTCGTCGACTGCGCCGACGACGACTGCCTGACGAGCTCCCTCTGTGGCGATCGGTACGCGGCGCCGATCGACTGAAGACGCAGCGGGAAGTCCAACTGAAGCGCGGTCGGATCACGGTTGCGGTGAAGCGTGCGCCCACCCCCACGACGGGGCTGGCCGTTTCACCCCGCGCTCAGGTCCGCGGGCGCCCCTTCACGACGCGCTCAGCTCCGGTAAGGTGCCATGCGCCGTCGATTCGTTGTCGTTTCTTGTCGCGACGAGCAAGAACGGGCTAGTTCCGGTCACTCTCGACGCGCGCGATGGACCTGAGAGCGCGATGAACCGCGCGATGGGCGCGTGATGAACGGTCGCTGGCAGGGCGCACCCACCTGCTGCTGCGAGCGCTCGGCCCCAATCGGGTCGCCGGTGGCGTTACGCGTCCTGGTCTGCGGCCTGGCCCACAATCCCCTCGTGCTCGCGGCCGACACGCTCACGGGTCTTGCGAGTGCGTCGTCGACACGAGGTGCGGGGAGGCCCGACGCCGGACGGCAACTGCGGTGCGCAGCGCGCGCTCGACGCCACGCGGCGGCGGACGTCTCGGCGCGATGCCGCGACGGGCGCCGGCGCGCCGCGGAGGCGGGGGTGCGGAGGGCGAACTGAACCAGTGGCCGTCCCGGACGGCGGGGTGGCCGTTCCGGACAGCGGGACGCCCGTGCCGGACAGGGGATCGCTCGCGCCGGACACGCGAACCCAATGGCCGGTCCGCCCGAAAGGCCGGGCACGAGGGGCCCCCGCGGCGCGGAGCGACGCTGGGGGGCCCGCGGCGCGCGCGACCGGAGGGAGCGCGCGCCGCCCGCCCGGCCGCCGAGCGTCGCGGGGGGCATCCCGGCCCGTGGCGCTCGCGGTTGACGCCGGCGCGGCGCGCGCGTCTCGCGGTACCCGTCCGCGGTGAGCTGTGCGAGACAGGGGCAGCGCTTCGGCGCCGGAGCCCCGCTTTGGCCAGCGTCCCCCTGCTCGACGAGCTCGCCGTCATCGCGGTCATCGCGGTCGTCGTCACCGTCGTGCTGTCGCGGCTGCGCTTGCCCACCGTCGCCGGGCTGCTCCTGGCGGGCGCGCTGCTCGGCCCCTTCGGTTTCGGCCTGGTGCACTCGGTGGAGGCCATCGAGGTGCTCGCCGAGGTGGGCGTCGTGCTGCTGATGTTCACCATCGGGCTCGAGTACTCGTTCTCGCGGATGCGCTCCGTCTTCCAGCGGGTCGCGCTCGGGGGACTGCTCCAGGTGGGGCTGACCACGACGGCGGTCGCGACCGTGGCGCTGATCGCGGGCGAGCCGCCGCCGCAGGCGGTCACGCTGGGGTTCGTCTTCGCCCTCTCGAGCACCGCGATCGTGCTGCGCGCGCTCGCCGACCGCAACGAGCTCGACGCGCCCCACGGGCGGATCATCTTCGGCACGCTGGTCTTCCAGGACCTCTGCGTGGTCCCCATGGTGCTCGTGATCCCGCTGCTCGGCGCGGGCGCGCAGGCGGAGAACGTGGCCACGGAGATCGCGTTCGCCGTCATCAAGGCGGCGGCGGTGGTGGTGGCGACCATCGTGGCCGCGCGCGTCGTGGTGCCACGCGCCCTCGGCTGGGTGGACGCGAGCCGGAGCCGCGAGGTCTTCCTCCTCGCCATCCTCGCGCTCTGCATCGGGACCGCCTGGCTCACCGCGAGCGCAGGGCTATCGCTGGCGCTCGGCGCGTTGCTCGGCGGCATGGTGGTCGCCGACACCCAGTACGGGCATCGGGCGATGGGAGACATCCTGCCCCTGCGGGACGCCTTCGTGAGCGTCTTCTTCATTTCGCTCGGCATGCTGTTCGACGTGCGGGTCGTCGCCTCGGCTCCGGTGGAGGTCGCGGCGTTGACGGTCGGCTTCGTCGCGGGCAAGGGCGTGCTCGCGACGCTGGCGACGCTGACCATGCGCTTCCCGGCGCGTGTCGCCTGGCTGGCCGGGGTCGGCTTGGCCCAGTTCAGCGAGTTCGGCTTCGTTCTGGTGCGGCTGGCGGAGGACGAGGGCGTCCTCGATCAGACGCAGGTCGGGCCGCTCCTCGCGGCGGGCATCGTGAGCATGTTCCTGACCCCGCTGCTGGTCCGGGTGGCCCCGCACATCACCGCCGGCGAGCGGCTCCTCGCGCCGCTCGAGCGCCTGATTGGCGTCCGCGGCATCGACGAGGCCACCGAGGACGCGGCGGGCCTCTCCGGGCACGTCGTGATCGTGGGTTTTGGGCTGGCGGGGCGCTTCGCGGCGCGCGCGCTCGCGGCCGGCCAGGTCCCCTACGTGGTCCTCGAGCTGAACGCCGACAACGTGCGGCACGGGAAGGCCGAGGGGCTGCCGGTCTATTACGGCGACGCCACCAGCGCCGAGGCCCTCGGGCACGCCCACGTCCAGGAGGCCCGCCTGCTGGTCCTGCTCATCAACGATCCGCAGGCCGCGATGCGGGTGGCGGACACCCTCCGACGGGTGGCGCCCCAGGTGCCCGTCTTGATGCGCACCCGCTACCTCGCCGAGCGCGAGCCGCTGCTCCGGATCGGCGCCCACGACGTAGTCGCCGAGGAGGTCGAGAGCGCCGTGGAGGTGATCGCTCGCATGCTTCGCCGCCTGGAGACGCCGAGGAACGTCATCAACGACCGCCTGCGCTGCGTGCGCACGGAAACCCGGACCAGCGAGCGCAAGCTCACCCTGCCGCGCGCCGCGCTGCGCGACGTCCGCGGCCTCGACGAGCTGAAGATCGAGACGGCGCTGGTGCGCCCAGGCAGCCCCATGGACGGCCGCTCGCTCGTCGAGGTCGAGCTCCGCAGCACGACCGGGGCGCTGGTGGTGGGGCTCCGTCGCGGCGACGAGCTGCTCGAGCGGCCCGACCCGACGCTGCCGCTCCAGGCCGGCGACGTCGCCTACCTGGTCGGTACGGCGGCGGCCATCCACCGCGCCCTGCACCGGTTCGATCCCTCCGGATCGACACCCCCCCCGCCCGAGGACGTGGAGACGCCGCTCATCGCCGTGGAGACGGTGCCGGGCCGCGACGAGCGGTGAAGCGCGCCGCCGTCGACTTGCGCGTCGCCTGCGAGGTGCGACCATGCCGCCGATGCGAGCCCCCCCCCGCGCCCCCGACGCCCTGCGCCCCGCCGGCACCGCCCTCGGGGTGCCCCTCGCGCTCCTGCTCGCCTGCAGCGCCTGCGCGGCCTGCCGCGAGCAGGCGCCCCCGGCCGGCTCGCCCCCAGCGGCGGCCGTGACCTTGGCGCCCGCCGCGCTGCCGACCGCCAGCGCGTCGCTGGTCGCCGTCCCGACGCTGCCCCCTCCGGTGGCTCCGCTGCCGCCGGGCGCGCGGGTAGACGACGAGCAGAACACGATCGACGTCTTCGCGCGCGTGGCCCCGTCCACCGTGTTCGTCACCCAGAAGCGGGTCGTCATCGACTACTTCCGCCGCCGCGCGGTCGAGCTCGAGTCGGGCTCGGGCTCCGGGTTCGTGTGGGACCAGCAGGGCCACGTCGTCACCAACTGGCACGTGATCCAGGGCGCCCGCTCCCTGACCGTCACCCTGCGCAACCGCGAAACCTACCCGGCGACCGTGGTGGGTGCCGAGCCGCGCAAGGACGTCGCGGTGCTGCGGATCCAGGCGCCTGCTGCCTCGCTCGTGCCCGTCGTCCTGCCCCCCGAGGGCACCCGCGTCGAGGTCGGACAGAAGGCGATCGCTATCGGCAACCCCTTCGGTCTCGATCACACCCTGACCACCGGCGTCGTCAGCGCGCTGGGGCGCGAGGTGGACGGCGCCGGCGGCGTGACCATTCGCGGGATGGTCCAGACCGACGCGGCGATCAACCCCGGCAACTCCGGTGGGCCGCTGCTCGACAGCGCCGGCCGCCTGATGGGGATGAACGCCGTTATCTACTCCCGGAGCGGGACGTGGGCCGGGATCGGCTTCGCCGTCCCCATCGACACCGTGCGTCGGGTGGTCCCCCAGCTCATCCAGTTCGGTCGCGTGCAGGAGGTGGGGCTCGGCGTGGTCATCGATCCCGCGGGGCGCATCGAGCGCGCAGCGGGGGTTCGCGGGGTGGCGGTGATCGTCGTCCCCCCCGGCAGCCCCGCCGAGAAGGCCGGCGTCCGCGGCATCGCCGAGACGCCGAGCGGGTTCCTGCTCGGCGATGTGATCGTTGCCGTCGGCGGCGAGCGGATCGAGGGCTACGACGACCTCTACAACTACCTCGACGGCCACGGCCCGGGCGAGCGGGTGAAGGTCACGCTCTTCCGAGAGAATCGCACCCGCGACGTCGAGCTCGACCTCGTCCTCGCCGAGTGAGCCGGGCCGCCGGCGCTCCCCACCCAGGATCCCATGCTCACCCTCGTCGACTACGGCGCCGGCAACGTCCGCAGCGTGATCAACGCCATCGAGCGGCTCGGTGAATCGGTCACGGTAGCGCGGACGCCGGCGGACATCGCCGCCGCCGAGCGCCTCGTCTTCCCGGGCGTGGGCAGCTTCGGCAGCATGATGCAGACGCTGGAGGCCCGCGGCTTCACCGAGCCGCTCCGGGCCTACCTCGCCGCCGACCGCCCCTTCCTCGGGATCTGCCTGGGGCTGCAAGCGCTCTTCGAGGGGAGCGAGGAGGCGCCCGGCGTCCCCGGTCTGGGGGTCCTGCCGGGCATGGTGCACCGCTTCACGGGCGACCTCAGCGTCCCGCACATCGGGTGGAACGGCCTGCGCGCGCTCCAGCCGTCACCCATCTTCGCCGGCCTGCGTGGGGACGAGCCGGTGTATTTCGTGCACTCGTACCACGTCGTCCCCCGCGACCCCGCGGTGGTCCTGACCCTGACCGACTACGGCGCGCCCTTCGTCAGCAGCGTTCAGCGCGGTGCCCTGGTCGCGACCCAGTTTCACCCGGAGAAGAGCGGGGCGGTGGGCCTCGCCATGTTGCGCGGCTTCCTCGACCGCGGCGCGGTGCCGACGCTCCCGGCGCGATGCCCGGCGCAGACCCGCCTCACCAAGCGCATCATCGCCTGCCTCGACGTGCGCACCAACGACGCGGGCGAGGTCGTGGTCACCAAGGGCGACCAGTACGACGTCCGGGAGGCGGGCGAGGTCCGCAACCTCGGCGACCCCGTCGAGCTGGCGCGGCGTTACTACGAGGAGGGCGCCGACGAGATCACCTTCCTCAACATCACCGGGTTCCGGCAGCCCCCGCTCGAAGACCTGCCGATGCTGGACGTCCTGCGCCGGACCTCCCGCGACGTCTTCGTCCCGCTCACCATCGGCGGCGGGATCCGCCCCACCGCGGACACGGCGGGCCGCCAGCGCTCGGCGCTCGAGGTCGCGGGCGAGTACTTCCGCTCCGGCGCCGACAAGGTGTCGATCGGCAGCGACGCGGTGGCGGTCGTGGAGGCGTTCCTCGCCTCCGGGGTGGCGACGGGCGAGAGCGCCATCGAGCAGATCGCGCGCGCCTACGGGAGCCAGGCCGTCGTCGTCTCCATCGATCCGCGGCGCCGCCACGTCGCCCGCCCAGAGGACGTGCCCCCTCCGGCGCAGGCCATGCCGACGGCGCGCCCGGGACCCGCGGGCGAGCGCTACTGCTGGTACGAGTGCACCGTGCGCGGCGGCCGCGAGGGGCGCCCGGTTGACGCGGTCACCCTGGCGACCGTGTGCGAGCGGCTCGGCGCGGGGGAGCTCCTGCTCAACTGCATCGACCGCGACGGCACCAGCGCCGGCTTCGACCTCGAGCTCGTCGCGGCCGTGAGCCAGGCGGTGTCGATCCCGGTGATCGCCTCGAGCGGCGCGGGTAGGGTCGAGCACTTCTCGGAGGTGTTCGCCGCGACCAACGTCGAGGCCGCGCTCGCCGCCGGGATCTTCCATCGCCGCGAGGTGCCGATCGAGGCGGTCAAGGCGCACCTCGAGGGCCGAGTCCCGGTGCGCCGCTGATCCCCGGTGGCCGACGAAGAGGCCGACGTCAGGCCGCGCTAGCGGCCGCCCGACACAGCGAAGCCGCGGCGGGGAAACCCCGCCGCGGCTCACGCGCGACTCACCTCGGAACGAGCGTCAGCCCGCGAGGCAGTCGAAGGTGGCGTCGATCTCGGTCGTGCAGACGTCGACCGAGTACGCCGTCTCCTGCTCCGCGGTGTCGTCGCAGGCCCAGTCGACCGCTTCGGTCCCAGCGAGGCACTCGACCTCGGCCGCGTACTCGGCGGCGCAGGGCCCGGCACCGTTCGCCACGCAGTTGGTCACGCAGGCCTCCTCGGTCCCCTCGTCGGGGCAGTCCAGCTCCTGGATGACCGCGCACATTGCCGCGCAGTCGACCTCGAGCGCGCTTGGGCCAGCGCCACCCGCACCGCCCTCGGCCACCGGAGCGCCCGCCGCGCCGCCGACGACCACCGGGGCG
>CAYZQO010000015.1:47373-78580 GCA_964480725.1 uncultured Polyangiaceae bacterium | reverse complement strand
CCCGCCGCGCCGCCGACGACCACCGGAGCGCCCGCCGCGCCGCCGACGACCACCGGAGCGCCCGCCGCGCCGCCGACGACCACCGCGCCGCCGGTTTCGCCGGTTTCGCCCGCGACGCCGCCGGTCTCGCCGGTCTCGCCCGCGACGCCGCCGGTTTCGCCGGTCTCGCCCGCCGTGCCGCCGGTGAGGCCGCCCGTGCCGCCCGTGCTGCCGCCGGTGCCGGGGGTGCCACCGGTTTCGCCGGTTTCTCCCGCGGTGCCACCCGTCTCCACGGGCGATTCGCCGGCGACACCGGCGCCGTCGCCGGCCGCGCCGCCATCTGCCACCACGAGCGGCTTGCTGTCGTCGTCGTCATTGCACCCGACGACGCCCGCAAAGGCGAGACAGGACGCGAAGCACAAAGTCATTGCTCTTTTCATTTTTCACTCCTCCAGAAAGGAACGCTCGTACCTACATCGGCCCCAAAACGCAAGTCCCGAGGCCGATACCGCCTCAAGTGATGCACGCCTCACCGCCGCCGTCCACCTCACTCCCCACCGCCTTCTCCGCCGTCCCAGCCCTCCACCGTCCCATTCTCGGATCGCAATGGGAGGCACCGTCGACGACCCGTTGCCGGACGCGGAGCCCCACCGTGCCATCGTGACCGGCCCGCCGCTGGTCGGCTCCAGCGCCCGTGGTAGGGTCGCGGCCGCGCCGGCCAGCGCCGGCCCCGTCGAGAGCCCTGACAAGCGATGGTCCTCGAGCTCCCCGCGCTCGCCGTCGCGTTGGCGATGGACGCCACGGCCGCCGCCGCGACGCGCGGCCTCGTCGCCAAGCGCATCCGCGTCCGCGACGTCGCCTTGACGATGCTCGCCTTCGGCGGCGCGCAGGCGTTGATGCCGCTCATCGGGTGGCTGCTCGGCGCCGCGCTGAGCGACCATGTCTCCGCCTGGGACCATTGGATCGCGTTCGCTCTGCTCGTGAGCGTCGGCGCGCGCATGGTCGTCGACGGGGCCGCCGGCGACGGGCCGGGCGAGGACGACGGAGCGCCTCCCTTCGCGCTCGGAACCATCCTCTGGCTCGCCCTCGCGACCAGCATCGACGCGTTCGCCGCGGGCGTCACCCTCCCCCTGCTCGGGGCGCCGCTGCTCGTCTCGGTGGCGGTCATCGGCGCGACGACGGCCGTGCTGAGCGGTGCGGGTCTGCTGCTCGGGTGCCACCTCGGCTGCCTGATGAAGGCGCGCCTGACGATCGGCGGCGGGCTCCTGCTGATCGCGCTCGGCGTGAAGATTCTGCTCGAGCACACGCTGGGGGGTTGACGGTTCACGGAGGGTGTGGCCCTCGAATGAGAGATCCGGCGATTCGCGAATGCGATGACGACGCCCCCCTACCGTGGCAAGGTTACTTTACGGCAGGCGTGAGGGGCACCCGATCCCCACCACGGGCAGCGTCGGGACGACCCTCAGCTCTGGAGCCACTCATGCGAAAGCTCTCGATTCCTCTCGCTATTATCGTACTGGCGGGGTGCGGGGACGCGGACCCGACTTCCCCCTCGACCGAGGGCATGGGTCCCGAGTCCGGGGGCAGCACCGCGACGGGAGGGGTCTCCGGCAGCGGCGGCTTGGCGACCTCGGGGGGGACCGCCGGGACCGGCGGCTTCCTGCCGTCGGGGGGAATGCCCGGGACCGGTGGCCTTGTGCAGACGGGAGGGACGCCGGCGACCGGCGGCACCCTGCCGACCGGCGGGACCGGCGGCTTCGGCCCCACCGGAGGGGTTGCGGGCACCGGCGGCTGGCCATCGACGGGGGGCCTGCCGAGCACGGGCGGCGTGCAGGCGACGGGCGGCACGCCCCCAACCGGCGGCGGTTGGCCCACGGGCGGCACGCCCGCAACCGGCGGCGTGCAGGCGACGGGCGGCACGCCCCCAACCGGCGGCGGCTGGCCCACCACCGGAGGCACGCCGGGAACTGGCGGCAACCCACCGACGGGGGGCGTGGCCGGCTCGGGCGGCGCCGATCCGACGGGGGGCACCCCCGGGTCGGGCGGCAGCGCGGGCGGCATCACCTACGACTGCGACCTGCCGCCGGTGGGCTCGGGCGGCAAACCGCGACCCTCTGGCTCCAGCGCCAATCTCAAGGTGCTCGACTGGGCGGGCTTCAGCAGCGCCGTCTCCTACAGCTTCGACGACGCCAACTCCTCGCAGATCAGCCACTACGACCAGATGAACGCCCTGGGCGTTCGCTTCACGTTCTACCTGCAGACCGGCAAGCCGGAGGCCGCCGACTCGATCTGGCAGACGGCGTATGAGGACGGTCACGAGCTCGGCAACCACACGCAGAACCACACCTGCGGCGGCTCCGACGTGGACTCGGCACAGAGCTTCATCCAGCAGCACTTCGGCGTCACCGCCTACACCATGGCCGCGCCCAACGGCGACGACGCCTGCCGGAGCAGCGCCTCCAAATTCCTCATCATCCGCAGCGTCAACGGCGGCGACATCGGCCCCAAGGACGGCACCGCGGCAGACTGGATCCCCTCCTACATCCCGGGCACCATGGGCACCACGGGTGGCAAGTGGAAGGTCTACTGCATCCACGGCTTCACCGGCGGCACCGACGGGGCCTACCAGCCCATCGCCTTCGAGTCGTTCACGTCCGCCGTAGAGCAGGCCGTCTCCAGCGGCGCCTGGGTCGACAGCGTCGTCAACGTCGGCTCCTACTGGCTGGCGCAGAAGGCCTTCTCGGGCTCCGGCGACACCTGGACCTGGGATCTCCCCGACCATTTCCCGCCCAACCAGTGCCTCCGCGTCACGGTCGATGGCGGCACCCTCTCGCAAGACAACCAGGCCATCGCCTGGGACGAGCACGGTTACTACGAGATCTCGCTCGACGCCGGGCCGCTCACCTGGACGCCGTAGTCAGGGATCGGGCCCCGACGAGTCGGCTCCGCCGCCCCTTTGGTGCGGCTCGCTGCGGTCCCGATCGGCGGGCCGCTCGGGATCGCCTGCGTCGCTGCGCGTCTTTCCCGCGGGTTTCGCGGCCGCCCTCCATCTGCTAATCAGCGCCGTCCCGGGCGGCGCTCGCCGGCTTTGCCCCGGGGAGGAGCGACTCGGAGCATGAAGGGCAACGCGATCATCGGTCAGTCAGGCGGACCCACCGCCGTCATCAACGCGAGCCTCGTCGGCGTGGTCGACGGGTGCCTCGAGGCCAGCGACGTCCGGAGCGTGTACGGGATGCGCTTCGGCATCGAGGGCTTCATGCAGGATCTCCTGGTGGATCTCGGCGCCCAGAGCCGCACGACGCTCGATCGTGTCCGCGCGACGCCCTCCTCCGCGCTCGGCTCGACCCGCCACAAGCTGCGTGACGACGATCTGCCGCGCATCCTCGAGCAGCTCGCGCGGTACGACGTCCGCTACTTCTTCCTCATCGGCGGCAACGACACGATGGAAACCATCCACCGCGTCGAGCAGCATTGCCACGCGCAGGGGTACCCCCTGCGTGGCGTCGGCGTCCCGAAGACCGTCGACAACGACCTCAACGGCACCGATCACACGCCCGGCTATCCGAGCGCAGCCCAGTACGTCGCACGGTCGATCGCCCAGGGGGGGATCCTGGCCCGCGACATGCAGCGCGTCGACAAGTTCACCATCTTCCAGACGGTGGGCCGCGAGGCGGGCTGGCTCCCCGCGTCGGGAGCGCTGGGGAAGCGTCACGAGGCCGAGCCGCCGCACCTCATCTACTTCCCGGAGCGCCCGTTCGACCCGGAGCGCTGCCTGGCGGACGTGGACGACGCGATCCGGCGCTACAACTACTGTTCCATCGTGGTCGGCGAGGGCCTGCGCTACGCCGATGGACGCCCGGTTTCGGGCTCCACCACCAAGGACGACTTCCAGAACGTCGAGTTCGGCGCCATGGGCGGCGCCAGCGTCGCGATGGTGATCCACCGCATGCTGAGCGACCGGCTCGGGGTACGCGGGGAGTTCCAGGTGGTCCAGTCACTGCAGATGGCGGCTTCGGATCGCCGGAGCCGGCTCGACGGAGAGGAAGCCTACGCCTGCGGCCGCGAGGCCGTGCGACTCGCCGCGACCGGCGTCACCGGCGTCATGGTGAACCTGGTCCGCCCCGAGGGGCCGTACCGCACCACCCTCGGCACGGTCCCGTTGCTCGAGGTCGCGGGCACCCCCAAGCCGATGCGCGCCGACTTCATCAACGCGGCGGGCAATTTCGTCACAGCAGCCTTTTACGAGTACGCGAAGCCCCTGGTCGACCCGATGGAGGACTTCGGGGACCTCGACTTCTCCAAGGTCGCCGCGCCGCGTTGAGCGGCCGCGACGGCGCGGGGCGGCCATGGACCACGTGGAGCTCGCCAAACGCGCGAGCCCGCGGCGCGACCTCGAGCGCCGGCTCTCCGGGGCGTACTACACGCCACCCGCCATCGCCGAGCGGCTAGCCGCGTGCGCGATGGCGACGGGCAACGCCGCGGAGTCGGTCGGGGATCCGTTCTGCGGTGACGGGCGCCTCGTGGTCGCCTGGCTCCACGCGGCAGCGCGCGCCGGCGCGCTCGGTCGACTGCGGCGGATCCTGCTCCGCGATCGGGATCCTGACGCGGTCCGCGCCGCCCGCACCGCCGTGGCCGCAGCGCTGGGCGCGCTCGGTCGGGGCACCGGCGTCTTGGTGAGCGCGGAGGCGGCGGACACCTTCGCGCTTGGCGCCGAGCTCCGCGAGAGCCTCGACACCGTCGTCACCAACCCGCCCTGGGACCTGCTCAAGCCGGACGCTCGGGACGGGCTCGCCGGGGCCGACGCGAGCGCGTTCCGCGCCGAGCTCCGGGCCTACGCGGCGGGACTCAGCCGGATCTTCCCCGCCGCGGTGAGCGCGCGGGGCAAGGCGATGATGGGGTCCGCCGTCAACCTGGCGCGCGCCGGTGCGCTCGCGGCCGCCGATGCGGTCCGCCCGGGTGGCGTCGTCGCGCTGGTCCTGCCCGCGGCGCTCCTCTCCGACCAGGCCTCGGCTCCCTTCCGGACCGCGCTCCTCACGCGGCTCTCGGTCGTGGAGCTCGACGCGTATCCGGCGGAGGCACGTGCCTTCGCGGGGGTCGATCAGCCCTTCGTGACGCTCACGGCCGTCACTGGTGCGCCCACGCGACGCTTTCGCCTCTGCCGCCGCACCCGCGAGCTCGGGGTCCTCGACGTCCGAGACGTCTCGATCGACGCCAACCCGAGCGAGCCGCTGGCGCTCGGGGTTTCCGCGGCGCAAGCGGCGCTGATCGCCACCTGGCGCCAGCGCCACCCTCCCCTCTCCGCGCTGGAGGCGGATCCCGAGCGCCAGCTCTGGCTCGGGCGCGAACTCGACGAGACGCGGATCGCCGCCGCCCTCACCGACGAACCGGGTGGCGTGCCCCTGCTCCGGGGGCGCCATGTGCTGCCGTTCCGGATCTCCCGGGGGGCACCCGAGCGAGTCGACCCCAGGCTCCGCCCCATCCCGGCCACCGTGCACGCGGCGCGACTCGCCTGGCGCGACGTCTCGCGGCCAAACCAGCGGCGGCGGATGCACGTGGCGCTGGTGCCGCCAGGCGACGTCACCGGCAACTCGCTCGGGATCGCCTGCTTCCGTGCCGCTCGCCCCGGGGACCTCGAGCTCTTGATGGCAATCCTGAACGGGCTCGTGCTCGAGCTCCAAGTCCGCGCCCGGCTCGCCACCGCGCACGTGTCGCAGGGGGTGCTCCGCTCTTGCGCGGTCGCGTCCGGGTGCTTCAGCGACCCGCGACGGCGCGCGGCGTTGCTCGAGCGGATCGCCGACCGCGTCCGCGATGAGCAGGCCGCCGCGCGGCTCGAAGTCGCCGTCGCGCGCGCCCACGGCCTGACGCGGGACGACCTCGCCTGCGTGCTCGAGGGGTTCCCCAAGCTCACCGCGGCGGAGCGGGCAGCGCACCTCGAAGCCGGGCTCTGGACATGATCGCGAACCACCGGGCCGCCGCCATGAGCGCGCTCGACCTGGAGCTGGCGCGCGCGGTGCCGCCGGGCGGCAACTGGCGGCAGGTCCCCGAGTCGTTCCCCTCGCGGCGCCTCCGGCAGATCCGGCAGAGCGCGGCCCGAGGCGAGGGCAGCCGCTCGAGCTACTACGGCCGGCTCAGCGCCAGCGAGCCCGCGCGCACCATCTCGACCTACTTCACCCGGCCCGGCAACGGTCGGCACCTGCACTTCGATCCGGCGCAAGACCGCACCCTGTCGTACCGCGAGGCGGCGCGGCTCCAGAGCTTTCCGGACGGGTTCGTCTTCACCGGACCATGCTCGTCCGTCGCGCGGCAGATCGGCAACGCGGTTCCCCCGCTGCTCGCCTTCGCGCTGGCGCGCGCCTTCGGCCGACCGGGCCTCTTGGTGGACCTCTTCGCCGGCGCCGGGGGGCTGTCGCTCGGGTTCCACTGGGCCGGGTGGCGCACGCTGGTCGCCTCCGACCTCGATGCGCACGCGCTCGCCACCTACGCGAACAACCTCTGCCCGCGCGTCGTGCTCGGCGACGCGCGCGATCCCGGCGTCCGCACCGCGATCGTCGGTGAGGCCACACGCGGGCCCCGTCGACGGCCGGTGGTCGTGGTCGGCGGACCGCCGTGCCAAGGCTTCTCCACGGCCGGCAACCGCCGCTCGCGCGCGGACGCCCGCAACGGTCTGTTCCACGACTACTGCGCCCTGGTCGCGGCGATCGCGCCCGACGCCTTCCTATTCGAGAACGTCCCCGGCCTGCTCGACATGGAGCGCGGCGCCGTCTTCACCGAGGTCGCGGCGGCGCTCGGCGGGGTAGCGAAGGAGCTCCGCGTGCTGCGTGTGTCCGCCGACGACTACGGCGTCCCGCAGCGACGGCGTCGGGTCATCGTCGTCGGCTGCCGCGGCCTGGTGCCCGCGCCGCTCCCCTCCGGTCCCTGCGCTCCCGGCGCGGACGGCTGCGCCCCCGTCACGGTCGGCGACGCGCTCGACGATCTCCCCCCGCTCGCCGCGGGCGAGGACGGCACCGCGCTCGCCTACCGCACGGCGCCGCGCACCGCCTACCAGCGCTTGATGCGCGGCGAGCTCGACGCGCCGGCGTTCGTCCGAGGCCTGCGGGCCCGAGGCTGACACGCGCCGGCAACCCCAGCGGCGCCGACGGGCGGTCGGGCCGGCGTCCGCGGCGGTTCGGCCCGCACCCCCAGGGGCGCGGCTAGACGACCTCCATCGTGGAGGGGGGCTTGGAGGCGATGTGGTAGGTCACGCTGACCACCCCCGGGACACCGTTGAGCAGCCGCTCTGCCAGGGTCTTGAGCGTCGCCCAGGGCAGCGGCGTGGGCTCGGCCGTGCGCGCGTCCACGCTGTCCCAGCAGCGCACCTCCAGCTGCAAACCGAACTCGCGCCGACCGTCCTTGATCCCGGTCACGCGGTCCTCGTGCAGGATGGTCATGTTCTGGAACGCATCCACCGACGCCAGCACCTCCTCGGTGATGGCCGTGGCCTTGCGCACGAGCTCGATCTTGTCCCGCGTGACGGCGCCGATCACGCGCGCGGCCAGGGCCGGCCCCGGGAACGGCGGGCGGGCATAGATGGACCGCGGCAGGGAGAGCGCGCGGGCGACCAGCCGAACCCCATCCTTGCGGAGCCTCACCACCGGCTCGATGATCTTGTAGCCAAACGCCTCCTGGGGATCGATGCCGAGCTGCTCGAAGACGTTGTGCTGGCGCTTGATCCCGGCGACCGTCTCGTCGATGTCCGTCAGGATCGTGCCCTGGAGCAGGTGCTTGGCACCGCTCTCGCGCACCAGGCGCGCGAAGACCCGTTGGTAGAAGGTCTGGGTGATCGCCTCGCGCTTCGCCTCCGGATCGGTAATGCCCTCGAGGGCCTGAAAGAACTCGTCACGGGCGTCGATGAGCTCCACCTTGACGCCGAGGTTCGCAAAGAGCTCGACCACTTGTTCGGGCTCCCCCTGCCGCATTAGCCCGTTCTCGACCAGGTAGGTCTTGAGCCGGCTGCCGAGGGCCCGGTGCCCGAGGAGCGTGACCACGCAGGAGTCGACGCCGCCGGAGAGGGCGTTGACCGCCGTCCCGTCGCCCACGGCCGCGGCGATGCGGGCGACCTCCTCGTCGATGAACTGCTGCGCGTCGAGCTCCGATGCTTTGATCTCGCTGGCGGTCATGTTGCCTCCTGATGCTCTAGTCCGAGGGCGATCGCCGGCGCCTAGGCGCGGCCCGGCCCCGGCCTTCCTAGCCGCACGGCGAGCCCGCCGCCAGGCCGCTCCGCCACCGCCCCTCGGGCCGACCCGACGACGCTCCCCAGGCGACGCCGCGCTTCCCCGAGCGTGTGCCGTGCCGAAGCCGGACGGCGCTGCTATCACGCGGGTCGACAGCGCCCCGAAGTGGGGCTACCTGTCACGGTCCCGAGGCGGGGCCGCACGACATCGCGACGTGATGAGCGCACCGAGCATATCCGTGACACCGGTTCCCGTCGCCACTGCCCCCCATGCCGAGGCCACTGACGCCGAGGCCCGCGGGGCCCGGCGGCGGGCGTGGTTCAGCCGAGGCGCGGGGCTGCTCGCGAGCGTCGCGCTTTACGTGGCCGCGTTCCTTCCCCTCCACGATCTGTTCGGGCGCCCCGCCTTCTCGCTCAGCGTCGTCCCCGCCGTGGTGGGCGGTTTCCTGCTCGGGCCCGGGGGTGTCGTCGCCTCGGTGGTCCTGGTCGACCTCGCGAACTCCCAGTTCGCGGCCATCGTCCGGATCCCGCCAGACGAGATCCTGCCCTCCGCGGTGCTCTCCACCGCGGCCTCCGTCGGCCTCGGGATGGGCGTCGCGATGCTGGTCCGCCTGCTCGCCGTGCGCCGAGAGACCAACCGGAAGCTGGAGGCGGAGGTCGCGGCGCGCCGCGCGACCGAGCTCGCGCTCGGCCGCTCCGCGCACCTGCACCAGGCGCTGGTGGAGACGCTCGGCGAGGGGGTCGCCCTCTTCGACGCCACCGAACGGTGCGTGTTTGCCAACCAGGAGGTCGCCCGAGTCATGGGCGTCCCGCTCGAGCAGTTCCTGGGCCAGCCCTTCGAGCGGTGGTGGGATCCGGAGACGCGCGAGCGCCTCCTCGAGCAGGGGCCCTCGAGCCGATCGGGTCGCCGGTGCTACGAGGTAACGCTGGCTCCCCCCGGCCGGCGCACGCTGCTCGTCACCGAGACGCGCTGGTCGTCCGACGACGACACGGGGGCGCGGACCCTGCGCGTCCTGCGCGACGTCACCGATCGCGTGGAGCTCGAGCAGCAGCGCCGCCGGATCGAGATCGAGCTCGAGCGCGGCCAGGCCCTGCAGAGCCTCGCGGTCCTCGCGGGCGGTGTGGCTCACGACTTCAACAACCTGCTCGGCGGCGTGGTCGGCAACGCGGAGCTGGCCCTGCTGAAACTGCCGCCGGACACCCCGCCGGTCGTGCGCGAGATCCTGCGCGAGCTCAGCGAGTTCGCCCTCGAGGCGGGCCAGCTGAGCCAGCGGATGCTGGCCTACGCGGGCCGGCGCGCGGCCTCGCCGGAGCCCCTCGACCTCAACCGGGAGGTGGAGGAGTCGCTCCACCTGCTGCACTCGACGATCGAGGCGAAGGCGCGGCTCGAGCGGAACCTCGATCCCGAGCTGCCGCTCCTGTTCGCCGACCAGATCCAGCTCCGCCAGCTGGTGACCAACCTGGTGCTCAACGCCCTGGAGGCGATGCGCGGCCAGCGGGGCCGACTGCGCCTCGCCTCCGCCCGGCTCCCGCTCGATGTCGCCACGCTCGCTGCGCGGGGCGCGCCCAGCGGTAGCATCCCTGGTGAGTACGTGGTCCTCACCGTGTCCGACACGGGCCACGGGATCGCCCCCGAGGATCTGCCACGGATCTTCGAGCCGTTCTACTCGACCAAGGCGCAGGGCCGTGGCCTCGGGCTCGCGGCGTGCATGGGGATCGCCCGCGCACACCGGGGCTGGCTCGAGGTGACCTCCGAGCGTGGTGTCGGCACGACCTTCAGCCTCCTGCTCCCGCTGCCGCGCGAGCCGCTCCGCCGCCCCAGCCGTCCGCCGCCCGCGACCGCCTCGACATTCGCAGGGGCGACCGTGCTGCTCATCGACGACGAGCCCGCGGTGCGCGCCGGCAGCACCCGGCTGCTGGAGGAGCTCGGGTGCCGGGTGCTGGTCTGCCCGAACGGTGCAACCGGGGCGGCGTGCTTCGCGCGCGAGCACTCCGCCGTGGACGTCGTGCTCCTCGACCTCACGATGCCGGAGCAGTCGGGAACGGAGACGCTCACTCGCCTACGGGACGTCGACCCCGGGGTGCGGGTCGTGTTCACCAGCGGGTTCCACCCGCAGGACGTCGCGGACCTGCTGCGAGAGCCTGGCGTCACGGGTTTTCTCGAGAAGCCGCACCGCCTCGCCACCCTGACGGCCGCGCTGCAGCGGGCCCTGCAGACACCCCGCGCCACGCCCACCGCCCCGTGACCCCGACCCTCACCACGCCGTGACCCGGGACGGTAGCCGTGTTGCCCTCGTAGCCCCGAACCGGCGCCCCCCGGACGCCGGCTACTTCGGCGCGGGGACGGCGCCGGGGGTCGCCGACGCGGCGGCCGTCGCGACCGGGGGCAGGTAGACGCGGAAGTTCCCGCTCACGTGCAGCATCGCCATCAGGTAGAGCAGGCCGTCGTAGTAGCGCCACTGTCCGACAGGAAGCTTTGCCTCGTACAGCCGCTCGATGAACCGAGGCGCGCTGGGGTGCGTGGCCACGAGCGCGGCGACGGCGTTGGTCGCGGCCAGCCCCACCGACGGGTCCTTGCCCGTGGGCTGACCGTCGAGCGTGAAGGTGCTCGGGTAGTCCGGCCCGAGCGCGTCGAAGAAGCCGAGCAGCCGATCGCTGAGCTCGACCTCGCGGGGATCCCTGGCCCACCAGACCGAGTCGACCGCCCAGTTCATCGCCGTGCGCCACGCGTCCCAGCGGAAGTCCGCCGTGTGCTCGTCCCAGGAGGCGGCCTTGGGGGTGCCGTCGAAGTTGGCGAAGTCGGGGCAGAGCCCCGTCTTCGGGTGCGCGGCCTTCACGAAGAAGTCGCGGCTCGCGCGCGCGGCGTCCACCCAGAAGGCGCGATCCGGCTCGGGCCCCCAGAGCGCCCAGAGCTCGTAGAAGGCGGGCAGGTGGTACGACGGATCGGTGTGGTCCCCGTTCTTGGCGAAATTGCTGCTGTCGGGCGTGAAGCGAACCATCTTGTGCTCGGGATTGAAGAGCGAAAGGCCCGTCGTCTGCCGGGTACGGTTCACCGCACCGGTGACGGCGGCGCGGTTCTTCATGGCGTCGAGCAACTCCCGGGCCTCGCGCCCGTACTGATAGATCCCCGCGCCGTCGCCCCAGCGGTGGGAGGCGAAGAAGAGCGCGGTGACGAAGTACTCCTCGGCGTCGGGGGCCGGCATCTCGTCCATCGGCGTGCCGTCCGGGCGGAGCTGCCAGGAGAAGTAGCGGTGCGCCGGGTGGGCGGGCTCACCGCGGTGCATGTAGGTCTTGGCCCAGTTCCACAGGGCGTCGAAGTCCTGCCGCCGGTCGAGCTCGACCGTGATGATCATCCCGTAGGACATCCCCTCGGAGCGGACGTCGTCGTGCCCGATGTCCTTGACGTAGGCGAGCGGACCGCGCTCGTTCTTCCCGGCGGCGAACATCACGGCCTCGCTGGCGGGATCGCCGTGGAAGAGCTGCTGGTAGGCGGCGCCGAGCTTGGCGGCGACCTCCGCCGGGGGCTTGCCCAGCTCGACGAAGCGGTTGCGGTACTGCCCGGCTGCGACGGCGCCGGACGCGGACGCCGCGGGTGCAGCCGCGACCGCGGACGGCGCGACGGTCGCCGCCGAACCCACCGGGGCGGGCGCCGACGGCGTCGGCGTGCGGGTGGTGCAGGCCACGGCGCAGGCGACCAGGCAGGGGACGACGGTGTGGATGGCGATCCGGTGCTCCATGGCGCCTCGACGGGGCCCCACGGAGACGGGGCACCCCCGACCGCGGTCTACCGGAACTCGACGCCCGCGTCCTCGCGATTGCGGGCGCCCGCGTCCCGCTCGGCCCCCCCCGGCTGAGAGCCGTCAGCGGAACGGAGCCGCCTCCGCGTCGTCGTGATTCGTCAGAAGCTGGTCCCCCGCGCGACTCCCCGGAGCTTTCAGCGGCGGAGCAGCTCCTCGGCCTGATCGAACAGCCCGAGCCCCAGCGCCAGCAGGGCGAGCAAGAGCGCGAGCGCATTGAAGCCCACGTGAACCGCGACGCAGGCCCAGAGGCGCCGCCGCCAGAGGTAGATGACGCCGAGCCCGAGGCCCACCCCCGCGGTCTGCACCGTGGCGAGCGCGCCCTCGTAGACGTGACCGAGCCCGAAGCCGATCGCGCCAAGCAGCAGCGCCAGTCCCCAGCTCCCCACCACGACGCGCAGCCGCGGGAGCATGAACCCGCGGAACACGATCTCCTCCGTCGCGCTCGCGACCACGATCAGCGGCAGCGTGAGCGCGAACCGCTCGACGAGCGAGCCCACCAGCTCGGTCCGCGCGCCGATCTCGGCGTCGAGCACGTCGCCACCCACCGCGAGCGCCGCCAGGGTGACCAGGAGGCTCAGCACGAAGTGCGCCACCATGAGCCCGGCCAGTGCAGGCACCGCGGCGCGAAGCTCCACGCCCAGGTGGACCGGTGCGAGCCCGAGATGCTCGAGCCCTTGACCATCGGCGAGGACCAGCGCGGCGAGCAGCAGGAGCAGCGCGACGTCGCGGATCAGCGTGGCCCAGAGGGCACCCCGGAGCCCCGCCGCGTCCGCCGGCGTCTGCAGCGGCAGCACCACCGTGCGCTCGACGCCGCCCCGGAGGACCGTGAAGCGCGCGTCACCAGCCGGGAGGCGCACCGCGCTCCGAGCCCGGTCGACGAGGTCACTGGCCGGGCCGTCCACCGCGAGCGGCTCGCCGTTCACCGACAGCACCAGGTCCCCGCTCGCGAGCCGCCCCTCGGCGGGGCTGCCCGGCTGGACGCGCCCCACCACCGCACCGATGCGCCCGTCGGCGGCGCGCCCGTCCGCGAGCTCCACGCCGATCCGGGGCGGGGGCCCGCTCGCGCGCAGCATCGGCCCGAGCGCCGTCGTCGCCGCGATGGGGGCCAGTGTGAGCCCGAGCACCACGCCGACCCAGGGCCGCCCGCCCCGCGCGAGGCGGAACGGCCGCACCAGGGCGTAGGCGGCGACGACCAGCGCTGCCACCGCGCCATAAACGACGACCGCGTGGGAGCCCGCGTCGAGCGACAGCCGGCCGAGGAGCGCCTCGAGCCAGCCGACGCCGAGCAGCGCGGCGAGCAGCCACGCGACCTCCGCTAGCGCGCGCCACCGCCCGGGCATGCCGACGGTGAGCTCCGCGAGCGAGCGCGTCGGAGGCGGCGGAACGAATCGCTCCAGCATCCGCTCGAGGCTAAGCAACCGCCCGCCCCGGGTAAAGGCGCCCCCACCCGGCGCGCGCTAGTCCGCGGTGAGCAGGACGCTCACCAGGCTCCGGGGGGCGAGGGTGAGCCCAATCCGGGGCGGCTCGCCCGCGGGTCCGTCCACCGCGGCGGTCCCGTCGTGCTCCACCTCGGTCGTCGCCCAGGCGTCCCCGGGCGCGTAGCCGCGACCCGCCACCGAGACGAGGTCGACCGGCTTTTCGGCGTCCCCCTGGTTGATGAGCAGGATGGCGACGTCGCCGTTCGGGTGCAGGAACGCGAGCGGGAGGAGCTCTGCGTCGCCGGCGGCGACCTCGAGCATGCGCGCACCCGGCGGGATGCGGTTGGTGAAGTGGCGGAGCACGAAGTAGGACGGATACCGCTCGCCCGTGGGACCGACGGCGGCGTCGTGTCCCACCAGGGTCCAATGGTAGCTGCGGCTCGCGTGGCTCCACGCGAACGCGCGGTAGTGGCTCACAGCGTAGTCCCACGCGGTGCCCCAGGTCTCCGGCAAGAGGTAGTTTTCCCCGTCGAAGCAGCCGTCCGCGAGCGCGCAGTAGCCGACCTCGGTGGCCCAGATCGGCAACCCGTACTCCTCGCCGAGCGCGCGGATCCCGTCGTAGATCTCGAAGTCGTCCTGCCACCAGGTGTGGTAGCTGATGGCCGCGGTGCGCGCGCGCAGTCGCTCGTTCTCGAGCCAGGGGCGAGCCCACTCTGCCGTGGGCTCCGGCATGTGCACGTTCGGACCGTGGAGCAGGACCTCCTCGAGCCCCTGCGCGTCGAGCTGATCGAGCAGCGCGAGGGCCGCGTCGCGCAGCGCCTCGGGGGAGGCGTACTGGATCGACGCATCGATGGTCGGCTCGTTCTGCACCTCCGCCACGGGGACCGGGACACCGTTGTCCGTGAGCCAGCGGACGTAGGTGGCGATCGACTCACCGAGCTCCGGGTAGTTCTCCGGCGGGATCTGGGGCGGGTCCCCCTCGATCATCCAGTCTGCCACGCCCCAGATGCCGGGCATGACCTCGATCCCCTGCTCGGTCAGGTACGTCGCGTAGGGCAGATCGTGCCAGGCCGGGATGGCATCCACGGTCCCGAACGCGTCCCAGGTCACCTGGTCGGGGTCCGCGTCGTCGTTCTCCGGCTCCCAGAAGGTGAACCACGGCGCCGTGCGCACGTAGGCCACGTCGAGCTCGACGTGGGTGAAGGCGACGCTCGCCCAGTCCCAGCCCTGGTCGCCCGCGAAGGGGAAGTTATAGACGTCGGCGCCCACGCCATCGACGGTCTGCAGCCGGACGGTTTCGTTGAAGCGGACCTCATTGTCGGCCGGCGTCCCCGTAGGGATCGGCTCGAGATCGTCGCCCCCCGCGCCGCCCCCGGCGAGGCCGCCTGCCGCGCCGCCGCTCGGCGCAGCGCCGCCCGTGCCGGCGCCGCCCTCACCGGTCGCCGCCCCGCCGGTCGCGGCGCCGCCACTGCCGTTCCCGCCCGCTTCGTCCCCGCCCGGCGCCGGCCCCCCGCCCGTCGCGTCCGCGCTGCCGGGTCCCATGTCCGCACCGCCGGTCGTGCCCGCTCCGCCCGTGACCGGCTCCTCGTTGCCCCCACCGGGACTCGAGTCCTTCCCACAACCGGTCGCGAGCGCGACGAACACAGAAACGAGCATCAGGGCTTGCTTCATCGGGATCTCCTCCCTCCAACGGGCGCAGTCTAGCCGCAGGACACCGGGGGTGACAGCGGCAGCGAGCGCCCGGTGGCTACTCCTTCCCCCCCTTGAAGCGCCGCAGTCGCGCGAGCTCGTCGGCGAGCTGATTCCAGCGGCGCGCCTCCTGCCGGCAGTCACGGTACCGACAGCGGGCGGCGAGCGCCGTGAGGTCCGCGAAGGCCACGTCGAGGCCGGCCTCGTCGGCCAGCGCGAGCTCGCGCATGCCGGGGGTGTCGAGCAGCAGGCCACCCCCGGGCAGCAAGACGAGCTGGCGATGGGTGGTGACGTGCTGGCCCCGCCCGTCGCTCGCACGAACGGGGCCGGTCGGGAGCCGCTCCTCGCCGAGCAAGGCGTTCACCAGCGTCGATTTTCCGGCCCCGGAGGAGCCGACCAGCGCGACCGTCACCCCGGCGGGGACGCGCGCGCGCACCGCCTCGAGCCCCTCGCGGCCGAGCGCGCTGGTCACCAGCACCGGGACCGTGCCGAGTCGGCGCTCGACCTCCTCTACGCGCTCGGCGACGTTGGCGCAGAGATCGGCCTTGCTGAGGATCACGACCGGCTCCGCACCGCTGGCGCCGACGCGGGCGAGGTAGCGCTCGAGCCGGCGGACGTTGAATTCCTCGTCGAGGCCGCACACCACGAACACGAGATCGAGGTTGGCCGCCACCACCTGCACGCGCGCCGCGCGACCCGCGGCGCCTCGGGTGAACAGGGTGCGCCGCTCGAGCACGCGATCGATGACGGCCGGCTCGCCCCGTCCGGGAGCTCTCGCGAGGACGACCCAGTCGCCGACGCCCGGCAGCGCCTGGCCCTCGAGCTCCCGGCGGAGCCGCCCAGCGAGCCGCGCGGGACTCGCACCGGCGTGAAACCACACCTCGTAGGCGCCGCGGTGCTCGGCGGCGATCCGGGCGGGGACGGCGTCACCTCCGCCCCCTGACTCAAGCTGATTGACGAAGAACGGGCCGAAGCCCAAGCTCGATGGCTCGTACACGATGGGTTCCTCCCGCGCGCCTGGCGTGGCGCGCCAACGATCGCGCGAACGACCCGCCGAGGCGGGACGCGCGAAACCAGGATCAGCGACCGACCAAGGCGCACCGCGGCGTCCAGCGCCGCTAGCGCGCCCTCAGGCGAGATCCAGCTGGAGGAACGAGAAGACCATCCAATGCCGGGCGGAGCGCCAAGCCCCGACCGCGGGCGAATCCTAGCACCATCTTGGCCAGAAGACAGCGACCTCGACCCCGTAGGACCGCCGGGGCGGTCGCCGTCCAATCAAGCACCATGACGGACCACGGCGAGCAGCAGCCCTCACCGGCCTCAGAGCCCCCCCCCCCAACCGCGCCAACCAACGATCGGGAAGAGGCGCCCTGCGCCGGCGATCCGACGGTCGATGAGCCCAACGGAAAGGTAGCGCCCAGCCCGAGTGAGGGCCGCGGCCGCTCACGGTTCTGGCTGGACGTCGCGACGACGTTGGTCTTCTCGGCCATGGTCGGGTCGGGAACGCTTCTCGCGGTAGTGCTGCCCCCTCGTGGCGGCGGCACCTGGCTCGGGTGGACCCGCCACGAGTGGGGTGACGTGCACCTCTGGCTCGGGGTCGCGCTCTTCGCGCTGGTGGTGCTGCACCTGGTCCAGCATCGCCAGTGGTTCACCCGCTGCTGGGCGCGTTTCGTGGGGACGCGGCGTTCGCCCCTGTCCTGGGCGCTCCTGCTGGCCACGCTGGCGCTGATGGCCGCTCCCCTGCTGATCCCGCCCAAGCCCGGCGGAGGCGGCGGCCGGCAACAGCGAGGCGCCGGTGCGCGAGCCGCCGACGGCGCCGCGGCGCGCACGGACGGTCACGAGCCACGCCGCGGCGGGGCCGGCCGGGCGACTCCGCGCGGCGAGCGGCGCTGGCAGACGACCCGGTGATCCCTCATCGTCAAAGCGGCCCCGCACGGCGCGGTGATCGCTGGCCCGCCGCGAGCTCTGACGCCGGCTTACCCCACCAGGCCGAGCAAGAGCAGTCAGATCGCGCCCACGCCTATCACCAGGAAGATCAGGGGGATCAGCCCCGCGATCAGGAACACCGTGCGCCAGTTCACCGCGCAGTGGGCGGCGTCGAGCGGCACGATCCGCAGCAGCGCCACGGCCACGGATCCCGGAGCGCTTTGTCGTAGACCGAGCTGTGCATGCCAACGATAACCGGGGACACCGTCGATCGGACCGCGCCGAGGTGGACGGTGATGGACCGATCCTGGTTGGCGGTTTCCACCGGCACCGGCTCCTCCTCGATGCACGCCGGGAGCAGGAGCAGGAGGAACGGAGAGCGCGCGAGACGGGACGCGGTGACGTGAGCCACGGGGAGTGGTGCGCAGCCGAACGAGCGGGGAAAGCCAGCATCAGCCAAGGAACATGGACCTGTCGACCGGGCAGCGGGGGGTGGGCGCGGGTCCGCGGTCCCCAGGCGTCCCCGCGCGCGGTAGGATCGGACACGGCTCGGCGGCGCGACACCGGTGCGGGCGACGCCGATCACCCGGAGGCAAACCATGACTCAGCGTGCAGCAGTCCCGAGAGCGGCGGCGTTCAGCCTGGCCTGCGGGCTCGTCGCCTGCGGCGGCGGGGCCGACGACCTCGCCCGCACGACGACCGGAGGCCAGGGCGGCGCCGAGCAGACGGGCGGCTCGGGGACCATGGGTGGAGGCCTGACCGGCGGCACCGATGCGGGTGGCGAGAGCACTGGTGGCGACGGCGTGGGCGGCGCCAGCGCGGGCGGCGCGCCGACCGGGGGGACGCCGATGGGCGGGAGCCCCTCGAGCGGCGGCGCCCCCCCGAGCGGGAGCGGCGGCAGCGCCGGCGAGCTCGCCTGGCGCCTCGCCAACCTCACCAACTACGAGTCGTACCCCGACCCGAACAGCGAGGAGTGCCTCGAGTACAACGGGTGCACCTGGGCCGGCCAGTTCGCGGCGCTGGACGGGGTCATGTCCGAGGAGTGGGTGATGGAGCACAACATCGCGGCCGTCCACGGGGACGATTTCGCCACCTACCGGCTGAAGACGCTCCGGCTGCGCCAGGGCGACCGCGAACTCGACGTCGTCGTCTACGACTACTGCTCCGACGACGACTGCGCTGGCTGCTGCACGGAGAACAGCGCCGAGACAGGCTTCCTCATCGATCTCGAGAAGTACACCATGCAGCGCTTCGGCTCCGGCGACGGCATCGTCGAGTGGGTCTGCCTCGACTGCTGAGCCGCGGGCGCCGGATGGCCCGAGGGCGAGCAGGCCCGCGCGGATCCCGGCGCCCCCGCCCACTCCGCGGCGTCAGCTCCACTGGCTGGCGCTCGCCGGGCTGCTGCGGGCGACGTTCGGTGATCAGGGCGACCGCGACGCCCCGTGACGGCTCACGGCCTACGTCGCCGCCCACGGGCGGCCCGCGGGTTCCGCCCAGCGGCCCATGAGCAGGTCCCGACGCTGGACACGCCTGGAGCCCCACACGAGTGGGCTCGCTGGCGCGGTGCGTCTCGGCCAGGTGTCCCCCCGATTGCGCCCTGGCGAACCCCAAGCGCGTTGGCTATGTTCCCGCCTGCTTCACTGGACGGCATCGACCCTCCGCCAAGCCGCCGGCGCGCCCCCGCGTCGGGCGGGGTGCCGTCCTCGAGGACCGAATGACGAGAGCCGAGATCGAAGACGTCCTTCTGAAGGTCCTCGAGGAGAAGTTCAAGATCCAGGACCCGGACCGGGACCAGAGCCTCTTCGAGCACTACGACTTCGACAGCATCGACGCGCTCGAGATGCTCGAAACCCTCGAGACGCGGCACGGCATGCGCCTGTCGCTCGAGCAGAAGAAGCAGCTCTTCGAGCACCGCACCATCAACCAGCTCACCGGGTACCTCGAGACGGCGCTGCGGCGCGATTCGTAGGGCCTCGAGCCGAGATCGATCGACGACATGGAACGGCGAGTCGTGATCACCGCTGCGTCTGCCATCACGCCGGTGGGGCGGACCGAGGCGGACATCGTCGAGGGGCTGACGGGCGGCCGCTCGGGGGTCAAGCCGCTCAGAGAGGACAAGCTCCTCGCGGGCCTCCTCAACTCGAAGGTCTTCGGCACCGTCGACTACGACATCGCCTTCGATTTCCCGCGCAAGTACGCCAAGACCATGGGGCCGGTCGCGTTCTACGCCTGCCAGGTCGCCAAGGAAGTCATCGAGGCGACGGGGCTCGACGCGGAATTTCGCGCCAGCGGCCGCATGGGCCTGGCCTTCGGCTCCACCCAGGGCAGTCCCACGGTCCAGCGCGAGGTGCTGCAGGCCCTGTTCACGGAGGATCGGTCCGCTGTGCTCCGCGTCAACGCGGCCGCCTACCTCAAGTCGATGACCCACACGGCCGCGGCGAACATCGCTCGCATGTTCTCCATCACGGGACGGACCATCGCGTCCTGCACGGCCTGCACGACCAGCAGCCAGTCGATTGGCTTCGGCTACGAGGCGATCAAGTTCGGGCTAGCGGACGTGATGCTGTGCGGCGGCGCCGACGAGTACGACACCACCACCGTCGCCGTCTTCGACCAACTCCTGGTCGCCTCCCACGCCTTCAACGCCACTCCGGAGCAGACCCCCCGCCCCTTCGACCGGCGCCGCGACGGGCTGGTCATCGGCGAGGGCGCCGGCGCGGTCATGCTGGAGGAGTTCGACTTCGCCCGCCGCCGCGGCGCCGAGATACTGGGGGAGGTCGTCGGCTTCGCCAACTGCAACAACGGCGGCGACATGATCCTGCCCAGCGCGGCCGGCATCGAACTCACCCTGCGCACGGGCTTCGCGGCGGCAGGGGTAGCCCCGTCCGACGTGGATCTGGTGAGCGCCCATGCGACGGCGACCCGGTTCGGCGACGTCATCGAGGCGAAAGCGATGCACGCGATCTACGGGGACCAGCCCTGGGTGACTGGGCTCAAGAGCTACGTCGGTCACACCATGGGCACCTGCGGGGTGATGGAGACCATCTTCTGCCTTTTCCTGATGAAGCGCGGCATCCTGGTCCCAACGCTCAACCTCGACGAGGTTGACCCGGACTGCGCCATGCTCCGCCACGTGCCCGAGGTCCGTGACGCCGCGGTGAACACGGTGGCCGTCCAGAACTTCGCCTTCGGCGGCGTCAACACGGTGCTGATCCTGCGCCGCGTCTGACCGGCACGGCGCACCGACCGGGCGAGTCACCCCGGTTCCCGGCGGGACGCCGACGGCGCCCGCGGCGCTGCCGCCCTCTCGGCCGCGCCGCCAGCGATCGGGCGTCGGGGTCCCGGCCGCGTCGCCACTCGGGTAGGATGGCGCGATGGCGACGCCCCGACGTTCCGTCCCCCTCCTCGCCGCCGCCGGCTGCGTGCTCGGCGCGCTGCTGGCGTGCAAGCTGCCGGACGGCTCCCGCGACACTCCCTCCGGGGGCGCCGCGTCCCCGCCCCCGGCGCTGGACGGTCCCGCCCCCGATCTCGGCACCGCCTCGGGCATCACGGTCCACGCCGATCGGATCGACTGCGCGGTGGGCAAGGGGTCCGTGCGTGTCACCGAGGCGCACAACACCGAGGGCATGGGCTCGAGCGTGATCGTGTTCGAGATCGAGGAGAAGGTCGTGAAGATCCTGCGCCGCACCGAGCTGGGGCCACCGACCGTCACCACGGGCTTCTACTTCGCGAACGACGCCCTGGTACTCGCCGAGACCCGGATCACCGATCAGCTCGCCGGCAGCCCCGTCCCCGTCCCCGATCGTCGCTACTACGCCGCAGGCAAGCTCCTGCATCGAGAGGGGAAGCCCGCCTCGGACACCGATGCCGACACGAAGCGCACCAACGAGGATCACGTCGTCGCCCAGGCGCTCCTCGCAGGGGCTCGCGAGCGTCTCCCCGAGGTGCGCCTCCCCGAGGGAGTCTGGTAGTCGCCAGCCGGAGTCCAGAACCCAAGGGCCACGCCCGCGCACGGGCCTCGCCGCGTCTTCAGTCCTGGAGATGCCCGGCCTCCAAGCACAGGCCGTCCTGGGTCTTCGGGCAGGCAACGCGGACGTGGAAGTGATCGTCGTGCGCGCTGGAGTTTCGGGGCTGCACCAACAGCTTGGCCGCGGCGTCGCCGTACTGGCGAAAGGCGGGGCGCTCCCGCGCGAAGTCGAGCAGGCGCTGGCGCAGGGGGCTCGACACGAAGACCCACCTGACAACTGCCCGCTGATCGCGGAGCCACATTTGCACCAGGAGCCAGTTGCGGTAGTCGTCGAAGCGGAGCCCGCTCCCGTCCTTGGCCTTCCCCTCCCGGTCGAAGGCGATGAAGCGGTCCAGTTGCTGGGAACGACCGCGCGCATCGAGCGCGAAGAAGCCGACGTCCGCGTCCCGGCCGCTCTGGTGGGAACGGTGCCCGGCGAGCGCACCCCCGAACTCCGTCGAGAGATCACCGACCAGGAGCGCCGCTCCTCCCGCTTCGCGCCCCATCTGCTCCCCCGTGCGCTGCAGCATCAGCACCAGCGCGGGGTGACCGTAGACGGCGTTTCGCTCTGGGTTCTTGAGGCGGAGGCGCGCGCTCGCCCGCAGCTTCTTCGCGCGGAGCTGCCACCCGTCCCCCGGCGAGCCCACCGAGAGCGACATCTGCGTGAATGGGTAGACGCGGAAGCGCTCCGGCAGATCCGCGTCAGACCGCCCGCGGACGGCCGCAACGCCGAGCCCGGTGATGAGGCAGCCGAGAAGGAGCAGGGACAGCGAGAGCCCCCGAAATCGCAAGGAAAGCATACCTCGATCCCCCTAGCGCAGGCCGCTGCCCCGCGCCACCGAGCGCGGCCCGCGTCCGCGGCCGCCTCGGTGAGCACCGCGCCCCTGCTGCTCCCCATCGGGGTGGACAGGCCGGGCCCGGCGGTGCTAGCCCAAGGGGAACGAGAGCGTTCGGTCGTGTCGTCGCGCTCACGCGCGATGGCCTTGCGAGTCGGAGCGCTTCACGAGCGACGCCGTCGAACACGGTGGCGCCGGCTCGAACACGCGGGAGGCAGGCCAGGGAGCTGAGGTTGCGGGTATCTTCAAAGAAAATGGGGCAAGCACTCGTCGCGGGGGCCGTGCTCGCGTCTGCGTCGCTCAACGCACGCGCCGTCACCGCTTTGATCGAGCTCAAGCTCCTCTCGCTTCCGTTGCCCGAGCCCCCGGCGTCGTCCCCGCCCCCGGCGCCCACGGCGAGTTCGGTGGGACGCGAAGCTCGCGCGGAGGTGATCCTGCGACGAAACCCCTTCGACTCCGCTACGGGGCCGCTGCTGGGGAACAATGCCGCAGCGGCCAGCGCCGTCCCCCCCGTTCACCCACTCGCCGCGCCGGTCTGCGACGATCTCGTAGTACTGAGCACGGCCGTCGCCATGGATCCGCGGTGGTCGAGCGCCGTGGTCAAGACCAAGGACGAGCAACACGGCGAACTCCGTCGCGTGGGCGACAGCGTCTCCGGGCAGGAGATCCGCTACATCGGCCACAACCCGTCCCGCGGGTCGCCCGCCGTCTGGGTCGTCGCGGACGACCAGCTCTGCCAGGCCCTCGTCTTCGGAAAGCCGGCGCCGCCCCCCCCCAAGAAGAAGGCCAAGCGCGCGCCAGCTCCCGCTCGCGACACGTCCGCCCGCGCCTCACGCGGCCGACGACGCCGTTGAGCCCGCTCTCGCTCCGCGTCCCGAGGTCTAGAGCCTCGACCAGTATGCCAGCTGCGTCGGCACCCCGGAGAACACGCGCCCGTGCCGGGCGAGGGGGCGTCTTCCAGGGCACCTCGGGCGAGATTGGCTGCTCGCTCGACGCCCTGGTTCGTTGTCTTGCCGCGGCAATCGGACGGATCTCGGCCCTAACGCCCCTCCCATCGCCCGCGCTCCCCAACGCCGAACGAGAGCACGGAGAGCCCACCGAAGGTCGTCAAGGCAACTGCCACCCCGAAGACGGACGGGTCGAAGCTCACGCTGAACGCGGACCATCGATACAGCAGGGTCGCGGCGATCGCGACCAGCATCGTGACGAGAACATCGCGCGCCAGCCTGGGGTCATGCCGCTTGCTGAAGATCCCCACGCAGACCGGGACGATCACGGCCGGGGCCCACAGCTGGTATGTGAAGAGCAAGAGCGCGATCACGTCCCGCCACGCCGCAGCGACCAGAATCGCCACCCCGCCGAGCGCCGCCGAGCAGATCCGCGCCCGTCTCAGCGTCCGCGCATCGTCCAGCTCCCAGCCGAGTTCATGCTCGAAGAGGTCCTTCACAAAGATGGCCGTGGCGCTGTTCAGCGCCGAGTCAGCGGACGACATCACGGCCATCAGCAGGGCACCCACCAGCATCCCGGCCACCACCGGACTGTTGAGCGCCGTCATCACGCGCGGAAGCACCTGCTGCGGATCCACCCCGGGGAAGTGCAGGTCAACCAGCCCGAGGACAACGGTGTCCTCCGCTCCGGGTGTGCCCGTAGCGGCGAAAGAACCCCGCCAGCAGGCCGCTGCCGTCCAGAAACGCGAGCTGCGCAGGCCTGCCGCGCAGCTCGTCTAGCGCAGCCCCGCGGACGTGGTGCGTCTGCACCCCGGACCAGTGCTCTGCGATCCAGCGATCGAGCTGCCGGAAGGAGTACCACCGCGACTCGTAGTCGGAGTGCGTCCGGATGTGCCCGGTGCGGAGGGTCGCGCGGACCAGCTTGGCGTCGCGGGTCAAGAGGCGTCCGGCCTCGACGAGTCGTCCGGATCGATCGAAGACGTCCACCGCGATGGTGGACGAGGGATCGTACGCTCGCTTGTAGTGCCGCGGGACCTGCAGGTGCGCGCTCGTCGCGGTGTCCGCCGGGGTCAACCACCGGGGCTGTCCGGAGACGTCCAGGGTCGATTCGTAGTTCCCGAGCGCGAATCCCTCGACGGCCTCGCGCTGGTAGCAGCTCACAAGGGCGATCCCACCGGCCCCAACGGCCCGTCGCAGCGCCGCGAAGAGGCGTGCCGCCCCCGTCGGCCCCTGCATGACGCCGATCGTGTTGCAGAGGGTCACCGCCACGGGCAGCGGGTCGGCGGCGAGCGCCGGGAGATCGAATGCCGAGCCCTCCTCGAGTAGTAGGCGGGAACCCAGCAGCGGCTCCAGCCCCGCCGCGACGAGCTTGCGCCGTGCCAGCTCCAGCATCTGCGCCGAGAAGTCCACTCCCCAGACGGCCTCGAGACCCGTCGCGAGGGCCGGCTCCGTGCGCTCCTCGCCCCCCGGCGCGAGCTGGCGGCCGTAACGCAGATGGAGCCGCCCGGAGCCGCAGCCCACGTCGTGGAGCCGGACCCTCCGGCCGCAGTCCCGAACGAGGTAGATCAGCAGCCGGTCGATCAGATCGTCCTCGAAGCCGAGGTAAGCCTGCACGTCGGGGTGACCGTGAACGATCCGGTCCTCGTAGCTCGGGGCGCAGGAGTCCCAGACCTCGCGGTCCCGTCGCACCAGCGTCTCCAGGCCAGGGCTCGAGCTCGGCGCGAGCGCGGTCATCGGGCGCTCCTCAGCCGGACCTCGGCGCCCCGCGGGGACGACAGCGCCGGTGGCACCGCCCGGGCCAGCTTGGTCGGGAGGAGCGCCGGGCGCGCGACGTCACGGTCGTCCTCCGCCTGCCCCGGCTCCAGCTCGACGGGCCCCGGGACGATGACCTTGGGGACGTAGGAGCCGGACATCAACCGCAGCATCGCCGCGTAGTTGAGCCGGAAGCGGATGGAGCCGCCCACCCGGAGCGCCCCTGGATCGTCGCCCACGTTGAGCACGGTGATGTCGCTGCTCGCCCCCGCGATCAAGAACGACGGATCCTCGGGCTGCAGGCCCGCCGTGTCCGTGTCCAGCTGTCCGACGTTGACGAGGACCCGGTACCCGCGCTGCCCAGGCGCCACGTCCTGCGGGGCGACAGCGCCGAACGGCGCGACGGCGCCCCCCGGACCCACGGCCACCAGGCTCTTGTTTTTGATCTCCACGATCTCCGCCTCGAGCACCGCCGCGTCCGTGCGCAGCCCGGGGAGCGCCGCCCCGGAGATCAGGTCGCTGCCCAGGAAGAGCGACTCCCCGATCCGGAAGTGGTTGATGGCCCTGGGGAGCTCCCGGGCGAGCAGCATCGGCAGCGTCACGCTCGATCCGGCCGAGATGAGCGGGAGCTTGCGGCCGAACTTGAGCTCGAGCAGCTCTCGGTAGAGCACGAGCTGCATGTACTGATCCACGGTGGGCACCTGGCCGCTGATGCAGCCCAGGTTGCAGCCGATGCCCACGACGTCGACGTGCGGCAGCTCGAAGATCTGCTCGTAGAAGCGGATGAGCGACCCGGGGAGGATCCCTTCCCGCAGGTCGCCCAGCTCGATCATGATGACCACGCGGTGGACCACGCCCTGGCGCCCGGCCTCCTCGTTGAGGGCCTCGATGATCTTCGTCTCGCTGTTGAGGCTGACGTCGGCGAGCCGCACGACCTCCTCGAGCGACCCCAGGTTGGGAACCCGCAGGTACCAGGTCTGCGACCACGATCGCGGCATGATTTCCCCGAGGGAGCTGAGGTTCCGCAGGCGCGAGTCCCCGATCGACCGAACCCCCATCGTCGAGAGAGCCCGGAGCGTCTCCGTGTGGCCGCAGAGGACCTTGGTCACGACCGTCCAGGTGGCCCCGTGATCGCGCATCCAGCCGTCGATGACCCCGAGGTTGTGCCGCAGCGCGTCCAAATTGAGGATGAGGCGGTTCATGGTGCCTCACCGGGAACGAAACGCATCTCGGCGTACTTGTTGCTGAAGCCGAGCCGCTGGTAGAGGCGCCGCGCCGGGTTGTCGTACTCGACGTGCAGCTTCACGCTCCCCTCGCAACGCGCCACGGCAGCCCGGATCAGCGCACCCCCGATGCCATGCCCTCGCAGGCGGTCGTCGACCGCCACGAAGAGCAGCAAATTCTCCGGGACGTAGCCCTTCATCCCGGTGCGGAGCATGACCAATGCCCCGGCCAGGCGTCGGTCAACCCGCGCCAGCACGACGAACCCACCCTCGTCGGGTCGGCTTCCGAGCGCGTCGTCCACGCCCCGCTGCGTGTCGGGCAACGTGTCCTCGTAGGGCTTCATGTACTCGTGAATGAAGGCCGCCAGGGCCTCCCGACAGGTCCACTCCGGGAGCTCTTGCCCGGATGCGATGATCGTGATCTCGGGGAGATCCCGAACCAGCAGCGCTTCTTTGCGGTCGTAAGGTTCCATCCTGGTGCCTCCAGCAGCGTCAACGTCGACGACCTCTCGCTCGCGGATCGCGAGACGAGCTCGGGGCACGCGGGACACCGCCGTCGCGTCACGACGCGGCCGCCCAGCGTGTCAGACGTCACCAAAGACGCGCTGGATCAGCCCGGATCAGCCGGTTCTCGCCGCGAGAAGCGGGCGAGCCCACGACGCCCCCAACCCAGGGCGAAGCGCAGGCCCACGGGACCCCGGCGCAGCGAAGACAAGCCGGAATCCCCGGCGCTTCGCCCTGCCTCGTTCACCGCCCACGACACGATGCCCACGGTAGCGTCGACCCGCGGGGGTGTCCACCGCGAGCGGATCGCGGGGCTCGCAAGTCCCTGGCACGAATCTCGAAAATGGGATTGCCAGCCCGCAGCCGATCGAGGAACGCGCCGCTACCGCCGTACGTCCCTCGCCTCCCGCCCCATCGCCCGGCGATCTGCTGCAGCGCGCTCGGGTCGCGCGCTCGGTCGCCCTCCGCCCAGGACGACTGTGGACGTCGGCGCCGGGACCCTCGGGACCCCCGCGGGCGAGAAGAGCCCGTCGCAGCGCCAGCCACCGGCGTTCTCCCGTTGTGAATCCTCGAGGCGCTCCTTACCCTGGCCGGGCTTGACACAGCGCGGAGGACACGGAGTCACCGATGAAGCACGTCACCCCTACCCTCGCCGTTTTCGTCGGGCTCGTCGCACCGGGCTGCGGCGGGGCCCAGCAGTCCATCACCGAGCCGAGCACGGCCGCTGAGCGCACCGACCCAGAGCCCGCGACGGAGCCCGCGGCCGAGGCGGAAGCGCCGATGGAATCGCCGTTCGCCGAAGCGGCGACCGCCGAGCCGTCGAGCCCCCCCCGCACCGAGTCGGAGTCCCTCCAGCAGGACGAGGAGGGCGCCGGCGAGTGTCGCGAGAGCGACGCCAAGTTGAAGCTGCTGATCGACCGCAAGCTCGTCAGCATCGAGGAGGGGCGGCTCGAGGCGGAGATGGACGGTCCCATCTGCCAGCTCGGCATGAAGATCACCCTCAAGGACGGGGAGACCACGGTGGAGAAGGCGTTCCGCTACGCCGGCCCGGCGCGGGAGATGCGCTGGGATCCCATCCCCCGCGACGAGATCGAGAAGATCGAGATCCGCGTCACCGGCGACGACGGCGGCTACCAGAGCGTCTTTCTCATCCCCTGGACGGTCCGCATCGAGCACCGGGAGGTGGAGTTCGACACCGATCGGGCCATCATCCGCCAGAGCGAGGTGCCGAGCCTGGAGGACAGCTACGACAAGATCAAAGCGGTCCTCGCCAAGGTCGAGGGCAAGCAGCTCGGCAAGATCACCCTGTTCATCGCGGGGCACACGGACACCCGCGGGAGCGACGGGCACAACCTGAACCTGTCGAGGGACCGCGCGCGAGCCATCGCGGCCTGGTTCATGAAGCGAGGCCTGTGCACCCCGATCGCCTACGAGGGGTTCGGCGAAACCGCCCTCAAGCAGCTCACGGCCGACGAGGTGGACGAGCAGGCCAACCGCCGGGTCGACTACATCCTGGCGGTCGAACCGCCCCTGGTGACCAAAGGCCGGACCCCGGCCTGGAAGTATCTCACCCAGGGTTGCTGAGCGCGCGAAGCCGGCGACGCGACTATCTCCCCGGGGTCGCCCCGTTGATCTGGACCTCGTAGTGGAGCTCGGTGTTGGCGGGGTCCGAGGACGGCTCCGCGTCGATGAACTCGGGGTCGTACAGGTAGAGCTCGTCGGGCGCGTTCACGACCACGAGGCTCACCTCCTCGTCGCCCCCCACCGTCGCCTGCCCGGCGCCGTCCGGCAGGTCCACGTAGCGCACGGAGCCGCCCGCGGCGCGAACGGACAGGGTGGCGACGAAGTCGCTCTCCGGCAGCCCGTTGCCGAGGTTCGTCACCTGGACGCTCACGGTCCCGTCGCCGGTCACCTCCAGCGGGACGATGTTCGCGCCGCCGTAGCGCGGCGCGCGGCCCGCGACCGGCGCGTAGGTCTGATCGCCGACCGAAGTCAGGTGGTCGAAGTCCAGCCGATTTCGAGCGTCGAAGAACGCGCTCTGGGCTTGCGGGTGCCCGATGTCGAGGTAGGCCATGCGCGCCCAGTAGCGCCCCAGGATCGTGGGCACGGTGACCGGCGACGCCAGCCGCTCGAGCACGTGCAAGGGCGTCTCGTTGTTGCCCAGGTGGTTGCGGAACAGATCGGGCAGCGCCATCCGACCGAGCCCCGGGTAGCCGTCGGGATTGTTGGTCAGGTACGTCAAGAACGGCCAGGCCTGGTAGTAGTTCTGGTTCATGCAGATGGTCCAGTAGGAGTGCCCGATGACCGTGTCGAGGTCGATGAGGGTCCGCCCCTCCGCGATCCCGTGGGCGTCCCTGGCGTCCGCGCAGAAGGGCGAGGTCATGAAGGTGTCCGCCACGAAGTTGGCGACGCTCTCCCACCAGAAGCCCGTGTTCTTCTGATCCACCCAGCCGTACTCGGTCAGAGTGAGCGCGTGACCGTACTCGTGGACCGTCACCCCCGCGTCGTCGATGAGGCTCGCCAGCACCTCGATGTAGGCGATGCCCGCGGTGTAGTCGTACTGCATGTAGCCGCCGGCGCTCAGGCTGGGCTCCGCGTAGACGTTGAACTTGTAGTAGGGGCCATCGTCCGCGTGCACGGACAGCCCCGGGGAACGCCAGCACCAGTCTTCGACGAAGCACTGGTGAGCCGCCTCCAGGGTGTTCAACGCGCTGTCGGCTTCGGCCAGCCCGAAGAGGAGAAAGTGGTCGGACTCGTCGTAGGGCGATCCGCCCCCGCCCACGCTCGGGTTGGGCTGGTGCTCGCTCGCGGGCGGGACTTCGCAGACCGGATCCGCCGGTTCGCCGCCACCGGTCCCCGACGCCCCGCCCGTCGATGACTCGCTGCCGCCCGTGCCCGGTTCCGTGCCGCCGGTCCCCGGCGACCCGCCCGTCGACGGCTCGCTGCCGCCCGTGCCCGGCTCCGCGCCGCCGGTCCCCGACGACCCGCCCGTCGCCGGCTCGCTGCCACCCGTGCCCGGCGCCACGCCGCCGGTCCCCGACGACCCGCCCGTCGACGGCTCGCTGCCGCCCGTTCCCGACGCCCCGCCCGTCGGCGGTGCGGTGCCGCCCGTTCCCAGCGCCGTGCCGCCGGTCCCTGACGATCCGCCCGTCGACGGCTCGCTACCGCCCGTACCGACCACGGTCCCTCCGTTGCCGACCACGGTCCCTCCGTTGCCGACCGCGGTCCCACCCGTGCCGATCCCGATCCCTCCGGCACCGACCCCGCTGCCCCCAACCCCGCCGCTCCCAACCCCAGAACCCTCCTCCAGCGAGGTGGTCGCTGGGTCCTGGCCGCCGCCGCAGGCGGTGACCACCAGGGCGGCGGAGAAGACGGAGAGCAGAGCGGCGGTGGGTCGCGTCATCGGTGGCTCCAGGCGAAGTGTGGATCGGAGCGGGCCCCCGGGCTCCACGGAGGAATGAATGGCCGTGCGCGACCAGTTTCGTGGTAAATTGCTGCGGCCGCACGACGAGAGGCCGAGAATGGCACCGGGGGCGTTCGGCCCGTGACCAGCCTCCAAACGGGCGCTATCATCCCCGGCAAAAGGACGGTCCGTCCGTCCTCCGCGCTTCGCAGGCAGGTCGCGTCCAGGGTTCGCCGCGGATAGGGACCGGAGCGCTGGGCACTCCGCGTCCACGCCTTCCCTCCAGAGGTAGTTCCCATGCATCGATCCCAGCTCCCGGCGCTCGCGCTCGCCTCGCTCTCCCTCGGACTGCTCGTCGCCCCCCCTGCGCGGGCGGCATCCCTGACGCCGGTGGACCGCAGCACCTGGGGTGCGAGCGGCGTGCCGAGCTACGTCAGCATGTACATCTACGTCCCGGACACGCTGGCCGAGCACCCGCCGATTGTGGTCGGGTGCCACTCCTGCGGGACCCCCGCCGAAGGGTACTTCGGCAGTATCTCGGGCGTCGTGTCGGCGGCCGATCGCAACGGCTTCATCCTCATCCTCCCGGAGGCCACCGGCCGCAACTGCTGGGACGTCGGCACGACCCAGTCGCTGACCCACGACGGCGGCGGCGACACACAGGCCGTCGTGCAGATGGTGGACTACGTGCTCGCGCAATACGGCGGCGACGCGGACCGCGTGTACGTGATGGGGGGCTCGTCGGGGGCGATGATGACGCAGGCGTTGCTCGCCGTGTACCCCGACGTCTTCAAAGCGGGCGCCGCGCGGGCGGGAGTGGCGGCGGGGTGCTGGGCGGACGGCTACGACCCGAGCAACCAGTGGAGCGGCAACTGCGCGGGCGGGAGGACGACCAAGACGGCCGAGCAGTGGGGTGACCTCGTCCGCGGCATGCACGGGGGCTACTCCGGTCCGCGCCCGCGCGTCCAGCTCTTCCACGGCACAGCCGACGCGACCATCAACTTCAACAACTTCAACGAGTCCATCAAGGAGTGGACCAACGTCCTCGGCCTCGACACCACGCCGACCTCGACCGACTTGCTCACCACCGCGAACGCCACCTACGAGCGCCAGTTCTGGGAGGATGATTGCGGTTACGTCGTCTTCCAGGCCTGGGCCGGGCAGAACGGCGCCCACTCGATGCCCTACGAGCAGGACGCGATTCTCGAGTTCTTCGGCCTCGACGAGGCCGGCGGCCTCGATCCCCAAGTCGAGGCCTGCTCGGGCACGGGCGGCAGCGGCGGGACCGGGGGCGAGCCGGGAACGGGCGGCGCAATGCCGACCGGCGGCGCGGGCGGCGCCAGCGGCAGCCCGGCAACCGGTGGTGCCGGCACCGGCGGCGTCGAGGCGGGCGGCGGCACCGTCCCGGCGGGCGGCGGCTTCACGACCGGCGGTGTTCCGGCCACGGGCGGTGTCCCCGGCACGGGCGGTGTCCCCGGCACGGGCGGTGTCCCCGGCACGGGCGGTGTCCCCGGC
>CAYZQO010000015.1:18618-47273 GCA_964480725.1 uncultured Polyangiaceae bacterium | reverse complement strand
ACGGGCGGCGCGCCGAGCACAGGCGGAGTCCCGACCACCGGTGGCATCTCTGCCACGGGGGGCCTCGCGCCCACTGGCGGCACCAGCCCGACCGGTGGCGTCCTCGGCACCGGCGGCGCCGCCGCGACCGGCGGAGGCTCGGGTTTCGGCAGCGGCGGCGCGCCCGCCGGCGGCACCCTCGGCACGGGAGCCGCCAGCATCGGCGGCGCGGCGACCAGCGGCGGGACCCTCACCGGCGGCGTCGCAGCCGGTCCCGCCTCGACCAAGAGCAACCTCGACGAGGATCCGGCTTGCGGCTGCCGCGTCGCTGCCCCTTCGTCAGCTCGAACCGCAGGCCTGTTACTCGGGCTCCTGGCGCTCGGCGCGCTCGGAGCGCGGCGCCGACGCGGCCCGAACGCCCGCTGAGGCATGGGCTCAGGCCCGGGACTTGGCGGGGCGCGTGCGGTGGCGCGCGCTCACCTTGCCCCGACTCGCAGCGCCGCCTCGAGCACCCGCGCGGGATGGGCGTCGCTCTGACGGGCTACCTCGGCCAGGGTGAGCTGGTCCGAGACGACCACGACGCCGTGGCGAGCGAGGCCCTCGCGCACCTGGTCAGGCGTGCATCCGGTGAGCTCCGCCACCGTGGAGACACGAGCGCCGAGCAGGGCCTCCGCGGCCCGGCGTCCCAGCTCCTCCTGACCATGCCCGTGCGCTCGTGCGATCTCGGACACCTCCTCCACGGGTAGGAGCGAGAGGACGAGCAGCCCCGCGAACGACCCCACGACGACGATCCCGCGCGCGCGCGACAGGTGCGAGCGCACGGCGCCCCAGTTGAGCCAGGTGTGAAGCGCAGCGACCAGCACGAACACCAGGCTCAGCCACTCGTGGACGATCACGATGAGACCGCCACGCACCTTGAAGAACATGAGCAGACCCGTGACCCCGATCAGCAGAAACGCGCCGATGGTCAGGGGCGTCACCCAGGCACGGAGCCCCTGGTTCGACCGGGCGCACGTGGACTTCGCTGACACATTCCCGCGCGCCTCGGCTCCGTCGTCCGCCTTCCTACCCGACCTCATCCGCCGCCCTCCTCTCGACCCGAGCCCCGGCCCTCGACCAGCGCCCGCAGCCGCCCGAGCAGCTGCGCCGCGCGTTGCATCTCCTCCTCACCGAGCACCGACGCCAGCGACCGCTCCAGCTCGTGCGCGCGCGCGTGGATCTCGATAAAAACCTGCTTCCCCTTCGGGGTCAGGCCGACGTAACTGCGTCGCCCGTCCCGGCGATCGGCGCGACGACGGACGAGCCCCTCGCGCTCGAGCTCCTGCACCTGCCGCGTGACCGCGGCGGCGTTGACGCCGAGCTCGCGAGCGAGATCCATCACGCCGAGGTCCTGCGGGCCGAGGGCCAGCACTCGCATCAACCCGAACCGCGCCGCCGGCATCCCCGTCCGCTGCGAGAACCCCGACATGAGCACCTGGTAGGTGCGGAGGATCTCGCGGAGCAGGTGCGGCTCGTCTCCCCGGTGGGGCGGAACCGTGAGCGCCTCGGGACGAGCACGCGCCATGTCTTCCATGGTATCGCCTACCATTGACCTCGTCAATGACATATCAATGATGCATCGCGTGCAGCTAGAGACGGGGCGAAAGCGGGCGCTCGGGTGCGACGGAGCCGACCGCGACGTCACGGTGCTCTCCGGGCTCGGCGCGGACCGACCGCCCCCGGGACACACCGCTCGCCTGCGCGGTGTCCGGAAAGCACCGCGGGCGCTCCTCGCCTCGCTCGCGGGCTCAGCGGGTCCAGATCCAGGGCGTGAAGAGCACTACCACCGAGAAGAGCTCCAGCCGTCCCATCAGCATCAACAGGCTCATCACCCATTTGGCGACGGCGGGCAGGTGCGCCCAGGTCTGCATCGGGCCGACCGCGCCGAGCCCGGGTCCGATGTTTCCCAACGCCGCGGCCGCCGCCGACACCGAGGTCGTGATGTCGTAGCCGCACGCCGCCATCACCACGGCGCCGCCGAGCAGACAGGCCGCGTAGAGGGTGCCGAACGCCAGGATATTGGCCACGATCCCGGGCTCGAGGAGCTTCGTGCCGCTGCGGAGCGGGCGGACCGCGCGCGGGTAGATCAGAAAATGCAGCTGGCGCGCCAGCGCCTTGGCGTAGATCAGCAGGCGGGCCGCCTTGATGCCGCCGGCGGTCGAGCCCATGCAGCCTCCGACGAGCATCAACAGGAGCATCATCAGGCGCATCAGCTGCGGCCAGGCGTCGTAATCCTTGGTGGCGTAGCCCGTCGTCGTGCTGATGGTGACCACCTGGAACACCACGTCCCGGACCCGCTCCTCGACGCCTGCCCCCGTCGGCGTGATGGCGACGCCCAGCACCGAGCAGCCCGCCACGATGGCCCCGTAGAGGCGAAACTCCGGGTTCTGCAGCAGCGGCGCCAGCCGGCCCCGGATCAGGTGGGCGTGCAGCGAAAAGTTGGTGCCCGCAACGACCATGAACAGGACCAGGATCCACTGTACGTGCGGGGCGAAGAAGGCAGCCGACTCCCCGTGGGGGGAGAACCCCCCGGTGGACATGGTGGTGAACGTGTGACAGAGCGCGTCGTAGAGGGTGGTGCCTGCGAGCACGAGCAGGACCACCTGGGCCGCCGAGATCCCGAGATAGAGCTGCCACAGCTCCTTGGCGGCGTCGGTGATCCGCGGCTGCTCGCGCTCATAGGCCATGCCGCCGGGGGATTCGGCCTTGAGGAGGCGATACCCCCCGATCCCGAGGGAGGACAGGATCGCCACGCTCAGCACGACGATGCCCATCCCGCCCAACCACTGGGTCATGCAGCGCCAGAACATCAGCCCGCGGGGCATGGCGTCCAGCTCCGCCGCGGCGAAGACGGAGGCCCCAGTGGTCGTGAACCCGCTCATCGTCTCGAAGAAGGCGTCGGTGACGCTGGTGGTCGTCCCACCGGCCAAGAAGGGGATCATCCCGACCAGCACGGCGACGAGCCACGACGCCGTGACGATGACGAACCCCTCCCGGCGCCCCACGGACTCCGCGCTCCCCCCGAAGCGACGCCGCAGCAGCGTGCCAGCGCCCACACAGAAGACGAGCGTCGCGGAGAACGCCACGACCTGCCGGAGCCCGCCCGGGGCCGCCAGGTCGTAGAAGATTGCCACCGCGAGCGGGGCCATGAAGCACGCCGCCAGGATGAGCAGGAGGGACCCCAGGACGGAGAGGACGACGCGCCAGCTCATGACGATGATCCACGGGCTGAGCGAGAACGGTGGGATCCCTCGCATCGAGCGGCCGCCGCGTGTCCGCGGTCCCACGCGGCACGACGCGGCGCGGCAAGACGGGGGCGCCTCACACTGGCCACTGGAACCACCTGCGACGGCTGAACAGCTTCTCGATCCCCGGGATCGCATCGGGCAACGCGAAGACCACGACGGTGTCGCCGGGCTCGATCGTGCTGTCGCCATCCGGGATGCGCATCACCCCTTTGTGCACGATCGCGCCGAGCAGCGCGTGCTCCGGGAACCGGAGTTCCCTGAGCTTGGCGCGCGCCGCAGGGGCCGCCTCGGGCACCTCGAGCTCGAGGATCTCGGCTCGCCCTTGCGCCAACCGGGTGACGGACTGGACGTGGCCGCGGCGGACGTGCATCAGGATCTCACCGACCGTGATCAATCGGGGGTTGATCACGATCTCCATGCCGAGGTTGCTGAGCACCGGGACGTACTCGGGCTGGTGCACCAGCGCCGCCACCACGGCCCGTCCGTGCTTCTTGGCGAGCAGCACAGACATGACGTTGGCCTGGTCGTCGTCCGACAGGGCGCAGAACAGGTCGCACTGGTCGAGTGACGCCTCCTCGAGAACATCGAGGTCAGTGGGCGAGCCGTTCAGGACCAGGGTGCCGGGCAGGCGCTCCGCGGCCTCCTCAGCGGCGGTCGGATCGGGTTCTATGAGCACCACGCGCGCCACACGCCCCTGGATCGCCTCGGCGAGCTGCACGCCGATGCGGCTAGCGCCAGCGATGATCACCACCTCGACCGCGGGCGGCTCGGCGTGCAGGATCGGCGTCACCAGCTTCAGCGTGCGCGTGGAGCACAGGACGTGCACCGAGTCCCCGGGCTCGATGGTGTCGGGGCCACGTGGGACGATGATCTGATCGCCCCGGTTGATGTCGAGGACCAGGAAGGACTCGATGTTGCCGATCTCCCGCAGTTCGGCCATCGTCAGACCGGCAGCGGGGCTGTCCTTGGCGATGTTGAACCCCAGGATCACCATCTGCCCGCCGGCGAGCGTGGCCAGGTGGTAGGTGCCCGGGTTCTCGATGGTGCGCACCATCGCGTCCACGATGGTCCGAGCGGGATCGATCACCTGATCGATGCCCATCTGCTCCATCGACAGCGGCGACGACTCGCAGAAGTACTCGAGGTTCCTTACCCGGGCGATGGTGTGCTTCACGCCCAGACGATCGGCGACCATGCCCGCGACCAGGTTGACCTCGTCGAGATCGGTGACGGCGATGAGCATCTGTGCCTTCTCGACGCCCGCGCGCTTGAGCACGGACGGCGTGCTGGCGTTACCGCGAACGCAGAGCACGTCGAGCTTCTCGCCGATGGCTCGCAGCTTGCTCCGGTCCCGGTCCACGATCGAGATCCGGTGCCCCTCGACAGAGAGCTGCTCGGCGAGCGATTGACCCACCACCCCGGCACCGACGACGACGATGTTCATCGAGACTCCTTGCCCGCGTCTGTCGCCTGGATCGTCGACCGTCGCCGTACCCGGGGCCGGCACCGGGCTGCTCATAATCGAGCCGGCCCCCGTCACGCAAGCGGCGGGGGGATCCGACGGGGCGGCGGTCCCCGCTCGCGGCCCCCCGGGGGGGCGGCGCGCGGACCGCCGCTGGCGGTAGGAGGGGCGACGCGGCCCCCCCGCACACCCTCCCGGCGTCGGCGTTCTCCGCGGCGACGACCGGTCGCGTCAGTCGTTCAGGAACCACCTGGTGGTGCGGTCCGCCGTCGAGCTCACGCCCTCCACCATGTCGACGGAGTAGTCGTACTTCGTCCCGCGAATCTCGTCACCCGTGTACACGTAGTCGGTGTTGCTGACGACCGCGATCACCACGCCGTCCTTGGGGGCCTGGTCGAGGCGCAGACAGAGCTCGCCGCTGGCCACCGGCCGACTGTACACGGCGGTCCCGTCCTCCGCCCAGTAGGCGAGCTGCATCCGCATGTTGGCGCCCTCCGGCTTGAAGTCGAGCCTCACCTGGCTGCCGCTCACGACGAGCGGGATCTGGTTCGAGCCTGACCAGCCCGGCAGGGTGTACTCGTCCGGCACGATGGTCGAGCCATTGGTGGTGGTCGGCGCATAGGCGACCGCCTGGTACTCCGGTGTGTCGGCGGTCCCGATCTCCCTGCGGATGGTGCTCCCCCACTCACCATTGATCACCCGGAGGAGGGCGTCGCGCCACGGACCGAGGTCGACCAGCGCCAGTCGAGCTCGATACTCCATGACGAGGTGCCGCGTCTGCTCGTCGCCAAGCCCCGTGGCGAGGGTCTCGAGGATGTTGCGGGGCTCGGCCTGCTGCCAGATCCAGGCATTGGCGCCCGGTGACAGGCACTGGTGGAGGAAGTGTGAGAAGACGGAGCTATACTGGGTCCCGCCCAGGTATCGGCGCCAGTTCTCGCCGCCGACACCCTCCGCGTCCGGACCGCCAAAGGTGCCGTCGATGAGCCAGCCGCTGTAACACTCGATGGGTTGGTGCGGAGCGATGAAGGGCACTCCGTCGAGGAAGCCGACCCCGTAGCTACCGTCCCGCTGAGCGTAAAGCTGCTGCTGGATCCAGGTATTGCCGCCTTCGTTGAACCAGTGCGCCTTGTTGTCCCCCCCTGGCGCGCCCTTGACCATGGCATGGATCGCCTCGTGCGTGATCCCGCCCCGATCGTAGTCGACGATTGGCGCCCAGGAGAGCAGAACCATCGCGTAGGGGCCGATGTTCGACTGCCAGCCGCCCGTCTCCGTGTTCGAGGCGTTGTCCGTGCAGAGGCCCGAGCCGTACAGATAGACCGAGCTGAAGTAGCCACTCTGGGCCAGATCGTCGGGCGGCCACCCCATTGCGTCGCGGATGTAGCCCAGATCCTCGTTGAGGCCGTCGAGGACCTGGTGGATCTGGTCGTCGGTGATCTGCGGGTTGCGATCGGGACCCCAGATGAACGACCACCACCCCGACGTGATCGTACCCGCCACCTCGCTCTCGGCACACCCCTGGTACACGGTCAACTGGCTCGGGTCGACATCGGTGGCGTCGAACTGGAAGTCGAGGTCGGGATCGTAGCCGGGCCACACGTACGGATCGCACTCGCCGAGCGGAGCGCCGCCCGTGCCCGGGTCAGCACCGCCCGTGCTCGGGTCAGCACCGCCCGTGCTCGGATTGACACCGCCCGTTCCGGGACTCGTGCCGCCAGTACCGGAGGCCGCGCCGCCCGTTCCGGGACTGTGACCGCCGGTGCCGGAGACCACGCCTCCCGACCCGGGCCCCGTCCCACCCGTGCCCGCGCCCCCCGAGCCGGGACTGGTGCCGCCGATGCCCGAAGCGACGCCCCCAGTGGCGGGTGCGACCCCGCCCGCGCCGGGGGCCGTTCCGCCCGCACCGGGCCTGATGCCACCGGTGCCCGGAGCCACGCCCGCGGTCGCGGGTGCGACCCCGCCCGTGGCCGGAGCGACACCCCCGGACCCGGTGGCCGCCCCACCGTCAGAGCCGGCGGCCGCGCCCCCGGTCGCGGGCTCCGACGGCTCCCCCCCCTCGCCCCCGCACGAGACGGCGACAGGCGAGCCAAGACCGAGCAGGAGGAGCGGCAAGCGGGAGAGTCGGAGCATCGGGAAACCCTTTCGGGGGACCACAGGCCCGCAGCGCCAGGAGGGGAGCCTTCCCCTTAGTCGCCGCCCCCCCCGTCCAGGGCTCACGAGGCCCTGGACACCCCTACCCCGGCCCCATGAGCGCCCCCTCCCGGATGGCCTGCAACGCCGCACGGTAGGGGGAGAGCGGCGCACAGCTTTGCGGCGAGCAGAACGCTCAGCCCCGGGTGGGCGAGCGGCGACGCGCCTCGCTCCTCGTCCTCCCAGCGCGCGAGCAGGGCGACCGGCGAGCGAGTTCTCTTGCACAGGAGCGCCGTGATCTCCCGCAACGCCTGCGCTGCGTCCGCCGTAGACAGGACCGCCTCATCGACCTCGGTCTGCAGCTTCTTGGCCCCACCCATGGCGGCCTCAGCTCACGGCTCCGACCCATCGTCGAGCCCGGTCGACCGGTCCGACGCCGTCATCAGCGCGGCCGTGCATCGTCCAACCCTTGCGCCCACCGCCAGCGGCAGACGAGCGAGGGCGCGGACGTCGGCCCGCACCATTCCGTTTGGAAAGGAATTTTACACGAGACAGGGGAGGAACTCTTTGCCTGGTCGCTGCGTTCGCCCTCGCACATCCTTACTCGACGGCGTCCTACGACGACGTGCTTCGATGCCCCGGTTCGTGGAGCTCTCGCCGTCGTCGCCCCGCGCGGTGCAGCAGCCCCAGCCCCCCAACCTTCCCGGATTCGCGCCCCCGTCCCCGTCCGAGCGTCCCCCGCAGCTGGAGATTTCACGATGAAGAAGACCTGCTCCGCCCTACCCGTCGTGCTGCTCGCCCTTCCCCTGTCGCTCGGCGCCTTCGCCTGTGGGTCTTACGACGCGGCGGGCAACACCGGTGGAGCGGGCCCCGGGACTGGTGGGGCCGGGACCGGCGGCGGCAGCAACGGCGGGGCTACTGCCTTCACCGGGCGTCTGCCGTGCGACGTCCTCGAGGGGGCCGGGCTCCCCTGCGTCTCGGCGCACAGCACGGTGCGGGCCGTCGTCGCCGGCTACAGCGGGCCGCTCTACCAGGTCTGCAAGGGCACCGCGACGCCCGGACCGACCTCCTGCCAGGGGGAGGCCCTGGATATCGGGATCGTGGGCGGCTACGCCGACGCCGCGGCGCAGGACGCCTTCTGCGCTGCCGGCGGCTGCACCATCACGAAGGTCTACGATCAGTCCCCGATGCAGAACGACCTGGAGCCCGCGCCGCCGGGCGGTGCCAAGCCGACTCCCGGAAACCCGGTCAACGCCGCGGACCTGCCGGTGACGATCAACGGCCATGCCGCCTACGGCATGCTCTTCCGCCCCGGCATGGGCTACCGGAAGCTGTTCGGCAATGGAACCGCCATCAACGACGACCCCCAGACCATGTACATGGTCACCAGCCAACACGACCTGATCAACGGGTGTTGCTTCGACTACGGCAACGCCGAGACGAGCGCCAACGACGACGGCAACGGCACCATGGAAGCCGTCTATTTCGGCATGGGCGTCATCTGGGGCACCGGCGTCGAGGGAGGGCCGTGGGTCATGGCTGACCTCGAGAACGGCCTCTATCCCGGCTGGGAGAACGGACAGGACCGTAACATCTCGACCAACACGCCGCTGAAGCACGATTTCGTCACGGCCATCGTGGTCGGCGACACCGCGGAGAAGAACGACGGCAAGGGCCGCTTCGCGCTCTACGGCGGCGACGCAACGGCCGGTCCCTTGAAGACCATGTACGACGGGATCCGCCCCGAGAAGCCCGGCTACGTCCCCATGCAGAAGCAGGGATCCATCATCCTCGGGATCGGCGGGGACAACAGCGATGGCGACGGCGGGCGCTTCTACGAGGGCGTCATGACGAACGGCGTGGCGTCGAAGGACACGGTCGACACCCTCCAGGCCGCCATCGTCTCCGCAGGATACGGGAAATAGCGGTGCTCTGTAGCGCCCCCGTGCCGAACCACACAGGCCGGAGGCGCGGCCGGTCACGGCCCCCCTTCCGGGGTAGACGGGCTGGAAATGTGAGCGCTTCCACGAAATGCCGCAGGGCGCGCATTCTCGCGGGCTTCTCGAGGAAAATCGGTTTAGCCGAGGCGGAAGATTTCGGTGGCGGGGGGAGAGAGAGGCCCTCTGCCGACCCCGCCAATCCCCTGCCACCCTGAGTAGTGAGCCCTGGCGGCCCAGGCGCTCCGCGCCAAAGCCCTTAGCCATTCGTTTCGATCCCCGCTTCCAGAAGGAGAAGCCGAAAATGCAGACCCATCGCCACTTCGCCACGCGGCCTGTCGGTTTCGCGAGGACTCCCGGCGCGTTGCGCCGGTGCTCCCTCCCCGCCCTCCTCCTCTTGGTCCTGGCTGGGTGCAGCGACGCCGAGGAGCAGTCAACCACCGGAACCGGTGGCATCGCTCCTGGGGCGGGAGGCGTCACCGGCGGCGCCCCCCCCGCCAGCGGTGGGATCATGACCGGCGGCGGTGGCACCGGCGGGGTCGCGACCGGCGGGGTGAGCGGCGGTGGCGTCAACCCGACCGGCGGCGTCAACCCCGCCGGCGGCGTCAACCCGACGGGCGGCGTCAATCCGACGGGCGGCGTCAGCCCGACCGGTGGCGTCAACCCGACGGGAGGCGTCAACCCCACCGGCGGCGTCAGCCCGACGGGTGGCGTCAACCCCACCGGCGGCGTCAACCCCACCGGCGGCGCCAATCCGACGGGCGGCTTCGGTCCGACGGGCGGCGTCAGCCCGACCGGTGGTTCCGATCCGACCGGTGGTTCCGATCCGACCGGTGGCGTCAGTCCGACCGGCGGCGCTGATCCGACTGGCGGCGCAGAAACCGGCGGGCAGGCGACGGGCGGCGCCCCCCCCGGCAACGAGGGGCCTTGCGACATCTACGCAGACTCGGGCACCCCCTGCGTCGCGGCGTACAGCATGATTCGAGCCCTCTCGAGCACGTACTCTGGCCCTCTCTACCAGGTCCGGAGCGGCAGCTCGGCCACGAACACGGGCTCCGGGGGCGAGCTCCACGACATCCCGATGACCGCGGACGGCTTCGCCGACGCGGCGGCGCAGGACGCCGTGTGTGGCGGCACCACCTGCACCGTCTCGCTCCTGTATGACCAGTCCGGGCGCGGCAACAACATCCCGGTGGCGAAGAAAGGCCGCGCGGACGGGGGTGAATTCGGGGACGATGACGACTTCGAGTCGATCGCGGACGCGGGCCCGCTCCGGGTCGGCGGTCACGACGTCTACTCGCTGTACATGGCGGCGCGTCAGGGGTACCGGTCCCCCGTCGGTACGGAGGGGGACGGCATGCCGCGCGGCCAGGAGCCGCAGGGGATCTACATGCTGGCGGATGGGACCCACTCCGGCACGGCCTGCTGCTGGGACTTCGGCAACGTCTCGCCCGACCCGACCAAGTACGGCGTCATGAACACCCTGTTCTTTGGGGTCGCCTACTGGGGCCGCGGCGCCGGCAACGGCCCCTGGATGATGGCCGACTTCGAGGCCGGCGTCTGGGCCGGCGGCACGAACCCCGGCGATCCCGGCTGGGGGTCGCTCGACGGCGCCGCGTCCGCGCCGGCAAACAGCAACAACCCGTCGCTGCGGGTGCCCTTCGCCCTGGGCTTCCTGAAGACCGACCAAACCAACTGGGCGCTCAGGATGGCCGACCTATCGGCCTCGAGCGTCACCACCGCCTACGCGGGGGGCCTGCCCAAGCAGATGAACAACGAGGGGGCGGTCGTCCTCGGTGTCGGCGGAGACAACAGCAACAACTCCTGGGGCACCTTCTTCGAGGGCGCCATCGTCGCGGGCTTCCCGTCGGACGAGGCGGAGGCCGCCGTGATGCAGAACGTCAAGGCCGCGGGGTACGGGCAGTAGGATCCACGCTCGTGAGCCGGCGAGCGCCCGGACCCGACGCGACCGCTGCCCCGCGGGCGCGCCCGGGGCCAGACCCCTCGCCGGTGGCTCTCCGCTCTCACTACAAGCCCGACCGGTGCTCCCCTCAAGTGTGTCCTGGCCATCGATTCTCGGCGAGCCGCGCGGTACGCCCCGCGACAAGCCACGTGGCATCTAGGTAAGATGAACCGGCATGGGCGCGCTCGCGCCCGCGATCTGCTCAGGAGAAGACCATGATTCAGCAACGGCACCTCGTCGCGCTCGGCGTGAGCACACTCACCTTCACTCTGCTGCTCGCTGGCTGCAGCGACACGGCCGAAGACGACGCTGCCACGGGTGGCACCGCCGCAACCACGACGGGCGGGGCCGCCACCGGCGGGGCCGCCACCGGCGGGGCCGCCACCGGCGGGGCCGCGACCGGCGGCGCTGCGACCGGCGGGGCCGCCACCGGCGGCACCACGGGCACCGGGGGTGGCGAGGCGTCCTGCGAGGATGTGGCGGCCTGCGGCGGCGATGTGGTCGGGACCTGGAACGTCACCAGCTCCTGTCTCGCAGTGACCAACGAGGTGAACATGATGGGGTTCGGCCTCGGCTGCACGGCAGCGCCGGTGTCGGGCACCCTCCAGGTGACCGGCTCGTGGACCTTCAACGCTGACGGGACGTTCACGGACGCCACCACCACGTCGGGCACCGAGGAGCTCGCGCTACCTGCCGCGTGTCTGAACATATCGGGGACCGTCACCCAATGCGATCGCTTGGGCGGCGCGCTCGGGTCCCTGGGCTACGCCTCGGTCACCTGTGCAGACGCGGCAAGCGGCGGGTGCACCTGCCCGGCCACGGTGCAGCAGACCGGCGGGCTCGGGATCGCGTCCTTCACCACGCCGACGAGCGGCACCTACACGGTCGAGGGCAACGCAATCACGATCCGGGACAACCAGTACTCGTACTGCATCGCGGGGACCACGATGACCATCACCCCGCGGAGCGACACCGCCGTCACGGGCACGGTGACGGGCACGGTCGTGTTCCAGAAGCAGTAGCTTGAGGGGCGCGGCGTGGCTCCGAGCGGAGCCACGCCGTCCGGCTGGCATCGACAGGCGGCGCGCCGACCGCATCCCCGCTCGCTAGCGGAGCGCCTTGACCGCCTCGCGCTCGATGGCGAGCCCTCGGCGATGGCGGGCGAAGAACTGGGCGAAGCCCGCGACGTCCCGCGGGTCGGGGGCGACGGGCGCGCCGATGCTCCCCGCGATGCGCGCGTCGAGGTAGTCGGGGAGCGACGGCTCCGCGCCCGCGCGGAGGCAGTAGGCCGCGAGCACGGCCATGCCCCAGGCGCCCCCCTCCCCGGCCGTGGCGGGGACGCTGACCGGGACGCCGAGCGCGGCGGCCATCATGCGCTGGCCCGTATCGCCGCCCTTGAAGAAGCCGCCGTGGCCCCGGATCCCCTCGATGACCACCCCCTCCTCCTCGGTGAGGATGTTCATGCCGGTCCTCAGGGCGCAGAGCGAGGCGAAGCACATCGCCCGCACGAAGTTCTCCAGGGTGAACCGGCTGTCCTGGTTCCGCGCGAACAGCGGCCGCCCCTCGGTGAAACCGGTCAGATGCTCGCCGGAGACGTAGTTGACGCTGAGCAGGCCGCCCGCGTCCGGATCCGCCCGTAGCGCGAGCGGCAGGAGCTTACCGTAGAGCTGCTCCGGCGGCGCGTCGACGCCCAGCGCACGGGCGACCTGCCCGAAGAGGGCGATCCAGGCGTCGAGATCGGAGGACCCGTTGTTGGAGTGGGCCATCGCCACGGGTTTGCCGTCAGGCGTGACGACGATGTCGATCCCCTCACGAACCCGCGACAGGTTCTTCTCCAGCACGATCATCGCGAACACCGAGGTCCCCGCCGACACGTTCCCCGAGCGCGGGCGCACGGCATTGGTGGCGACCATGCCCGTGCCCGCGTCGCCCTCGGGTGGACAGAGCGGGATACCGGCCACGAGCTTGCCCGTCGGATCAAGCAGCCGAGCGCCCTCGGCGGTGAGCTGCCCGGCGGGGCGCCCCGCGAGCCGCACTTCGGGGAGGAGATCCCGAAGCGTCCAGCCGAGGCCGCGCGGCGCGATGAGCGCGTCGAACCTGGCCATCCGCTCGGCGTCCCAGTCGCCCGTGCCAGGGTCGATGGGGAACATGCCCGAGGCCTCACCCACACCCATCTTGTGCTCGCCCGTCAGCCGCCAGTGGACGTAGCCGGCGAGCGTGGTCAGCCGAGCGATCCGCGGCACGTGCGGCTGCGCCTCCAGGATCGACTGGTACAGGTGCGCGATGCTCCAGCGCTGCGGCACGGCAAAGTCGAGGAGCGGACTCAGCTCGGCGCAGGCCGCGCCAGTCACGTTGTTCCGCCAGGTGCGGAAGGGGACCAGGAGCCTTCCCTCGCGGTCCAGCGCCAGGTACCCGTGCATCATCCCGCTGAAGCCCATGGCCGCGACGGTCCCGAGCTCGAGGCCGTAGCGAGCGCGCACATCAGCGACGAGCGCGGCGTAGCAGGCGGCGATTCCCCGCCAGACGTCCTCCATGGAGTACGTCCAGACGCCGTCCTCGAGCTGGTTCTCCCAGGCGTGCGAGCCCGACGCGAGCGGCGTAGTGTCCGGCGCGATGAGGGAGGCCTTGATGCGGGTGGAGCCGAGCTCGATCCCGAGGACCGCGCCCCCCGATCGGATGATTGCGGCCGATTCGCCCTGATTCTGGTGCATCCGTGCCTCCTCGTTGCGCGCCACACTCTACCCGCGCCAGCCGCGCCCGTCGCGGTCCTCACCGCTGCCCGTAATACGCGCCCTTGCCGTGCTTGCGCTCGTAGTGCTTGCGGATCAGGCGCTCCGGGAGCCGCTCCGCCGTCGGATCGAGGGTCCGGGTAACGAACGCCATCCGGGCCAGCTCCTCCAGCACGACGGCGTGGTACACGGCCTTCTCCGGCGTCTCACCCCAGGTGAACGGACCGTGGCCGGCCACCAGCACCATGGGCGTGTGGAGCGGCTCGCGGCGCTCGAAGCACGCCAGGATCTGGTTGCCAGTCTCGACCTCGTAATCCCGCTCGACGGCCTCGTCGGACATGATCGCCGTGCAGGGCACGTCCTCGGCGAGGTGATCGGCGTGCGTGGTCCCGTAGAGGGGGATGGATAGCCGCGCCTGCGCCCACCCCGTCGCGTAGCGGGAGTGCGTGTGGACCACTCCGCCAACGCCCTTCCAGGCCCGGTAGAGGACGAGGTGGGTGGGGGTGTCGGAGGAGGGCCTGAGCGCCCCCTCCACCACCTTGCCCGAGAGGTCCAGCACCACCAGATCGTCGATGGTGAGCTGCTCGTAGGGCACGCCGCTCGGCTTGATGGCCAGAACGCCGCGGTCCGCGTCGAGCACGGAGACGTTCCCGAACGTGTAGATCGCGAGCCCGCGCCGCGGCACCTCCTGGTTGGCGAACCAGGCTCGTTCCTTCAGCTCCCGGTACGGCGACGGCATCGCGCTACCGCCCAAGCTTGAACGCCGCGTCGTTCCAGAACAGCTCCCGGCGGAGCGCCCTGAGGTCGAGGTCGGCGCCCAGCCGGATCACCTCGAGCCCGGCCATGCCGGCGAAGTCCTCCCACTCCCCGGCGGTGACCGCCTGGCAGCAAGCGGCGTGGTGCGCGCCGCCCGCCTCGATCCAACCCTGGCAGCCGCGCTTGAAGTCCGGGCGCGGGACCCAGACGGCGCGCGCCGTGGGCAGCTTGGGCATCGCGTGGTCGGGCTTCACGACGTCGAGCTCGGCGACGATCATCCGCATTCGCCCGCCCATGTCCACGAGCGTCGTGTTCACCGCCGGCCCCGTCTTGGCGTCGAAGACCAGCCGGGCGGGATCGGCCTTGCCACCGATGCCGAGCGGGTGGACCTCGAGCGAAGGCTTGCCGTCGGCGATCGTGGGGCAGACCTCGAGCATGTGGGCGCCGAGGACCCGCTCCTTGCCCTTGACCAGGTGGTACGTGTAGTCCTCCATGAAGGACACGCCGCCGGGGCGCCCGGCCGTCATGACCTTCCCCAGGCGAACCAGGGCTGCGGTCTTCCAGTCGCCCTCGGCGCCGAAGCCGTATCCATCCGCCATCAGCCGCTGGCACGCCAGGCCGGGGAGCTGCTTCAGCCCGTGCAGATCCTCGAAGGTGGTGGTGAAGGCCCCGAACCCGCCCGCCTGGAGGAACGCGCGCATGGCGATCTCCTGACGGGCCGCGTCACGCACACTCTGGTGCCGCTCGCCGCCCTTCCTGAGCGGGGCCGCCATCATGTAGGTCGCCTCGTACTTCTTCACCAGGCGGTCCACCTCGGCGTCCGAAACCTCCGCGATGCGCGCGACCAGATCGCCCACCCCGTAGCCGTTGATCGACCAGCCGAGCTGGATCTGCGCCTCGACGCGATCTCCCCCGGTGACCGCCACCTCGCGCATGTTCATGCCGCCGAAGCGAGCGATCTTGAGCCGGCGCGACTCGGACATCGCCAAGGCGGCGCGCGCCCAGCCCGCCAGCTCGTCGACCACCTCCGGGTCCTGCCAATGCCCGACCACGACCTTGCGGTTCATCCGGAGCCGCGCGCCGATGAACCCGTACTCCCGGTCCCCGTGGGCGGACTGGTTCAGGTTCATGAAGTCCATGTCGATCTCCCGCCACGGGAGCTCGCGGTTGTACTGGGTGTGGAGGTGGGCGAGCGGCCGCTGCAGGCGGGTCAACCCGGCGATCCACATCTTGGCCGGCGAGAAGGTGTGCATCCAGGTGATGACACCCGCACACTCGGGCGCCGCGTTGGCGGCCAGGCACACCTCTAGGATGGACTCGGGACCGGTCAGGACCGGTTTGTGCACGACCTTGGCCGGCAACCTCCCGGAGCGATCGAGGGCCCGGGCGATCTGCTGCGAGTTCCGGGCCACCTGCGCCAAGGCGGCTTCGCCGTAAAGGTGCTGGCTACCGGTAAGGAACCAGAGCTCCTGCTGCTTGCGTTCGGCCACGTCCGTCATTCCGTTCTCGCACGGCTCTTGGCTGGGCCCGTGCGCAACCCGGGGAGGCACCGACGCCTCCCGCCCAACTCTCCGGCGCTCGCCTCGAGCGCCACGCTCACGCTCTCACCTGGCTGGGCTCGCCCTCGCCGAGGGAGGCCCCTCGACGCCACCGAGCGCCTCTCGAGCGCCCGGACTGGTTGTTGGCCCCGTGATGCGCGGTGCGGGCGCCCGCCCACCGGCGAGCTCGAGCGTCGCGCCAAGCCTACTGCTGCACCAAAGATTGTGAACGCTAACACGCCCGCCGTCAAGCCTGGTAGAATGGCGAGGTGACGCGCACCGCACGCCCCGGTCCGGAGCCGCGCCGCCCCGCGGTGATGGCGGACGTCGCGCGGCTGGCCGGCGTTTCGAACCAGACGGTTTCGCGCGTGCTTCACGACAGCCCCCACGTGCGCGGCGCCACTCGCGAGCGCGTGTTGGCCACCATGCGCCAGCTCGACTACCGCCCCAACTCGATGGCGCAGGCCCTGGCGTCCGGTCGCTCGCGGACCCTCGGCGTCGTCAGCTTCGACACCACGCTCTACGGGCCCGCCTCCACCCTGCTCGGCATCGAGCAGGCAGCCCACGACGCCGGTTATGCGGTGAGCGTCTCCAGCCTCCGGTCGCTCAATCGCGACACGGTGCTGGTGGCCATCCAGCAGCTCCTGGACCAGGGAGTGGACGGCGTGGCCGTCATCGCTCCGATCCGGGCGGGCACGGACGCGCTGCGGCACGTCCGACCGGACTTCCCCGTGGTGGCCGTGGAGGCGGGACCGAACGCCACTATCCCCGTCGCCACCGTCGACCAGCGGGCGGGCACCGCCGCCGCCACGCGACACCTGCTGGAGCTCGGCCACGACACCGTTTGGCACCTGGCCGGCCCGGTCGACTGGATGGACGCCGACGAGCGCGTCGAGGGCTGGAGGTCGGAGCTCGAAGCAGCCGGTGCCCCCGTCCCCGCGCTCTTCCGGGGCGACTGGACGCCACGAGCCGGCTACGAACTGGGCGAGAGCCTGCTCGAGATCCCGGAGCTGACTGCGGTGCTGGTGGCCAACGACCAGATGGCGCTCGGCCTGCTCCGCCGCCTGCACGAGGCGGGGCGGCAGGTGCCCCGCGATCTCAGCGTGGTCGGCTTCGACGATATCCCCGAGGCGGCGTACTTCACCCCCCCGCTCACCACCGTTCGCCAGGACTTCACCGAGCTCGGCCGGCGCTGCCTGCACCTCTTGCTCGGCCGGATCGAGGACCGGGAAGTGCCGTCGCGAGTGGTGGTGCCGCCCGAGCTCGTGGTGCGCGCGTCCACCGGCGCGGCACCGAGTGCGCGCGCCGCCGCGCCGCGCCGGCGTCGCAAGAGGTGAGCGTTCACAGGGAACGCCGCGCGGCGCCGCACGGCCGCCCCGCTTCCCGGGGCGCGCAACGGACCTCACTCGGTCGTGAACCGATGGACCATCCGATGCTGGTAAGTGCGCCCCGGTTCGAGGATCACCTCGCTCCGCCAAGCCGGCACGTTGATCGAGTTGGGGAACTTCTGCGTCTCGAGGCAGAAGGCCTCGTATCGCTGGTAGGCGTGGCCCTTGCCCGTGATCGACCCGTCCAGGAACAGCCCCGCGTAGAACATGACCCCGGGTTGGTCGCCCTCGAGCGTCATGACGCGACCGGACTTCGGATCCTTGACCCGCGCCACCGGGCGGAGAGCATGCGGGTCCCCGTTGACGACGAAGTTGTGGTCGTAGCCGGCCGGATTGCCCTTAATGACGACGGCCATCAGATCCTTGCCGATCGGCTTCGGCGTCGTGAAGTCGAAGGGCGTCCCCTTGACCGGCTTGATGACCCCGTTCGCGACCACCGGCGCGCCGGGAGTGTACTGGTCAGCGTAGAGCGTGAGCTCGTGGTCCGTGATGGGCCCCGAGGCGTAGCCGCCCAGGTTCCAGTAGCTGTGGTGCGCCATGCTCACGATCGTCGTCTGATCGGTCGTGGCCCCCATGTCGACCTTGAGCTCGTTCTCGTTCGTGAGCGTGTAGGTCACGGTCGCGGTGACGTTGCCGGGGTAGCCCTCCTCCCCGTCCTTGGAGAGGTACGTGAACTGGATCGCGGGCCCCTGGGGCGTATCGCTGGTCGACGCCACGTCCCAGACGACCTTGTCCCAGCCCTTCTTGCCGCCGTGCAGGTGGTTCGGGGGATCGTTGGTGGCGAGCTGGATCGTCTTGCCGGCGAGCTGGAAGCGCCCCTGGGTGATGCGGTTCGCCACGCGGCCGATGGTGGCGCCGAAATACGGCGTCTTCTGGACGTACCCGTCGACGTTGTCGTAGCCGCCGACGATGTCGCCGAGCTTGCCCGTCCGGTCCGGCACGTGTAGCTCGGTGATGATCGTGCCGTAGTTGGTCACCTTCATCACCGAACCCTTGACGTTGGTGAGGACGAACAACTCGACTGCTTTGCCGTCGACGGTGCCGAAGGGGCCCTTGGTGATCGGCGCAGTCTTGGGGACCTCGACCACCGTCGGTGCGGGGGCCGCCGCCGGGGCCGCTACCGGGGCCGCCGGGGCCGCCGGGGCCGCCGGGGCGGGTGGCCGCGGCCCGCCACAATGGAGCAGAGACATCGCGAGGGGCATGGTGAGCAGCGCTAGAGCGCGGGACGGTAGGGTCATCGGTGCTCCCTGGTGGGGGTTCAGAAGGCGACGTTCGCTTGGAACTTGATGACGTCCATGTCGGGCTTCTGGCGCGCGTAGGGGCCGTTTTGGATGATGTCGTTCCCCGCCACCAACTGCTGGCCCCAGGGCCACTGCCCAGCCAGCAACATCCGGTCGCCGTAGCGGTATCGAGAGTACTGAATGTAGATGCTCTCACCGGAGAGGAAGTGCGAGGAGAACGTCAGCCGCGGCGTGATGGCGGAGAAGACGTATCCGGAGTGCTCCAGGTCGTAGACGACTTCGTCGTAGCGGGCCATGATTCCGAGCCATTTCAGGGCCTGGAGCTCCACGTCCGCACCGTACTTCAGCTGTCGGATGCTGTCCTGCGTGATCAACGACCCTGCCGGTAAATCGAGTTTCGCGGCGGCCAGCAGCCCAAAGACGTTCAGCGTCACCTCGGGTGTCGCCCCCGGCGTCTTGCCCAAGACGCTGGAGAGCGTGTTCTCGTAGAGCGCACCGAAATTGAACGTCCTGCCGGTGCCGGTGCTGTCGGCAGGGCTGTTGGTCCACCCCATGTAGTTGGTGGCGAATCCCGCGCCGCCCAGCGAGTGCATCACCTCGGTGCCGTTGTTGGCCAGCGCCCAGCCGTTGCGAACGGAGACGACGGACGGCGACAACCACAACCGACCCGCGTAGGGGGCCCTCAGGCCAAGCTCGCCGCCGACGGTGGTCAGGTGGGCCTTGGCGACATCCGAGTACGCCTTGCCCGGGATGACCTGCGGAGTCAGGTTGGGGTCACGCGTCCACTGCGTGTTGACATGGAGTCCGACGTCAACGTACTCCTTGAAGGTGAACTGGAGGTGCTCGTACTGAATCAGGTTCAGGCCCGTCTTGGCGCCGTAGATTGGGGGGTTGATCTGGTAAACGAAGCTGCCATCACGACCGGTGCCGAAGCCTGCCGAGTTATTGAGCGTGATGCCGTTCGGGAGGGCGACGGAGAATTTTAGCTGCGCGCCGAGCTGGCGAAATTGCCCCAGCGTGTAGGTGTCGTACTTCTCGAAGTAGCCGAACCGCGGCCACCAGGACCCACCGGTGAGTGCGAGCTTCGGTTTGACGGGGCCGGTGACCCCGAAGTTCGTGTCGATGGTGAGCCGCGCGACGCTCGGGAACCATCCGGCATCGGGGTTCCGGAAGCCGGCCGATTGAAACCAGTACCCCATCCACCCGACCGCGGCCTCGACGTGCTCCCGCTTCGCGGTGACGAAGAGCTCCACCCAGTCCTGTTCCTGGAGGCGCGTGTACGCGAAGCTGTAGTAGTTCGCGTCGATGGTGCGGTTCGGTCCGTAGGACACCTGCAGGGCGGGGTTTCCCTCCAGGTCGTCGGGACCCGGACGGTTGCTGATGCCCATGGCCATGGGCGCCCGGAAGTACCCGGTCAAGCCCATCCGCCAGGCCTTCAGTCCCGTACCGGGGTCCGCTGCCTCCGCGAGCGCCGGAGCGGCGGGCTCGACACCCGTGGGCGCGGCCTCGGCGGCGGGCCCAGTGGGTGCGGTTGGCGCAGCGCCGACCGGAGCCGACGGCAGCGCCTCCTCCATGGGCTCCTCCGCGGGCTCGGCGGCAGGTTCGCCCGCGGGCTCGTCGGGAGCGGCCGGCGCCGCGCCCTCGGGGGCCGGCGTTGCGTCCGCGGGACCGGGGTCGTCCACGGGATCCTGAGCCGCGGCGGGCATGGCCACCGTCCACACTCCCACCACGAGGAACGCTTGCAGTCTTCGCAGCATGGCTATTCTTCCTCTGTTCCCGCTAATGCCTTCTGACTGGAAATGACCCGCCGAGAACCTTCTCGCTGGCACCGTCATCGATGAACTGGATCGTGGGCTCGGCGGTCAGAAGCGAAGACCGTGAACGCGAGCCCGGCCCAAGCCTGCATCGCCCCGCCCTGCCACTAGAAGAGGGGGTTCGGGGGGTATAGGCCCGAGCAGTTGGCGAAGGTGCAGCTCGCCGGCGCCGCGGCCCCCGTGGCCGCCCAGACCGCGCCCGTGCCCTGGTCCCCGGTCGTGAGCACGTCGCACGCCTCGATCGCATCCACGGTCGTGTTGAAGCTGGTGGCGAGGTCCTGGACGCAGGTGGAGTACTCCGCCACGGTCGCCCCACAGGTCGCGGGGACGCCGTAGCAGCCTGGGTTATCGGCGAACGCAGTGGCCGGATCGGCCACGCAGCCGTCCTCCTTCTCGCTGCAGTTCGACCTGAGCTGCTCCTGGGTGGGGGCGCTGCTCGAGGTCGCGAAGGAGAGCCCCTTCCACTTGCAGGCGGTCGCCACGGGGATGGCCCCGCTCTCGTAGTAGTAGGCGTAGGAGTCGTCGCAGAGCTGGGTGACCTGCTCGGCCGTCAGCGCGCTGAGCACGGTGGCGCCGTCGATGGTAGTGATCGCGGTGCCGGCGCCGCCCCCCGTGCCGGGGGCGCCCCCCGTACCGGGGCTACCGCCGGTCTGCACCGGGGCTCCACCGGTTTCCGCCGCGCCCCCGGTGCCGGGGCCCCCACCGGTCTGCGCTGTGCCTCCGGTGCTCGAGGCCCCCCCGGTGCCCGCGGGCTCCTCCTCGCCGGTGTAATCCGCACACCCAGCGGTCGCCACCGTCGAGACGAGCGCGCTCATGCTCAAGACTCCGACCAGCCCGATTCGCATGACTCCTCCGCTTGTTCTCCGTTCCACCCGAGCCGCAGGCTACCGCGGATCCAATGTGAGCGTCACCACGCTCTTGCTGGGCAGGGTCACCTTGAGCTTTCGGCCGCAAAGCTCGTAGCTGCCGGCGTCGAGTGGCTGGATGTTGACCACCTCCGCCTGCCCAAAGTCGTTGTAGCTGTCCTTGGCCGGGCCGGTGATGACCGTCGCACTCGCCATGGCATAGCGGGCGGTCGCGCTGTCCAACGTGATGGTCACGTCCCGGGTGGCGGCGAGATCCACGTTCGCCAGGCTGATGGTCACCTGCCCGGCGGCGTTCACCGTCGCGCCCGACGACAGCACGTCGAAGGTCTGGCCGTTCCCGGTGATCTTCTCGCTCGAGAGCGTGTTCGGCGCCCACTTCGCGTCGTCAGTGTGGTGCGGCTTGAACATCTTGAAGACATAGAACGTCGGGGTCTTCACCAGATCGGTGCCGCCGCCCTTGGAGTTGGTCAAGAAGAGCGAGTGGATCACGTTGACGGCCTGCGCCAGCCCCGCCATCTGCACGCGGTCCGCGTTCGCCATGAAGACGTTGAGGGTAATGGCCGCCGAGAGCGCGTCCATCACGGTGTTCTGCTGAAACCAGTCGTCCGAGGCGTCAAAGTTCTGCAGCCAGTCGCCCCACTCGTCCTCGATGATCTTGATCCGCCCGGACGGATCCTGCCGATCCATGATCTCCTTGATCTTCACCAGGCGCGGGGCCATCTGGCCTTCTCCAGCCAGGTAGACGATGTCGTAGTACTGGTCGTCGCTGAAGCCGACACAGGGCACAGAGTCGGGGTAGTAGATGTAATCGTGGATCTCGATGCCGTCGATCTTCTCCCCGATGTTGCCCAGCATCAGGTTGATCCAGTCGTTCGAGTTGGTCGGGTCGACAGTCCAGATCCCTGCGGTGGCGGCGACCAGGAACAGCTCCTTGCCGTTGACCGGGGGGCTCAGCAGGTCGTGGGCGGCGTTGTACCAGCCCTCGTAGGTCGCCTCGGCCGCCGCGTCGTGGCCGAGGTTGCCACCGCACCCCCAGACCTCGTTGCCGATCTTGAAGTACTTGAGGTTCCACTCCGGGTGCTCCGGGTTGTTGTTGACGTACTCGACCCAGGCCCGGTTACTGGCGGCGTACTGCGAGTTTGGCCGCCCGACGAGGACCGGCTCCGCGCCGATCTCGGTGACGAAATCCATGAACCGGTCCACCCCCATGGTGTTGGACGGGTTCTTGTTGGCCTCCCAGTTGAAGTTGTTGGCCGCGCAACCGCCCGGCCACTCGATGGCGCCGACGCCCGCCTCCTTCATCCCCTCGATGATGTCGTTGCGGACACCGGCGGTGTTCGGGATGGAGGAGTTGGTGCCGACCCAGACGCCGTTGTTGACGTCGTTACCGAGCGTCTCCATCAACAGGCCGAAGATCTCTTTGTGAACCACCACCTCGGCCCCGTTGATGTTCACGCCGAGCGAGCTCGGACTGTCGGTGATGCTGCTCTCCTCGCAGGTCGGGGCCTCGCCGGCGGCGCCCCCGGTTTCGCCCCCGCCGGTGGCCAGCGTCCCGCCGGTGCCGGGCGTGCCGCCCGTGCCCGGTGTGCCCCCCGTGCCCGGCGTGCCGCCCGAGGTGCCACCCGTCCCCGGGGCGCCGCCCGTGGCGGGCGCGCCGCCCGTGCCGGGCGTGCCGCCCGTGCCGGGGGTTCCGCCGGTGCCGCCCGTGCAGTCGCTGTCATTGGTAGAGACGCAGCCGCTCGGACAGCAACCGTCGCCCGCCACGCAAACGCTGATGGTCGTGTGGCTGCAGGCGACGCTGCACGTCTGGGCGCTGCCCGTCATCTGGTCGAGGGTGCAGGCGTCGCCGTCATCGCACGTCGCGGGACAGGAGGCGGGAGGATCGCAGGTTTCCCCGACGTCCACCACGCCGTTGTCGCAGGTCGCCGAGCAGTCCGAGTCAACTCCGGAGTCGCAGCCCGCCGGACAGCAGCCGTCGTTGGGGACGCACTCGGTCCGGACGTTGTTCACGCAGGCCGCATCGCAGGTGATGCTGCTGCCGGTCCGCAGGTCCGTGGTGCACATGTTGTCGTCGTTGCAGCTCTCCGGGCAGGTCGAAACCGGATCGCAGGTTTCGCCCGGGTCGATCACCCCGTTACCGCAGGTGGCCGTGGGAGCGCCGCCGGTCCCGGCGCCGCCGACCCCCTCGGTAGCCCCGCCACTGCTCGAGTCGCCGCCAGACTCGAAGCCCGAGCAGCTTGTGAGCGTTGCCAGGAGACTCAGCACGACGACCGACAGAGAGGCGTACTTCACGGGAGATGCTCCTTATCTTCCGGCACGCCCACTGGCGGCGTGCCGTCGACCCGACCAGCATCGAAGCTCGAGCGCGGCCTCGCTGCGCCCGAGCATCGCCCCCTAGGTGTCCCACCGATTCGGCGCGGCATTCAGGGGAGAAAAATAGCCCCCGCGACCTACAAACCTTCACATCTCAAGTGCTTGTTTTTACAACCTTTTTTGGCACACGGCGGCCCGACGGCGGGGCGTCGGAGCCCGGTGAGAACGCGAAAATGTTAGCGGTGCCATAATGCTCCGCCGCGAGCGCTCCCGCCGGGCTCGCACGCCACGGCTCAGAACGGTGTGGGTCTGCCGCAGACGTGTTCGGCGGAAACGACCTCGCCGCTTGGCATCGTGGGCAAGCGCCTCGCCCCTCGCGTCTCGATGCACCACGCCTTCATGACGAAGACCGGGTGCGGCGCCCGGTCGCACGGCTGCTGATCTCCCGGGAACACCCGCTCGTCGTTCACGAAGACCCCTCGCCGCGGCTCGAAGCTGCCTCGGACCCTCAGCCGTGGGGGGGGACTCTTTCCGCGCTCCTCGAGGTCCGGGCAGACGTTCGGGAATCGCTCCCCGTCTGGGGTCAACAGGAAGATCGAGTTGTTGGGGTAGGTGTACCCGAGCAACAGATCGGGACGCTCCCCGCAACCCGGATCGTTGCACCGCGGACGGCCAACGATCTCGACCTCCCCGCCGCGCGACATCAACCGCTCGATCCTCCGGGCGCTCGAGCAGTCCTCGGGCACGAGCTCGTGCTCCCGATAGGGAGGAGCGCAGGGATCCTCGGGGCGCTCGTCGGTCCAGCGGAACTTGAGCTCGAAGACCGGATCCCGCGGCTCGTCGTCTCGCTCGGCCGCCACCGCCGGCACCGGGTCCCCGGACCGCGCGGGGGCCGCCGAGCGCAGCGCCGCCACGACGGCCCCAGACGGCGACGGAGCCGCGGTGTCCGTCCGCTGGCAGGCCGTCGCCGACCAGAGCGCAGCGAGGGCCGCCGCCGCTGGCACCCCGCGACGAGCGCGGAGTTCGGGACGCCAGGGGCGGGCCATCGGTGGTCGTAGGCTACGACGATCCGCCCCCGCCATCCACCGAGCCCGGATCAGCTCCCGGTCCCTGCCCCCCCTCGGAGCCGCCCGCCGAAGGGACGCAAGGGGCCTCAGGACGGCCGCGGAGCCGCGGGCTCTTCACCCGGCGAGTACTCGAACCAATCGAAGTCCGCCGGCCGCGCGCAGGGCGCGCCGTTGCCGCTCGCGTACATCGCAAAGAACACCCCGGTGAACCCGCCGGCGACCTCGGTGGAGAGGTAGCGCGTCTCGCCCTCACCGAGTGGGCAGAGGTCGTCCTCCGAGGGGCCGCACGAGAACCGGTACCGGTCCCGGTCGGCTTCGATGGCGAGCACCAGGCCCGACGCCTCGCTCGACGAGAGCAGGCGGGACGCCACCTCAGCCTGCAGGCTGCCGATCCGGCGACGGAGCACCACCCGCGCCTGCCCACCGCGTCGAGACAAGAAGATCTCGTAGTGGTGCCGCTCGTTCATGCGCACGACGAGCCCGGCCTCGTCACCGTCGGCCTCGGCCTGGAACTCGAGCCGGGCGGCGACACGGACGGAGAAGTGACGCTGTCGCCTGCCCACCCAGGCGAGCGACCCCACGTCGTCGAGTCCTGCCGCCGACCCACGCAGGCGAAGGTGCCCGCGCCGCTCGTCGAGGGACCACCGCGCCGGGTCGGGATCGCGGAGCCAGCTCCAGCAGGGCCGGAGCGTCGTCGAGGCGAAGTCGTCGCGCGGCGCTGCGTCCTCGACCGGCTCGAGCGCAAGCGGGGTTTCCATCTCGAGCGCCACGCGCCCGTGATCGCCGAACACCGGGAAGCCGTCGTCGTGCCACGTCACGGGGCACAGGAAGGTCTCGCGGCCGAGGTGATGACAGGGCGGGTACCCGTGGGGCCGCACGCCGAGGCAGACCGCGAACCACTGGCCGTCGGGGGACTCGACCAGATCGGCGTGTCCCACCGCCTGGACGGGGCTCATCCGGCTCCGGTGCGTGAGCAGCGGATTGCGCGCGCAGGGCTCGAACGGCCCCCAGGGGCTGCGGCTGCGCGCCATGGTGATCATGTGCCCGTACTCGGTGCCACCCTCGGAAAGGAGCAGGTAGTACCAGCCAGCCCGAGCGTACAGGTGCGGCCCCTCGGGATACTGCCCGCCGGTGCCGCGCCACACGACCCTCGGCTCGGACCGGAGCTGCCCGGTAGCAACGTCGATGCGACTCTGGAGCGCGCCGTCGCTGGACGACGTGTAGATCACCGTCCCGTCGTCGTCGAAGAACAGTGACGGATCGATACCGGGCTGGGCCACGACGATCGGCTCGCTCCACGGCCCCGCGGGATCGCGCGCGGTCACGACGAAGCTCCCGCCCGCCGAAACGTTGGTCGTCGTCAGGTAGAAGAGCTCGCCGTGGTGCCGCAACGTCGGCGCCCAGATCCCCCCCGACGCGGCGGCGCCGAGCAGCGGGAGCTGGCTCGGACGGGTCAGGCAGTGGCCGAGCTCACGCCAGTTGACGAGGTCACGGCTGTGGAAGATGGGGACGCCGGGGAAGAACTCGAAGCTGCTCGTGACCAGGTAGTACTCGGAGCCCACCCGGCAGACGCTCGGATCCGGGTGAAAGCCCGGCAGGACGGGGTTTCGGAAGCGGCTCGGCATCGAAGCTCCGGGGAGTTGCGGCTGGCTCGACGGACGGCGCCGCGAGCCCGCTCCTGGGGATCAGTCCGGCGGCGCCCGCCGTCAGCGCCCACGGTAGCGCCGGCCTCCCGCCGGGGACAGCGCGCGCGGCAGACGGCACACCCCACCTGCTGGTGGCTGCGCCACGGGAGCGGCACCTTCAAGCTCTCGTATCGAGCGCGGGCCGCGCGTCGGCCTGGACCGCCCTCGCCACTCGGGCTACCCTCGTCCGAGTGCAAGCCCCCCGCTGACCCGCGGGCTCCCGCATCGATCGACGCGGGGCCAGAGGGCGTGGGTTGCCCAGTGCCTCGCGCGACCGGTCGCCGGCCGTGATCGTGAGGTCGGCGGCCGGGGATGATCGTGACCTAGCCAGGAGATCTCATGCGCCTAGCCTTGCTGTGCCACCTCGCTCTCGTCGGCGGAGTCGCCGTGGTGAGCTGCTCGGAGACGGATGAGCCCCCCGCGAACCCCGGGCCAGGCGGCAGCCCCGTTACGGGCGGCGGACAAGGGGACGCGGGCGGCACCGCCACGGCCGCTGGGGCGGCGGGAGCCCCGACCGCCGGCGGCGGCGCGACGGGCGGCGCGGGCCCCGGCGGCACTGGGTGCACCAACGTCCGGCCCACCGGAACCGACTGGGACGAGGCCACCTGCGACCAATGGGCCACCGAAACCGACGAGTGTGGCAGCGCCTGGATGGTCGACAACAACTACTGTAACGAGAGCTGTGGGCGCTGCGGTGCGACCGGCAGCGGCGGCGCGACCGGCAGCGGCGGCACGGAAAGCTGCGACACGGGCACCACGCACACGGGCGGAACGCAGTATTGCGAGACCTATGCCGCGGGCGGCGCCGGCAGCGGCTACCACTACGAGATCTGGTCGGATGGTCTCGGCTCCGGCTGCATGAACGTCTTCCACGACGAGGCCACCTTCAAGGCAAGCTGGAGCAACGTCGGGGATTTTCTGGCTCGGGTCGGCCTCCGCTACGACGAGACCCAGACGCACGAGCAGATCGGGACCTTCTCCTCAGACTTCGCCTTCACCAAGTCCGGGAGCGACACGACGTACATCGGGGTCTACGGTTGGTCGAACGACCCCCTCATCGAGTACTACATCATCGAGGATTGGATGGGCAGTTGGCGGCCCTCCTTCAGCACCAAGAAGGGGACGATCACCGTCGACGGGGGCAGCTACGACGTCTACACCAACGTGCGCGAGAACGCGCCTTCCATCCACGGCACCCAGACCTTCACGCAGTACTACAGCGTGCGCACCGAAGGGCGCCAGTGCGGGCATATTTCCATCTCCGAGCACTTCTCCCAGTGGGCCAGCCTCGGGATGTCGCTCGGCAAGATGTACGAAGTCAAGCTCCTGGTGGAGGGGATGAACGGGAGCGGGAACGTCGAGTTCACTAGGGCAACCGTGGTGGTCGACTGACCGACCAACGAGCGCTTGAGCGGGCGCGGTGGCTAAAGACTCAGCGTGGCGCCCGCCGTCGCCGTGACGATGGCCTTCACGCAGTCCTCCGGATCGGCCGCGTAGGAGTACCCGAGGCTCTCCGGGAAGGCCCGGGTCGTGCTCCAAGTCTCAGCGTTGACGTCCGGCGACTCTCCGCTCCAGCTGTCTCCGACGTGGAAGTTCTCGCGCAGGTCCCAGTAGCCAATCACGTCGCTGTCGCGCGAGGTCACCGGGTTCCTGCAGTCCTCGAAGTAGTTCTTCTCGATCAGCGCTACCGCGTCCACCCGCGAGTTGATGCCGGAGACGGTGACATCGTGGTAGTAGTTGTTGAAGAGGTGGGTCAGGCCGCCCCGCTGCAACGGCAAGCGTGAGCCGACATTGTCGTACCAGTTGTGGTGCAGCGTGACGTACCAGTCGAAGGCATCGCTGTCACCGGACCCCATCAGGCCAACCTTGTGGTGGTCGTGGAAATGGTTGTACGAGAAGGTCATGTGATGGGACTCGTCCTTGATGTCGAGCAGCCCATCGAACTCCGAGTCACCAGCCCCGTCGCACTCCACCATGGAGCTATAGAGCTCGTTGTGGTCGATCCAGAAGTTGCTGGACGCGCCCTCGATCCCGATGGCGTCCCCCGCCCCCGGCACGTACGCGATCGTCATGTTGCGGATGATGACGTTGGAAACCCGGGAGAAGTGCAGGCCGAAGTTGATGGCTGAGCCGGGGGCCCCGATGAGCGTTAGGTTCGCCATGTCCTTGAAGTCGACGACCACGGCGACCTTGGTGAACTGCTGGCACGGGTCGGCCGCAATGCTGGAGAAGTCGAAGGTCCCCGTGTACCGGATCACGAGCCCGTCGATGCCGTCCTGGTAATCCGCCAGCACCGCCTCCAGCTCCGCCTGGCTGCTCACCTCGACCGGGGTCTTGTTCCCACCCCCCGTCGCCGACGCCCCATAGCCCACCGGGGTGTTGGAGGCGGCCGGAATGGTGCACTCGCCAACGGTACCGCCCGTCCCAGCGGTGCCACCCGTCCCCACGGTGCCACCCGTCTCCGCGGTGCCACCCGTCTCCGCGGTGCCACCCGTCTCCGCGG
>CAYZQO010000015.1:0-18518 GCA_964480725.1 uncultured Polyangiaceae bacterium | reverse complement strand
GCCACCGTGCCGCCCGTCGCCACCGTGCCGCCCGTCGCCACCGTGCCGCCCGTCGCCACCGTGCCGCCCGTCGGCGTGGTGCCGCCGGTCGGCGAGCCCCCGGTGGCCGCGGCGCCCCCGGTCGCCGACCCTCCCGTCGCGACTCCGCCGGTGCCACCGACCGGATTGCCCCCCAGGCCGCTCTGTCCCCCGAGCCCGGCGGTTGCGCCGTCATCACCCTCCTCGCCGCCGGAGCAGGCCAGCGCCAGCAGCAGGGTAGAAGAGGCCAGGATCAGCTCACAGCGACAGCACCGGCGGGTCATGGGTCCTTAATGCGGGAGAGGGAGCCGTTCATTTCGCAAAAAATTCGGCCTCGAGTGATCCTGCCGGAGCCGCGCAAGGTATCGAGCCCTTCGGGCTCCCTCGCCACGGGCAGCCGCCCGTGGGCCGGCCCTGGACGCCAGGCTTCTGTTGCTCCCGCAAAGATGAAGTCCATCGGGAGTCGATGCCGCCGGTCCCCAGGACCGATCGCGTCGAGCGGGTGCGCGCGTGCGACCGGGGGGCCTCTCACTTTCCATCAGTGACCGGGAACCACTCGCCAGCGCGTCGCACGCGGCCTATGAACGAACCCGCAGCGGGCCGCCGCGTGGCGCGGCGACGGTTGCGGTGGTGGAGCGGCAGCGGCAGGGGGGCGCGCGGGCGGGCGCATCTCGATGCGGTCGCGGCCATCGTGGAGCGCAGACCCGACAACGACCTTCCGCAGGGAACGCAGCCATGAGGATCACACCGCTCGACCGACCGCTCACGTTGCACTGCTGTCTCTTGTTCAGCCTGGCAGCGTGCGGCGATCCCGATGCCGACTCCACCGACCTCGGGGCGGGGGGCGCCCTCCCCGGGGGCGGGAGTTGGACGACCGGTGGCGCGGCGATCGGTGGTGCCACTGGCACGGGAGCGGCCCCATCGGCGGTCACCGGCGGTCTCGCGGGAGCGGGGACAGGCGGTGTCCAGGCCGGCGGCGGCGGAACGGGTGGCGCTGGCGCTGGGGCGGCGGTCGGGGGCTTCGCCCCCAGCGGTGGCGCCCTGACCAGCGGCGGCGGCGTGCCCGCTGGCGGGGCTCCCGGCGCCGGTGGCGTCGCCCCAACCGGTGGCGGCGCGCTCACAGGCGGCGCGCTCCCCACGGGCGGCTACGACCCCAGCGGCGGCTTCGCGCCCGCCGGGGGAGCAAACCCGACCGGAGGCACGGCACCGAGCGGCGGCTTCGGCCCCGACGGCGGTACGCCGGGCACGGGCGGCGCCGCCCCCTCGGGAGGCGCCCCGGAAACCGGCGGGCTCGCCACCGGCGGCACGAGCGGGACCGGGGGCGCACCGCCGGAGAGCTGCCGCTTCACCGTCGAGGCGTCGACGAGCGACCGCATCCCCACCGTGGGCATCGTCGAGTGGTCGACCGATCTGGGCGAGCTGAGCGAGGCGAGCATCGTCTACTCGCTCAACGACGCCGGCGCGAGCGTCCTCAATCGCGGCGGCGTCGCGCCGGTCGACCTCGACGCGGCGAGCTACCGGACGCTCCTGCTCGGGCTCAAGGGCCAGAGCGCGTACACGTTCCACGTCGAGGCGACGTCCACCAGCGGACAGACCTGCACCAGCCCGGACCACGAGCTACAGACCGGGGCGACCAGCGGCGCGCCGCAGATCACGCGCAACGCGAGCAACCCGGCCGCGCAGGCCCCGGGCTTCATCGTCACCTGTGGGGGCAACAGCAGCAACATGCCGGCGACCATCATCGACGCCGACGGCGCCGTCGTGTGGTGGGCGGCCGCGCCGATGAGCTGCAGCCGCGCGCGCCTCGATTACGAGGGGAATAGCCTCTGGACGGTGGCGCTCAACGCCATGAACACCGGCGGGGAGATGCGGCGCGTCTCCATGGACGGCGCTGACGTCCAGAACGCCGTGAACGGGCTCTCGGCGGCGCACCACGACTTCACCGTCCTCCCCGGCGGGATCGTGGCGGCCCTGGTGTGGGCCTCCGGCGGCACCGATCCGGAGAGCAACCTCGTCGAGCGCTCCCCGGACGGGACCACGCGCACGGCCTTCCGCGTCGGCTCCAACCTTTACGTCGGCGGCCCGAGCGAATTCGGCGCCGGCTCCAACACATACCACGCCAACTCCATCCTCTATCACCCCGGCGACGACAGCTACACCATCGGCGACCGCAACCCGAACCTGTACGTCCGGGCGACGCGCTCCGGGCAGCCCGTCTGGCAGCTCGGCGGCAGCTGCTCCGGAGCCCCGGCGCCCCAATGCGCGACCGCGACCTGGGACGTCAACCACGGTCACCACCTCCTCGACGACGGGCACTTCCTCCTGTTCAGCAACGGGCCTTTCATGTCGACGACCCCCTCGCGCGTCCACGAACTGCTGCTGAACACCTCCGGTAGCCCGATGACCGCGAGCGAGGTCGGCAATCACACCGGCGCGAACAGCAGTCACTCCGACTCCCTGGGAGACGTGCAGCGGCTCCCCAACGGCAACACGCTGGTGACCTTCTCCGTCAGCGGCCGTATCGAGGAGTTCGATCCGAGCTGGAACCTGGTCCAGGTCCTCAGCGCGAGCTCCTTCGGCTACGCCGACTGGCGCGAGACGCTCTACGGCCCACCCCCACGGTGAGCGCGACGCGCCGGCGCGGCTATTTCGCCGGCTCGCCGAAGAGGATGCCCCGACCCCCCGGAGCAACGTACACGCGGCCGTAGACGCGCGGGTCACCGGTCAACACCGTGGCCCCGCCGTACTGGTGCGCGTCGTCGTTGATGCGCACGAAGGTCTTGCCGGCGTCGTCCGAGCGGAAGAAGCCGACGAGGTCGTCGACCCTGCCCGACAGGTAGACCGCGGGAAAATCCTGCCCCGGCGCCGCGCGCCCGAAGCCGAAGCCGTGGGCCTCCTGGACCTTCCCCACGAAGCGGAAGGATTTCCCCGAGTCCGAGGAGCGCGCAAGCTCCATCTTGGTCGTGACCCAGACCTCGCCCTCGCGATCCGGCACGGCCTTGATGCTTGCGTACTGAAGCTCGTACTCGGGGATCGGCCGGAGGCGCGTCGCGCTCACTTCGAAGTGCGCCCCGCCGTCCTCGCTCCGGAGCACCTCGCCCTTCAGCGCGTCGAAGGCGTAGAGCTTCTTGGGGTTGACCGGATCGGAGGCGAGGCGCAAGTACCACGGGGCCCAGTCGGGTGACTTGACCGGAGCCGGCAGACCGGCCGCCTGCGTCCAGGTCTTGCCGCCGTCGCGCGAGAACGCCGCCCGGGCGTCGCGCGGCGCCCACATCACGACCGCCCCATCCGCGGACACGGCCACGCTGCCGAGGCCCCCGCAGCCCTCCGGCTCGCTCGCGAACGGCCGCCAGGTGACGCCCCCGTCCGTGGACAGGGCGCCGCGGGGCCCCTTGGTCCCGTCCCAGGGGTGGTTGCCGACGCGCACCATCACGTTCGGCTTCTTGCCCGCGAAGTCCAGGTCCTCACTGCTCGCGCAGACCGGATCCTTGAAGGTCCCGCCCCGTGGGGAGGCCGCGAGGTCGTCGTGCCGGAAGCCGCACGCATCCAGCACCGCGGAAAGGAGCGGCGCGCCCTCGGGGGGGCTGACCAGATCGCGGGTGCAGATCTCCTCCAGGTTCTTCGAGTGGAAGGACCAGTGGACGGGCGCGCCGCGGTCCGCGGCCTCCAGATCCCGGGTCGCCCACACCCCGCCGCCCTCCACGAGCAGGGCGTGGCTCGGGTCGAAGGGATCGATCTTGATGTCGCCCACCCACTGCGGAGGGTCGAGCTCCTTCCGGTGGTGGTAGACGTGCGGCACGCCGCCCCCGTCCAGCACCGCCGTCGCCATCAGCGGCGACCAGGTCTGGCCGCCGTCCCGGCTCCGAAAGATCTCGGCCCCCTTGGTCCAGCGGTCCATCGTTGCGGCGACGAGCGTGCCGGACTTGGACGGGTCCACCGCGACGCCGCCGTAACCGAAGGTGTCCTCCGCGGACGGCCGGAGCGGGGTGATGTCCGTCCACGTCCCCGGCTTCGGCTCGTAGCGGTACACGGCCCCGTCGGACAGCGCGTAGGGGCTGTCGCCGAGCGCGTAGGTCACGTACAGCGTGCCCGCGGCGTCGATCGCCGCCCGTCGCGGGAGAAACCCGGCCCGCGGCTGCGGGCCGATCGCCGACCAGGTCTTGCCCGCGTCCGTGCTCTGGTAGATCTTGCCGTCGGTCTGGCTGCCCACGTAGATCGTGGGCGTCTCGGCGCCCGCCTGGCCGCTCGTCGGATCGAACAGGACCATGGCCAGTCCGAGGCCCTTCGCCGCGTCCTCGCGCACCGGGAAGCCGTCCACCTTCTGCCAGGTCGCGGCCTGGTCCTCGCTCCTGTAGAGGCCCGCGCGGCGCGAGCCGAAGTACAGGACCTTGGGCTGGTGAGGATCGACCGCCAGCCGCTCCCCGTCGGAGCGGCTCAGGTCGTTGCCGCCCATCTTGAAATTCACCCGATAGGTCTTCCAGGTGGCCCCGCGGTCGTCCGAGCGCATGAACGCGCCGCTGCCCGCCCACTCCGCGGTGTACATGCCGACCGCCATGTAGACGCAATCCGCGTTCGACGGATCGACCGCGAGGCTCTCGATGCCCAGGTAGCTCGCGTCCTGGTGGCTCACGAAATCCGTCAGCGGCAGCCAGGACTCCTGCTTCGGATCGTGGCGGTAGGCGCCGCCGACGTCCGTCCGCGCGTAGAGGATCCCCGCCGCCACCGGGCTGAAGGCCAGCCCGGTCACGAAGCCACCGCCGCTGATGACGACGCTCCTCCACTCGTAAGCCTCGCTCCGCCCCCGGAACCCGGAGCCCGCCTCACCATCCGCACCACCACCGCTCGGCGCAGCCGGGGGCTTGAGGCACGAGGTGGCGAGGACGGCGAGCCCCAGGACCGACCCGAGGAGGTTTCGCAGCCGCCGTCGCGACGCCGAATTGCCGAGGGAAGTCGAACGCCGACGAGGATTCCGAGCGCGCATGGAGCGCTCCATTTACCACGGCTCCTGGAGCGACCTCCACCGGACGACACCTGGGCCAGCGCCGCGATCGGGCGCGACGGCTACTTGAGGCGGGCGGCCCGCCTGGCGATCACCTTGCGGATCTTCTCGTAGCTCGGTGGCGGTCCCCGCTGGAGGTCCCGGCCGTCCACGAGGACCGCATCGGCGATGCCCCACTCCGCCACCGCGTCGCGCGTCGAGGTGTCGATCTCGCGAAAGCAGACCGAGTCACCGAGCTCGGCAGACGCCCGCTTGGCTCGCTCGTAGACCAGGTTCTGCGCGAGGCACCACCCGCTCGAGAAAGCGGTCACGTTCACCTTACCGGGGACCGGCTCGGGCAGCTTGCCGGTCTTTGGCAGCCAGCGAGGCGGCTCCGCGTCGTCGGCGAACCACTTCCAGAGCAGCACCGCGATGCCCTGGCGATCCGCCTTGCGGTACCCGTGCTTCCTGAACCAGGAGGCCTTCATCCAGAAGGGAAGCCATACGCCCCAGGCTGCCATGCCCTTGGCGCCGAGCTGGCGCGCGTCCTCCTCGGCAGCGGCGAGCAGCGCCGTGCCCATCCCGTGCCCCTGGAAGTTGCCGCGTCCCTGCCGGTGCCCGTGGACGTGGATGCAGTAGACGAAGTAGAGCCCCGCGCCGCCGACGTTCGAATGCTCGATCGGCCCGTACTGGATCATCCCCCCCTCGACGCCGTCGTCGTCGAGGGCGAGCTTGGCCCTGAGCCCGCGGCACGACCGAGCGCGGTCCAGCCACTCCCGTCGCTTGGGCCCCGCCTCCCTGGCGTCGTCCGACCAGTCCTCCAGGCAAAGGCAGAAGAGCTCCTTCTTCTCCTCCGGCAGGTCGATGACCTTCATTCCCCGCGCCTCCTTGGCTCAGTCCAGCTCGCCGAGGCTAGTGAGGTCCGTTGAGGCTTGCGACCGGGAAGCGACGGGGGGCCGCGAGCGGCGCGCTCCCGGAGGGCGCTGCGGATGTCTCGGGGTTTCGGCCGTCGGAGGTAGGAGGAGGTGGCAGATCCGCTGCCGCTGGCCCGCAGAATTCCCCCGCTATCGATCCAGGTTCCCCTCCGCTTTGGGAAAAACGAGAACGGGGCTTGCAGAGCGATGTCGGCGCTGAAACCTTTGGTCCATGCGCGCGCTCCTTCCTTCCGGTTGGGCGACCCCCGCCCTCGTGCTCCTCGCCCTCACCTCGACCCACTGCGCCTCGCAGGACCCCGGTGGCGCCCCCCCCGGCACCGACCCCGGGCCGAGCACGGGGGGCTCGGGCGGCAGCAGCGCCGTCAGCACCGGCGGCAGCACGGAGCCGGTGGTCCTCGAACAGCAGCCGCTGGCCAACCCCTGCGACTCGCCGAACGCGCCGCCCGAGTGCGTGGTGACGGCCCCAGCGGCCTGCGGCGACGGAGAGATCAACCTCGATCCCCCGGAAGCCTGCGACGACGGCAACAGCTTGCCGGGGGACGGCTGCTCGGGCGCCTGCGTCGTCGAGCCGTACTTCGAGTGCCCAACGCCGGGGCAGCCCTGCGTCTCGACCATCCACTGCGGCGACGGTGTCGTCGGCCCGGGAGAGGCCTGCGACGACGCCAACCAGGTCGACGGCGACGGCTGTGCCGCCGACTGCAACCAGGTGGAGCGCGGCTACAGCTGCCGCCTCGCCGGCGTGCCCTGCGTGCGCGTGTACACCTGCGGCGACGGCGTCGTCGACCCGAACGAGGGGTGCGACGACGGCAACGTGGCGGTCGGGGACGGGTGCAGTCCGCGCTGCCGGATGGAAGACGGCTTCAAGTGCGCCGGCAACCCCAGCGTCTGCTCGCCGACGACCTGCGGCGACGGCGTCCAGGAGGGCGCGGAGAGCTGCGACGACGGCAACCAGATCCCATTCGATGGCTGCTCGTTGACCTGCAAGGCCGAGCCGCTCTGCGAGTCGGGACAGCCCTGTTCCTCCGCCTGCGGCGACGGCATCACCCTCAACGACGAGGAGTGCGACGACGGCAACCTGCGCGAGGGCGACGGGTGCTCGAGCGCCTGCCAGGTCGAGGCCGGCTTCAAGTGCAGTCAGGCGGCGGCCTGCGAGGGGGAGGACTGCTTCCTCGATCTGTCGATCATCTACCGCGACTTCGCCGACTCGCACTCCGACTTCGGGGTGCAGTGCGGGACCATCGAGCGCGGCGTCCCCAAGGCGCAGCTCAACGCCGACGGGAAGCCCGAACTCGCCGGCGCCAGCGACGACGCCGCCTGCATCGCCTCCGCTGCGAGCTACGCGGAGTGGTACACCAGCGCCAGCACCAACCGCGAAGCGGTGGGCAGCATCCAGCTATTTCCCAACGGGGACGGCGGCTTCGTCAACCGCTACGGCGAGGACGGAGCGCCCTACGTCACCACCATCAACACGGGCAACGAGCAGGGCGGCTACGGCACCGATCTCGAGTCCTGCCAGGCTACCTGTACCCAGCGGACGCGCGACAGCCTCCAGTGCGAGAACGTCTGCCGACCCGCTCACGACCAGGTCGCGCAGACGGAGCGCGAGCTGACCCAGGCCGAGGACGCTCAGGTGCCCGACGAGGCCTTGATCGCCGAGCTCGAGGCCGAGATCGAGACGCTGACGGCAGCAGCGGCCGCGTGTGACGCCGACTGCGTCGAGCAGTTCGCAGCGCTCGAGGCGCAGTGCCAGGCAGCATGCTCCCCCTGCAGCTACAACGACGAGCAGTGGTGCATCGGCGGCGAGGTGGTCGAACTCGACGGCAACCCGCTCTTCTTCCCGATCGATAACCTGATGAACTCGACCGCGGACGAGGACGTCGCCCACATTCCCGAGGAGGTCTACGGCGGCCAGTGGGAGGCGGACCCCACCGGCGTCCTGCGCAACTTCTACTTCACCTCGGAGATCGCCTACTGGTTCGAGTATACCGAGGGGATGACGGCGTCGCTCTCCTTCATCGGCGACGACGACATGTGGGTCTACGTCAACGGGCGCCTGGCGGTGGACCTCGGCGGCCTGCACGTGCCGGTCGAAGGGCGATTCACCCTCAACGCCGACGGGTCCATCGACCAGCTCCACGGCGTCGACGGAACCGCGGACGAGAACGAGCCCGGGACCAGCAGCGTCGCCGACTTTGGCCTGGTTCCGGGCAACGTCTACGAGGTCAAGGTCTTCCAGGCGGAGCGAAAGAAGACCGGTTCGACCTACAAGCTCACGCTCAGCGGCTTCGATGCCGGCATGAGCGACTGCGTCACCGACTGCGGCGACGGCGAGATCGGCCCCGGCGAAGAGTGCGACGACGGCGTCGAGAACAACCTCGGCGGGTACAACCAGTGCTCGCCGACCTGCACCCTCGGCCCCCACTGCGGCGACGGCATCAAGCAGGAGGAGGAGGCCTGCGACTACGGCACCGCCCTGAACGACGGCGCCTACGGCGGGTGCTCCCCCACCTGTCAGCTCGGTCCCTACTGCGGGGACGCCGTCACCAGCGACGGCGAGGCCTGCGACGACGGCGTCAATGACGGCGGGTACGGTGAGTGCGCGGCGGGTTGCGTCCTGGGGCCGTACTGCGGCAACGGGCTGTGGGAGGCGGAGTACGAGGAGTGCGACGACGGCAACAACGTCGATCTCGACGGCTGCAACGTCGCCTGCCGCATCGAGATCGCCGTCGTGCGCTAGATCGCGAGGAACTCGGCCGCGTTCCGCTCGAGCTGGGGGATGTCCCACCAGTCGCTGGTGGCGCCGTCGAGGTGGATCTCCTCGAGGAACTGCTGCTCGCTCGCAAAATCCGGGTACAGGTTCCACCAGTCCGAGCCTGGCAGGACGTGGTCGAGGAGGTGCTCCTTCGCCAACCGGCGCAGGTTGCACTTGAACTGTCTGCGATTCACGCGTGGCTTGGAATAGGCGAGATCGGCGTAGACCTTCACCCCGTAATCGTGCTCGAGCATGAGTTCCATGATCTCGTCCGACCAGCTCTCGTCGTCGGGGCGCTCGAGGTCGGCGAAGTGCGCCAGGCAGAGCTTGAACGTCTTGGTCCCGCTCTGGAGCGTCTCTTTGCGTCGGGTGAGGCGCTCGACGACCGGCCGCCAGTGCTTGGGATGAGCGAGCTGACAGCAACTCTCCTCGTCGCGGACGCCACCGCCCATCGCTCCGCAGTGAGAGGTCACCGGAACGCCGAGGTCCTGACAGAGATCCCAGATGGGCGCCAGCTTCGGATCAGCCGGGTTGACCCGCAGCGGGGGATAGAGCTTGAGGCCGCAGTACACCCCGTTCGGGACGAGGAGCGACCGCACCCACGATCTGAGCTCGTCCCCCGTGGCCCGATGCCGTGGATCCAGCCCCAGGAATGGCAAGAGCGCCCAGGTCGACGGGTCATTGCCCTGATTCACGGTCCTCGCCAGTTGCCCGAGCTCGGCGACCTGCGCGTCGAAGGAAACCTTGGGAGTCGTCCCGACCCCCAGGGACTTGCCCGTGAAGGCGTGGTCGAAGTTCACGGTGAGGACGACGGTGCGGGTGTAGCGGCTATTCGACTCAATGCAGAATGCGTTCAGCATGTCGGTGTGAGTCAAGGGGCCGTCGACGGCAACGCCTTGATCGTGCGCCTGGTACAGGTCATTCACGATGCCGGCGAGCGCCTTCCGAAACGGGCGGCGGCTCCCCCCCTGCCTCGCGGCGGCGATCCGATGCTGAACCTCGCGGAGCAGGTCAGCCGGCGACAGCGGGTTCGGCGCCGCAGGCTGGCCGAAAATCTTCCGCACCCGCTCCGGATCGGCCTTCGACGACCGGGTAGTGACCCGCACCAGCCCCGCCACCGACGAGCGCAGGAGCCCCGGGGCGACCGCGGCGGCGACGATGGCCGCAGCGAGCCCGATCTCGAACAGAGGTCCGAACCGATCCATTCGCCGGATGTACTCGGCGCTGTCGACATCCTGCTTGCCGGGGAGAAAGTCCTCGATCGCGTAGCGGATCGTCTGGTGCAGCAGATAATAGAGCTGGATCGGCGGCGAGTGATCCGCCGAGAAGAGGTGGACGTGAACGTTGGTCCGTAGCGTCATCTTGCTCCTCCCTCACGCGATGGCGGCGCGCTGCCCCCGCGGCACCCGGCCGTCTCCGTGGCCCACGATCCCCTTCCGCACCTGGTCGCGGCGGGCCGCGCGGCGCGCCGTACCCGCCGATGGATCTCACGCGGCCGCCGGGGGATCAACCTCCTTCTCCCGGGCCGCCGGAAGCGCCGGTGCCCGGTCGGCGGCTCCCCCCCCGGAGCCACCCTTGATTGGCGACCGGGCCGGTAGCGGGGTCGGGATCGGGTCAGGGATAGGGAATCGGGGGAGTCGGAGGAGGGGTCGGGGAGAGGTGCGCGAAGTCGCATGCGCCGGGGATTGGCTTTGGGGAATGAAGTGGGCCTCGCGTTTCTCGGGTACCTGGGACCTGCTGCGAGCGACAAAACCTGCGGGCATTCTGGCACCCAGGCGCGCTCTCTCGCGTGGGAGCCTGTCTTTTTGCGGGTGCGCGCTGCAATCGGAAAGGACGCGGCACGATGACCTCGCCCAAGGGGATGCGCTCGAGCCCCACGCCCACGAGCGACTTCGAGAAGCCTATACGCACCACGGCGACCGCGTCCTCGCCTACCTCGACACGGGGACCCTTCCGGAGCCCGCCCCCATCGAGGGGGACGGTGGCAACGCCCTGAGTCAGGGGTGGCTGGGCGATCTTCGGCAGCGACACCCCGCCCGCCGGGCACGGCGCCGGCACGAACGTCGACTGGCCCACCTCCTGCGTCGCACAGAACGACGCATCCTGCCCCTTCGGGATCTCGCTGCTGCAGTGGCTGCCGCAGGAGGCCGGGAAGGTGTCGCTGTTGGCCTTCAGCTGGAACATCCTGAAGTCCGCGCGCTCGTGGCCCGAGGGCGTGAACGTCCGGCGGTGAGTCGCTAGACTGACCGCAGAAATGACGACCTACTCCATCCGCCTGGCGCGCCCCGACGAGCTGCGAGCCGTGCAGGAGATCGAGCGTCGCGCCGCCACGCGGCTCGCCGCGGTGGGGTTGCCCGCTGCCACCGGGTTGCCGATCCAGCCGCTCGAAGCACTGCAGGAACACCACGACCGCGGCCGACTGTTGGTCGCCACGGACGATGACGATCGCCCCGTCGGCTTCGCGGTCTTCGCGCTCCACGACGACGAAGCCCACCTGGAGGAGATCGATGTCGTGCCCGAGCATGCCGGCCAGGGTCTGGGACGGCGGCTCATCCAGGCAGTGGTCGCCCAAGCCCGGGATGCCGGGTTGTCGCGGCTCGCCCTCACGACCTTCCGGGATGTGCCCTTCAATGCGCCCTTCTACGCCCGGCTCGGCTTCAAGGTCGTGGACGAGCCCCACCTGTCCCCGCGCCTCGCTCTCATTCGACAAGAGGAACGGCGCAACGGCACCGAGCTCGCTCCCCGCGTGGCCATGATCCTGGAGGTGCCCTAGCACCCGCCCCCGCACGGCCAGGACGCCCAGGCCGTCGCACTCCGCGATCTCGAGGCTGGGGAGCGTGATCCGGGTTCGACCGCTCCCCGCTTGAATATAACCGACACGTCTGTTATATATCCGGGCAGCCCCCCTGCCTGGAGCGTCCATGACCCTGACCACCGACACCGCTACCGCCGTTGCCGCCGACACCGCCGCACTGCGCGCGCTCGCAGCTCGCCACGGGCTTCGGCTGCAGGGCCCGCTGACCATCAACGAGCTCGGGCTCGACTACCGGATTTTGATCTCTGCCGTCGAGGGCGGGACCCGGTGGGTGTTGCGCATCCCCCGCCGCGCCGACGTGAGCGCGAAGGTGGAGAAGGAGGCGCGAGCGCTAGCGATGCTCAGCCAGCACCTGCCATTCGCCGTGCCCGACTGGCGCATAGCGACCTCCGAGCTCGTCGCCTACCCCCTGCTCGAGGACTCGACCGCGATCGTCCTTCAGCCTGGCTCCACCACCCCCGAGTGGGTGATTCCGCAGGACTCCGAGGTCTTCGCGGAGAGCTTCGCGACGGCGCTGGCCGCCCTGCACGCAGTCCCAGTCGGCGCCGCCGAGGCTGCCGGAATGCTCGTGCGCACGCCGGCGCAGGCCCGTCAGAAGATGGCCGACGATATCGACCGCGTCCGCCGGGATCTCGTGGTGAACGAGCAGCGACTCGAGCGGTGGCAGCGCTGGCTCGACGACGACTCGTCGTGGCCGGGCTTCTGCGTGCCCGTGCACGGGGATCTCTACGTGGGCCACGTGCTCGTAGACAAGAGCGAGCGCGTGACCGGGATGATCGACTGGAGCGAAGCCCGTGTGGATGACCCCTCTGTCGACCTGGCCTCGCACCTGATGATCTTCGGCGAGACGGGGCTGGCGAAGCTCCTCCTCGCGTACGAGGCGGCGGGTGGGCGGACGTGGCCGCGGATGGCGCACCACACCACGGAGCGGCTGGCGGTCTGGCCGGTAACCTACGCCCTCTTTGGCCTCGAGTCGGGCAACGAGAGCCACCTCTCCACAGCCAAGGCGCAGCTCGCCGCAGAGGAATGAGCGAACGGCGCCAGCGGCCACTGGTCACGCTGCTCGCAGCGGCGTTCCTCTTCCGGGTGGGCAGCGCAGTGGCGAGGCTCGCGCTACCGTGGTTCGTCCTGTCGTACACCGGGAGCGCGGCCTGGGCGGGCATCACGGCCGCGAGCAGCGTCGTCGCCACCATCCTTGGCGCGTGGGTGGGCGGTGGCTTCGTCGACCGGTTCGGGCGAGCGCCCCTCGCCTTGCTCTCCGGCGTGGTCGGCGGCGCGGCCACGGCCGGCATTCCGCTGCTCCATGGCCTCGGCGCGCTCTCACCCGTTGGGCTGCTCGCATGCGTCGTGCTCGGCGCTGCGTTCGACGCGCCCGGGATGGCCGCGCAGGACAGCCACCTGCCCGAACTCGGCCGCCTGGCTGGGATCTCCGTGGAGCGCGTGTCGTCGCTGAAGGCGGTGATGGGCCATGTTGCGATCCTCGGCGGACCGGCGCTGGGGGGGGCGGCGGTCGGCCTGCTCGGCGCTGCGCCGACGCTCTGGTTCACGGCCCTCTGCTCCATACTTGCGGGTCTGCTCGCGGCGTGGGTGCTCCCCGGCCAAGCGGTACGGACCACGGCGACGGTGGAGGACCTCTCCCTGCGCGCTGGCTCCGCCTTCCTCTGGCGCGAACCCCTGCTTCGCCCGCTGCTGGGTCTCGTGATGCTCTTCGCGGGCATCGCCGGCACCAACGGCAGCATCATCGTGCCGGCGCTGTTCCTGGACGCGGGGCGCTCAGCGACCGATCTTGGCCTGTTCTCCTCGGCGATGGGTGCCGGGGGCCTCGCGGGCATTGCCATCCACTCCGCCGCCGGAGCCCGGATACCACCGCAGCTCTGGCTGGCGGCGGCGTTCTCGACCTTCGCCGGCGCTTCCCTCCTGCTCTCGCTACTGCCGGCGGTGCCACTGCTGGTCCTGCTGGGCGGGCTTCTGGGCCTGTTGACCGGCCCGGTTTCGCCGATCCTCAACGCCGCCATCTACAACCGCACTCCGTCGGCGCTTCTCGGGCGGGTGCTCGGTACGATCTCGGCGGTGATGCTGTCGGCCGCGCCAGCGGTGATGCTCGCGGCGGGCGCGCTCGTCGAGCTCGCTGGTCCGGGCCCCGGCCTCGTCGTGTCGGCCGTGTTTGCGGGGGGCGTGGCCCTGCTCACGCTTCGCCTCCGCTTCGAACCCGTTGCCACGCTCGAGCTTCCGACGGCAGATCGTCCTGCCCCCGCCAGAGGTGAACGCTGATGCCGCGCCCCAAGCTCAAGTCCGATGACGAGGTCCTCGAGGCCGCCACCGCCGTACTCAAGCGATACGGCCCCATCAACTTCACCCTCAGCGAAGTAGCGAACGAGGTGGGGCTCTCGCGCGCAGCGCTGATCCAGCGCTTCACCAACCGCGACACGCTGCTCGTTCGGATGATGGAGCGCAGCGTCGGACAGGTGCGGGTTCACCTCGACGCGATGCCGGCTGGCGCGGGGCCGGAGGGCCTCTGGGACTTCCTGCAGGTGCTCGTCCGCAGCATGAGCACCCGCTACGACTTCTCGGTGAACTTCCTCATCTCCTGGTACGAGCTCCAGGTTCCGGAGCTCCGCAAGCTGTCGATTGAGCGGAGCCGCTCGGTGGTGGAGGGGATCCGAAAACGCCTGCCGCCGGGGGCTCCCGCCGGGGCGGAGCTGCTCCTCCACTCGGTCATCGCGGGCGCGACGACGCAGTGGGCCACCGATCCGTACGGCGAGCTGGCCGACCATGTGCTCGCTCAAATCGCGGCGGTGCTGCGCCTGATGTTCCCCGATCACAAGGGCTTCCGCGGGTCGCCCGCGCGCGGGAGGCCCAAGGGCCCGGCGCACCCGACACGCGCGCCAACGTGAGCAGCCAGGACGTATCCCCACTGCAGTGTGGCCTGTCGCGTCCCCTCTCTCGACGAAACCCCACGGCAGCACTGTTGACGCCGGTCAGGCCGGGACCGACGTCCACCGATCTCACCGGGACCCTGGCCGGAGCCGAGGGCCGGCTGAGATTCTCCCACCTGGCGAGTCGGGGGGCACGTTCGCCGCCCTCACATGGACGAAGATCCGGGTGTAGCTCGCTCGGTGCTAGAGGTCGTTGATCTTCCGCAGCGTTCGAACCGATTGCCGCTCTAGGGCCTGGGATCGGTATCGAGACCCTGATACTCGAGCCCGAGCTCGGTCCAGAGGGCGCGCAAGTCAACGGGGAACGGCTGCGGGAGGTTGCGGAGGATACGCTCCTGCTCCCGGAGCCACGAAACCGCGTCCGGACGGGTGGACGAGCGTTCCTTCGAGCTGTCGCTCGCGGACCACGGTCGGGCCGTGCGGGCGACGGTGTTCATCGACGAGCGAGGCGCCCCGGTCGACTTCGAAACCACCGACCGCTTCTACGCAGATCCGAAGGACCCGGCCCAGGCTACGCGCTCCCGCTGGACCACGCCCATCGCGGGCTGGCAAGAGGTGGGCGGCCGGACGCTCCCCACCGCCGGCAAGGCCGTCTGGCATCCCGAGCGCGAGCCCGAGCTCGCCTACGCCGAGATCCGGTTCCTGCCCGAGACGCTGGCCTTCAACGTGGCGCCGGGGGAGTGAGCGGCACCGCTGGCGTCCGGTCTGCCCCACTGCACTGCCGTTCCATCGCCACGGGTGTTAGACCCGCCGCATGGGACTGTTGACCTTCAGCCTCAACGTCACCCTGGACGGCTGCGTCGACCACCAGGAGGGGATCGCCGACGACGAAACCCACGCCTTCTTCACCCGCCTCATGGACCAGGGCGGGGCGATGCTGTGGGGCCGTGTCACCTACGAGATGATGGAGAGCTACTGGCCGGCGGTCGCCCGCGGCGACGAGCAGGCACCCCCGGCGATGCGCGAGTGGGCGGTCAAGCTGGAGGCCAAGCCGAAGTACGTGGTGTCGTCGACGCGAAGAGACTTCTCGTGGACCAACAGCCACCACCTCGCCGGCGACCTGCGCCAGGGCGTGCAGAAGCTCAAGGACGCGACCCCAGCCGGCGTGCTCCTCGGCAGCGGCCAGCTCGCGGCCGAGCTGGACCGGCTGGATCTGATCGACGAGTACCAGCTCCTCGTCCACCCCAGGATCGCCGGCCACGGCCCGACCCTGTACCAGAGCGGGCTGCCCAGCACCCGACGGCTCGAGCTGGTCTCGGCGAAGCCGCTACGCAGCGGCGCGGTCGCCATGCATTACCGGCGCGCGCGCTGATCTGGTCCTCGCGGAGCCGCTCGAGGCGAGATGGGGCCCGAAGACGTGGAGCTGGCGATGAGCGTTCCGGTGATCGTGATCGGCTCCGAGGCGACTGAGCACGTCGCGATCGCGGTGACGCGCCGCGAGTTCCCCGATGCCGCCGACACCTGGGATGGGAACTGGGTCTTTGCGACGGTGGGCCTCCGCGCGGGTGCGTTCCACGGCGAGTACGAGGCATTGCTCCGCACCGACGAGTTCGCGCAGCTGCGCACCGGGCTGGCGCGGCTTCATGCGGAGTTGAAGGGCACGGCTGTCTTCGCGTCGATGGAGCATTGGCTCCAGATGACCATCGAGGGTGACGGGCGCGGCCACTTCGTCGCACGTTGCGAGGCGTCTGATCAGCCGGGCACCGGCAATACGCTTCACTTCGAGCTCCACTTCGATCAGACCGAGCTGCCTCCCCTGCTCGCGGCCCTCGACGGGGTGCTCGCGGCGTTCCCCGTCAGGGGCAATCCGAGCCGATAGCGCGGGTCCCCGCCGCGGGTCAGGCCCATCTGGACCGCCTCGAGCCCGGCCCCGAGCTCGTGCGCCCGGCGGAGCCGGGCTCACGCCGCACCCCCGCGGGTGCGGCGGCACCTGCGCTGAAGCGCCGACGCTCATGGGCGGGCCAGGAGACGAATGAAGTCTCGGACCCGTCGCTCGAGGAGCTCGGCGCTTGCCGCGTCGTAGTCGGCATGGTCCTGCTCGGCGAAGAGGTGGCGCTGGCCCGGATACCGGAAGACGGTTGCCGCTGCGGCGCGGGAGAAATCGGCAACGACGACGTCGTCGACCCAGGGGTCGGCCTCGGTGGCGTGGATCTGGACCGGCACGGGAGGCCATTGGGACGCGCCCAGGGCGGAGAGCGGGAGAACCGCGTGCATCAACACCAGCGCACGGGCTCCCGGGCGGCTCAGCGCGAGGTACTGGGCTGCGGCCGCGCCCAGCGAGAATCCCGCGTAGATCGAGTCCGGAGGGCAACCTTCGACCGCCGCCGCAGCCCGGCGCATCAGCTCCGGAATGCCCAGCGCGTCGCGCTTCCGAACCCCTTGCTCGATGGTAGGAAACGTTGCTCCGTCGAACAGGTCAGGAGTGACGACGGTATCCCCGTCGCCGCTGAGCGCCGCCGCGAACCGGTGCACTCCGGCCGTGAGACCGAGGGCAGAATGAAACAGGACGATCGTTGCCATGGCGATCCCTTCTGGTGGTTGCTCCTTGTCCCTAGCAGCCGCGAGTGGCACCGTTATGTCACCGTTCTTGAACCGAACCGACCGGCTCTACGCGATCGTCGAGGAGCTTCGCGCCAACGGCCACCGAGGCCGCACCGCGGAGTGGCTCGCGCGTCGCTTCGAGGTGTCGTCGCGCACGATCAAACGGGACATCGCTGCCCTGCAGTCGGCTGGCACGCCCGTCGTCGGTCAGGACGGACGCGGAGGGGGCTATCAGCTCTCCGCCGAGGTGCTGCAGCCGGTCACGCTCACGAGCGCCGAGGCGGGGGCGCTCGCCATTGCGCTCGGCGCCGACCTGGACTTGCCGTTCGCTCCCGACGGTCGCACGGCGCTGACCAAGCTGCTCCGCACGATGAGCGCAGCTCAAAGGGCCGAGGCCGCCCGCATTGCAGAGCGCGTCTGGGTGCGCACCTCGAGCTCGAGCTCGCGTGGGACGACGAGCACCTGCGCGCGGACGATCGACGAAGCCGTCCGGCGTGGCGTGGCCGTGACCATCGATTACGAGGACGGCGTGGGCCGCCTCACGCACCGGCGCCGGATCGATCCGCTCGTCATCGCGCGCACCGGTGGGCGCTGGTACGTCCTGGCCTGGTGCAACACCCGCCGCGCAGGCCGTTGGTTTCGTTTCGATCGCATCAAGAGGGCAGCGCTCACGCGCACACCCGTGCAGCCGCGCGAGCTCTCTCAGGTCTTCGGTGAGCCGCCGGCTGACGCGCAACCGATCTCGTACCGGTTGCGGTGACGAGGGCGGCGGGGCCGGCGCCGGGCCGGCCGGATGCCCAAGCAAGGGGTATCGATCTCCTGGACGCTTCTTGCCTAATCGTGCATCGGCCTCCGTCGCCCGCCTGCACGTCGCGCATCGGCCCTCTTGCCCCCGCCATCCAGCACCCTGGCCGCTGCGGAGAGGTCGCCGAGGTAGCGTTCCGAGCCTCCCGTGTGGCCCGCTTGGTCGAGAGCGTCCGTCATCGCCCTCGCTCCGCCCGCTTCCAGCGGTCGAAGAAGCCCCGGCGGCGCAGCTGTCGCTTACGGAGCGCCTCGAAGCGGCTCGTGATCGAGCGCGAGGAACTCGTAGCACTGGTGCTCGCTCACAGCGCCCCTCCAGCTCTCTCCACGTCCTCCCCGCCTCAATCGCCGCCAGCCTCGCGCCCGCGCCCAGGGTGTCCGCCGGATCGAGGCGCAAGAGCCGATGCAGCACCGCGGCAGCGTCCGCGCGCCGCTCGCCGCGCAGGAGTGCGCGAGCGAGCCCATGGAAGCGAAGACGCAGGAAGTCACGTGTCCGGGGGGGCTGGTGCGCGGAGAACGCCCGACAACTCTTCAGAACCCGCAGCGTCCCCTCTCGATCGGAGCGTCCGAGGCGGGGACGCTCGAGCCGTGCGCGATGAACGATGCGCCCGGAGACGCGCACACCGTCCACTGCCGGCATCTCGATCCGGAGGGGGCGTCTCCCGGACGCCTCGCGCGGGGAACGGACCAACGTGCCGCACTCGTATTCCCGCAGGGAGCTCCCGAACAGCTCCGTTGGCAG
>CAYZQO010000014.1:93309-96257 GCA_964480725.1 uncultured Polyangiaceae bacterium | reverse complement strand
GCGTGCCACGAGGGATTCGAACCTTCGACCTTTGGCTCCGGAGGCCAACGCTCTATCCAGCTGAGCTAGTGGCACAGATCGGACGGGACCCGTCCGAGGGAGGCGGCAGGGTAGCACGAAGGAGCCGCGGGCGCGCAACGGGAATCGCGCCCGCGGGGCTTCCGCGGGCGACCCCTGCCCGAACGGTCGCTCACGAGCTCTCGACGAACTCGCGCACCGCGCTCGCCAGGGTCCGGTAGGTGGACTCGAACACGGCCTCGTCCGCCTCGAGGAGCGTGGAGCGGAAGCCCTGGAGCTCGCTCATGAAGCCCGTCAGGGGAACGACACAGAGGTTACGGGCCCCGATCAGCTCGTAGGCGAACTTGCGATCGAGCTGGATCCCGGGCGGACAGAGGTACCGGATGTACCCCTCGACCCGGCTGTCCTGGATGCGAAGGTGCATCGTCGGCCGGAGGTCCTCGGTGAACACCGCCGTGAAGTAGAACGCGCCCGCGGGCTCGTTCACGATCACGCCCGGGCACTGCCCGATGATCTCGGTGGCCCGTCGGGCCCGCGCCTGGAAGTGCCGGTTCCGTTCCTCTTGCCACCCCGCGTACTCCGGGTGGCTGAACAGCTCCGGGATGACCATCTGGGGCAGGGTCGTCGAGCAGACCTCCAGCATCTTGGCGTTGAGCAGGCTCTGCACGTAGCGCCGAAACATCGGCTTCTTCGCCTGGTTGTAGACCTCGATCCAACCGCAGCGGGAGCCGGGCCAGGGCACCTCCTTGCTGATGCCCTTGAGCGCCAGAGCCGGCACGTCCTCGATCAGATCCGAGAGCGGGGCGTAGTCGGTCCGGTCGTAGACCATGTTCGAGTAGATCTCGTCGGCGACGATGAACAGGTTGTACTCGCGGGCGAGCGCCACCATCTCCTTGATCACCGCGCGCGGGAAGACGGCACCCGTGGGGTTGTCCGGGTTGATGATCATCAGCCCCGCGATGCTCTCGTTGTACTTGATCCGGTTCCTGAGCTCGTCGAGATCCGGCATCCAGCCCTGGGTCGGCAACAGGCGGTAGGTGATCGGGGCCGAGCCCGCGTGGGCCGCCTCGGCCGAGGAGTGCGTGGGATAGGACGGAGACGGCCCGATCACGCGCGCCTCGCGCCGGAGAAGGTTGTAGACCTTGCTCACGGCGTCGCCGAGCCCGTTGAAGAAGAGGATGTCGTCCGGCGTGATCTGCGCGCCACCCCGCGCATTCAGGCGCTCCGCGAGGAACTCGCGCGTCGCCCGCAGGCCGCGCGTGGGACAGTAGGCGTAGGCTCGGTCGTCCTGGGCGGCGCGACCGATGATCTCCTTGACCCAGGCGGGGATGTGCTCCCCTTTCTGCACCGGATCACCGATGTTCTCCCAGATGATCGGCTGGCCGGTGAGACGAGCGACTTCGTTGGCGGTGTCGGCGATGCGACGGATCTCGTAGTTGAGCTCCGACGCGCCAATGTGCACGATGTTGGTTCTCATGGCGGGATGCCCTGCGGGGCGATTCCCTAGCACGGCGGGATCCCGACCGACAAACCCACGGCAAGGGCCGGCGACCGCCGGGAGCGCGCCGCCGGCAGGGTGGGCCCCGCGAGCCAGCGCGCGGCGGCGTTCTCGCGGTGCCCTCGCCGTGCTACGCGTGAGGGCGCCGTGAAGCCCCCCGCAACCCCCTCCACCCACCCTCGGCAGCCCCTCCGTGTCGCGCTCGTCCTCGGTGCCCTCGCGGCTGCGCTCGGCGGCGGCTGCAAGCGGGGCCCCGCCGCCGCCAAGGTGAGCCTGGAGGCGGTGGACGCGGCGTGCGCCAAGGGGGATCTCGAGGCCGCGCGCGTCGCGCTGGCGGAGGCGGCCGATCAGAACCGCGCGTTCCGCGACGCGCTCGAGGAGGCCAAGGCGAACTGGGGCAACGCCGAACTGTCCAAGATCAACCCCTGCGGGGTAATCCTCGAGGATCTGCGCCGGCGCCTCCCCCGGGACCCCTGAGTGAACTTGCGGCCCCACCCCGACGGGGGTCACGCGCGGCGCTTGGCGTCGCCGGGCAGGTTTGGGTGACGCAGCACCAGCTGCTTGATCGCCGGCTGACGTGACACCATGGGCAGCGCGACGAGCCTCGCCAGCACGACCGGCGGGGTCGCCGGAAAACGCGCAAGGTTCTGCACCAGCACCAGCGAGGTGATCGTGCGCTGGGCCAGGGTCGCCGCCGACTTGGCGTCGAAGGTGCAACCGGAGAGCAGCGAGAGCACGCGCCCCTCCGTCCGCATCACCAGCTCGACTTTCTCGTCCGCGCTCGAGTTGCCGAAGCGCCTCCGCAGGTCGGCGCGGAGCTTGAGCCGACTCTGCTCGGGGATCTCCCGGTCGAGGCAGAGCTTGTGCACGTCCGCGAGCTGCTTGCCGGCGGTGATCCGCTGCAGGATCGTCTCGGCGAGCTGGGGGTTCCGGAGGAGGTTGCGCTGCACCAGCGAGTCCCGGAAGAGCTCGGCACGGCGGCAGAGCAGGTCGATGCCGGCCGAGCTCCGGTGGTGCAGCGCGATCCGGCGCGCGTGGAAGAGGCCGCTCCGAGGGTTGGCAAGGATGGCCCCGATCACCGCCGGATCCGGATCGAGGCAAAGCGTGAGCAGATCGGGATCGTCCGCGTCCTTCGCGATGGCACGCCGCTCGGCGGGGGCAAGCTGGCGAAACTGGGCGGCGTACGCCGCGAAGACGTCGCCGAGCGAGCTCAGACCAGGCGCGGCCGCTCCCTCGCCCTCGGAGGCCATCGCTCCATCCGGAAACCCCTCGCCCTCGTACGGCGTCACGCCCTCCGGCAGCGCCTCGCCCGCGGAGTCCATCGCTCCCTCCGGCAGCGCGTCGCCCTCGTACGGCGTCACGCCCTCCGGCAGCGCCTCGCCCTCGTACGGCGTCACGCCCTCCGGCAGCGCCTCGCCCTCGTACGGCGTCA
>CAYZQO010000014.1:0-93209 GCA_964480725.1 uncultured Polyangiaceae bacterium | reverse complement strand
TCGCCCTCGTACGGCGTCACGCCCTCCGGCAGCGCCTCGCCCTCGTACGGCGTCACGCCCTCCGGCAGCCCCGTTGTCGCCGCCGCCGGCTGCTCCCCGCGGGGTGGCGCGCGCGGAACCGGCGTGCTCCGCGGCATCAGCGGCTCACCCGGCGCGTCGGAGCCCTCCGCCTCGACGCCCGTATCGAACAGCGCCGGCAGCCCCGGGGGGAGCCGGACCCGCCCGGATGTTGGCGGCAGGAGCTCCTCGGGCAGCCCCGCCGTCATGGGATCGGCGCGCTGCGAAGCGGGCGCGATCGGCAACGCCGCCCGAGGCCGCGAGGTCCCGCTGGGCGGCGCGATCTTGGGCACGCCGGGCGCCGGAGGCATCCGCGGCATCGCCGCGAGCCCGTCCGCCCCGGCGAACGGGTCGAGCGCCCCCCCTGGCGAGCGCGACGCGACGTTTCCGCCGGGGGGAAGCGAGGGAAGCGCGGAGGGCGTCGAGCTCCCGCCGGGGATGAGAGCGCCGACCTCGACGAGCCGGGCGACGATGGCGTCGACCCGATCCGGCGCGAGCCCGGTGAGTCCGGCGATCTGCGCCGCGTCGACCGGGCCGTCGAGGCGCGAAAGGACGAACCCCTCCTCGGGGGTGAGGACCACCGCCTTGAGGTCGATGGGTGCGGGCTTCAACCGCGATCCCGTCACTACGGTCCATGATACAGGCTCCACACCGAACGGACAGCCAGACCTTGACCGAACGAAGGCGTCGAGCCGCTTGGGACCGGCGAGGCGAGGCAGACCCGCCCCGGGACGAAAGGCCGACCGCGTTCGGCCGCCAGGGCTGCCGCAGCACAGTCCGCCTCAGCGCGGGACGACACCTGGCTTCACGCCCGCGCGCGCCGCGCCTCGCTGGCGCCCCGGGGACGCGTCTTCAGGGCTCGCCAACCGAGAGGACCCGCTCGAGCGTGGAGCGCATCGACTCGAGCTGGAACGGCTTCTGCACGAACGCCGCCAGCCCCTTCCCGTTGAAATGGCTGGTCGCCTCCTGCTCATTGTATCCGCTCGTCAGCACGACGCGCACGCCCGGATCCCGCGCCCGAAGCTGCCGATAGGTCGCCGCGCCGCCGAGGTTGGGCATGGTCATGTCGAGGATGATCAGCACGACGCGATCCCGCACCTGCTCGAACGCCTCGAGCGCCTCGACCCCGTCGGCGGCCGTGAGCACCTCAAAGCCGAGCCGCTCGAGGATGCGCGTCCCGACCGCGCGCACCACGGGCTCGTCGTCGACCAGCAGTACCAGCCCGTGGCCGCGCCACCCGGGCGCGGTGGGCGCGGGCCGGCAGCCGGCCGCTGCCTCCGCGCTCGCCGGGAACAGGATCTTGATGGTCGTCCCCGAGCCAACCTCGCTGTAGACCTTGATCGCGCCCGCGTGGCCGCGAACGATCCCTTGCACCGCTGCCAAACCCAGCCCGCGCCCGACGAATTTGGTACTGAAGAAGGGATCGAAGATGCGCTCCCGGGTGGCCGCATCCATCCCGCACCCGTTGTCCGCGACCTCCACGAACACGTAGGCGCCGGGCCGGAGCACGTCGTCGAGGTAGGTCGTGCGGAGGTAGACGTCGTCACAGGTCATGAGCCCGGTGCAGACGGTGATGGTGCCCGGCGCCGCGCCGATCGCCTCCGAGGCGTTCGCGACCAGGTTGATGACGACGTGGCGGAGTTGCGAGGCGTCCGCGGTCACGGCCGGTAGCCCTCGGGCCAGATCGAGGCGCAAGTTCACGTTCTTCCGCGCGGTAACGCGCAGGAGCTTCTGCATGGACCCGACCAACTCGGACAGCTCCACCGGCTCGATGACGAAGCGCCCCTTGCCGGAGTAAGCGAGCAGCTGGCGGCAGAGCTCGGTGGCCTCCCGCGCGGTGCGCTGCACGATGTCGAGGTCGGCTCGTGCCGGGTGAGCAGCGTCGAGCTCGTCCACCGCGAGCTCCACGCCCCCGAGGATCCCGCAGAGGAGGTTATTGAAGTCGTGCGCGATCCCGCCCGCCAGCGCCCCCAGGCTCTCCAGCTTCTGCGCCTGCTGTGCCTGCGAGGACAGCGCCCCGTCGCCGTGCCCCCCGGACGGCGGCAGGGTGGCGCCCACCATCATCCGCGTCCGCTCGCACTCCGCTATCCGGGCCTCGGCGGCCGCCAGCCGCAACTCCAGCTCCTCCCGGGTAAGGTCACCAAACCCCGACGCCATGACCCGCTCCTCCCGTCCGCTGTCGTCCCACGACGGACGGATCGTCGCTCATTTGCTTCCAGGCATCAACACTGAATCCAGCAGCGCCGCGAACTCCGCCTCGTCGGGGGCCCAGACCCGGTGATCGAGCATCGCATCGCTGTCGAAGACGAACTGCCCCACGAAGGGCTCGCCAGCCAGCAGGCGCGGCAGCCACAGGACGTCGTCCGCCCACATCTGCCCGTACGGAATCGCGGCGAGCGGCGCCCAGAGGGGGAGCGCCTCCGGCGTCTCCGTCGGCTCCCCCTCGCAGCCGCTCGCGGCGAACACGTGCACGAAGAGGGAGTACCCGTCGACGAACTGGAACGAGAGCTGGCCCCGCGCCGTCACCCCCAGGGGGGTCACGCAGAGCTCCTCCCGCACCTCCCTCAGGGCGCAGTGTAGCGGGGTTTCGCCAGGCTCGAGGCGGCCGCCAGGCCCGTTGATCTTGCCGGCCCCGAGCCCGCGCTTCTTCCTGATCAGCAGGACGCGCTCGCCCTCTACCACGAAGACCAGCGTGGCCCGCTCCCGCGGCACCCACCGGACCCAATCGATGTCCCCGACCGCGGACGCCGCCGCGGCCAAGCTCACACCGACCCCTGGGCTCCCGCGGGCTCGCTGCGCTCCGCCAGGGCCTCCTTCGGCATCATCCGCCGCGCCTGATCCAGGAGGAAGTAGCACTGCTCGATCTCGTCGAAGGCTCGGTGCACCCAGCTCGAGCCCCAGTAGAAGTTGCAGCTCGTCTCTGCGACCAGGAGCCGATCGTATGCCTGGTGAATGAGCTCCCGCGCCGCCTCGGGCTCGGCCATCATCGGCGCCGCCCGCTCCCAGTCCCGCTTGGTGCGATGATAGAAGGCGCTGGCGTTGTGGATTTCGTCGAACCCGCGCTTCTGCAGGAGCGATCCCGTCCACTGCGTGAAGTCGCCACCCCAGTGGTTGCCCGTGTTCCAGGCCCCGCGGTGCACGTCCACCTCCTCGCGCGGCTCGTGGCGGTCCAGAAACTCGTTGATACTGGTGGGAGCGAAGGCGAGCTCCCCGGCCCGGGCGCGCTCCATCAAGGGGTTATAGAAGACCCCGAAGAAGCCGTGCTGCCACTCGGGCATGCGGAACCAGCCCCCGTTCTCGCCGTCCGACCAGGTGGTCACGAGGGCGGGGAAGTCGCAGTGCTGCGTGCGCTGCGCGATCTCCTGCTCGAACCAAGACAGCTCGGTGCCGCTGTACTGCGCGTTGGAGAGCTCGCGCTCGACCGGCACCACGACGATGCGCTTTCCCCCGTAGCTACACCAGAAGGGCTGAAAGCGCATCTCGTGCCAGCGCATGTCGCGACGCGGCTTGATGTAGAGGCAATCCACCAGGACATAGCGGTACCCCGCCTCCACCAGGTGCGGGATCATCTCCTGGCAGAACCCGATCTCGGGCGGGCAGAAGCCGGGGAACCAGTCGCGACCGAGGATCTTGCGCCCGAGGCCCTGCCACCACTGCGTCTGCGCGGGCCAGTCGGCGGCCGGGATCAGCGGGTAGACGGGGTGGAAGAGGCCCGAGCCCAGGAACTCCGCCCCCGACGCGGTCCGGTACTCTTCCAGCAGCCCCGGGACGTCCACGACATCGCCGAAGGTGTCCGCCGTGGCCGGGTCCTCCAGCTGCTTGAGGAGCGTGCCGCTGAACATGAGGTGCAGGCGCGCCCCGGCGCCATTTTTCCGCAGCATCTCCGGGACCCGCGCGTAGGCCCAGAGGATCTGGCGCACCTCCCAGCGCTCCGCAGAGTTGTGCAGCCGGAGGAGGTTCCCCGGCGGCTGGTGCATCGTGAGCCCGATTGCGTGATGGACGTCCGACATCGCGCGCGCTCGCCTCTCCGACGGGAGGTCATCGCACAGGTCGGACAGGTCGACCAGGGCCCGGCGCACCGTGGCGCGGCCGACCGCACCGCCGCGGCGCCGTCCGGCCCACGCGCCGGTCCGCCTTGCTGCGCGGGCAGCGCGGCGCGGGCAGCGCGGCGTGGGCAGCGCGGCGCGGGCAGCGCGGGGAGACGCACACCGCGGGCGCCGGCGCGCGGATACGGGTGCGGCTTCGGCGCGCGCTGGCTACCATGGGAGGCTGCGATGTCGGACCGGGATCCCTTCTGCATCGAAGGGTCGGTGCAGGCCGGCGCCTTCCGGGTGGAGCAAGCCGTCGCGGAGGGAGGCTTCGCCGTCGTCTATCGGGCGTACCACCAGGCATTCCGAGCCCCCGTCGCCCTCAAGTGCCTCAAGGTCCCGACCTCCCTGACCGGCGCCGACCAGGCCGCGTTCCTCGAGCAGTTCCGGGCCGAGGCGGAGGTCCTGTTCCGGCTCTCCGCACGGATCTCCACCGTGGTCCGCCCGCTGCACGCCGGAACGCTCGACGGCGCGAGCGTTCCGTTCGTGCCCTACCTTGCCATGGAGTGGCTGGAGGGTGCGTCGCTGGAGCAGCTCCTTCAACAACGGCTGGGGGACGGGAGGGGGCCGTTCCCGCTCGACGAGCTGACGAAGCTGCTCATGCCGGCCGCCGAGGGGCTCCATCAGGCACACTCCTTCCCCGCCGCCGATGGGACGCTCTCGGTCTTGCACCGCGATCTCAAGCCCGCCAACGTCTTCATCGCAACCATCGACGGCAAACGGATCCCCAAGCTTTTCGACTTCGGGATCGCGAAGGTCAAGAGCGCTGCAACCGCCATCGTGGGCAAGATGTCCCTGCAGGGCGGCGCGCTGTCGGCCTTTACGCCCGGCTACGCTGCCCCCGAGCAATGGGCGCCCAAGCGGTTCGGGCAAACCGGTCCCTGGACCGACGTCTGGGGCCTGGCGCTCACCATGCTCGAGGCGATCCTGGGCCGCGCGCCCATCGACGGGGACCATGCGGCGATGCTCGGGGCCGCCCTCGATCCGACGGTGCGACCGACGCCGCGCGCGCTCGGGATGAACGTCTCCGACGCCGTCGAGGCGGTCTTCCTCAAAGCGCTGGCGGTCGATCCGCGCGACCGCTACCTCACCGTCGCCGACTATTACGCCAACCTCCGCCAGGCCCTCCGGTCATCGGTGACGAGCGCCGGCGAGTGGCCCGCGCCGGCCGCGCCCCCCCGAGCGGCACGGCCAGGCCCGCGCCCCAAGGACACACTGGCCGAGGTCGAGAGCTTCACCCAGCTGGTCGACCCAGCGCCCCTGGTCGGCCGTGACCGGGGCGCGGCGGACGAGGCGCCGCCCCCGCCGGCCCCGGTGCCGGTGCCGGCGCCACCCCGCGCCGCGATCGCTCGAGGGCTCGCTCCGCGCCCCGCAGCCCCCGCCCCGACGCCAGACGCGGGGGGCGCCGAGCGCGAGCGATTCCACCGGGGCCTCGACCAACTGGCGCAGCAGGCGCGAGCGGCGCAGGCCCGCTCCCGGACCGAGCGCGAGGCGGTCGGATCGCTGCGCGCCCGCCTGCGCCTTCCCTCGGGGCTGATCGTGGCGGGGATCGTGGTAGCCGGGCTCGCACTCGCCTACCAGGCTTGGGGCAGCGAGCTACCGGAGCTCCCCTTCCGGCCGCTCTGGATCGCCGGACCGCTGGTGATCGTCGGGCTCTCGCTGGGCGTCTTCCGCCTCTTCTTCTCGGACGACCTCTGACGCGGCGGCTGGCCCCCGCCCCGCCCCCGACCGAACCCTGCCCACACCCCCGCGCGACGCGCGCGTTCAGGCCGGCTCGCGGAGCCTCCCGAGGACCTCGGCGTGGAGGGCGCCGTTGGTCCCGACGGCCTCGGGCGAACGGTGGTTGCGCTGGCCGCTCCAGTCGGTGAGCTCTCCCCCCGCCTCGACCAGCACGGGGAGCAGGGCCGCTGTGTCCCAGATCTTCATCACCGGATCGAGCGACACCTCGGCCCGACCCGTCGCCACCAGGGCGTAGCCGTACGCGTCGCACCACCCGCGATCCAGCTTGCAGCCCGCGAGCAGGCGCCCGAGCGCCGCGCCGCGCCCGCAGCGCTCCAGCCACGCGGCCCCGCCGTGCACCACCCGTGCGTCCGCGAGGCGCGAGACGGTGCTCACCCGCGCGCGCCGCCCGTTGCAGAAGCAGCCCAGGCCGCGCGCCGCCCAGACGGTTTCGCGCAGGGCGGGCAGGTGAATCACCCCGGCAAGCATCTCGCCCTCCCACTCGAACCCCACCAGCACCGCGTAGAGGGGCACGCCGCAGACGAAGGAGACGGTGCCGTCGATCGGATCCAGGATCCACCGCGCCGGTGCGGTGCCGATCTCCTCACCGTGCTCCTCGCCGAGGATCCCGTGGCTCGGGAAGGCGCGGTGGATGCGTTCGCGGAGCAGCGACTCGGCACCGCGATCGGCCGCCGTCACCGGGGAGTCGTCGGCCTTCAGCTCGACCGGGGTGTCCGCCTGGAAGTAGCCGAGCGTGAAGGTCCCGGCGAGCTGCGCCGCCTCCACCGCGAACTCGAGGACCTCGCGAAGCTCCTGGGCGTCCATGGCCGGGATCCTGCCGCAGGCGTCGCGAGGTCACCAGCCTTCGTCAACGGAGCGTCAGGACGAGGCCGATGCGGGCGCGACCTCCCCACCGCCACGGGCGGCGCGGCGCGCTTGGACGTTGTCGAAGGCGCGGACCGCGGTAGACTCGGCCTCCCATGACTCGCTTGGTCCGGTTCGCCCTGCTCTCGGCCTCCGTGTGCCTCGGCCTGGTCGCCTGCGACTCCGCCGACTCCGACAGCTCGGCGAACGCCGCCACGGGCGGCGCCTCCAGCGACTCCATCTGCGAGGACGGAGATACGGAGAGCTGCCAGCCCTATTGCGATGCCGAGCGGACCTGCGTGGACGGGACCTGGAGCGCCTGCGAGCCGGCGTGCGAGCCCGCCGGAGCGGGCGGGTACGTCCCCGCCGGCGGGGTCCCCAACGCCGCCGGGTCGGGCGCCGGCGCCACCTCGGGCGGGGGTGCGCCCTCGGGGGCCGGCGCACCGGCCACCGCTGGCGCCTCTGCCGTCCCCGCCGGCGCTGCGGGCGCCGCCGGCGCCAGCGACTGACCGAATCCGAACCGGATCGCGCCGCTCCGGGCAGCCTCTGCTTGCACGGCGGCAAGAGGGGCGCTATCAAACCAGCGCGATGCAGTCGGGTGCGGTCAGCTTTACGTATTACTGGTACCGGGGCGATGCCCGGAGCTCCCAGTCGTACGTGTAGCCGACCACCGACCCCCTACGACGAACCGAGAGCCCCGGGCACCCCGCCCGGGGCTTTGCTGCATTTCAGGTCTACATCGCCGCCCCTCGCCGGCACCACCCAAGGAAACCCCGCCATGCCCCCCCTCCCCGTCGAGAACGTCAACGTCCTCGCCTTCCAGGAGCTCACCACTCCACGGGCGCTCAAGCAGACGCTCGCCAGCACCGACCGCATCGAGCAGCTCGTCGTGCAGACGCGCGACGAGATCCGGGCGGTCCTCCACGGCCGGGACCGCCGTCGGCTCCTGGTCGTCGTCGGACCCTGTTCCATCCACGACCCCGCCATCGCGGTCGAGTACGCGCAGCGCCTGGCGCCGCTGCGCGCACGCCACGCCGACAGCTTGCTGATCCTGATGCGGACCTACTTCGAGAAGCCGCGAACCACGGTGGGCTGGAAGGGCCTGATCAACGACCCGAACCGGGACGGCACCTGCGACATCGCCCTCGGGCTCCGGACCGCGCGCGAGATCCTGCTCGAGATCAACCGCCTCGGGGTCCCCTGCGCCAGCGAGGCCCTGGACCCCTTCACCCCGCAGTACGTCAGCGATCTGTTCTCCTGGGCCTCCATCGGTGCCCGCACCACCGAGAGCCAACCCCACCGCGAGATGGCCAGCGGGCTCAGCGTCCCGATCGGCTTCAAGAACGGCACCGACGGCTCCCTCGACGCCGCCGTCAATGCGCTCATCACCGCGGGGCAGCCCCACAGTTTCCTGGGCATCGACGCCGACGGTCGCGCGTCGGTGGTGAAGACCTCGGGCAACCCGGACTGCCACGTCGTGCTGCGCGGCGGCGCGCGCCCCAATTACTACCGCGAGGATGTCGAGCTGGCCGCCCGCCGAGCCCGCGAGGCAGCGCCCGGGCTCGTCCGCCCGGTCATGGTCGACTCGTCCCACGGGAATTCGACCAAGGACTTCCGCCGGCAGGGCATCGTGTGCCGCGACGTCGTCGAGCAGTTCGTCGACGGTCAGGTCGCGATCCTGGGGCTACTCGTCGAGAGCAACCTGGTGGAGGGCAGCCAGCGCTGGACCCCCGGCTGCGCGCTCGAGCACGGGGTTTCGATCACCGACGCTTGCATCGGCTGGGACGAAACCGTGGCGCTGCTCGAGCACCTCGCCACGCGCGTCCGCACGGTCCGCCACGCTGCCTGAGGCAACGCCCGCCGGAGTCCCGAAAAAGGCGCTGCCCCGCGGCACTTTGCCGCGGGGCAGCTGGTCACGCTGCACAGGGAGGACTGCACCTACACCGCCGGCGCACCGGCAAGAGCGCGCCGGAGAGCTCGCCTGGAGCACCGATCAGGTCGCCGACAGCGACGGAGGCCCGGGAAATGCCTCCGTGCAGGGCGAGGCGGCATTTTCTAGGCCTCCTTGGCTGAAGTCTGCTCCCAATTCGGTACCCCACGCCCTCACCCACCCAGCGGTGGCTGGGTGGGACCCGGAGGACGCGGGTCCCTAGGTCGTTGATCTGTCGCGGCAATCAAGCTGATTGCTGCTCTGGCGCCCGGTCAGCCTTGCTGCTGCGAGCGCCGCTGGAACGCCGGCGTGTCCCAGTCGTCACCGTCCGGCACCGCCGGGAAGGTGATGCGGCTGCGCACCTCCGGCGCCGCCGCTGCGGATGGCGCCGCCTTGCGCAGCGCGGGGGCGACCGGGATCGGCTCGCGCAGACTCAGCGCCGGGCGCGCCGCCGAGCGGGGCGGCGCGCTCGCCACTCGCGGCGCCGCCTGCTCGGAGGCCCGTCGCACCTCGGCCGCGACCTCGACCGGGATCTCCGCCTCCGCCGCCGTGAACCCGGTGGCGATCACGGTGACCTTGATCGCTTCGCTCATGGTTTCATCGATGCTGGCGCCGAAGATGATGTTCGCGTCCTCGTGCGCCTGCTCCTGGATGTGCGACGCGGCGTCCTGGATCTCGCGCATCTTCATGTCGGGACCGCCGACGATGTTGATGAGCACGCCGGTCGCGCCGTGGACGGAGACGTCGTCGAGCAACGGGGAGGAGATGGCGTGCTCGGCCGCGATACGCGCGCGCCCCTCGCCCTTGGCCATGCCGGTGCCCATGAGCGCCCGGCCCATGTTGCACATCACGGTGCGCACATCGGCGAAGTCGACGTTGACGATCCCGTCCTGCGTGATGAGGTCGCTGATGCCCTTGACCGCCTGGTACAGCACCTCGTCCGCCTTGCGGAAGGCCTCCACCATGGTCAGATCGTCGTCGGCGAGGTGGAGCAGCTTCTCGTTGGGGATGGTGATGAGCGTGTCCACCTGCTCGCTCAGGGTGACAATCCCCTGCTCGGCGCGCCGCTGGCGCATCCGGCCCTCGAACGGGAACGGCTTGGTGACGACCCCGACGGTCAGCGCGCCCTCCTCCCGGGCGAGCTGCGCGATCACCGGCGCCGCGCCGGTCCCCGTGCCGCCGCCCATGCCGGCAGTGACGAAGACCATGTCGGCGCCGCGGACCAGATCCTTGAGGCGGTTCACGTCCTCGAGCGCGCTCTTCCGCCCTCGCTCCGCGTCGGCCCCGGCGCCCAGCCCGCGCGTGACGGTGGCCCCGATGGCGACCTTCTCCGCGGCGAGATTCGCGTTCAGGGCCTGGGCGTCGGTGTTCACCGAGATGAACTCGACCCCCTCGAGCCCGAAATGGATCATCGTGTTGATGGCGTTCCCCCCGGAACCGCCAACGCCGATGACCTTGATCCGCGCCTGGTATGGGGACTGCGCATCTTCCGCGAACTCGATGGAGAAACTCATCGTCCTTGCCTCCCGGGGGGTGCGACCGTCTTGCGGTCGCCGCACCGGCCCTCGAGTCGTGAGCGGGGCTGCCTCTTCCCCTGGGATGCTCCCGGCCCTTCGGTCCTGCGCGTGGTGTTCCTTGTCCGTGTTCTTCTCGAGCGGGGCCAACTTCGACGCCTAGAAGGCGTCCCGAAGCCAGTCCAAGAATTTTCTGCCCTTGCGGCCGTCCGCGCGCTCCGGCGCCCCCTCGGCGGCGGGCCGCGCGATGGGGAGCGTCCCCTGGCGCAGCGGGTGGTCCAAGAGCTGCTGGGCGCCATAACGGACCAGGCCGACCCCGGTGGCGTACTGCGGCCCCTGCACCAACTGCACGATGCCCCGGACCCCCACCGGGAACCCGAGCCGCACGGGCATGCCGAGCACCTCCTCGGCGCACTCCACCATGCCCTCCATCAGCGCGGCGCCACCGGTGAGGACGCAGCCGGAGCTGATCTGCTCGAGCATGCCCGTCTCCTCCACGCGGCGCCGGACCTCGCTGAAGATCTCCTCCACCCGGGGCTCGATGATGTCACTGAGCAGCCGCCGCGCGACCCGCCGCGGCGGGTGGCCGCCGACGCCGGGGACCTCCATTTCCTCGTCGTCAGCGATCATCCGGCCGAGCGCGCAGCCCATCTGCCGCTTGAGGCGCTCGGCCTCCGCCATCGGGGTGCGGAGCCCCGCCGCCACGTCGCTGGAGATGTTGTTCCCGCCCGCGGGGACCACGCTGGTGTGACAGATCCCGCCGTCCGCGTAGATCATGAGATCGGTCGTCCCGCCGCCGATATCGATGACGGCGACGCCGATCTCCTTCTCGTCGTCGCTCAGGATCGCCTCGGCGCTAGCCAAGGGTTCGAGGACAACGTCCGCCACGGCGAGCCCGCAGCGCTCGATGCTGCGGATCACGTTCTGCACCGGCGAGGTCGCGGCGGTGACCAGGTTCACCCGCACCTGCAGCCGGACCCCGCTCATCCCGATCGGATCGCGGATGCCATCCTGGTTGTCGACGATGTACTCGCGGGGCAAGGCGTGCAGGATCATGCGATCGGCATCCACCGGGATCGCCCGTGCGCCCTCCAGCACCCGCTCGAGGTCCGCGCGCGTCACCTCGCGCCCGCTGATCGCGCAGACGCCGTCGGAGGTGTGGCTCCGCACGTGGCTGCCCGCGACGCCCGCGTACACCGTGGTGATCTCGACGCCGGCCATCGTCTGGGCCGCGTCGATCGCCTCCCGGATCGCGCGCACCGTGTACTCGATGTTGCTGACGACGCCCTTGCGCAGGCCGCGGCAGGGGACGTTGCCGACGCCGAGGATGGTGATGCCCTCCTGGTCGACCTCGCCGACGACCGCGGTCACCTTCGTGGTGCCGAGATCCAAGCCGACCACGATCGCGGACTCAGCGTTCCCCAGATAGGTCATTTTTCGCTCACTGGCTCCTCGTTACGGCGCCCCGCCGAAGGGACCACCGGAGAACGGCCCCGACGCTGCCATGTGCCCCGGATCCGGGCCAAATTTTCACTTTGGTCTGTCTTCCTTGGTGCCCTGGGTCTTCTGTGATGCCCTGGGCCCCCCTCGGCGCTCCCCGGGGATCAGCGCATCCGCGCCACCACCCGCTCCGGGTGGGCCTCGTTGTCGAGGAACAGGATCCCCGGCGTCCGCCCCCGCCGGCTGAGCTGTTCGATGATCCGCTCGGCCATCAGGAGCCGACGGCGGTATTGCCCTTGCCCGAGGTGAAGCGTCATCCCCTCCTTGCCAGCGGTCAGGACCACCCGACCGTCTTCGTCCAGGTGCACCTCCTGCGCGACGTGAACGCGGCTCGGCGCGGTCCGCCCGTAATGCCGCAGGACCTCGATCCCCGTCCGCAGACGCGCCACCGCGCCGTCCCGGTCCTGAGCCAGGGCGTCCGGCGTGACCCCGGTGAGGTGGGGCAGGTCGTAAGGGTCCCCCTCCGAAACCTCCTTGAACGGGACCCCGTCCGCCGTCACCAGCCAGGACTGGCCCCCGAGCACCGCGATCGCCGCCGCCTCCCGCTCGACCAGCTCGATCCGCAGCGTGCTCGGCAGCTCTCGGGACACCTTCACCTCCTGGATCCAGGGGTCGGCCAGCAGGGCCTGCTCGGCCGCCACGGCGTCGAGCACGAAGAGGTTGTCCCCCACCGCGACCCCCGCGCGCCGGGCCAGCGCCTCGTCGGCGAGCCGACGATTGCCCACGACCTCGAGCCTCGCGATCGCGAAGCGCGGCGTGGTCGAGGCGTAGGACTGCGCCCCCCAGGCCACCACGACCGAGACGCCGACCACCAGCGCGAGCCCGGTCACGAGCTTGAGCCCCGACCCCAGGCGAACCAGCCAGATAGGCATCGGCCCGCCCCTCCCGCGGTCCACGCCCGGGGGCGGCGGACTCTCGTCGAGCTCCGTGCGCTCGACGGGAGCCTGGAAGACGCCGTCGTGGCGGCCCCGCGGCCGTCGCGCGGTCACGCGGTCCCCTCCCCGGACGCGGCGCCGCACCGCGCCTCCATCGCCGTCCGCACGTCCGGCAGCAGGCGGTTCACGTCGCCGGCGCCCAGGGCGATGACCACGTCGCCCGGCCGCGCGCTCGACGCCAGGTGCGCCACGATCGCAGCCCGGTCGGCGGCGTAGCGGACCCGGCGGTGGCCGTGCCGCGCGATCGCCTGGGCGAGCGCCTCGCCCGTCGCCCCGGAGATGAACGGCTCCCCGGCCGCGTAGACGTCGGTGACCACGACGTCGTCGGCGTCGTTGAAGGCGCGGGTGAAGTCGTCGAACAGGAGCTGCGTGCGCGTGTAGCGGTGCGGCTGGAACGCGACCAGGACCCGCCCCGAGTAAGCCTGGCGCGCCGCGGCCAGCGTCGCCTCGACCTCCGCAGGGTGGTGCCCGTAGTCGTCGACCAGCGCCACGCCGCCGACCTCCGCGACCACGGTGAAGCGCCGAGCAACGCCGGTGAACGTCGCCAGCGATTCCTGGAGCAGGTCCAGGGGGACGGCCAGCTCGTCGGCGATAGCGACGACCGCCAGCGCGTTGAGGACGTTGTGACGCCCGGGCATGCGCACCGTGAACTCCCCGAGCGGCTGCCCCCGTCGGAGCGCCTGGAAGCGCGTGCTGAGCCCGTCGAACCGGAGCTGCCGCGCCGAGTAATCCGCCTGCGGGCTCAGCCCGTAGGTCGCCGTGCGGCGGTGGACCCGCGGGAGCAGCTCCTGCACGGTGGGGTGATCCAGACACAGAACGGCCAGCCCGTAGAACGGAACCCGCTCCACGAAGGCGAGGAAAGCCTCCTTGAGCGCGTCGTAGGTCAGGTAGTGATCGAGGTGCTCCGGATCGACGTTGGTCACCGCCGCGATGGTCGGCGTCAGCTGGAGGAACGAGCCGTCGCTCTCGTCGGCCTCGGCCACCAGCAGGTCACCAGCGCCGAGCCGCGCGTTGCTGCCGAGGGCCGCCATGCGTCCACCGACCACCACCGTGGGATCGAACCCCGCGGCGCGCAGGACGGTCGCGACCAGCGACGTCGTCGTCGTCTTGCCGTGGGAGCCCGCGATCAGCACCGCGTACTTGACCCGCATGAGCTCGGCGAGCATCTCCGCGCGCCGGATCACCGGCACCCCGCGCTCGAAGGCGGCCACCAGCTCGGGGTTGTCGTCGCGAATCGCGCTGGAGAAGACGACGACGTCCGCGCCGCGCACGTTCTCTGCGCGGTGCCCGACATCGATCCTCACCCCGAGCCGGACGAGGCGTCGTGTGTTCTCCCCCTCGCGCAGGTCCGACCCCGAAACCTCGAAGTCCATCGAGCGGAGGATCTCGGCAAGACCGCTCATGCCGATGCCACCGACGCCGACGAAGTGCACGTGCCGTACGCGACCGCGAAACATCACTGTCCCTCTCCGTTGGACACGGCGGCGGCGCCGCCGAGCCCCGCGAGCGCCAGCAAGTCCTGCGCGATGGTCCGCGCCGCGTCGGGCCGTCCGAACGCGCGCGCCGCCTCGGCCATGGCCGCCAGGCGCCCCGGCTCGCTGGCGAGGCGATCGATCTCGACGGCGAGCCGGTCCGGCGTCGCGTCGTCGTTGCCAATGGCAAGCGCCGCGCCCGCATTGGCGAGCGCCTCGGCGTTGTGCCGCTGGTGGTCCGCCGCGGCGAACGGGTACGGCACCAGCAGGCTCGGGCGGCCGACCGCGCAGATCTCGCTGACGGCGCTCGCTCCCGCACGGCTCACCACCAGGTGCGCGGCCCCAATCGCCGCCGGCATGTCGTCGATGAACGCGACCACGGTGGCCCGCTCGCCGGCCCCCAACTCCGCGTAGCGCGCGCGTGTGTCGGCCTCGTGGATCCGCCCACACTGGTGGACGACCCGCACCGGGGTGCGCGCGCGCGCGAGCGCGCGGGGCACAGCCTCGTTCAAGGCGCGGGCCCCCTGGCTGCCCCCGAGCACCAGGACGTTGAGCTGCTTCTTCGAACGCTCGTAGGGGCGAGGGAGGAAGCCGTCGCGAATGGGCACCCCGGTCCGCCGCACAACGCTGGCCCGAAAGTGGCGCTCCGGCCCCGAGAAGGCGGTGTACGCGCGGCTCACCAGGGGACTCACCAGCTGGTTGGTGAGCCCGATCGCCGCGTTCGGCTCCAGCAGCGCCAACGGAGTGCCCCGTACCCGCGCCGCCAGCGACACCGGGCCAGCGGCGTAGCCTCCCACGGAGAAGATGGCGCACGGCTGTCGCTCGCGGAGCAAGCGAACCGCCGCCGGCAGACTGGTCGCTGCCTTGCCGACCCCCCGCACCACTCCGGCCACGCCGCCGCCGCGGATGGGGACGACCTCGAGCCGCACCAGCTCGTAGCCCCGCTCGGGGACCACCCGCGCCTCCAGGCCGCGGTCGGTGCCCACGAACACCGCGCGAACCTCGGGCGCGATCCGTGAGAGCGCGTCGGCGACCGCGAGCAACGGGTAAACGTGGCCGCCGGTCCCGCCCCCCGCGAAGAGAATGGTCGGCTCTGTCATGCTTCACCTGGTGCCATCGCGCCCGGACGGCGCCGCCCACCACCACCGCGCGAGGCGGCCACCCCCGGGCCCGGGGCGCCGAACCCCGCGGCCGTCGCCACCACCGCGCTCACCTCCGACCCGCGGCTCCGACCGCCGTCGCGGACCCGCGCCGACACTCGACCCCGCGAGACGTTGAGCAGGATCCCCATCGCCGCCGCACTCACCAGGAGCGAGGACCCTCCGTAGCTGACGAAGGGCAAGGTCAGCCCCTTGGTGGGCAGGATCGACATCGCGACGCCCAGGTTGAGCAGCGCCTGGAGCCCGAACAGCACCGAGATCCCGAAGGCGATGTGCGATCCGTAGTCGTCCTCGGCGAGCAGCGCCGTGCGCACGCCGCGCGCGACGATGACGAGGTACGCCGTGCACAGGCCCAGGATCCCGAGGAAGCCGAGCTCCTCACCGATGATGGCGGAGATGAAGTCCGTGTGCGCCTCGGGGAGGTACAGCACCTGCAGCCCCTTGCCGAGCCCGAGTCCGCCGAACTCGCCCGAGCCGAAGCTCATCACCGACTGGAAGGGCTGGTAGGCGAGATCCTGACGGTGCTCCCCCATGTCCCACCACGCCATGATTCGGTCCCAGCGGTAGGCCCGGAATCGAACCAGCCAGTAGCCCGCCAGCGATCCGACCATGCTGACGAGCACGAGCCAGTGCAGGCGCGCACCAGCGACGAAGAGCATGGTGAAGGTCAGCGCCAGCAGGACGACGGCGCCGCCGAAGTCCGGCTGCTTCAGGCAGAGGATCATCAGCACGCCAGCGATGAGCAGGTGCGGCAGCACACCGACCCAGAAGGTCTTGACCTTGTCCTGCTTCTTGTCGAGCGAGTACGCGAGCCAGATGATGAGGACGACCTTCGCCGCCTCCGACGGCTGCACGTGGATGGGACCAAGCGCGAGCCAGCGGGCGGCGCCGCCGCCCGTGTGCCCGAACCCGAGCACGCTCAGCGTGAGCAGGATGGCGACCAGCGCGAGGCCCGGGTAGGTGAACGGCCGGAGCTTGTGGTAGTCGATGTGCGAGACGATCCCCATCACCCCCAGCGCCGCTGCGGCATAGATGACCTGGCGCTTGAGGTAAAACTCGGGGTCACCGAAGTCGGTGGTCGCCTCGATGACGCTCGCGCTGTAGACCATCACGACACCGAAGCCGATCAGCGCGATGACCAGCGCCGCCAGGACGGGGTCGACTGGACCGGTGCGGTTGGTGCGGGCGAAGAGCCCGCGCAGCCCCGCCCAGGCCGCGCTCACGGCGCGCCCCCGGCAGGCACCGCGCGGCGCGCCATCGCGAGCGACCGCACCGCCTCGGCGAAGCGCTCGCCGCGATCGGCGTAGCTCCGAAACATGTCGAAGCTCGAGCACGCGGGGCTCAGCAGGACGGCGTCGCCGGTCCGGGCGAGCCGCGCCGCGACGGTGACCGCCCCGGCCATGTCCGCAGCTCGGGCGACGGGCACGGCATCCCCGACCGCCGCGGCGATCCGATCGGCGGCCTCCCCGATCAGCACCACCGCGCGCCCCCGGGCAGCGAGCGCCGCCGCCAGGTCATCGTAGGCGCCGAGCTTGTCGCGGCCCCCCGCGATCAGCACCACCCGCGGCTCGGGGAGCCCGCGGAGCGCCGTGACCGACGCGCCGACGTTGGTGCCCTTGGAGTCATCGTAGTAGCGGACGCCATCCACCTCGGCGACCAGGGCCATCCGGTGGGGCAGCGGCCGGAAGGCGGCCAGCCCCTCCCGCACCGCCGCCGGCGGCGCCCCGGTCGACCGCGCGGCCGCGATCGCCGCGGCCGCGTTCAGCTCGTTGTGGGCGCCGTGGAGCGCCGTCTCTCGGAGCGAGTACCGTTCGCCGTTGCCGCGCTCGACCACCTCGTGCTCCCGGAGATCGAAATCCCCGCCGGGACCGAAGCCGACCCGACGCGCGGCGCCCCGCTCGGCCTGCGCGCGGCAGGTCGGGTCGTCCTGGGGGATGACGGCGAAGTCCTCGGCCGTTTGGTTGACGAAGGCGTTGCCCTTGGCACGCGCGTAGTCGGCGGCGTCGGGGTAGCGGTCCAGATGATCGTCCGTCACGTTCAGGAGCACGCTGACGTGTGGCCGCAACCGCGGCGCGCGCTCCAGCTGGAAGCTCGACACCTCGACCACGACGCGGTCGAAGCTCGACCCGACGGCCTCGGCGAGGGGCGTGCCCAGATTGCCGCCGACGAAGACCCGTGGGAAGGCCGCCGCCAGCATCCCCCCGAGCAGGACCGTGGTGGTGCTCTTCCCGTTGGTGCCCCCGACGCACAGGATGGGCGCCGTGACGAACCGGGAGGCCAGCTCGAGCTCGCCCACCACCTCCACGCCGGCCGCGGTGGCGGCCTCGAGCTCCGCCAGCGGCGGCACCCCGGGGGAAACCACGATCAGATCCGCGGTGGTGAAGGGCACCCCCACGTGGGAGCCCGCGCAAAGCTCCGCGTCCAGGGTCCGCGCGGCGGCGGAGAGGGACTCCAGCGGAGTCGAGTCGGTCGCCACCACGTGCGCCCCGCGGGCGCGGCACAGCCGGGCCGCGGCGACACCGCTCTGGCCCAAGCCGACGACCACGACCCGCTTTCCTGAGAGCTCCACGCTGCCTCACCGGAGCTTCAACGACGCCAGACCCACCAGGGCCAAGAGAACGGACACGATCCAGAAGCGCACGATGATCTTCGGCTCTGCCCACCCCTGTTTCTCGAAATGGTGGTGGATCGGCGCCATCAGGAAGACCCGCTTACGGAAGAGCTTGTATGAGGTGACCTGGGTGATGACGCTCAGGGCCTCGACGAAGAACACCCCGCCCACCAGCATGCTCAAGAGCTCGTTCTTGGTGAGGACGGCCATCATCCCGATCCCGCCCCCGAGCGCGAGCGAGCCGACGTCCCCCATGAACACCTGCGCCGGATAGGTGTTGTACCAGAGGAAGCCCACCCCGGCCCCGATCAGGGCGGCGCCGAAGACCGAGAGCTCGCTCATCTCGTAGAACCCCGGGATATCGAGGTACTTGGCGACGGGCTGCCCGAAGGCGACCAGACCCGCGACGTAGGCCCAGATCGAGTAGACGCTCGCCGAAACCATCACCGGGCCGATGGCGAGCCCGTCGAGCCCGTCCGTGAGGTTGACGGCGTTGCTGGTGCCGACCACCACGAACAGGGCGAAGAGGAAATAGAGCCACAGCGGCAGATTGACGGGGTGCTTGGCGAAGGCGGCGAACGGCAGGCTGAGGCGCCCGCGGATCTCGATCCAGTCGCTCGGCAGCCCCTCGTCGCTGAGAAAGAGGTAGCCGAGCACCACGCCCCCGATCAGGACCTGGAGCAGGAGCTTGTAGCGCCCCGGCATGCCCCGGGTGTTGAGCCCCTTGATCTTGAGGCGATCGTCGAGGTAGCCGATGAGCCCGTACCCGGCCGTGACCAGGGCCGCCGAAACCACGAGGACGTTGTTCACGTCCGCCCAGAGCATGGTCGGCACCAGGGCGCTGATGAGGATGAGCGACCCGCCCATCGTCGGCGTGCCCGCCTTGACCAGGTGCGTCTCCGGCCCTTCCTCGCGGATGATCTGGCTGATCTGCTTGCCGCGGAGCTTGCTGATGAACCAGGGCGCCACCAGAAAGCTCAGGAGCATCGCGGTGATGATGGCGAGGATGGCGCGGAACGGCGTGTAGCGGAGCACGTTGAGCACGCTCGCCCACCCGAACTCCTGGCTCAGCGGGTACAAGAGCTCGTAGATCATCCGGCTCCTCCTGGCTCCCCCGCGAGCCCCTCGACCAACCGCTCGGCGCGCACGCCGCGCGACCCCTTGACCAGCACGACGTCCCCCGCCCGCACGCCCCGCCGCAGCAGCTCCGCCGCCACCGCGACGTCGGCCGCGAACGCCGCCTCCACCCCGGCGGCGGTGGCGGCGCGGACCAGGTGCACTGCGTCGCCGGCAACCCCGACCACGAGCGCAGGGCCGACCGCGGCGAGCGCCGCGCCGAGCCGGCGATGCTCCTCGACGGAGAGCGGGCCGAGCTCACGCATCTCGCCGAGCACCAGCACGAGGCGCGCGCCACGGTCCCGCGCGAGCTCTTGCGCCACACCGATGGAGCTCGAGACGCTCCCGGGGTTCGCGTTGTAGGTGTCGTCGAGCAAGAGCGTCCCGTCGGCGAGCTCCCGCGGCACCAGCCGTCCCGGCTCGCGCGCCGCGGCGCCCTCGAGCCCCGCTGCGACCTCGGCCGCGGTCAGCGGTCGTGCCAGCACCGCCTCCGCGGCCGCCAGGCCCCCCGCCACCGCCAGCGCCCCGGGGAGCCCGAGCAGCGCGGTCGTCACCTCCAGGGGTCCCCCCGCGGGCCGGGCCAGTCGGAGGCGAGCCGCGCGCACCCCCTCCGGCCGTCGCTCGAGCACGCGGTAGCCCGCCCCGTCGGTGGTCCCGTAACCGACACGCTGCCCCGCCGGGCAGGCGGCGAGCTGGCGCCGCACGCGCTCGTCGTCGACATTGCCCACGGCGACCCCAGCCGGCCCGAGGGCGGCGAGGAGCGCCCCCTCCTCCCGCTCGATGGCGTCGATCCCGCCGAGGCCCTCGGTGTGCTCGAGCGCGATCAGGGTGAGCACCGCGACGTTGGGCGCGGCGATCCTCGCCAGGCGGGGGATCTCGCCGAGCTCGTTCGTCCCCAGCTCGACCACGGCCACGCGCTGGGGCGCCGCGACGGCGAGCAGGACCATCGGGACCCCGATCAGGTTGTTGAGGTTCCCGCGCTGGAAGGCCACCGCGTCGCCGACGGCAGCGGCGAGCAGTGCGCTCACCACCGCGCGCGTGGTCGTCTTCCCCGCCGCGCCCCCAACGGCAACGACCCGGCCGCCCCAGCGCGCCCGATGGGCGCGCCCGAGCTCGCCGAGGGCGGCGAGGGTGTCGGGGACCCGAACAACGAAGGCGGGGTCTGCCGCCGGCACCTCCCGAGAGACGACGACGCCGGCTGCCCCGCGGGCGATCGCCTGGGGCACGAAGGCGTGGCCGTCAAAACGCTCCCCGGTCAGGGCGACGAAGAGCTTGCCCTCGAGCGCGGCGCGGGTGTCGGTCGCCACCCCCTGCGCCCGCGTCGCCGTCCCGGTCCGGAGCGCGCCGCCCGTCAGCGCGGCCACCTCCGCGGCGGTGAAGGCGGCTCGGTTCTCGGGGATCGGCGTCGCCATCAGCGCCTCACCCGCTCCCGCCGCTGCGCGAGCGCGCGCCGCGCCTGCTCGCGATCGTCGAAGGGCCGCTTGACGGTACCGAAGATCTGGTACGGCTCGTGCCCCTTGCCGGCGATGAGCACGACGTCCCCCGGCGCCGCGCCGAGCACCGCGCGCTCGATCGCCAGCGCCCGATCGAGCACGACCTCGTACGGGATCCCCTGCGAACGGAGGCCGGGCTCGATGGCGTCGGCGATCCGCTGCGGATCCTCGGTGCGCGGATTGTCGTTGGTGATCAGAGCCCAGGTCGCCCCGCGCCCCACCGCGTCGCCCATCCGTGGGCGCTTGGTCGGATCGCGATCGCCGCCGCAACCGAAGACGCAGCGCAGGTCCCCCCGCGTCAGCGGGCGGACCGCCGCCAGCGCCCGCTCCAGGGCGTCGGGGGTGTGCGCGTAATCGACGAGCACCACCACGTCGTCGCCCGCCGCGTCGCACCGCTCCAGGCGGCCCGGCACGGGCGGCGCCACCGCGAGCGCCCGCACGGCGTCGTCCACCGGCAGCCCGAGCGCCTCGACGATGCCGAGCGCGAGCAGCAGGTTGTCGAGGTTGTGCGCCCCGACCAGCGGCGACGTGAGCTCCACGCGGCCGCTGGGAAGCACGACCCGCGCCCGCGTCCCCGTCGCGTCCGCCTGGCTCTGCGCGGGGAAGACGTCGGCCCCCGGGTGGCGGCTCACGCGGAGCACCCGGCCCCGCGCTCGCCCCGCGAGCTCTCGGCCGAAGGCGTCGTCCACGTTGATCACCGCGGCGCCCGGCTCGACCTCGCCGAACAACCGCGCCTTGGCCGCCGCGTAGTCAGCCATGGTGCCGTGGAAGTCGAGGTGGTCCTGGGTCAGGTTGCTGAACGCCGCGACGGCGAACGCCAGGGCGTCGACGCGGCCCTGCGCCAGCGCGTGGCTGGACGCCTCCATCACGAAGTGCGTCGCCCCAGCGGCGCGTGCCCGCCCGAGGAACCGCGAAACCGCGTCCGGCTCCGGCGTGGTCAGCGGGGAGTCCTGCACCTCCCCGTCGAGCGCGAACCCCAGCGTCCCCAGCCGCGCCGCGCGGCCACCCGCGCCGCGCACCGCCTGCTCGACCAGCCAGGCCGTGGTCGTCTTGCCGTTGGTACCGGTGATGGCGACGCCGCCCAGCGCCCGCGACGGAAAACCATGGACGGCCTCGGCCGCGAACCCGAGCGCCGTGCGGACCGAATCGACACGCAGCAACGGTACGCCGACGTCGCCGAGCTCGACGCCCCGCTCCACCATGACCGCCACGGCCCCGCGAGCCACGGCGTCACCGATGAAGCCAACCCCGCTGGTGGCGCCACCCGCGCGGGCCACGAAGAGATCCCCGGGGAGGACCTGGCGCGAGTCCTGCCGGAGGTCTTGCACCACGGTCGCGCCGGCGGCGGGCGGACCGATCACCACGGCGCCGAACCGCCCCAACGCCGCCGCGATTTCGGCGAGCTCCGGCGGCGGGCGGGGGGGCGAGGGCATGCAACCTATGTGGCAGGTTCGAAGACCAAAGTCAGCTTTTCTCCCTTGGAGATCACGGTCCCCGGGGTGGGCGTCTGCCGCCACAAATGCCCGGTCCCGACCACCTCGGGACGCACCCCGAGCTCGGTCGCCTGGCGCACGGCCTCCCGCACCGTGAAGCCCGTCAGGTCGGGGAGACGGACCTGGCCTTCGCCCACGCTGCCCGCGACGACCCTCTCCTGCACCGGCGGCGGCCGCCCCTCCGCGCGGCGCAGCGCCTCGTAGGTGGCCTGCGCCGGATCCGGGGCCTGGGCGAGCTCCGCCACCGGCGTCGGTCGGGTCCCGTGCGGGGTGAGCCCATAGTAGGTGAGCGCCATGGCCCCGACCCGGCGGAAGATCGGCGCCGCGACGTTGCCCCCCGCGTGATCGATCCGCGGGGCGTCGACCATCACCGCGATCGCCACCACCGGGTTCTCCGCGGGCACGAAGCCCACGAACGAAGCGATGTAGTCGTCGAGGGAGTACCGGCCCGTCCGTGGATCGGTCTTCTGCGCGGTCGCGGTCTTGCCGGCCACGCGATAGCCCTCGATCGCGGCCTCGGTGCCGGTGCCCTCGCCCTCGGTGACGGCGACCAGGAGCTCCCCCATCGTACGGGCGACCCGGGCCGAGATGGCGCGTCGCCGCACCCGCGGCGTGCTCTCTCGCACCACCTCGCCCGTGGCGGTGGTCACCCGTTTGACGAGGATCGGCTCCATCAGCTCGCCGCCGTTGGCGATCGCCGCCACCGCCATCGCCATCTGCAGGTTGGTGACGCCGATCCCCTGCCCGAACGCGGCCGAAGCCGTCTCGACCTGCACCCACGGTCGCCCGCGCGGGCGCAACGTCCCGGACGCCTCCCCCGGCGACGGGAGCCCGCCGGCCTCGCCGAACCCGAACCGACGGAAGCCCTCGTAGAGCCGGTTGCCGCCCAGGCTGAGCCCAACCTTGGCGGCGCAGATGTTGGACGAGATGGCGAGAACGTCGGCGATCTTGAGCCACTCGGACGGGTGCGTGTCGCGAATGGTGACGTTGTCGACCTGCATCGTCCCCTTCTCGCAGTAGAGCTGCTGAGTGGGCCCGATCACCCCGTGCATGAGCCCGGTCGCGACGGTGAAGATCTTCACCGACGAGCCGGGCTCGAACGTGTCGGCGATGGAGCGGTTGCGGCGCGCCTCGGGCTCGCTCACCCGATAGTCGTTGGGGTTGTACCCGGGCCAGTTCGCCATCGCGAGGATCTCGCCCGTGTGTGGGTCGATGACGATCACCGAACCCCCGGTGGCCTCGAAGGTGCGCGCCGCGGCCGCGAGCTCGCGCTCGGCCGTGAACTGGATGCCCTGATCGATCGTCAGGTGGACGTCGTGCCCCGCCAGGGCGCGATCGTCCTGCACCCCGTCGGCGAGCAGGAGTCGACCGGACCGGTCCCGGAGCCCACGCAGCAGCTCCACGTGCCCCTGCAGGTTGTCGTCGAGCCCGAGCTCGAGGCCGTCCTTGCCCTCTCCGTCGGGCGCGACGAACCCGAGCAGCGGCCCCGCAAGCGCCCGGCGCGGGTAGAACCGCTGCCCCTCGCCCTCCACGAGCAGGCCGACGATCCGCCGCTGCCCAGGGCCGCGCTTCAGGCCGAGCGCACGCACGGCGGCCGCCTCCTCCGCCGAGATCCGGCGCTTGAGCCAGGCGAAGCGGCGCTTCTCTAGGATCTTCCGCTCGACGACGGCCGGATCCAGCGCGAGGGCCTGACCGATGGCGTTGGCCGCGTCGCGCGCCACGCCGGGCACCTCGTGGCCGGCAACACCCCGCAGCAACTCCACGGCGTCGAGCGAGACGCTGGGCACCTCCACGGTGACGGCGAGGGCGCTCCCGTTGCGATCGTAAAAGGTGCCGCGCTTGGGGACGACGTGCAGCCGGCGCTGGCGCTGCTGCTCCGCCAGCTCCCGCCAGGTCGCCCCGTCGCCAATCATGAGCTGGTGGCCGGATGCGACCAGGACGCCGAGCCCCACCGCGAGCAGCCCGCACAGGACGCCCATCCGGAGCCGAATCCACCGGCCGCGCTGCCCGGCGAGCTGGGCGCTGTTCACGGCTCGGCCTCCTCCCCGCGCCGGGCAATCGGCGCGACCTCGTCGGAGCCGGGGCCGACCGCCACCGGGTCCGACGTGGTCTCCTCGTCGACCTCGGGCTCGGGCCCCGCCGAGAGGATGCGATCCGGGCTGGGCTCGCTCATGCCGAGCAGCGAGCGCGCCACGAAGTCGACGCGCTCGGGCGTCTCGTGACTCGCGAGCTCGAGTTCGAGCACGCGCTTGACCTCCCGCAGCCGTGCCACCCGCGCGTGGGACTGGCCGAGCTCGTAGCCAAGCTCGATCGAGCGCACCCGGAGGGCAAGCGAGAAGACGAACGCGCTCGTCGCGGCCACCACCGCGAGCGTCCACAGCAGGAGGAACGAGCGCGATCGCACCGGGGGCTCCTCAGAGGCGGCTCGCGGCGCGAAGCTTGGCGCTGCGCGCGCGTGGGTTCTCCGCCTGCTCCGCTGCCGTCGCCACCAGCGGCTTCGGCGTCAGCCGCTGCCAGGTTTCACGCACGGCGAAGGCCCGCTTGACGAGCCGGTCCTCCAGTGAGTGGAAGCTCACCACCACCGCTACTCCGCCCGGGCGCAGCAGCGCAGGGGCAGCCGCCAGCAGCGCCTCGAGCTCTAGCAGCTCGGCGTTGACGGCGATGCGCAGCGCCTGGAACGTCCGCGTGGCCGGATCGATGCCGCCGACGCGGCGCGGGCCGACCGCGCGCACGATCGCACGCCGAAGGTCGAGGGTCGTCGCGAGCTCGCCCGCGCGCGCGGCCTGCCGGATGCAGCTCGCGATGCGGCGCGAGCGCTTCTCTTCCCCGAGCTGGTAGATGAGGTCGGCGAGCTGGTCCTGGCCGAGCCGCTGGATGAGGTCGAGGGCTGTCACCTCCGCGTCAGGATCCATCCGCATGTCGAGGGGACCGTCGGCGCGGAAGCTCATGCCGCGGGTGGGGTCGTCGAGCTGAGCAGAGCTCAGCCCCAGGTCCGCGACCAGCGCCGCCACCGGACCCTCCCCCCGCTCCGCGAGCCGGGCGGCGACCTCCGAGAAGGTCGAGTGCACCAGCGTGACGCGGTCGCCGAAGCGGGCGAGTCGCGCCGAGGCCGCGGCGATGGCCGCCGGGTCGCGGTCGATGCCCAGCAAGCGCACACCCGCGAAGGACTCGAGCACAGCCTCCGCGTGCCCGCCTCCCCCGAGCGTGCAGTCGATCACGGTCTCGCCCGGGGCCGGGTCGAGCGTGCGCACCACCTCGGACCGCATCACGGTCACGTGCGAGTAGGGGATACCGGGCTCGAGCGCCATGGCTGGTAACGTCATATCCGGATCTGCTCCATCACCGCCTGCTTGAACTCCGCGAACTCCGCCGGCGTCATCGAAACCGCGGCCTCCCAGCGCTCCCGCGACCACAGCTCCACGCGGGAGACGGTGCCCGCGAAGAGCACGTCCCGCGCCAACGCGGCGTGCTCGCGCAGGTGCGGAGGGACTAGCATCCGTCCCACCCGGTCGAGGTCGCACTCGATGGCCGCGGACACGTAGAGCCGCCGAAAGCGGACGACGTGCGAGTCCAGGCCGGGCAGGGCCGCGATCTTGCGCTCGAGCTCCTCCCAGGCGGGCATCGGGAAGAGGTGCAGGCAGGGGTCGAACGGGTCGGGCGCGACCACGAACTGGCTCCGTCCCTCGGGCAGCAGCGCCTCGCGAAAGCGCACGGGCACGCTGACGCGTCCCTTGGCGTCGATGCTGTGCGGGAACTGTCCGCGGAACATGCCTTCTGCCACTAGTTGGGAATAGCGTGCACTGAATCCCACTATTTCCCACTAACCGCTCAACCTCTACGGGCTCGGGGGGCGGCTGTCAACAATGCGTTGGGCGGGCGAGAAAGCGAAAATCTCAGCGGGCGCCGCTGGCTCCATTGACCTCACCTGCTGGTGCGTTCAGCTCCGGGGCGGAGTCCGAACGACCCGTCCGAACCGCACCCCGGGCACGGCGACGCGAAGGCCCCCCGGCCTCGCGGCGCACGAGCGCCTCCGCCCCGATGGGTCGCTCAGCGATGGGGACCGCGCGCGGGCCTCGCGCCGCTGGGGAGCCGCGCGACCGGACCGGTCACTCAGCGATGAGGAACTGCCCGCCGACGCCGATCCCGAGCCAGCCGTGCAGGGTGTCGTTGACGACCGACTGGCGCTGCTCGCAGTCCCCGCTCAGGGTGACGTCACCGTAGCGCCCGGCCGAGCCCGACACGTACGGCGCGAGCTGAAGGAACTTGGCGACCGGGATGATGCCGCCGCCGCTCAGTCGCAGCACACCGCCGCTCAGACTCGTGTCCACCTGGCAGTCGGCGAACTCGAGCCCCTCCGTGTTGTTTCCGGCGTCCCGGTACATGTCCCGGATCGCGACCTCGGTTGAGCCGACCATCGCCTCGGCGAGGAAGTCCACCTCCGCGAACCAACCGTACCGATGGTGCGGGGAGCTCACCATGAACCCGACGCCAGCGTCGGCGAGCGCGACGGCGCCCGTGCGTCCGCTGTCGATGACGTCCGCCTCGTTGAAGCCCTCCGTGTTGGGATCGTCGAACCCCTTGAAGGCGAACGAGCGCTCGAACCCCGTGTCGGGCCCGAGCCCGTAACCCGCAAGCATGACCAGCCCCGTGAAGCGCCGCAGGAAGTGCACGCCGAACCGAAGCTCGACGCCGCCGCCCCCGCGCACGATCTCCGCCAGGGGGCTGTCACCCACGCTACCGAAGGGGGCGATCGCGGCCACCCGCGGTTCGATGACGAAGCTGACGGGTCGCCGCGGAGCCTTCGCCTCGGAGCCGGCCGCCTCTGCTCCTGCAGCGGGGGCGCCCGGAGCGACGGCGACGCCCGCGGCTTCGCCCTCGACCACGGGCGGTCCACCAACGCCCTCCTCGAGCGCGATCGCGACCGACTCCCGCGCCCCCTCGGCGAGGGTGATCGTCGCCTCGCCCGTCCGGTAGCCGGTGGCCCCGACCCGCACCACGGTCTGGCCCGGGTTGGTCGGGCGCTCGACGCCCACGACCGCCGCTGAAACGACCTGCCCGTTGATGCTCAGCCGGAGATCCGGCGCGGCGGCGGGGGTGACGTCGATGCGCAGGCGCGGGATGCGCGGCTCGAGCGCCTCCAGCTCGGCTTCGCCCTCCTCCTGCGCCTTACGGACGGCCTCCGAGGCGTCCGGCGGGAGCGGCTTGCGCAGGAGCGCCCGGTAGCTCTCCGCCGCCTCCACCAGGCGGCCGAGCGCCTTCTGGCAGCGGGCGATGTAAACGAGGTGGACGTGGGCGTCGTAGAGGGACTGCGCGCGCTCGAGCTTGTCGAGCGCCTCGGCGTGATGGCCCTCCCCGAAGGCCTCGATCCCCTCGATCGCCAGATCGCGCGCCGTGCTCTTGTCCGCGGCGCTCTGTGCGTGGGCGAGCGTGGGGCTCGCGACGATCGCCGGCATGGCGACCGAAGCCAACAGGAGCGCCAGCCGGGCGGCGCGCGGAACGAGCGGAGATCGCATGGCCCAGAGCTAGGGGCAGGCCGCCTGTCAGGTCAAGAATTATCACCGGGCACGGGTCCCGGGGCGCGGGTTCGGGGCCTCGGCTGGACCGGACCCCCGGCGGTCGAGCTCGTGAGCGCGCGTCCGGCGCGCGCCCCCTCGGCTCAGTAACCCACGTCGGTGACGGGGCGCGGCCGCGGCCGAGCGGACGGCGAGCCCGCCGCCGCAGACGCTGTACCAGCACTGGGCCCTGGGCGTGCCACGAGGGGCTGACGCGGCGGAACCCTCGCGAGCGTGACCGGTCCCGCGGGCGTCCCGGCGGACGCGCTCGCCGACGGGGCAGCGCTCGCCACGGCCTCCGCCGAGCCTGCGCCCGGCGGGGACGGCGCCACGGTGACGGCGGGGACGTCGCTCGACGGCGCGCCCGGATCGACAGAGGCCGCGAGCGCCGACTCGACCGCGGCCGCCGGACTCGCCGCGCCCAGGGCGCCGCGGACCAGGAAGACCCCGACCGACACCGCCCCTCCCACCAGCAGCACCCCCAGCAGCGCAACGAGCGCTAGCGCCCCCTTCCTGGCCGGGCGCGGGACGCCGACCGGTGGGGTCTGCATGAAGGGCGCGGCGGTCTGTACGTCCGCCACGAAGTGCTGCGGCCCCCCCAGCTGGAGCGAGAACCCCGGCACGGGGACGGGGCCCGCGCCCACGGGGACCGGCGCTTGGCCGCCGAAGTGCTGACCCGAAGGCGTGGGCAGCCCGAGCCCACCCGCGGGGGTGAGCAGCGGGCCCGGCGTGTTTCCGCCCGCGCCGAGCGGCAGGGCGCCGCCCACGGCGCCCAGGTCGAGCGCGGAGATCTGCTCTTGCCGTGGCGCCCCGAGGGCCACCACGAGCGCCTCCGTCAGCTCCTGGGCGCTCTGGAACCGCCCCTCGGGCTCCCGCGCGAGCGCTCGGTGGAACCAGGCGTCGAAGGTGGCGGGAAGCTCGGGCACGAGCTGGGTGGGGACCGGGAGCGGACCGGTGCAGATCTTCACCAGCAGATCGCCCACGGCCTCGCCCGTGAACGGGAGCGCCCCGACGAGGCAGCGGTAAGCGATGACGCCGAGCGCCCAGAGATCCGTGCGATAGTCGACCGTTCGCAGGCCCCGCGCCTGCTCCGGGCTCATGTAGTACGGCGTCCCCAGCACCGATCCGGTGCGCGTGGAGGATGAGACGCCCATGCTCGGCGAGGTGAACTTAGCGATGCCGAAGTCCACGACCTTGGCGACGTCCGTCTGCTCCTCATCGTCCCACACGAGGAAGACGTTCTCGGGCTTGAGGTCGCGGTGCACGATCCCCGCGCGGTGCGCCTTGCCGAGCGCCCGCGCGACCTGCTGGACGATGCGCACGGTGTCGGCGGCCGCGAGGCGCCCGAGCCGATCGAGGCGCACGTCGAGCGGCTCGCCGGCGAGAAACTCCATCACGATGTAGGGGCGCCCGTCCGGCATCAGGCCGTGGTCGTAGACCTGCACCACGTGCTTGCTCTGCAGGGTCGCCGCGGCGCGGGCCTCGTTCACGAAGCGCGCACGCGCCTCGGGGCTGTCCGCATACTCGGCCTCGATGAACTTCACCGCCACCCGCGTGCCGAGCGAGACGTGAACCCCCTCCCAGACCGATCCCATCCCGCCCCGACCGAGCAGCCGCTGCAGCCGGTACTTGCCCGCGACGAGCTCCGTGGATGCGGGGTCTTCGAGGTCCATGGCGCGGTCGCTCATCTGGCCAGTCGGCGGGGGAGCCGACACGGCGCCCTAAGCGTGACCCGAACACCCCGTCGGTCGCAAGCGCTCGCTCACCCCGACGCGTTGGATGCGGAGCGTGCTCACGAAGATCCCAAGCGCGACGATGGCGGGGAGCAAGGCGGCGAGCATGACCTCCCCCCAGCACGGCGCGTGCCGCGAGCCGAACCGCGGGATCCGGCCGGATCCCGGGGAGCCAGGCGGCCGGGGTGCGGGTGCGGCGCCACGCCACCGTGGCCGTCCAGCCACGAACGGCCCCCCGGGGAACCGAGCCGGCCGTCCTGACGCGGCCGTCAGGACGGGGACCGCCCCTCGAACGCCGCCGCGACCGCGCCCAGGGCGGCCGCGGCGGCGGCCTCGGTGCGCAGGGTGAAGGGGCCGAGCCGCGCGAGCGTGAACCCGCGCGAGCGCAGCCGCTCGGTCTCCTCAGCGGTGAAACCACCCTCGGGGCCGATCGCGATCACCAGGGGCTCGGGCGGTTGCCAGGCGTCGAGCGCCGGCGAGAGCGCGCCCCCGCCCGGATCGAGGCAGACGCCGACGCCGGGACCCGCCTCCAGCCGCTCGAGCGCCTCCTCGAGCGACCAGGGGCCGCAGAGCTCCGGGAGATCGCCGCGGCCGCACTGCCGCGCCGCCTGCACCGCCACGCTCCGCCACCGCTCCTGGCGCCGGGGAGCGCGGGCAGCCGCGTCTCCCACGCAGCGCGCGGTCTGGACGGCGACGACGCGAGCCGCGTTGAGCGCCGTCGCGTCGCGCACCACGCGATCCACCTTATCCCCCTTGCCAACCGCCTGCAGCACGGTGACGGGGAGCGCCCCCGGGCCCGAGGCCGAGCGCGGCGGCTCGACCAGGACGCGCACCTCGCGCCCCAACGCCGTCACGGTGGCGTCCGCCTCGAGCCGCGCCTCGGGATCGAAGAGCAGGAGGCGATCCCCCGGCCGCCGGCGATGGACCCGCGCGACGTAGCGCGCCGCCTCGCGGTCCAGCACGAGCTGCCCCGACACCAGCCGGGAGCCCGGCACACGCAGCGGCGGTCGCACGCGGCCCAGCCTAGGTTACCTCACCGCCGAGCGGAAGCGCGCGGCGAGGCTCGGGCGCGCTCCTCGGAGCTCACTCGGCGCCGCCGGGGTCGGCGGGCTGGGGCTCGGCCCACGGATCCTCGGCCGGCTCGGGCTCGGCCAGCCCCCGATCGAAGCCGAACTCCTCGAACACCGCGGGCAGCGCGGCCCGGATCTCGCGCCGCGTGAGGCCGTACTCCTCCAGGGCGTACCGGTGACGCGGGCGATAGCTGCGCAACTCGCCGTCCTGCTCGGCCAGACGCGCCGCGAAGTCGTCGCTGATCTCCCAGCCGAAATGGGCGTAGATCCGCTCGACCTGGCGCCGCGGCGCCAGCACGAGATCCTCGTAGCGCAGGACGAAGCAGCGGTCCTGACTCAGGCGGCCGCGCACCGCGAGCCCACTACGGTAGTACTCGATCGCCAGCTCGGCGAGCGCGCGCGTCTCGGGAGTCGCCCGCGGCCGCTCGGGCCACAGCGCCCGCCAGACCGACGAGAACATGCTGACGAAGGACGGGATCGCGTCGTAGGGATTCCGCACCAGGTAGATGAAGCGCGCGTCCGGGAACGTCTCGAGCATCGCCTCGATCCGCCCCGGCAGGAGGACCGACTTGTCGAGGAACGTCCGCCCTGCACCGGCCGCGTAGAGGTGCCGCTGGATCCCCGCCCGGACGTCCTCCATCACCGCGCGCCGGGCGGGGGGCTCCACGCGGTCGAGCCAGAAGGCGCGCTCGAGCGCCCCGATCCAGGGATAGAAGAGCACGGCGCCGGGGCTGAGCAGCGAGAGGAGGAAGTACATCTCGTCCTCCTCCGCCTGGCGGAGCCCCATCGGGTGCACGTCGCGCCAGCCGCCGAAAAAGCGCGAGTCGACGGCGTCGAGAGCCCGCCCAAGCCGCCCGCCGAGCAGGGGGTCGAGCGCTCCGACCGCCTCGACCGCGCGCGTGAGCGTCACGCTCTGCAGGATCGTCTGGTAGAGCTTGACGTGCGTGAAGCGCGCCTCGTCGAGCCCCAGCAGGCGGTGCAGCACCGTGGTGCCGCTGCGGGGCGATGCGTAGATGAACACCGGCCGCCGCACCGCGACGCGGGAGTACCCGGGGTAGAACAGATCGTCGAGCCGGCGTCCGAGGGACACGACGCCACGAGCCGCGCCGAGGACCGCCTGCGTGGCGGCGAAATAGGCCCGCCGGCGGGGGCCCTCTCGCGCGGCCGCGGCGCGGAGCGCCCGCCAGGTCTGTCGGTCGAAGTACAAGGTGTCACCGGGAGAGCGGGCCCCTCCCCCTGGGAGCGACACTCGGCGTCCGGGCCCAACCTTCCACCTCGCCCCGCTCCACGCAAGGGCTCCGTGCCCGCGCGCATTCGGTCCGAGAGGCCGAAACCGGGCCTCAGTACCGATACTGCCACAGCACGTCGGCCTCGGCGCTCGCGTTGCCCGCCTCCGTGCGCAGGAACCACCCCTGACCGAGGCCGAGCTCCACGGCGGCAGCGAAGGAGTCGCGCCGCCGCGCCTCGTCGAGCGTTCCGCCCGTGCTGTCGGCCGCATCGCTCGGCCCCGCCGACGCCGGGTTCTCGGGCTGGTAGATCCCCTCCAGACGGACCCGATCGCTCACGCGATAGGAGGCCCGGTACCGCGTCGCGCCCGCCTCGGTGTCGGGGCTCACCTCGACGTTCGAGAGCGCGGTCCCGGCGAAGAGCTGTCCCATCCCGAGCACCTGCGCGGCTCCGTAGGCGGCCTGGATCTGGGTCCCCTGCTGGGAGGCTCGCGCGTCGTCGAGCGAGCCGCCGAGCAGGAGCACGAAGATCTGGTCCTCGGTGTAGGGGGGCTCGCTCTCGAGCTTCAGCTTGGGGCTCTCCCAACGCCCGAGGATGCGGAGGAACACGGTCGCCTCGGTGGTCTTCCAGCTGGCGACCACGTTGAGGCTGGGGTTCGCGGGGTCCTCGGGATCGAAGCTCACCCGCCCGCTCTCGACGCGGAAGGTCTTGCCGAGGATCGGAAGGCGTCCCCCGGGCTCGAGGTCCACGTAGCCGCTGAGCGCCGTCTCGGCGCCGAGGTGGAGCTCGGGCCGCCCACCGAGCGGGATCACGAAGTCGCTCTGCACGACCCGCGCCTGCGCGCCGAGGTCGAACGCGAGGTGCCAGGGCGTCGATCCCTCGTCCCCCACGGCGCGGTCCTGACGGAGCGGCTGCGCGATGGTGATGTCAGGGTGATCGTCGGTGTCGAGCACGAAGCGCGTCGCCGACAGCGGCACGCTCGCCTCCAGGCGCTCGAAGCGCACCTCGACCCGCATCGCCTCCGGCGTCCGCTCGAGGTCGAAGGTGCTCTGCGCGGTCATCGTGGCCAGCGACACGCCGCCGATCGGGACGGGCATCTCGGTCGCGGCGAGCGCGCCCTTGCCCCCGGCGAGCCCCTCCCAGTCGAGGTAGAGCTCGGCCCAGCCCTTCACGTTGGGCGTGGCACTGCGGGCCTTCCCCTCGATCTTGGTCACGTGGATGATGGTCCGCTGCCCGTGGATGGCCGCCCGCGCGTGGAGCGTGGCGTCGGTGACTCGGAGCCCCAGCTCCGCGATCTGGAGGGCGCCGTCGCTGAGCCCCAGGGCCCCCTCGATCCCGGCGCGCCAGGCGGTGGTCGGGGGCGGAGCGGAGTCGCTCGCCGCGGCGGGCGCGACCGGAGCCGCTGGCTCGCCGGCGCCGTACGCCAGCGCCCCCTCGAGCGCTGCCCTCGGCGCCGGCACCTCCGTCGCCCGCAGCGTGACGTGGACCATCCCGTCGACGCGCCCGGCGAGCTCGGTCAGGACGCCGCGCACGACCGGCGTGAGCGTGCGCGCGTCGAGGGCGTCGGCCTGCGCGTGGATCTGGATGGGGACCGCCGGGTCGAGCGAGGGGATCCCGTCCTGCCAGCGGAGGCCGCCGCGAACCCCCGCGGCGAGCGGCGGGCGGTTGGGGCTGTCGTCCACCCCCGCGACGCGGGCGCCCTCGTCGAGCGCCAGGTAGAGCTCCACCTGCTCCGTCGTCGGCTCGAGCCGCACGCTGGCCGCGCCCAGGGGCGCGCCGTTGACGGCGAACTGTTGCACGTCGATCCCGCCGCGGAGCTGCGGGTCGCCCTCCGTCCGCTCGATCGCCACGGCGCCGCGCACCGCGCCCTGGATGCCCAGATCGGAGAAACCCGGCACCATGCCGAGCGGGAGGTTGAAGAACCGGGCGGTCGCGACCCCGGTCCATTCGGCGAGCTCCCGCGGCCCGCTGGCAAGCGCCGCCTCGAGCGGCAACGTCCCCTCCGCCGTGGCGTACACGATCCGGTTGCCCTCGTGACGCACCTCCGCGTTGGCGCCCACCACGCCGGTACGAGGCCGGAGGGTCACCGTCGCCGAACCGTCCAGCGGCACTCGGAAGGGGCCCTCGACCGCGCGCAGCTGCCGCGCGTCGAGCACCACCACGAGCAGGGGGTCGCCCAGCGTGCCCGTGCCCTCGATCCTCCCGTCCACGGCCCCCTGGAGCCCGAGGGGCGGGACGAACTCGGGCAGCGCCGTGAGCGAGCGCGACGGCACGCGCACGGTCGCCTGGGCGCGGGAGGCGAGCAGGAGCTCCGCCGCTCGCTCGGGTTCGGCCGCCAATGCGGGCAGATCGAGCTCGACCACGGCGAGCCCGCTCGCGAACAGGCCGTCCGCAACGCCCGCGCTCACCGAAAGCCCCGCCTCGCCGGTCCCCCCGTCCACGTGCGTCATGGCGCCGAGGTCGACGCCGCGGTACTCGTCCGTGCCGTACCGCACCACGAGCCCCTCGGTGGTCGCCACCGCGTCGATGTCGGGCATGGCCATGGCGTCCTCCCGCGAGAGGCGCAGCGCGCCGCTCGCGCGCCCCGCGAGCCCGAGCCCACCGAGCCGTGGCTCGAGCCAAGCCGCAACCTCCGCGAGATCCACGCCGGCCAGGCGGAGCTCGGTCGCACCGGTCGCGTCGCTCCACGCCTCCGCGTCGAGGGGGGGGCCGCCGAGCACCAGGCCGACATCGAGCGTCGCCGCCCCCAGCGCGGGCACCACGAGCTCCGCATCTCCGTCGAGCTGGTCGTGCTCCAGCGTGCCCTCGACGCGCAGCCGAGCGTCGGTCAGCCCGAGCACGGCGACGTCGTCGAGGGCCAGGGCAACGCGACCGCGCGAGGTTCGCGTCGCCTGCTGGTAGATCTCCAGGTCGATGTTGGCGGCCTCGACCCGCCCGGTCACCAGACCCGGCGGCAGCCCCACGACGCGCGCCACCTCAGCGAGGTCCACGCCCTGCCCACTCGACTTGATCACCACGCGCCGGGCGTCGATGGCAGCGTCCAGCGCGAGGCTCCCGCCCGCGCCGCGGAGCTCGAGCCCCTCGATGGACACGACCCCCGAACCGACCGCGAACCGATCGACCTTGCCCTCCACGCGCACGCCCCCCCGGGTGACAGCCACCCGCAGCCCCGCAGCCCGCCCGGCGAACGGCTCGACCGTGCCGTCGAGCTCGAAGCTCGGGCCGCGCGGGTCGGTCAGGCGCGCGCGCACGCGCGGGCGCCGCACGGGCCCCGACACGCCGAGGTCGACCTGCTCGAAGGAGGCCCCCGAGGAGCGGACCCCGCTCGCGACCACGCGGAGGTCCACCCCGAGCTGCGCCGGCGTCGCGAGGGGCCCGTAGACGCGCCCGGTCACCCGCGCGCGCCGCGCCGCGAGCTCACCCAGCGAGAAGGCGTCGATGGTCCCGTCCACGGTGGCGTCGAGCTGGGCGTCGACCACGCGCCCGGTCACCTTCACGTCGGCGAAACCGTCGGCCGCGGTGAGCGCCGCGATCCGCGGCGCGCGCTGGAGACGGAACGTGCGCGCGTGCAGCGCGAGATCCACGGCCCCGTCCCGTCCGATGTCCAGGTCCACCTTCACGGGGATGCCACGCTCGTGCAGCGTCGCCTTACCGCCGAAGACCCCGGCCACCAGCGCCCCGGTGAGGTCCGTGGCCGGCACGTCCACGGCGCCGATCGTCGCCGGCGTGGTGATGCCGTTGATCTTCACGGTCAGTCCGTCGTCGCCCTCGAAGAGGGTGAGCTGCGCGCTGGCGCCGATGTCCGTCGGCGGCGACGCCGGCACCAGGGTGCGCAGATCGAAATGCTGCGCCTCGAGATCGGCGCGGACGCCGACGTCACCGGAGAGGCGCAGGTGGCCGTCGGCGCGCAGCCGCGTCGGCCCGAGATCCACCTCCGCCTGCGCGGCGAGCGACGGGAGCTCGCCGCGCGCGACGAGATGGACCCGAGCGTCGTCCCAGAAGGGCCACGCCGCCCAGACGGCCCGGACGGCCTCGGGCGTGGCGCGTGGCAGGTCCACGCGCGCCTCCACCACCTTGCCGTGGAGCTCGGCCCAGGCGGACACGCCGACGTCGCCCACGAACCCGTCGAAGCTCGACCACATGCGCCCGGGAGCGCGCACGTGCAGCTCCCCGGTGCCGCGCGACTCCACCCGGCCCAGGCCCCGCACGACCGTGCCGAAGCGCTCCACGTCCACGGCGGCACCGCGACGGGTCGCCAGCACGGAGCCCCTGACCTGGGTGACGTCCGCCTCGACGGCGGGCAGGCCGGGAAAGACCCCGCGGGCGAACCCGCGCCCAATCTCGATGTGGGGGAGCCAGACTCGGATCTCCTGCCCGGACGGGGCAGGGGCGGCGCTGGGCTGGGCCCTCGGCGTCGGCTGGAAGGCGCGCGCGATCGACGGCGTCCCGTGCTGGTCGTCGGTGAGCACGGCACAGGTGACGTCGTCAGCGCGGACACGATCGATGACGAGCGTCTGCTTGCCGGTGCCGAGCAGGGCACGCCGGGCGATCTCGACGCCGTTGGCGTGAACGCGCAGGCGCCCGATCTCGAGCACGACGGCGCCCTCCGGGTCGCGCACGACGACGCTGCGCACCACCAACCGCTGCGTCCCGACGGCGACGAGGTCGCCCACGACCACATCGCCGTCGAACAGGGCGCTCAGCCCCTGGGTCAGGGCGCTCGCCAGCACGCGCCGCGACGGCGGCGTCCCGAGGTGCAAGAGCAGGCCCCCGAGCGCCGCCGCCACGAACACAGCACCGAGCAGGAGCAGGCCGACCAGCGCCCGCAGCGCCCGCCTCACCCGAGCCCAGCCCGCGCGCCGCGGCGGGCCCGCGGCGGACGGGTCTCCCGGCGTCGGCGCCGGGACCAAGGTGGGCGGGACCGGGTGGCTCACGCGCCGACCTCCGGTCAGAACGCCTCCCCGAGCGAGAGGTGCACCGCCACCGGCAGGCCGAGGATCCGGTCGGGATCGGGCTCCCCGGCGAGCTCCACCTCCGCGTCGTCCGCCACAGTCCTGAGCGCCCGGTAGCCGACGTCGATGCGCAGGGGCCCCACGGGGGTAGTGTAGCGCACCCCGACCCCCGGAGAGAGGTGCGGGCTGGTGGCCCGGAGGTACGCCTCCCGTCGCGTCAGATCGCTCGCGTCGACGAACACCACCGCCCCGACGGCGCCCCAGATCGGGAAGCGGACCTCGAGGGAGCTCTCCCAGAGCGTCAGCCCACCCAGCGGGCGGTTGCAGACGTCCGGGTTCGGGTCGTCCGGCGGCGGGTCGAAGGAGCAGGGCACGGTCGTCGGCTTGAGGAAGCCCAGCGGACCGTGAGGGCCGACGCCACGGAAGGGATACCCCCGATTCGAGTTGGGACCGCCCGAGTAGAAGACCCGGAACAGGAGCTTTGCCTGGTCACGAACCGCCTCCGCGCTCGCCGGATCCAGGGTCGAGGCCGCGGCGGGATCGAGGGTCTTGCCGTAGTCCTGAGGGAAGAGCCAGCCGACGGAGCCGCGCACCGCCAGGGTCACCTTGCGGGCCACGGGGAGAAAGACGCGCGCGTCGGGCTGGATCTTCACGTCGCGGACGTCGCCGTCACCGAACGCCCCCGCGACCTGCAGGGTGTTGATGAGCAGCAGGCCGAAGGTGGGCGCGATCGGGTCGTCGCGGAGGTCGAGCATCATGCGAAGCTCCGGGTACCCCACCCGCACGCGATCGAGCCCCGCTGGATCCGGCCCCTGGCGCCGGTAGGCGAGCGGGATGTTCTCGCTCAGGTTGTAGCTGGTGGCGACGGAGAGCTTCTGGCCGAAGAACGGCCGCTGCACGCCGGTGGAGCCGCGGAACTCCAGGAAGCCGATGATGCGCTCGTCGCTCGGGTCCACGCCGTCGGGCAGCCGATAGAGCACCGGGTAGGCGTTGATCTCCGCCCGAACGAACCCCTCCGTGCGCCCCTCGATGAACGACGGCTGCCGGAGGGTGGTGGAGAAGGAGTTCTCGGGGAGGACCTGGACGGGGCCCTCCAGGAGCCCCACCCGCAGCGGAAAGTAGATGAGCCCGAAGCGATCCTCCACCCGGAGGCTGCGCATCCCGCCCAGGAAGTTCTGGCTGTCCCACCCGCCGAGCACGTGCGTCGACAGCCGCAGCACGTCGAAGCGCGCGCCCACCCCGGCGCGCACGCCGTGCAGGTGCGCCTCCTTGAGGCGGATGATCACCGGCACCGCCGCCCGCTCGGGGTGCCCCAGGTCCTCGCGCACCTCCACCACCGAGAATCGCCCCAGCGCCGCGAGCTGATCCTCGGCGGCGCGGAGCTCCCGTCGCGAGTAGGGCTCACCCGCCTCGAGGGCGAGCTGCGCGCGGATCTTTCGCGCCGGGATCTGCTCCAGCCCCTCGATGGTGATGTCCCCGTAGACCGCCATCGGGCCCGGGGTCACCACGAAGCGAACGTCGGCAGCGTGGTGGGTGACGTCCACGTCCGCCGTCGCCTCCACACGCACGAAGGCGAAGCCGTGGTTCGCCAACGTCTCCGCGATCTTCTCCTTGGAGCCCTCGAAGACCGCCTCGTCGAACAGATCACCGCTCAGGCAGGAAACGCCGTCGGGGCCGAGCGCGCAGTCCCGGAACCCCACGTGCCGCAGGACCTCGGCGGCGAACGAGGTCTTGCCGACGGACCAGGGCAGAGCGTCGAGACCGGCGACCTCGACCCGACGCACCAGCACCGGCACCCCCTGCACGACCTCGATCTCGACCCGGACGCGGCGCCCGTCCTCGAGGCGAATGACGCGCGCAGCGCGGACCTTGCCCTCGTAGTAGCCGCGGGCCCGGAGGTAGCGCTCCACCCGCTCGAGATCCCGCGCGAGCAGGTTCTCGTCGTAGATCTCGTACTCGAACGCGACCCCGTCCCAGACGCCGAGGAAGCGCCGCGACGGCGCGGTGGCCATGCCCGCGAGCAGCGGCCCAGGGTCGACCCCCCGGGTCCCCTCCACATCGACGGAGCGGACGACGAGCGCGCCTTCGGGCACGGAGTGCCGGCAGCCGACCGGCAGCAGCGCCAGGGCCGCCAGCAGGAGCCAGCAAGCCCACCCGGCGCGCGGCGGGCCCCACCCGCGGCGCGCCACGAGCGTTGACGGGGGCGGCCCAGAGGCTCTCGGGGCCCACGCTGGCCCGCGCGCTCGCCGGGCCACCCGAATCAGCTCAACCGCCGCCCTTCATCAGCTTCTCGAGGTTGGGCAGCGTGGCCGGCTCGGGCGGCGGCTCGATCCACTCGAGCTTCTCGTAGGTGAGGATGCCCATGATCGGATCGGCGGCCGTGCCCTGAGAGGCCCCGGTGAAGGTGGTGGTGTAGCTGCCCGTGACCTTGGCCTTGCCGCCCGGCGCGGGCAGCGGCCGGGGCATCTCCTTGCCCCAGTAGTCGTCGGTGACAGGCTCGGGGTTCTCCTCGTCCTTGGTCTTCTCGTACTGCTCGATGGCCTTCCAGACCTGGGCGTAGTTCGACACCCAGCCCATCACCATGATGCAGTCCTCGGGCTTGTCGCCCTTCTCGTCGCAGAGCCAGAAGGTCGGCACGGGCGGCTTGCACCCCTCGGGATCGGCCTTGCCGTACTTGTGCACGGCGCACTCGGGGGCGTCCATCAGGTTGGTCTTGTTGACCCAGCCCTCGATGGTCAGCTTCTGGTGATTCACCGACTCGTGGTGGACCATGCTTCGAAGGTGCAGGCTCGCGCCCCACACCGTGTACATGTCCCCCTTCTTCACCGGCTTGGTCGGCAAGGTCGGCACCGCGGGGAGCGAGGCCTTGGAGCCGCTGTGCGCGGGCTTCGGCTCGTACTTGACGGTTTCGCCACAACCGATGGTGGCGGTGGCGCACGCGACGGCCGCTGCGGCGATGATGAAACGGCTCCCACTCTGCGACATGCTTGGCCTCCCTAGGCGACTGATCGATACGCTGGACGCGAACCGACGTATCATCCGACCCGGTGCCCCCGCAAGATAGCCCGATTTCCAGGATTTCGGGCCCCCGGGGTGGGGTTGTTATTTTACAGCGGCCCTTGACCGCACCGCGGCGCGATGTTCGCCCCGGGGCGGGCCGATTGACAAGCATTTTCTTGATTTTACGCTCCGCCGCATGGGCCGCGGCATCTTCATCGGCGACGTGCACGGCTGTGCTGACGAGCTCGGCGACCTGCTCGACCGGCTCGGCCCCACCGTGGACGACCGGATCTGCTTCGTCGGCGATCTGATCGCGCGCGGGCCGAGCACGCGGGCGGTGTTGGCGACGGTGCGGGCCCTCGGTGCCGAGTCGGTCCGCGGCAACCACGAGGCGCGCCTCCTCGCCGCCCGGGAGGCCCGGGAGCGCGGGGAGCTGGGCCCTCGGCTCGGCCCCTCGCACGAGCGAGTCCTCGCCGAGCTCGACGCCGCAGATCTAGCGCTGCTCGCGGCGCTGCCGCTGTGGCTCGATCGGCCCGAGCACGGAGTCCGGGTGGTGCACGCCGGGGTGCTCCCGGGGATCCCGATCACCGCGCAGGATCCGGAGCACCTGCTGCACCTGCGCTCGCTCCACCGCGACGGGACCCCCTCCGCCCGCCTCGGCGGGCGCCACTGGGCGGCGCTGTACCGAGGCCCGCCGCACTTCGTCTTCGGCCACGACGCGGTCACCGGACTGCAGCTCGAGCGGCACGCGACGGGCCTCGACACCGGCTGCGTCTACGGGGGAGCGCTGACAGCGCTGGTGCTCCCACCCGGCGCGCCGCCCCCCGCCGACCCGGACGAGCGCCGCGCGCTCCTGGTGAGCGTGCCGGCGAGACGCGCGTACTACGCCCTCGCGGGCGGTTGACGGCCTCCCCGGCCGCCGCGCGCGCTATCCTGGTCGCCATGCGCCCGCTGCTGCGAGCTGCGCTGATCGTCGCCGCGGCGGTGGTCCTCGTGCGCGCGGCGGGCTGGGTCGCGCGCTCCGCGGAAGAGGCGGCGCCGCCCGCGCTCACGGCGGCCCCGGCGCCCCCCTCGGGCGCGGCGCCCTGCCCGCCGCACACCCTCCCGGACCAGGGCGCCTGCGTGCCCGTCCCTGGGCGCGACCCCGCCACGGGCGTCGACGAGCTCGCTCCCGCGCCGGGGCTCGACGGGGACCACATCCCGCTCCTGCCGAACCGCCCCGCCGATCCATCCCGCTATCGCTGGCCGCTGCCGCTGCTCGCCACCGGGCTCGCCGCGCTCCCCTTCCCGCTCGAGCCCCCGTCTCCGGTCGCGATCGCGCTGCCCGCCGGAGCCGAAGGCGAGGTGCGCGCCTTGCGCCTCGAGCAGCAGGTGGGCGACGCCGAGGTGCTCTTCACCGGCGAGCTGGTCACCCGCACCGTGCTGACGCTCCACACGGTGCGCGCCCCGACGGGACTGCGCTCCTTCGTCCTCGTCTACGGCAACCTCGCCACCATCACGCCCGGGCTCGCCCGCGGCGCGAACCTGCGGGCGGGGGCGCCGCTCGGCGCGGTCGCGGTCCCGTCCGGCGCCCTCGTCCTCGAGGCGCGCGAGGTGCGGCGGGGCGTCGACGTCAAGGCGCTCGCCGCCGAGGAGCTCCGCCACCCGGCGCGGACCGTCGCGGTGGATCTACGGAACCTGCTCGAGCAGCTCGAGTGACGGGACGCCTCAGGGCACGAGCTTGTAGCCGAAGCCGTACAGCGTCAGGATGTGCTCGGGCTGGTCGGGGCGGCGCTCGATCTTCTTCCTCAGCTTGACGATGAAGTTGTCGATGGTGCGGGTGGTCGTGCTCGCCTCGAGCCCCCAGATCTTGCTCAGGATCTCCTCCCGGCTCACCGCCTGGCCCTGCCGCTCCCAGAGCAAGCGGAGCAGCTCCACCTCGTAGAACGAGAGGCCCTCGGGCGCCGCCGAGCCGCGCTGGAGCGTCTGCGCCGAGAGGTTGACGGTCACCCCGCCGATCTCGAACGAGCTGACCTCGTTGGGGCGGTTGGTGCGCCGGAAGAGGGCGCGGATCCGGGCCACCAGCTCCCCCACGCTGAACGGCTTGGTGACGTAGTCGTCGGCGCCCGCGTCCAGCCCCCGGATCTTGTCCGCCTCCTGGCTGCGCGCGGTGAGCATGATGATGGGCAGCGACGGATCGATCCGCCGCAGTTCCTCGCACACCTGGTAGCCGTTGAGGTCGGGGAGCATCAGATCGAGCAGGACCGCCTGCGGCCGCTCCTGGCGGGCCGCGACGAGCCCCTCGCGCCCCGTCCCCGCGCTGGTCACCCGGAACCCCTCGAACTCGAGCGCGTCGCGCAGGCCGAGCACGATGTGCGGCTCGTCCTCGATCAGGAGGATGGTCCGGCGCGGCTCCATCGCGCGGATGGTGCCCAAAAACGCCGCGAGCGGCCACCGCTTTCGCGGGACCGCTCGCGCCGCCGCCCCGGAGCGGGCTCCCCCCGCCCCGGGTCATTTCCCAGTCAGCAGGCGTCCGCTAGCCGAGGTCCGCGCCCTGGCAGGCCACGAACAGCACCGAGTTATCGAACGGCACCTTCGGCTCCACGTTGGCCGGGGACACGAACCGGAGGATCCGGCGCTGCGAGTCGGGGCAGGAATCGACCAGCAGCGGGTTGCCGAGGCAGTCGTCGTGCCGGAAGCTCGGGTTGTCCGGATCCAAGCGGCACTCCGGGGTGCCGTTGCCGTCCCGATCCTGCATGGCGTCGATGTAGCAGTACCCCGCGCCGGCCCCGGTGAGCTGCTGATCGGGGAACTCCAAGCACTCCTGCCGGCCCTGATCCACCGTCTCCTGCAGCTTGCAGAGGGTGAATTCGGAGCAGGGGACGCCCAGCCCACCGCACCGGTCGGCCTTCTGGAACTCGGCGAGCACCGCCGCCTTGATCTCGGGGTCGAGCTCCTCCCGGCCCTCCGTGGCGCAGCTGACGCCAAACTGCACATTGGTGATCTCGACCACCTGGCAGGCCACCGTGCCGTCCTCGTTGACCGAGAGGCGCCGCGGCAGACAAGTGCCCTTCAGCTTCTCCTTGAGCCGATTGATGATGGCCCGCACGGCGGGGTTGTAGCCGTAACCCTGTGACCCCGGGTTGTCCGTGATCTTGGGGCAGACAGAGCCAACGATGGAGTTGAACCCGAAGTCCTTGAGCACGCTGAGGACCCGCAGGCCCGGGTAGCCCTTGGCGTAGTACTGCGTGATCCCCGTCCCTGCCTGTCCCGCGGCCTGACACAGGGGCTTGGTGGCAAGGTTGGTGTCGGTACTCTTGCAGTCGCAGCCACTCGTGACGCTGTCGTTGCATTCCTTGGGCACACCCAGCGGGAAGGTGCAGGCGTACTGCAGGTCGCCGCCGTCCGTCACCTCGTACTCGTGGCCGTTGATCGGGCTCGCCGCACCGGCCGAGTTGACGTCGAGCGGGCGGTCCCCCGTGATGGGGTTGGCTTCGGGGAACGGCAGCCCGCTGATGGCGTGGACCCCAACCCGCGGCGCGATCGACTCCCACATGAACGGATCGGTGGGGTAGATCGGGGGTTTGGCGTGCGGATCGCCGAGGATAACGTCCCAGCGGTCCTTCAGCGACGGGGCACCGTCCAGCGCCGTGGTCGCGGGGAGGAATTCCAGGTTGTTCGGGTCGGTGAGCGTCTCCGGGGTGGCGATGTCCTGCCAGGGCACACCGACGATCCCCGCGAAGAAGATGAGCTCCGAGCCCGACCGAGCGACCAGATCCGGGTAGAACGGGTTATCGCTCATGAGCGGGTTGGTGTACTGGCAGTAGCGGGCGCCGCCGCCCACCTCCACGCACCGGCCGCCCCTGGGCTGCTGCGGGCTCGGCAGGCATTCCCCGTCCCCACCGCAGGCGCGGCCGTAAACGACCGGGCTCCTGAGAGCCTCGGAGTAGCGGTCCGTCGGGTAGAGGAAATCGATCCCGAAGCGCCGCCTCTGCTCGTAACAGCGGAGGTTGGCATGCTCCTCGGCCCCGGTGAACGGGGCGACGTTGGGCGGGCAGCCCGGATCGGCGCTGAGGGCCGAGCAACCTGGCGGCGGGTTCGCCTCGGACAGGGCGCAGGAGCGGCAGCAGTCGTGGTTCGGGTCGGTGGCGCAGATCTGGGTGCCCCGCGGCAGCCTTGCATTGCCGGCCGTCCCCGCGACGTAGAAGCCCGGTCCGCTGTCGCTCACGGAGCAGTCATTCTCGTCCGTCAGGACGACGATGGCGACGAGCGAGTCCGGCCGCAGGAACTGCGCCCGCTGCTCGAGGAGCGTGGCGTTGAAGCCGTCCACCACCGATGCGCTGCCGTCGCTCAGCACCTGCACCGGCGGCATCGGGTCGACGAGGAACCGGTACCAGGCCTCGAGCGGCGCCTCGTACCCGCAGCCCGTCTCGCCCGTCGCCGTCACGATGGGCGTGAAGGCGCTGATGAGCGTGGGGAGATCGTTGATGGTGTTGGGGACTCGGAGTGCGTCACCGCGATCGTCCCAGGCGAGGAAGCCGAGGTTGTTGAACGAGTCGACGCCCCGCAGCGGGGCGATGAGCTCGCCGCGGTCGTCCTTGGCGGGAACGAAGGAGGCCCCCTCATTCGGCGTGCAGGCGATGCCGCCGTGCCCGCCGAGGCTCGAGGAGACGACCCCGACGTGCAGGTTCTTGACGGGCTGGAACTCGGGCGCCATGTTGCCCGGGCAATCGCCGTTGCTACTGGGCGTGAGGTTCCCATCCGCGTCCTCGCAGTAGGGCTCGAGCAGGCGCGTGAGCATCTGCGGCACCGCGTCCCGCAGGATCAGCTGCTTGTCCGCCATCGAGATCGAGTTGTCGATGACGAACAGGAGGTCGATCTTGTCGACCGCGGACACGGTGATCTGCGTCACGAACACGTTGGTGGTGTTCGGCTCCGCGGGGGACACCTTCCGGTTGAGGCAGCCGGTGGCCAGCCCCGCCGTGACCCCGGCGCCGACGACGGCCGCGAGCCCCGCCCGCAGCAGGCGCCGACCGAGTCCGGCACGCTTCGTGGTGGACGATGTGGGATTCATCAAAAAAGGCTCCTTCTCTTCCGCACCCTGAGCTGGCCGGGCTCCCCGCCGGGAGCCCCTGGACGATTGCGACCCGACCCACGAAGGGCCGGCCCGAGCCTAAGTGCGCAGGACCACAGCTGTCAATCGCGCGCGGGGGCACCGGCCGCCGCATGCCGCGGGTCCGGTCGCACCGGGCCCGCACCCTTGCACTTAGCAAGGCGCGTGCCTCGCGGATCGCGGCCGGATCGGCGGGGTTCGTCCTCCCCGCCTGGCAACGGAGTTGGCGATCGTCCCCGTTGACTGCCAACCCTGGGGCCCCCTGGCGCGGCGCCGGGATCACGGCCTCGCGAGGAGGTTCCGTCAATCACGGGTCTCGCCCGCGTCGGGCGAGGCGGCGGCGGCGAAATGGGCCCGCAGGGCCCCCAGGCGGGCCGGCGTCATCCCGGGCACCGCGAGGAGGGCCTCGTCCGGCGCGCCGCGCACCGCCTCGAGCGAGCCGAGCGCGGTGAGCAGGGCGTTGCGGGTCTTCTCGCCGATGCCCTGGATCCGGTCGAGCTCCGAGCCGAGCGTCCGCGCCTTGCCGACCTGCCGGCGCCCGCGGTTGGCGAAGCGGTGGGCCTCGTCGCGCACCCGGGCCAGGAGCCACAGCTCGGGGCTGTTCGCGCGCAGGCTCACCGGGTTTTTCTGGCCGGGCAGGTAGACGCGATCGACGATCCGCTCGCCGAGCGGCGTCTCGCGCTCCTTGGCGAGCCCCACGATGCTGAGCTCGAACAGCCCCAGATCCTGGGCCGCGGTCAGGGCGACCGCGAGCTGACCGCGCCCGCCATCGACCACCAGCAGGTCCGGGAGCTCCCAGGCCGCGTCCGCGCCGCCGGCCTCGAGCAGCACCCCGTCCGCATCGACGGCGGGCGCGGCACCCTCCCCCGCCGCGCGCGCGAGCTTGCCGCGGCGAAAGCGGCGGCCGAGCACCTCGGCCATGGCGGCGTAGTCGTCGCCGTCGCTCGCGCCGGTGACGCGGTAGGTGCGGTAGCGCCCCTTGTCGGCCACCCCGTCGGTGAGCGCCACCACGGCGCCCACGGTGTCGCTGCCGCCGAGGTGCGAGATGTCGACGCACTCGATGCGGCGCGGCAGGGTGGGCAGGCGCAGCCGCTCCTGCAGGCGCACCAGCCACTGGTCGACGTCCTCCGCGGCGCGGGCCTTCTCGGCGAAGGCGTGGCGCGCGTTCTCGGTCGCCAGCTCGACGAGCTCGCGCCGCGGCCCCCGCGCCGGGGCCAGGAGCTCGCAGCGCCGGGCGCGCTCGCCGCTCGGCGCGGCCGCCGCGGCGCGCCGCTCCGAGAGCCATTCCGCGACGCCCGCCGCCCCCTCGGGCAGCAGCGGGACCAGCAGCTCGTCCGGGATGAGCGCGGCCCGGGGACCGCGCTCGCCGTAATGGTCGCGGAGGAAGGCGGCCACCACCTCGTCGTTGGGCACCTCGACCCCCTTGCTCGAGAGGGTCACCGCGTCGACGACCCGCCCGCGACGCACGGTGAGCACCCCGAGCTCGACGCGATCGCCCTCGCGATACAGCCCTAGCGCGTCCTGATCGCGGTCGGTGACGGCGACGACGCGCTGCTGCTCGCGCACCGCCCGCACGGCGGCGAGCTGGTCGCGGACCACGGCGGCGCGCTCGTACTTCATGGCCGCGGCGTCCGCGGCCATCTGTCGCTCGAGCTCGGCGGTGAGCTCGTCGTGCCGGCCGTCGAGGAACAGCGCCACCGCGCGCACCTGCGCGGCGTAGCTCGCCGGATCGACGGGCAGGACGCAGGGCGCGGGGCAGCGCTGGATCTGGTGCTGCAGGCAGGGGCGCTGGCGGGTGGCGAGCTCCCGATCGGAGCAGGTCCGGAGCTGGAAATGCTTCTCCACCAGCTGCAGGGTGCGCCGCGCGGCCGTCGCCGAGTGGTAGGGCCCGAAGTAGCGGGCGCCGTCCGCCTGGGTCCGGCGCACCAGCTCGAGCCGGGGCCAGGCCGACGCCGGGTCGAGGCGCAGCGACAGGAACTCCTTGTCGTCGCGGAGCTTGAAGTTGTAGCGCGGGCGCGCCTCCTTGATCAGGCTGTTCTCGAGGATCGCCGCCTCCTTCTCGGTGACGGTGACGATCGTCTCGAGATCGGCGACGCGCCGGCGCAGAAAGGGGATGAACGCGCGCGAGTCGCTGGAGGCCTCCTGGAAGTAGCTCCGCACCCGGGCGCGCAGGCTCTTGGCCTTGCCCACGTAGAGCGCCGCCCCGCCCCCGTCGCGGAAGACGTAGCAGCCCGGGCGCGCCGGGAGCTCGGCGAGCTTGCGCGCGAGCGACTCGGGGAGCGCCGGCGGCTCGACCTCGGGCACCGGCTCGAGCTCGGGTTCCGGCTCGACGTCGAGCGCCGGCTCGACGATCACGGCGCCGGCGGCGGGCGGGGTCGCTCGCGGCCCGACCTCGCGCCGCGAGGAGGGGGCTCTCGTTCGTCGCTTCGCCATCGGGGACCCGGGGCCGCCGGCCTCGACAGGCCTCTACCCCGGGGGCGAGGCCGAGGAAACCCCGCGGCGCTTCGCCCGGGATCGGTGACCGAGGGGCTGGCGCCGACCGCCGGTCCGCTTGACGGGGCCGCCGCTGCCTTCCAAAGATGCCCGGCGACGATGCGCGCCACCCTCGCCCGGATCACGAGCCAGGTCGGGCGCGGGACGCTCGCCGTCGTGCTCGCCGTGGTCGCGGGCACGACGATCGGCGTCCTGCTCGTGCCCTGGGCCCCGACGCCCCCGCGGGAGCCGCCGGCGCCACCCGAGGTGACGCTGCTCGGCAGACCGCTCCCGCTCGACGAAGACTCGAGCGCGCTCGGGCTCGAGCGGGTGCGCCGCTTCGCAGCCGGCGAGGTCGCCTTTCGCCTCCCCAACGGCGACCGGCGCCGCTTCGGCATGGCCGAGCTCGGGGTCGCCATCGACAAGGTGAGGCTCGCCGGGCTGATCCGCGATGCGCGCGACCCGACCAGCCCACTCCGGCGCCAGTGGGAGGCGCGCGGGCGGCCGCAGCCCATCGCGCTGCCGGGGCCCTTCGCCGTCGACCCGGACGCGGCACTGCACCGGCTGCTCCTGCTCAAGGACGAGCTCGATCGGCTCCCCGCGGACGCCCGGCTCGACCTCGAGCAACGCCGGGTGGTCCCCGAGCGGGTGGGGCGCCTGCTCGACGTGGACGCGTCGCGAGCGGCGCTCGAGCGGGCGCTCGAGCGCGGCGAGACGGAGGTCGCGCTGGCCTTCGAGGAGCGGCGGCCCCGCCGCGTCGCCGCCGAGCTCGGCAAGGTGGAGTTCGGCTCGGTGCTCGGGTTCTTCGAGACGCGGTACGACCGGGCCGAGCGGCAACAGGCCCGCACCTATAACCTCCGCCTCGCCGCCTCCAAGCTCGACGGCACCGTGCTGCTCCCCGGGGAGATCTTTGACTTCAACGAGGTGGTGGGGCCGCGCGACGAGGCCAACGGGTACAAGGTCGCCCCGGTCATCGCCGAGGGTGAGCTGGTGGACGGCATCGGCGGCGGGACCTGCCAGATCTCCGGCACGCTGCACGGCGCGACCCTCTTCGCGGGGCTCGAGATCGTCGAGCGGCTCCCGCACACGCGGCCGAGCTCGTACATCAAGATGGGGCTCGACGCGACGGTGGTCTACCCGACCCTCAACTTCCGGGTGAAGAACCCCTTCTCCTTCCCCGTCGTGCTCCACCAGACGGTAAAGAACGGGATCGTCCGCGCGGAGGTGCTCGGCCCGCCGCGCACGCGGACGGTGACCGTGATCCGGCGCGTCGACTCGGTGATCCCCTACGAGGAGCAGGAGCGACCGGATCCGGAGCTACCGAGCGGCCAGCGGGTGCTCGGCCAGCGCGGGGTCCCGGGGTTCAAGATCCACCGGTACCGCATCGTCCGCGAGGGCGACCACGCGGTCCGCGAGCGCTTCGACGACGTCTACCCGCCGACGGTGCAGGTCGTGCGGGTGGGCGCGGGGAACGCAACCCGGGACCCGAAGCCGGTCAAGCACGACCCTCACCCGGAGTACCTCGCCGACGAGCTCTTGGTGATGACCCAGGGCCCCGGCATCGTCGACGCCGACGGACAGCCGGACACGCGGGAGTCCCGTGAGCCGGGGACGATGGGCCGCGCGGGCTGGACTCGGGCCGCCGGGATGCCGTACTTCGAGGACGAGGGCGACACGGCCGCCGACACCGAGTCGCCCCGCCGCTGAGCCGCACGGCTGTCGCGATCGCCGCACCCACGGGCGGAGGGCGCACGCGCCCCGGATGTGGCAGCCTCGCGGCGTGTGGCTGGTGGCCGATCGCCTGTTCCTCGGGGACTACCGCTCCGGCGAGCGCGCGCTCGCCGGCTGGGAGCAGCCGGTGGCACCGGACGGCGTCCCCGCGCCCTTCGCGGGCGTGGTGTCGCTCTGCCCGATGCCGCTGCTCTCGGACGAGGCCGTCGAAGGCCCCGCCCGGGCGACCACCGAGTGGCTCGCGATCCCCATCATGGATGGCGGCCGCGGCGAGGGCGAGCTCGAGTCGGCGCTCGGCCTCGTCGTCCCGTTCGTCCGGCGGCGGCGCGTGACGGGCAACGTGCTCCTGCACTGCGCCGCGGGGATGAGCCGCTCGGTCGCCGCGATGGTGGCGGTCCTCTGCGAGGACGGGGCGCCCCTCGACGCAGCCCAGCGCCAGGTCGTCGCCGCGAAGGCCGCCGGCCTCTACCCGTTCGTCGGCGACGAGGGCTCGCTCGTGGCGCTGGCGCCGGAGTTCCGCGCCTGCCTGGCCCGACTCTACGGACGGTGAGCAATTCCCGGGTGGGGTCGTTAGCACTTGACGAACGGCCGATTCGTGGGCGAAAAGCGCCGTCCAAGGGGTGTTCGCGCCGCGCATCCAAGCCGTTTTTCGCCCCCTTGACGTGACCCCTCTGCGTGGGTAGGGTGGCCCTGCCGGCTGGCCGTCCCGGAATATACCATGAACACTGCAGAATCTCCTACACAGGTGAAGGCCGATAACCCCGAGACCGCCGCGCCCCGCGCGGTGGACTGGGAGAACCCGCGGGTCGCCGCGATCCTCTCCGCAGCCGCCAAATGCTTCGCGCGGAAGGGATTCAGCGCCACCACCCTCGCCGAGATCGGCAAGGAGCTTGGGCTCCGCAAGAGCATCGTCCACTACTACTTCGCCAGCAAAGCGGCCCTCATCCACGAGGTGCAGAGCTTCACGTACCACAAGCACCTCGACCGGCTCCGCCAGGCGATCGCCGGCACCGGTGAGGCGGGCGCCCCCACGGCGCCGACCGCGCTCTCCGCGCTGTGGGAGGCGATCCAGACGGACAAGACCGGCACCGGGCTCAACATCGAGGTGTGGAGCGCCGCGCGCCGTGACACGGAGCTCAAGCGCCGCGCGTCGGCCCTGCAGCGCGACGCGCGCAAGCTCGTCGCCGAGGGGCTGCCCGAGATCCTCGGCGTGAGCGCCACCGACGAGGCCAAGCTCAAGGGCCTCAGCACGCTCATCCTCGCCGTCATCAACGGGCTGGCCGTCGCGGAGTACCTCGAGGGCGAAGAGGTCGACGTCAACGCCGCCTTCCAGCTCTTCCTCGGGCTGCTCCGATCGAGCGCCCGCCAGGGCTGAAGGCGCGTGCGGCGGGCCGTCCGTGCCCGGTCGCTGCGCGCCGCCCGCCGGATCGCCGGCGCCGGCGTCGTGCTCGGTGCGATCGCGTTCCCCTGGGGTGCGCCCGGCACCGCCCTCGCCGGGGCCGACGCGGGCCCCCCGCCCCGAGCCGCTCGCGCGCGGCTGCTCGCGGTGGCGGAGCCGGCGGGCGCGGCGCGCGCGGTCCTCGCGCCGCGCCGCCTCGACTCGCGGTCGTGGCTCGCCGACGCCCTCTCCCGCCCAGCCGGGCTGCGCCTCGACGGCGGCGCGACGCTCCCGCTGCTCGGCCGCTACGCGCACCCCGAGCGGGTCCGCGTCGCGCCCTGGCAGCGGTTCTGGGCCGGGCGCTACGGGCCGAGCCGCCGGGGCGCCCTGAGCCCGCTCACCTGGAGCGCGTTCCTCTGCGATCCGGGGACCGCGGCGGCGCCGGCCCCCTTCACGCCGCGGCCACCCTCGCTCTCGGCGGGCGACCTCGGCGAGATCGAGCACCCTCACGAGTTCTGGCCCGAGCTCGCGCCGGCCCCGGCCTGGCTGCACGGCGCCGCCACGCCGGCGCCCGAGCTGGTGCCGTTCTCCCGCGCCCCCGCCTGCGCCCCCTGGCAGCGGCACAAGCCCGCCACCTTCCTCCGTCACGGCCTCGAGCGCGACACCTTCGCCCTGCTCGACTGTGACGGCTCGATCTCCGCCGAGGCGATCGACCGCCTCAGCGCGATGGCCCGCCCCCTCGACGTGCCCCGCCCCCCCCTGCCGCTCCCGGCCGAGGCGGCGCGGGACGCCGGTCCCGGGGAGTGGACGCCGGGGATTCGGCTGGTCCACCCGCGTCTGGTCTGGGTGATGCAGCAGGTGGCCGACCGCTTCCCCTTCCGCGCCATCTACGTCGTGAGCGGGTACCGACCGGGGGCCACGCGGAGCCAGCACGCGCGCGGTCGCGCGCTCGACGTGCAGGTGCTGGGCATCTCCAAGGAGCGCCTGTTCGCGCTCTGCCACGAGCTCCGCGACGTCGCCTGCGGCTACTACCCGTACCACGAGTTCGTGCACTTCGACGTCCGGGAGGCGGGCAGCGGCCACCCCCTGTGGGTGGACGCCTCCCTGCCCGGCGAGCCGTCGCGCTACGTCGACGCCTGGCCCGGCGTGGTGGAGGCCGGCGCGCTCGAGCATCAGGGGGAGCTGTGAGGTCGCGCGGGCGGCGCGGGCGACCGGGGGCGCGCCGGACCAGCGCGGCGAGGAGCTAGTGGGCGTGGCTTTCGACGGGATCCTCGGCCAACCCACGGCGGTCCAGACCCTGCGCCGCGCGCTCGAGACGGGGCGCGTGCACCACGCCTACCGCTTCGAGGGGCCGGAGGGCGTCGGCAAGGAGCTCGCGGCCTTCGAACTCGCCAAGGAGCTCGTGTGCGGCGATGACGGGACGGCGCTCTGTGCGACGAACCGCCGCCGGGTGGAGACGCTCTCGGACACGGAGCCGCGCGTGCCGCTGCACCCAGACGTGGTGGTCGTCGAGCGCGGCCTGTACGGCAAGCTGCTGGACGCCTCGGAGACGACGGGCATCAGCGTGGAGCAGATCCGCCGCGTCGTGCTGGGTCGGGTCGGTTTCCCACCGCACGAGGGCAAGGCGCTGGTGTTCATCGTGCGCGCCGCGGACGAGCTCACCGTCTCGGCGGCGAACGCCCTGCTCAAGACGCTCGAGGAGCCACCGTCGCGCACCCATTTCGTGCTGCTCACCAGCCGTCCCAAGCGCCTGCTCGCCACGGTCCTCTCGCGTTCGCTCGCCGTTCGGTTCGGGCCGCTGCCGGATCCGGTCGTGGCCCGCCTCCTCGCCGAGCGCGGCGCCCCCCCGGAGCTCGCGCTGCTGGCGCAGGGGAGCGCGTCGCGCGCACTCGGACTGGCAGACGCGGAGCTCACGAGCGGTCGGGAGGAGTTCGTCCGGGGCGCGCTGGCGGCGATCGACGCGCCCGATCTCGCAGCGGGCATCGCCCTCGCGGAGTCACGCCCGGAGGGCCGCGACGCGCTGCGCCAGCAGCTCGAGGCGCTCGCCGCCCACTTCGTGCAGGAGGCCCACGCCGCGCTCGGCCTCGGCCCGTCGAGCGCGCACGAGGTCGGGCCCAATCGCGCGCTCCAGGCCGCGCGCCGGCACCAGGCGGTGCTCGGAGCCCTCGGCGATCTCGAGCGCAACGGGCAGCCGGGGCTGGTGTTGGAGGGCCTCTTGATGCGCCTGCGCGCGGCGTGAGCGGCAGGGCCGGATTTCCCGATGCGTCTTCAGTCGCCCCCGAGCGCCCGGTGCAGTCGCCGCGCGTGCGCGGTGATGGCCGCCGGCTCGACGCCAACGGCCAGCAGCTCCGCGATCACCGCCCCGAGGAGCGCCTCCGGGGCCACCGACGGGGCCCGGGCGAGGTCGATCCCGCCGATGGCGACGAGCGGGCAGCCCGCCTGCCGCGCGAGCGCGCCGGCCCTCGCGAGCCCGTCGAGGCCGACGACGGGCTCCGGCAGCGCCTTCGAGCGGGTGGCGAACACGGGCCCGAAGGCCACGTAATCGGGCCGCTCGGCGAGGGCCCGCGCGAGCTGGTCGAGATCGTGGGTCGAGACGCCCACGAGCAGGTCGGGCATCAGCCGCCGGACCTCGGCCACCGGCAGGTCGCTCTGCCCCACGTGGACGCCGTCGGCGCCGGCCAGGGCAGCGAGGTCCGGCCGATCGTTGGCGAAGAGGAGCGTCCCGGCCGCCCGGCACCGGGGCAAAAGCTCCCGCAAGAGCTCGAGCGAGCGGCGGGGTGCCGCGCCCTTGGCCCGGAGCTGGAGCAGCGGCGGCCGCGCGGCGAGGACGGCGTCCGCGAAGGCGAGCGGGGGAATACCCCGGGCGTCCAAGGCGTCGAGGTCCACGAGCGGGTAGAGCCCCGGGCGAGCGATCATGTGGGGTCGGCGCCGGTCGGGAGGAGGGTTTAGCTCCCGACGACGCCCTGTGTTAACCCTTCGGCGATGCCACCGGTAGCGCATCTTGGCGGCGCGGCGCGCCGCGCCCAGACCCTCGCGGCCGGCGGGCTGCTCGCCGCGGCCCTGCTCGCAGCGGCGCCCACGGTCGCCGAAGAGCCCGACGCGGCGGGGACGCCCGACCCAGGGCGCGGCCCCGCCGCTGCCGGGGGGACGACGCCCGCGGCGGTGGCCCCGCTCCGGCTCACCGTGACCCACCGCGGGCCGACCGTGCCGTGGCGGCTCGAGATCGCGAACACCAGCGCCTCGCCGGTCGCGCTGTTCGCCGATCCGAGGCTGCTTTGGTTCGAGGTCAAGGTGCCCGGCAAGAAGACCCCCGCCACCTGCCGCCTTCCGGACGCGGTCTTCCCGGCCCGGCCGGACCCCGCGAGCGCGCTCCTGCTCGCGCCCGGCGAGCGCGTGACGCACGCCTTCGATCCGCGCCTGTACTGCTTCGGCGACGCCGGGCAGACGGTCCTGGTCCCCGGCTCACACCTGACCCCCCGCTTCGGGTGGCCGGAGCAACACCGGTCGCGGTGGGTCGCCGGCAAGCGCGTCGAGGAGGTGATCGACGCGCCCCCGCACGTGGCCCACGTGCTCGACCCCGCCGCGGCGCGCACCGTGCCGAGGGATGGCCCACCGCCGAGCATGCTCGACCGGGCCGTCGCCACCGTGAAGCTCTTCCGCGGCGACGGCTTCGCGCTCGGCTCGGAGTACGCCGTCTGGTCCCGGGCGCGCCTGCCCGGCGAGACGGCCCCCACCGGGCCGCTCCGGCTCACGCTCAAGCAGGGCTCGGACGCCGAGGCCGAGCGCACGGCCACCGTGCAGCTCGAGCTCACCAACCGCGGCTCCGAGCCACGCTTCGTCTACTTCCGCCGCGAGCTGGTGAGCTTCGAGGTCGCGGGCCCGACGGGCCTGGCACAGTGTGATCCGGAGCCGGATCGCCGCGCCCCCGATCGGCAGGCCTTCCAGCGCCTCGCCCCAGGCCAGTCGGTGACGGTGTATAACCGCCTGGTCGAGCTCTGCCCGCGCGGGACCTTCGGCGTGCCGGGATTGTTCCTCGTGCACGCGCGCTTCGACGGGATGCAGGACGGCTCGGAGTTCGATCTGGACGCCTTCGTGGGCCAGGTTTCCACCGAGCAGCCCGTCGGGGTGCGCATCCGCACCGGCGCCAAGCCGCCCGCGCCCCGCCTGGAGCGCGCGGCGCCCTGACGCCGCTCCGAACCGCGCCGGCTCAGGCTTGGAGCCGGGCCTCGAGCGCGGCAAGCTGGGCGACGAGCTCCGGCGGCAGGCGATCACCGAACCGCGCGTAGTGCTCGCGGACGAGCTCGAGCTCGGCGCGCCAGGCGTCACGATCGACGGAGAGCAGCTCCTCCATGTCGGCCGCGCCCACGCCCTCGAGCCCCGTCCGATCGATGGCGTCCGGAGTCGGCATCAGGCCGATCGGCGTCTCCACCGCCGCGCCGCCGCCGTCGCAGCGCTCGAACACCCACTTGAGCACGCGACTGTTCTCGCCGTAGCCCGGCCAGAGCCAGCGCCCCTCGTCGCTCTTGCGGAACCAGTTCACGCTGAAGATCTTGGGGAGCTTCGCCGCGTCGCTCCGCCGCCCGATGGCGATCCAATGCCGGAAATAGTCCCCCATGTGGTAGCCGCAGAAGGGGAGCATCGCGAACGGGTCACGCCGCACCGTGCCGGTCTTGAGATCGAGCGCGGCCGCGGTCACCTCGGAGCCCACGATCGAGCCGAGGAAAACGCCGTGGTCCCAGTCGAAGGCCTGGTTGACGAGCGGGACCGTGGTCGGCCGTCGCCCCCCGAAGAGGATGGCGCTGATGGGGACGCCCGCCGGATCCTCCCACTCGGGGGCGATCGCCGGGCACTGCGCCGCCGGCGCCGTGAAGCGAGAGTTGGGGTGGGCGGCGGGCTTCTGGGCGGTCGCGGGATCCCAGCGCTGGCCGAGCCAGTCGACGAGGGGGCCCGGCGCGTCGTGACCGATCCCCTCCCACCAGACGTCGTGGTCCGCCGTCAGCGCGACGTTGGTGAAGATGGTGTTCTTGTCGATCGACCGCATCGCGTTGGGGTTCGACTGGTCGGAGGTGTAGGGCGCGACGCCGAAGAAGCCCGCCTCCGGGTTGATGGCGTAAAGACGCCCGTCGGCGCCGAACTTCATCCAGGCGATGTCGTCGCCGACGGTCTCCACCTTCCAGCCCGGCAGGGTGGGGACGAGCATGGCGAGGTTGGTCTTCCCACAGGCGGAGGGGAAGGCGGCCGCGATGTACTTCTTCTTGCCCGCGGGGTTGGTGATGCCCAGGATCAGCATGTGCTCGGCGAGCCAGCCCTCGTCGCGCGCCATCGCCGACGCGATGCGCAGCGCCAGGCACTTCTTGCCGAGCAGGGCGTTGCCCCCATACCCCGAGCCGTAGGACCAAATGGTCCGCTCCTCGGGGAAGTGCGAGATGTACTTCTGGTCGAGCGGAGCGCAGGGCCAGCTGCCGCCGTCCGTCTCGCCCGGGGCGAGCGGCTTGCCCACCGAGTGCAAGCAGGGGATGAACTCGCCGTCGGCGCCGAGCACGTCGAGCACGCGCGTCCCCACGCGCGTCATCAGGTGCATGTTCACCACCACGTAGGGCGAGTCGGTGATCTCGACGCCGATCTTGGCGATCGGTGAGCCGACGGGCCCCATGCTGAAGGGGATCACGTACAGGGTGCGGCCCCGCATGCAGCCCCGATAAAGGCCGGTCATCGTGGCCTTGAGCTCGGTCGGGTCGATCCAGTTGTTGGTCGGGCCCGCCGCGTCGGCCGTCCGCGACGCGATGAAGGTGCGGTTCTCCACCCGCGCCACGTCCGACGGATCGGAGCGGAAGAGGAAGCTGTTCGGGCGCTTCGCCGGGTCGAGCCGGATCGCCAGCCCCTCGGCGGCCATCGCGCTGAACAGGCGGTCGTACTCGGCGACAGAGCCGTCGCACCACTCGACGGCGTCCGGCGTGCAGAGGCTCCGCACCTGCTCGACCCAGGCCAGCAGCTCTCGGTGTTTCGTCGGGGCGGCGTTCATCGTGTCGACTCCTCGTGCTTGGGGGTGGGCGCCGGGCCCCGGCAAGCGCGCCGGGGCGGTGGGGGTCGGGAGCATCGCACGCCAGACCGGAGCCCGGTCACCCAGCCGGCCCTCCCCCGCTCGGGGAGGCCGCCAGGTAGCGTCGCGGATAGCGCCCTTTACACGAACGCGCTGCCGCCGGAAGCGACATTCGCGCCCGCGTCCCGCCACGGATCGCCGCGGGAGCGCCACCGGGCCGACTGGAAGCGCGGCCGAGCCGGGTGGGGTGCGGGCCAGCTCCTGACGCGGTTGTCCGGTCGCCCCGGGTGGTGGCAGAGTCCCAACCACGCACGGGCTCGAGACGAGGGCGGCTATCGTCCGACGGGTCCAGCCCGACGCGCCGATCAAGGAGCTCCTCGTGACGCAGTCCACGCTTCACCCGACCGACTACTACCGGCTGCCCTGGACGTTCAACGACAACGTGCTCGCGTGGCTCGAGCCCACCAAGCGCTGCAACCTCGCCTGCGAGGGGTGCTACTCCCGCAACGATCCGAACAGCGACAAGTCGCTGGCCCAGGTGCGCGCTGACCTCGAGGTGTTCCGGCGGCATCGCCGCCTCGACTCGATCTCGATCGCGGGTGGCGACCCCCTGGTCCACCCGGACATCGTCGAGATCGTCCGGATGATCCGGCATGATTTCGGCTACAAGCCCGTCCTCAACACCAACGCGCTGGCGCTGACGCCGCGCCTGCTGCACGAGCTCCGCCGCGCCGGCCTCTTCGGCTTCACCTTCCACATCGACTCGAGCCAGAACCGACCGGGCTGGATGGGGAAGTCGGAGGTCGACCTGTGCGAGCTCCGCCTGCAGTACGCACGAATGGTCGCCGCTGAGGGGGGGATGAGCGTGGCGTTCAACGCCACCGTCTTCCGTCACACGCTCCCGCAGGTCCCCGCGCTGGTGGACTGGGCGGCGCGCCACATCGACGTCGTGCACAGCATGGTGTTCATCCTGTTTCGCACCTCGCGAGCGCGCGAACACGACTATTACGCCGGCGGCCAGAGGGTGAACGTCGAGCAGCTCGCCTACCTGGGTCAGGACAAGAACCCCGAGCCGCTCACGGCCCAGGACGCCGTCGACCAGATCCGGCAGCAGCACCCGGACTACGCCCCCTGCGCGTACCTCGGGGGCACCCACGATCCCAGCAGCTTCAAGTGGCTGGTGTCGCTGCGGCTGGGGACGACCCGGCGGATTCACGGCTATCTCGGGCCCCGCTACATGGAGGCGGCGCAAGCCGGCCACCACCTGCTGCTGAACCGCTACCTCGCCTACAGCGACCCGCGGCTACTGCACCACGGGCGCGCGATGGCCGCGGCGTTCTCACCGCTCGACGGCGGCGCGCGGGGTGTGCTCAAGAGCTACCTCGGGTCGGCGGTGGGCGACCCGCGCGAGCTCGGCCGCCGGCTCCACCTCCAGTCGCTGGTCATCATCCAGCCGATCGACTTCATGGCGGATGGCTCCGCGAACATGTGCGACGGCTGCCCCGACATCACCGTCCACGACGGGCAGCTCGTGTGGTCGTGCCGCCTCGACGAGCGCAAAGAGCACGGCTGCTGGCTGCAAGCGGTGCCCCGCTCGCGCGCGTAACGCGCTGTTCCCAGGAAGCGGCGCGGAGCGGGGGCCGCGGCGAGCGGGCTCGCGCCGCCGGCGTACTACGAGGAGCTGACGGCCCTGCCCTGCCGGTGAGCGGGGTCGGAGCCTTCAGCGAGCGCTCCCGGCGCCCGACGCGCCGCGGAGCTCGGCGAGATCCGCGAGGTTCTGCTGCGCGCGGGGGTCGGTCGGGTCGAGGGCGAGCGCGCGACGGAGCGAGGCCTCCGCCGCGGCGAGCTCGCCCCGCGCCGCCTGGGCGATGCCCAGGTTGATCCAGGCCGAGCCGAGCTCCGGATCGAGGGCGAGCGCCTGCCGATAGCAGCCCTCGGCGCCGACGAGATCGCCGGTGAGCTGCAGGCCGTAGCCGAGGTTGTTGTGCAGGGTCGCGCGGTCCGGCGCGAGCGCGACCGCGCGCCGGAGATGGGGCAGCGCCCGCCCGGGCTCCCCCGCGGCGAGCAGGGCCGTGCCGAGATCGCCGACCACGCGCGGGTCGTCGGGGGCAAGGCGGAGCGCCCCCTCGTAGCTCTGCAGGGCCCGGCGGACGTCGCCGCGCATCATGAAGGCGGTGCCCAGGTGGGAGAGCCGCTCGGGGATCTCGGGCTCGAGCGCGGCCGCGCGTCGAAAATGCCCCAGCGCCGCCTCGGTCCTGCCGGTGGCGAGCTCCGCGACACCGAGCGCGGAGAGCGCCTCGGCGTCCCGCGGCGCGGCCGCTGCCGCCCGGGTGAGCACCGCCACCGCCAGGACCGCGTCCCCGAGGACGAGCGCGATCCGCCCCTGCTCGAGCAGCGCCGGCGCACAGTCCGGGTGCTCGGCGACGACGGCCGCGAGCTCCCTCCCCAGCGCGACGAGCGCCGGATCGCCCGGTGCCGCGGACAGCTCGAGCGCGACCCCCGTCTCGGCGAGACGGACCCGCGCCAGCCCCACGCGCGGGGCCGGATCGCCGGGCGCGAGCGAGCGCGCGCGCTGGTACTCGCCGCGCGCCTCCTCGAGGCGTTCGGCCGCCAGCGCCGCGTCCCCCGCGGCCAGCGCCACCGCCGCCGGGGACGCGCCGCCGCGGTGGAGCGGCCCCGAAGCGAGCGGCTCCGCCGACGGTGCCGCCCGGGCAGCGCTCGACGCCGCGAGCGACGCGCCCGAAGCGCTCGGTCCTGCCGCGACGACCGGCGGCGCGCCACCGGGGACCGCCGCCGACGCGCGCGGGATCGGCGGCGCTGCCGGCCCGCGGGCGCTGGGCTCCGGCGCGCAAGCCACCGGCAGCACGAAGATCCACGCGCCGAGCCGCCCCCACCGGGAGCACCGCCCGCCGGCCCCCATCGACCCGGCCCCCCACGACCCCGCGTCAAGCGGAGCCATCGCGCACCTCGTGCTCCTTGCCGTCGAAGCGGACGAGGACGGGCCGCTGCTCGACGACGGTCGCGATCGCCACCGGCCGCTTCCAGATGCGGACCAGGGCGCGCAGCGTGTCGCGGGCGTAATCCTGGCGAAGATCGACCCCCTGGTGCGCGTGCTCGAGCAGCAGCTCCCCCCGGTTCTCGTGATTGGCGTCGAGCACCCTGACCACCGGGTTACCCCCATTCGCCAGCTCGGCGAGGAGCTTCTGCTTGATCACGGAAAAATCGCGCGAAGCGATCTCGTATCGCTCGTGGTGGCGCGACCAGTCGAAGGAGAAGAGCCGGCGCTCGGCCGCGAATTCGGGGGTCATGAACTCGTCGATGAAGGTGACGTCGTTGTAGAGGGCCCGCACCTCGAAGATCTTCTGGCGGCCCAGCCCCAGCCGGAGATCCCAGCGCCGCTTGGCATCGAGGTCATCACACGCCTCCCACTCGCGCCCGAACTGCCCACGATCCCAGCGCTCCTCGATGCTGCGAAAGAGCTCGACCCCGAGCTTGTAGGGGTTCAGCCGCCCACCGCTGCTCGCCATCACGCCGGCGTTCTCGTCGGCGTAATCGATGACCTCGCTCCAATCGAGGACCTTCTCCGTCAGCAGGCGCGAGTGCCAGTACGACGCCCAGCCCTCGTTCATGATCTTGGTCTGCGCCTGCGGCGCGAAATAGTAGGCCTCGTCGCGGATGACGCCGAGCACCGTCCGCTCCCACCGCTCCAGCGGCGCGGCCTCGAGCAGGAAGCGGAGCACGTCCTGGTCCGGCTCGCGCGGGAACCGCCGCTGCTCGGCGTCGCGGGCCGCCTCCAGGCGCGCCCGCTCCGCCTCCAGGTACTCCGCCGGGTTGATGAAGCTCTCCATGTAGTCCTTGGCGCGAAGTCGCGGGACCTCCACGCCGCGCGGCTCCTCGTCGTCCACCACCGGGCGACGTCGCACGACGAACGCCGAGTGGGGGTCGATGAGGTTCTCGAGCGAGAGGCACTGATCGATCAGCTCCTCGACCCGTCCGACGCCATACCGCTCCACGATCCGCCTTACCGCCGCCGCGTGGTTCGCGATGCGGTCTATCCACCGGCGGTTCGGCGAGTACGCCGGGCCACGGCGGCCCACCGGATCGAGCACCGGGCCGGCGGCGTCGAGGTCCGTCGCCCGGAAGGCGAAGTTGTTCTTGAAGAAGTCCACGTGCCCCAGGACGTGGCACATGACGAGCCGCTGATCGGTGAGGCTGTTGCCCTCGAGCAGGTAGGCGATCGACGGATTGTTGTTGATCACCATCTCGTAGATCTTGGACAGGCCGTACTCGTGGCTCTTGCTCAACCGCTCGTACTCCATGCCGAAGCGCCAGTGCGGGTAGCGCGACGGAAAGCCGCCGTAGGCGGCGATCTCGTTCATCTGGTCGTAGCTGAGCATCTCGAAGACAACCGGGAAGAAGTCCAGGCCCGCCTCGCGAGCGATCGCCTCGATCCGCTCCTGCTCGACGCGCAGGTACCGGGGCAGCGTGGTGTGAGTGGCGAAGGCGGGCACGGCCCCTACCGCCCCTTCCCCAGCAGATCTTGGATGCTGGGCACGATGCCGTCGCGATCGCGGATCTCGCTCGTCACCACGCGCTCGTCTTGACCGAAGTGCTCCCGGAGATCCTTGAGGAATTGCCCGGAGCCGTACGGGCTCTCGACCTGCCCATAACCGAAGAGGTTGACCCGCGGCAGCAGCGCCGTCCGCAGGATCTCCAAGCACTCCAGGGTGTCGTCGGTCGACCAGTTGTCGCCGTCAGAGAAGTGAAAGGGGTACACGTTCCACTCGTCGGCCGGGTAGCTCCGCTCCAGGAGCTCCGCCGCGAGCCGGTACGCGCTGGAGATCATCGTCCCCCCCGACTCCCGGGTGCGGAAGAACGTCTCCCGATCCACCTCCCGCGCGGTCGCGTCGTGGATGAGGTAGCGACTCTCTATCCCGCGGTAGTGGCGGCGCAGCCAGGTGTCGATCCAGAAGCTCTCGATGCGCACGATCTCCTTCTGCTCGTCCCCCATGGAACCGGAGACGTCCATCATGTAGACGATGACGGCGTTGGCGACGGGCTCCTGCACGGTCCTCCACGACCGGTAGCGCCGATCCTCGCCCTGGGGGACGAGGCGCGGGTGGACCGCGTCGTAGGTGCCGCTCGCGATGGCGCGCTTGAGGGCCTCCTTGTAGGTGCGCTTGAAATGCCGGAGCGCCTCGGGGCCCACGCGCCGGACCCCGGTGTAGCGGTCCTTGGCGGCGACGACGCGGCTCTTGCCCTTGTTCTCGATGGCCGGGAGCGCCAGCTCCTCGCCGAGCAGGTCGGCGAGCTCGTCGAGCGTGATGTCCACCTCGAGGACGTGCTCGGCGGGATCCTTGCCCGCCCTTCCCGTCCCCTCTCCCTCCTGGGCCTCACCGCCGACCGCATCACCGACCTCCCCCTCGCCCTGCCCGACGCCGCCCTGCTGCCGGTCGCCGAAGACGAAACGGGGGACATCGATCTGCGGCACCGGGATGCTGACGAGATCCTTGCCCTGGCGCCCGATGAGCTCCCCCTGCGAGATGTAGCGGCGCAGGTTATCGCGGATCTTGCCGCGCACGATCCGCCGGAAGCGGGAGTGATCCTGATCGATCTTGAGTGACATCGGCGGGAGCGGGCTCGCCCTCCTTGACCTTAGCGCCCCTTCCCTGCTCGATCACCCCCCCGCACCGCCACCATCGATCGGAGGTCGCGGGGCCGAGCCCGAACCCGAAACCGCGCCCGCGCCCGCGCCCGCCGATCCCGCGCCCGCTGCGGATTTGCGCACCGCGCGCCGGCGCCCGCAGCCCAGCATCACCCCCGCCATTGCTCTGCGCCGCGAAACACCGCCTCCGACCCGACTTCCGAGCGAAGGTGCCCCGACGGCGGAGCCCTGGGGCTGGTCGCGGGGCGCCGCGCGTGCTCGAATCCGCCCCATGGGACCCGAGGCGACCCCGGCCGCGGGAGCGCGTCGGCGCGCCGTCAGCGCCGGGTCCCGCCGCCGCGCCCCGCTCGCCGCGCGCCCCGCCTGGCTCGTCGTGGTCCCAGCCCTCGCCGCGTCAGCGGGCTGCAGCCTCGTCTTCGGTTACCCCTCGGGGGACGCGCACGAGCGCGGCGCGACCTGCGCCAACGGGCGGGACGACGACTACGACGGCGACGTCGACTGCAGCGACCTCGACTGCCACGACGACGACGCCTGCCGCGTGCCCGCCGAGGCGGACCGGGCGGCGTGCAGAAACCAGATCGACGACGACCGCGACGGGCTGACGGACTGCGCCGACGGCGACTGCCTCGGCCATTGCCCCGAGACCGACCGGGAGCGCTGCGCCAACGGCGTCGACGACGACGGCGACGGCGCCGTGGATCGCGAAGACCTGGGGTGCTGGGCCGCGTTGCTCGACGTGCCCGAGGTGCGACGCTGCGCCTCGATCCCCCCGCTCGATGTCGCCGAGCCCTTCCCGCTGTCGAACGCGACCGCCGCGCTCGACCAGCCCTACACCGTGCGGGGCGCGGCCTGGTTTCCCACCTGGACGACCGGGGACCGCCACGACTCGCGGCTCGAGATCCCCTTGGACATGGGGGAGTCCATCGAGAGGAAGGCGGAGCTCGTCTCTCGCTTCCGCCTCGCGCCCGAGCCGCGCGTCACCGCGACGGCGATCCTGTCGGTCCCGGCGGACGCCCGCGCGCGGCTCCTCCTCGTCCCCGACACTGCCACCGAATTCACGGGGTTCGAGCTCACCGATGCCCTGGTCGGGCTCGAGGTCGTCGGCGAGGGCGAGGCGGCGACGCTGACCCTGGTGGCGCAGGGGCTCGCGCGGACCGCCGCCGCCCCCGCGGGACCGTGGGAGATCGAGCTCGCGGTGACGGAGACGGCGGTGACCGCGTCGCTCACGCCGCCCACGGGCGACGCGGTCGAGACCGAGCTGCCACGCCCGGACGGCTTCGGCCCGAGCGCCCTCGTCGTCGAGCTCCGCCAGCTCACGGAGTCAGCGGCGTCGCCCTTCCTCGACGACCTGCGGGTGCGCGCCGGGGGCGCCGACCCCTGCGGGGTCCACGCGGCGCCGCTCTTCACCGCGGACACGGCGGCTTGCGAGTCCGGGTTGCTCCGCACGACCGCGGACCTCGGCCGCGCGCTCGCGGCGGCGGCCGACGCGGCGGGCGACGTCTGCGCCGTCGTCACCAGCGCCGACGCGGAGACGGGGACGTTGGCGCTGGTGGCGGCCCGCTCGACGGACGCGGGCGTCACCTTCACTCCATCCGGGACGCTCGGCGCGCTCGCCAGCGGAGAGACGACGAGCGGCGTCGGGCTCGCGCGCGACCGGGGTCGCTGGCGCGCCGTCGTGGCGGTGAGCCGCGGCGAGCCGAGCGAGCCGACCGAGCTCCGGAGCTTCACCAGCGAGGACTGCGGGGAGTGGGAGCCCGCGGGCGCGACGGAAGCGGCGGGCGCCCTCGGCCCAAGCCTGGTCGCTCGCGACGGGGCGCCGCCGGAGCTCCACTACTTCCGTGCTGGGGACACGCCGGGCTCCTACGAGCTCGTCCGGGCCGACGACGCAAGCGCCGCCGCAAGGTCGGATCGCCCCCTCTGCGGAGTGGGCGCCGAGGTCGGGCTCGCCTTCCCGGTCACCATCGCGCGCCTCGCCGGGGAGCTGGCCCTCGTCTACCCAGCCCGAGCAGCGTCGGCCAGCGCGGGGCTGGCGCTCGCCAGCTGGGCCCCCTCCTGGGACGAACCCCCGCGCCGCGTGGAGCTGCCGCTGCTCGCGCCAGACCGCGACGCCGGCGAGCAGACGCTGCGCGCGGGCGCCCTCGTAGCAACGGGCGATCGAATCACGCTCGTCTATTCGGCGAGCGGGCGGCCCCTGCCCTTCGGCTGGCCCGAGAGCCATGGCAGCGGGACGTTCGTCTGGAGCGCGGCGGTGTCGGTGACCGACCCGCCCACGGCAACGCTCTTGCCCCCCTTCGCCTGCGGGGACGGGCGGTGCGATCCGGGAGCGGAGGACTGCGCGAGCTGCGCCGAGGACTGCTGCGCGGCGCTCGGGGTGGTCCCGATCCCGAACCTCTCGGGCAGCCACTACTCGCCCCCGCTCGATCGCGCCGTCGTGATCGCCGACTCCCGGCTCCTCTGGCCGCTCCCGCGTGCGCTCACGGGTGACTACGCGCTCGATCTCCGGGTCGAGCTCCGGATGGGCGCCGCCCCTGTCTCAGGGTTGTCGGAGATCCACCTCCGCGACGCCGAGGGCCGGGGGCCGCACCTGCTCGCGGCGTACCGCCCCGCCTGCGGGATCTCGGTCTACGCGACGACCATTGACCTCGACGGCGAGGCGCGCACGCGCCTCACCGCCGATCCCTGTGAGGCCCCGACCCATCGCTTGCTGCTCGGCCCGGTCGCTCACCTGCGGATCGAGCGGAGCGGCGACGCCTACCGGCTGGTGCTGCGAGACCCCGCTGGCTGCACAGCGCCGGACGGCGAGCTCACGGTGCCGATCCCCACCGCCGACCTCGACGCCGCGCCGACCGAGCTCACGATCGTGTCCCGCGATCCGGAGCTCAAGCTGCTGGTCGATGGCGTGAGCCTGCGCTGACGCGCCCGGGGCGCGAGCCACGGTCCCGCAGGGCCGACCGGCCCGACGGGGTCCAGCGCGACCCCGGGCCTGGCCTCGAGCGCAAAAGGCGCACATAATCGCCCCCGGGCGACGCGCGCGGCGGCGCGGCGTCGAACGGAGCCACCTCATGAAATCCCTTCACCTCGGTTGCCTCTGCTCGGTCGCGGGGCTGATCCTCGCTTGCAGCTCGGAAACCCGGGTCCAGGACGGCCCCGCGCGACCCGGCACGGGGGGAGCGTCCGGTGCCTCGACCGCCGGGAACGGGGCCGTGGCGGGCGGGGGGAACGGCACCGGTGCGACCACGGGCGGGGGCGCGCCGCTCGTGGGCGGGGCGAGCACCGGAGGCGATGCGGGCACCGCCTCGGGCGGGGTCGAAGCGGGCGGAGAGGCGACCGACGGCGGCGAGGGCGGCGACGGTGCGGGTGGCGCGAGCGGCGGCGACGCCGGCGCCGGCGGCACGGACACGGGCGGGGCCAACACGGGCGGCACCGATACCGGCGGCGGCGACACGGGCGGCGCCGACACGGGTGGCGCCGAAACCGGGGGCGACGAAACTGGGGGCGACGAAACTGGGGGCGCCGAGGCTGGGGGCGCCGCCACGGGCGGGGCCGAAACCGGCGGCTCCGATACCGGCGGCTTCGATACCGGCGGGGCCGCCGGCGCCGCTGGCAACGCCACCGTGCGCGGCCGGCTCATCGACTTCTGGGGGCACGAGCTCCCCGGCGTCGCGCTCGAGGTCGATGGGACGCCGACCACCACCGACGACGACGGCGAGTTCGAGGTCGTGGACGTCTCGACCGAGTACGATGTCTCGCTCGTGGTCAACGCCGGCGTCGAGCAGCGGGTCACCCACGGCTGGGTCTTCCAGGGGCTCACGCGCCGCGATCCCACGCTGCAGATCTACGACGGGCTCGAGTCGCGCAGCGGCGACTTCGGCGTGGAGCAGACGGGCGGCAGCTTCGGGGAAAGCCGAACGCTCACCGTGGGGCTGGGCAGCCCCGATGGGACGAAGGTGGTCGACGTCGACGAGGGCGGCATCGGCCTGGCGACCATGGTCTGGAGCGGGGGATCGACCACCGTCGCGACCGCGCACGGCCTGCTCTTCCAGGTCGACCCCGAGACGTCGCTCCCGAACGACTACCTCGCCTACGCGGAGTCGAGCCCGGCGGTGCTCTCGGTGGACGATACTGCCGACTTCGCGCTCGACCTGACCCCACCGGCCTCGCCGATCCCGACCAACACGCTGCAGGGGAGCGTCGTCCCCGACGTGGGCCTCGATCGCGAGAACGCGGTCTTCTTGCGCTTCACCTCCGGCGCCGCCATCGAGCTCGTGCGGATGCTCTCGGCACCGGACGCCTTCTCGGTGCTGGCCCCGACCATCAGCCGTTCGTCCGTCACCGTTGCCGTCTCGGAGGGAGGCTTCCGCGACGACCCCTTTGCCCTCGCCCACGCCGACGGCCTCGGCTCGAGCGCGACCGTGGCCCTCACCATCCCGGAGCCCTCGACGCTGCTGCTACCACTCGCTGGCGCCACGGACGTGACGACGGCGACCCCCTTCAGCTTCCGCCGCGGCGGGGGTCCCGGCGCGGTGCTGGTGCGGATCCAGCGCACGGACTACCTCGATACCCTCAACGTCGTCACCGCCCGCGAGGAGATCACCCTGCCCGAGTTCTCGGTCGGTGCCCTCGCCATCCGGCCCGCCGAGACGTACTCCTGGGTCGTCGAGACGCACGGCGATCCGACGACGGTGGACGGGCTCGCCGGGCCGTCGGGGTTCCTGGACGCCTTCTCCTGGAACGACCACAGCATCCCCGCCGGCCCGCACCGCGGCTCCGGCACCTTCACCCACTCCGCCGCCCAGTACTTCACCACCGCCCCCTGACCGAGCGGCAACCCGGGGCCCGGCCGGGGGGTCACCGGCCCGGGCACGACGACCAGGACGCCGTGCCCAGCGCCGGGACGGGCAGAGTCACCGCCAGGTCGCGTCGAGGCGAGCGAGGGTGCCCGGGTCGGGGAGGGGCGACGGCGCCGAGCTCGCCGATGCCGCGGGCGACTCGGCGCGCCACCAGGGCTCGGCGCCAGGCGAGCGCGCGAGCACGGGGCCGGCGGGCCCGTCGAGCAACGCGCAGCAGGCGGGCGCGGCGCTCTGGTTGAGCTGCGCGGGTAGCGAGGACGGCGAGAACGAAGCCTGGCTCGAGTAGCTGCAGGTGCTCGACTCGCCGTTGATGACGACCGGAACGGTGCACTGGAACGCGAGGTAGATGGGGGAATATCCGCTGGCGATGGTCCGCACCTGGGCCACGTTCTTCCAAGGCAGGATGACGCTGCGCGACACGGTCTGGCTAGTGCCTTGCGCCAGAGTGAAGGTGGTGCTCAACGTGCCACTGCCGTTGGCCGTGCACATGGTGTGCACGGTTTCCGGCATGAGGCGCCCACAACACCGCGTCGGAAGGAACTTCGCGGCGGCGTCGCTCGGGGCGACGAACGTCACCGCGGTCAGGACACCGAGCCCGTTGGTCTGCGGCGTCAGGCTCTTCGACTGCAGGGCGCACTGCGGGACGCCAGGCTGAGGCGGCATCGTCGGCGTCGCCTGCATCGCGCCGCAGCCGACCGTCCCCAGCACGGAGATCGACAGGATGACGAGAGTCTTCGGTTCCCTTCGCATCGGACTTCCCTCCTCGAGGAGAGGGGGTATCCCGGCCGCGCCCAGGAGTCAAAAACTAGTCTCGCACCAGGGTCAATCCCCCCCAGGAGAGCCCTCCTCGAGCAGCCAGGCGAGGACCTGGTCCACGACGCGGGCTCCCTCGTGGCCGTACTCGCCGTGGGCCGCGCCGGGGAGCGAGAAGAAGCGAGCGCGTAGGCCCGCCTCGCACAGCGCCGCCACCCCGATCTCGAGCGGCGCCTGATACTCCTTGGAGCCGGCGAGGACCGCGACCGCCGCGGCGCCGGCGAGCGCCTCCGGTTCGGGCGGCGTCGGCCCGCTCGCGAGCACCACGCGGGGGAAGGCGTCCGGTCGGAGTCGCGCGAGCTGTTCGGCCCGGGCCGCCCCCTGCGAGTAGCCGATCAGCACGGCCTCGTTCGAGTCGAGCAGTCCGCCGCGGTGCGCGCGCACCGCGGCGAGGGCGCGCTCGATGCGCGCGGCGATGGTGGTCGCGGGCGCCTTCCACGAGGATCGCCCCGGGCGGCTCGCGCAGGGCGACTCCCCCCGCAGCACGACCAGGGTGCCACGGGCCGTGACGACGTGGACCCACGATTCGACGGCGCCGGGATCGCCGCAGACGCCGTGCAGGTAGACGAAGGCACGGCGACGGTCGGCCGGGCCCGAGTAGACGACGACGTCCTGGTCGCCGGGGACGGCCACCGGCGTGCGCACCCCGACCTCGACGCCGGCCGGCAGCGCGGCCGCCAGCGACGGGGGCGCCGCCGAGCCTGCGGCGGCGGCGGGCGGCGCGTCGGCCAAACCCAGCGGGACCACGCGAGGCGCCGCCGCCGGGGCGCTCGAGGTCGCCGCCGGGCTCGGCGGCGCGACGGCCGCGAGGGGCGCCGCCGGCCGGCCACAGCCGGTGATCGCCGCCACGAGCGTGACGAGCGCGGCGAGCGGTACGCCGCGACGAGGCACGCGACGGGGCGGCCGCGACGAACACGAGGGGAACAAGCGCTCAGCTCCTCCGCGGCCTCAGAGGCGCGCGAGCAGCCGGTCCACGTCCACGTGCTGCCCCACCACGCGCACCACCTCGTTCACCTTGGTGGTGTCGCTGCCCCGGATCTTGACCAGCATGTCGTGGACGGCGGAGGCCGTGTCGTAGGTGTCGGTCTGCACGAGGTAGGCCGGGATCTGCCGCTCGCGGAGCAGCCGCATGATGGACGGGGGCGGCTCGATGCCGGCGGTCACGACGAGGCCCGTGACACACTTCTTGGTCGGGTCGATGCTGAGGGCGCTCAGCACCGCGAGCAGGATGTCGTCGCGGTCGCCCGGGGTGATCACCAGCGTCCGGTCCCGGAAGAACTCGAGGGCGCGCCGTGCCGCCATGGCCGCGACCTGCACATTGGTGATCAACAGGTCCAGCCGCCCCTCGGCGATCATCCGACCGGGGAGCGCCTGCACGATGAGCTCCATGGTCAGGTACGACAGGAGCGGCACGAACGGGATCACCCCCAGCACGTCGATCCCGAGGTGCTCGAGGCCCCGGGTGACGATGGCCGCCGCGTCCGGGTGGCTCTCCAGATCGACCTTGTTGACCACGGCGCCGAGCAGGGGGACGCCGTGCGCCTGGAAGAGCGCGCGGTTCAGCACGATCTCGTCGATGGGGCGGCCGATCCCGCCCCCGGAGACGATGATCGCCTCGAGCCCCAGCGCCCCCGCGACCGCCGCGTTGGAGAGCCCGAGCACGCCGCCGACGCCCGCATGCCCGGTCCCCTCCACAAGCACGACGTCCTTGTCGGCGCAGACCCGCTCGAACGCGGTCCGAATGCGCTCCAGGTGCTCCGCGGTGGTCCCCTCCTCACCGCGGATGTACCGCTGGGTGAACCCGCGCGGGATGTGCACCGGGCTCATGTCCGCGAGCGCGTCCGTAGCGCCGAGCACCTTGTGCAGGAGCACGACGTCCTCGTCCGCGGTGGTCGCGTCGAGGCTGACGATCCGCTGCCCCACGGGCTTGATGAAGCCCACGCGCAGGCCCCGCGACTTCAGCGTCTGGGCGAGCCCCAGGCTGAGGGTGGTCTTCCCCCGGTTCTGGCCAGTGGCGGCCAGATAGAACGTCTTGACCGGCATCGCTCGCAGCTCCTCGCTCCGCCCCGCCGACCGTCGCAGCATTTCGCGCGAAGTCAACGGCTAATGCCCCGGGGTCCAGCGTCCGAGAGCGCCCACGCCGCGCCCGTCGCTCGGTCCTCGGGCGCCCGCCGCAGCGCGACGACCGTCGCGAGGAGCGGCGAGCACCGCCGGCCCCCTCGCGACGGTCCGGCCGCTTCAGCCCCCGAGCTTCTTGGCGATCCCCGCGATGTCCACGCCCGTCGCGGCGCGGATCTGCTCGGCCGCGCCGATGGCCGTGCGCGCCGTGCCCCCGCCGTCGGTGCCGGCCACGGGCAGGACGGTGAGCCTGCCGATGCCGAGCGGGACGTGCGCCCCGGAGATGCTGCCGAGCAGCGGGAGCAGGCTCTGCAGCGCCAGGACGTCGCGAGCGCCGGCGCCGCCGGCGCGAAACGCCTCGACCAACTGCTTCAGGCCCTCGCCCTCGGCGCGGCCGCGCTCGATGACGAGCGCCGCCTCGCCGCGCGCGGACTCCTCGGCGGCGCGCTGCCTGGCGAGGGCGGGCTGCACGACGTCCGCGTCCAGCCGCCGCTTCTCCTGCAGCGAGCGCGCCTTCTGGCGCTCGATCTCCGCCTTCGCCTCCGCGATCTGAGCCAGCACCTGCCCGCGAGACTCCTGGATCATCGCCTCGCGGCGGCTCCGGGCATCAGCGACCCGCTTGGCCGTCTCTTGCCGCGCCACCTGCAGATCCGCGTCGAGCTTGGCCACCTCGGACGCGGCCCAGTTCGCCGCCTGCTGCACGGCCGCGTCGGCGCGCGCCTCGGCCTCCGCGATCGCCTGCTTGCGGTTCAGCTCCGCGCCCCGGATGCGGCCGATGCTCGAGAGGTAGTTCACCTCGTCGGTGACGTTCTGCACCTTCAGCGTGTCGAGCACGATCCCGACACGGCTCATGTCGTGCTCCGCCTCCTCGAGCAGCGTGTGCGCGAAGCGCATCTTGTCCTCGTTCACCTCCTCGGGGGTGAGGCTCGCCAGCACGCCGCGGAGGTTGCCCTCCAGGGTCTCCTTGGCGATGTGGTAGATCTCCTCGCGCGAGCGGCCGAGGAAGCGCTCGACCGCGTTGGCGAGCAGGGGCTCCTCGCCCGGGAGCTTGACGTTGGCGACGCCCTGGATGGTGAGCGGGATACCGCCCTTGCTGAACGCCCCGCTCACGTTCACGTGCACGGTGAACATGCTCAGGTCGAGGCTATCGACCCGCTCCAGGATGGGCCGGCGCATCCGCCGCCCGCCGCGCACGAAGACGTAGGGGATGGTGCGGTTTTGCACCCGGCGCGTCGAACCACTGAAGATCAGCGCCTCGTTCGGCGCTGCGACGTAGAGCAGCTTCTTGATGCCCCAGTAGAGGAACAGGCCGACGACGAGGACGCCGACGAGGGTGGCGAGCAGGAGGCCGGGGAGGTTCATTTGCCCGCCTCCCCGCCGCCGAGCAGCGCCGCGACGTCGACCCCGACGGCCCGACCGGTTTGCCTGACGACCTCGGCGACCGCGGCCGGGAAGCTGGCGACCGCGCCCGTGAAGCTCGCGCCGTCGCCGCCATCGACCACGGCGAGCTCACCGATCTTGGTGCGCCCGACCCGGGCCACCGCGGCCTCCACGAACTCCCGCAGGTGCTGCAGCACGTAGAGGTCGCGCCCGTCGCGTCCCGCGGACTGCCACTCCGTGGAGACGAGTCGGAGCGCCTCCGCCTGGGCCTTGACCTGCTCGAACACCGGCGAGGCCTTGGCGCGGGCCTCGGCCTCGGCCCCCAGGCGCTGGGCCTCGGCCGGCAGGAACACCTCGACGTCGAGCCGGAGCTTCTCCAGCTCACTGCGGAGCTTCTGCAGCTCCTGCTCCGCCTGAGCCCGGGCCGTCTCCGCGGCCACGGCGGCCTCGTTCTCGATCGATTTGGCCTCGGCCTCGAGCTTGGCGAGCTCCGCGCGGAGCTCGTTGCGCTTGGTGAGCACGGTGGCCTCCGCCTGCTTCTGCGCCGTCTCCGCCCGCTGGCGGTTCGTCGCCTGCGCCTCGGCGATGGCCTGGTTGGCAGAGTTCTCGGCGTTCTGGGCGTCGCGCACCATGCGCGCGATCTGACCGCGGCCGAGGCCGTCCATGTACCCCTGCTCGTCGGTCACCGTCTGGATCTTGAGCACGTCGAGCTCCAGCCCCAGCTTCTGCAGATCGTCCTCGGCGTGCTTGCGCAGCGTCTCGGCGAACTTGAGGCGATCCTCGTTCACCTCCTCGGGGGTGAGCTCGGCGACCACCTCGCGGAGCACGCCCTCCAGCGTCTGCTGCGCCACGGTGCCGATCTGGCGCGGTGACATGGAGAGGCAGCGCTCGATCGCGTTGCGCACGAACTTGCGATCGCTGGTCACCTTCACGTTGGCGATCGCGTGAACGGTGAGCGGGATCCCCCCCTTGGAGTAGGCGTTCTGCACCTCCACCATCACGGGGATGAGCCGCTTATCCATGCGGTTCACCTGCTCGAGGATCGGGATCCGGATCCCGCGCCCCCCGTGCAGGACTTTGTAGCCGACGACGGAGCCGTCCGCGAGCTTGTGCTGCTGGCCGCTGATGACCATCAGCTCGCTCGGCCTGCAGATGAGCAGGATCTGCGAGACGACGTAGAGGATGATGCCGATGAGAACGACGAGGCCGACGGCTCCCCCGATGAAAATCAGCGCGGGATCCGCCATCGCCCCGAGATCGAGGCCGAGGTCTTGCTTGGACATTCTGGCGAGGATAGTGAAGGTTTCTCGCCCGCTCGCCCCATTTCGCGACGCACCACCGCCGGACGACTGCAACCACTGGAACTCGCGCTACTAATTGGCGACCCCCGGGGGCGGGCGCGGTCAACCGAGGGAGCGAGCGGCGCGACCCGGTGGCCACGAGGCCACCACCCACGACCTCACGCGCCGTCCTCGCTCGGGGGTCCGGCGAACTCCGACGGCGCGCGGCAGACGTGCACCTCGTCGTCACGCACCTCGGCGACCAGCACGTCCATCCCGGCCTCGAGCCGCTCGTCGTCGGTGGTGGCGAGGTAGTCCACCGTCTGCCCGCGAACCTGGATCCGGACCTTGCCGCGAGCGCCGCGCTCGACCGGGACCAGGACCCGCCCGACCTGTCCCACCGCGTCCGTCGCGACCGCGCCCGACTGGCTCGAGCTCCGCGCGAGCGCCCGGAAGACCCAGGAGGAGAACAGGCCCGAGCCGAGGCCCACGGCGGTGGCGACCGCCAGCGACACCAGTGCCGGCGCCAGCCCCAAGAAATGCAGCAGCGAGCCGACGACGCCAAACGCCAGCGAGCCGAAGGTCCAGAAGCGCAGGCTGAGCACCAGGGGGAGGAAGCCCGCCTCGATCCCGTGGTGCGCCGCCGCACCGGTGGGGTGCACGATCTCCCCGTGATCCGCCGTCCCGAGCTCGCCGTCGCCGCCAGCGTCGAGGTCGCCGTGATCGACGTCCGCGTCGCCACCCTCCAGTCCGGCGAGGACGAACTGGAGCAGATTGACGCCGAGCCCGAGGACCAGCGCCGCGACGTAGAGCGTCCCCAGCAGCGACACGGACCAGAGCGTACCCCGGAGGGCGCCCGGCTCGCGACGGAAAGTTCCCGGCGCACCTGGCCGGCGGTCGACGGCCCGCAAACGGGCTGCCTCGGGGACCGGCGCCGGTCGGGAGCCGGAGCTCCGCGGCCGTAGGCCCCGCCCGTCGCCCCTCGCCGAGGGGGCTCGCGCTCGCGCGCGCGGGCGCTACCGTACCGCCCATGCTCGCCCGCCCCCGCCGCAACCGTCGCTCGCCCACGCTCCGCGCGCTCGTCCGCGAGACGAACCTCGACCCGGGCCGCCTCGTGCAGCCGCTCTTCGTGCAGGAGGGGGGCGTCGATGCGCCCATCCCGTCGATGCCCGGCCAAGCCCGGCTGTCCATCCCCAGCCTCGTCGAGCGAGCAAAGGAGGCGCGCGCCCTCGGCGTGGCGGGGGTCGCGCTGTTCCCCGCGCTCGCCAGCGCGCTGAAGGATCCCCGAGGTTGCGAGGCGACCAACCCCGATGGGCTCCTCCCGCGCGCGGTCCGGGCGCTCAAGGCCGAGGTCGCGGGGCTGCTCGTGATCACCGACGTCGCGCTCGATCCCTACTCGTCCGACGGGCACGACGGCGTCGTCCTCGACGGCCGCATCGACAACGACGCCACGCTGCCCCTCCTCGCCGCAATGGCGCTCACGCAAGCCGCCGCCGGCGCCGACGTGGTCGCCCCCTCCGACATGATGGACGGCCGGATCGCGGCCGTGCGGACGGCGCTCGACGCGGCCGGCTTCACCGAGGTGGCGATCTGCAGCTACGCCGCCAAATACGCGTCTGCGTTCTATGGCCCGTTCCGGGACGCCCTCGACTCGGCGCCCCGGGGCGGTGACAAGAAGACCTACCAGATGGACCCGGGCAACGCCCGCGAGGCCCTGCGCGAGGTCGCGCTCGACGAGGCCGAGGGGGCCGACTGGATCCTCGTCAAGCCGGGGCTGCCCTATGCGGACGTGATCCGACGGGTGCGCGAGGCGACGACGCTGCCGGTCGCCGCCTACCACGTGAGCGGCGAGTACGCGATGCTCCGCGCCGCCGCCGCGGCCGGCTGGCTCGACTACGAGGCGTGCCTGCTCGAAAGCCTGGTCTGCCTCCGGCGGGCCGGCGCGGATCTCGTCTTCACCTACGGCGCGATCGACGCGGCGCGCCGCCTCGGTTGACCGGCCGCGGGTGAGCAGCCGCTCGCGCCCGGGACCACGCTCCACCCCCCAGCCCGCCCTGCGCGAGCCTTGGCAACCCCGACCGGGGATGCGGTATGGTCCGCCGAAAGGGATGAGCAAGTACCTCTGGTGGCAGCAGGGCGTCATCTACCAGATCTATCCGCGCTCCTTCATGGACGCGGACGGGGATGGCGTCGGAGATCTGCGCGGCATCACCAACCGCCTCGGCCACCTGCAGGAGCTCGGGGTCGACGCTATCTGGCTGTCCCCGATCTACCCCTCGCCCATGAACGACTTCGGGTACGACGTAACCGACTACACGGCCATCCACCCGATGTTCGGCACCGTGGCGGACTTCGATCGCATGATCGAGGCCGCGCACGCCCGCGGCGTCCGGGTCCTGCTCGATCTGGTCGCGAACCACACCTCCGACGAGCACCCCTGGTTCAGGGAGTCGCGCAATTCGCGCCAGAGCCTCAAGCGAGACTGGTACGTCTGGCGCGAGCCCGCGCCCGACGGAGGCCCGCCCAACAACTGGCTGAGCGAATTCGGCGGGAGCGCCTGGGAGTGGGACGTCAAGACGCGGCAGTACTACCTGCACACCTTCCATCGGACGCAGCCGGACCTGAACTGGCGCACTCCGGACGTGCAGGAGACGATGCTGGACGTCATGCGGTTCTGGTTCGACCGCGGCGTGGCCGGGTTCCGCGTGGACGTGATGTGGCGCCTGATCAAGGACGATCAGTTCCGCAACAACCCCATGAACCCGGACTACGACGGGAGCCACCCCTTCCGGCGCCTGATCCCCCTCTACCAGGAGGATCGCCCGGAGGTGGCCGACGTGGTGGCGATGATGCGCGCCGTGGCCGACGAGTACGAGGACCGCGTCCTGGTCGGCGAGATCTACCTGCCGCTGGAGCGGCTCGTCGCCTACTACGGTCGCGATGGGCGCGGCGCCCACCTTCCCTTCAACTTCCAGCTGGTGACGGAGCCGTGGAGCGCGCGCCGCCTGGCCGAGGTCATCGACGCCTACGAGCGCGCCCTCCCGCGCGGCGCCTGGCCAAACTGGGTGCTCTCCAACCACGACTTCCCCCGCATCGCGTCGCGCATCGGGCCCGAGCAGGCCCGCGTCGCCGCCATGCTGCTGCTCACGCTGCGGGGGACGCCAACGCTCTACTACGGTGACGAGATCGGGATGACGGACGTGGCCATCCCCGAGGAGTGCATGCAGGATCCGAAGGCGCGCAACATGCCGGGCTTCGGCCTGGGACGCGACGGCGCCCGCACCCCGATGCAGTGGACGACCGGGCCGCGCGCGGGGTTCACCAGCGGCGAGCCCTGGCTGCCGCTCGGGGCCGACTCCACCCGCGTCAACGCCGAGGTGCAGCGCGGCGCCGACGGCTCGATGCTCACGCTCCACCAGCGCCTGATCGCCCTGCGCCGCGCCGAGCCCGCGCTCTCCGTCGGCGGCTACGCGCCGGTGCCGGCGGCTGGCGACGTGCTCGCCTTCGTCCGCGAGGCGGACGGGCGGCGCCTCGTGATCGCGCTCAACCTCGGGGGGGGGCGCGCGACGCTCACCGCCCCGGCGCTCGGGCTCGTCGGCGAGGTCGTGGAGTCAACCCACCCGCGGCGCCGGCGCCGCGCGGTCGACGGCACCGTCGAGCTCGAGCCGAACGAGGGCGTCGTGGTCCTCCTCGCCTGATCCCCCGCGCCCGCAAGGCGACGCCGCGGATGGCCCGACGACCGGGCGGAGGTATAGTCCGGGGCCATGACCGTCCCCTTCCAGCCCTGCGGCACCTGGACCGCGCTCGTCACGCCCTTCGACGCCTACGGGGTCCTCGATGTCGGCACCTTCAAGCGGCTGGTGGAGTTCCAGCGCCACGAGGGCGTGACCGGATTGGTGCCCTGCGGCACCACGGGCGAGTCGCCGACGCTCACCTGGGAGGAGCACGACGCGCTGGTGCGAACGGCGGTGGCGCTAGTGGACGGCAAGCTCGGCGTGCTCGCGGGCACCGGCAGCAACAACACGGCCGAGGCGATCCGCGGCACCCGCGACGCCCGCGACGACGGCGCGAGCGCGGCGCTGCTGGTGGACTGCTACTACAACGGGCCGAGTTCGCTCGAGCTCAGGACCGAGTACTACGAGCGCGTCGTCGCCGCCGTCCCCGACCTGCCGATCGTGCCCTACGTGATCCCCGGTCGCACCGGCTGCGCGCTGGCGGCGACCGACCTCGCCATCCTACACCTGTCGTATCCCGCGCGGGTCCCCGCCGTGAAGCAGGCCACCGGGGATCTTGCGCGGATGCGCCTCGATCGCGAGCTCGCCGGCGATCGACTCGCCATCCTGAGCGGCGACGACGACCTGACCCTGGCGATGATGACCGACCCGGCGATCCGTGCCAGCGGGGTGATCAGCGTGATGTCCAACGTCGCGCCCCGGGCGGTGAGCGCCATGGTTTCGGCGGCAGCGCGCGGCGACGTCGCTCAGGCCACCCGCCTCGCCGAGGAGCTCGCGCCGCTGCTCGGCCTGGTGGGGTGCAAGATCGCCACCCGTCGACGACTGCCGGACGGCCGCGAGGCGGCGGTCGAGGATCGTTTCCGCAACCCGCTGCCGATCAAGACCCTGATGGCGGGCCTCGGCCTGCTGGAAGGCACCTGCCGTGCCCCGCTCGGCCGCATGACGGCGCCAGCGGTGGCGAGGGTGCGCGAGGCCGTGCGGGCGGTCTGGACCCGAGCCCCTCAGCACCTCGCCCCGCTCGAGGAGGCCTTCGACATCAGTGTCGAGGCGCGCCTCACGGACGACGCCGTGTGGGCGCGACTGGGTCGCGACGCCTGAACTCCGCGATCCGCCCCGGTTGGTCGTCGTTGACACCCACGACCAGGCAGCTTCGCGCAGCCGCTCGTCCCGAGCCACCTCGGCACGAAGGACGTTGCCGACACCCTGGGATCGGGCCTAGAATTTGGCCATGGTTGGGCTACGAAATCGCGGGGCGGCGGTGGCCGCGACGGGTCTTTTTCTCGTGGCGGGCCCGGCGCACGCCATCGTGACGCAGATCGACGGCCAGGTCCTGCCGCAGACGAACGCGCTGCAGCAGAGCGTGGACGGCAGCATCGATGACGGGGGTGAGGGCGAAGCGGGGGTCCTCGACGCCATCGAGGACGCGGCGCTGGTCCCGGAGGTCTTTCTCATCCCCCAGAACCCGGACGGGACCTACCGCACGGTCGAGTTCTTCGATGTCCTCGAGGGGGCGGGCTACGAGAACACCTTCGGTTGGTACAACGTCGAAGACCCCAGCGTCCTCTTCGGGGCGCTCACCTGCGAAGGCGACGACGCGGACGTGAACCACGAGCCGGGCGACGAGGTCCTGGTCGACTTCCAGGCGGAGTACGAGGCGGGCCGCTACCTCGGCGGGTTCGTCGGCTTCTTCCTCGTCTCCGAGAACGACAGCTCGGACAGGTGCGGCGAGCCGAGCGACCTCGACGCCGGCCCCGACTTCGTCGTCTACACGGAGGCGCAGCTCAACGGCGACGGCAACTACGTGCACTACCTCATCTACGAGTCCGTCACCCAGGCGGAAACCTACTACTTCGGGTTCGAAGACCTGTGGCGCGGCGGCGACAACGACTTCGAGGACATGCTCATCCGCGTCAAGGGGCTGATCCAGCCGTGCACGCCGACGGCGGAGATCTGCAACGGCCTCGACGACAACTGCGATGGGCTGGTGGACAACGACCCGGTCGATGCCGGCGGCGAGTGCACCGAGCTCGACGGCAACCACCCCGGCGTCGGGATCTGCGAGGCCGGCTGGCTCGAGTGCGTGCAGACCGGTGACGGCAGCGCCGAGCTACAGTGCCAGGGGGAGGTTGGCCCCGAGCCGGAGATCTGCAACGCGATCGACGACGACTGCGACGGCGACGTCGATGTCGCGGACGATAGCCTCGACGACGATCGGCTTGACGTCCCCTGCGGGACCGAGGCCGTGGGCGAGTGCAGCCCGGGCACCACCACCTGCGTGCTCGGGATCGTGACCTGCGTCGGCGCCACCGGACCGGCGCAGGATTACTGTGACGGCGACGACGACGACTGCGACGGCGTCGTCGACGGCTCGGTGCCGGCCGGCGAGGACGCCACCCCGTGCAGCAGCGACGCGGACTGCCCGGTCGCCGCGCCGTTCTGCCTCCCCTCCACCGTGACCGGGACCAGCGTTTGCGCGCTCGGCCCGGCCGATGCCGTCGGCAACTGCCCGCTCGAGGGCACCACCTGCGCCGGCGTGCGACGATGCGTCGACGGCGCCATCCGATGCGTCGAGGGCGGGGCTGGCATCGAGGAGATCTGCGACGGCGCCGACAACGATTGCGACGGCCTGGTCGACGAGGGCGATCCGGGCGGGGGCGCCGAGTGCCCGCCCAACGACGCGGAGGGCAATCCCATCACCCTGGAGATGGCGCACACGGGGCAGTGCCAGCCGGGCGTCCTGCGCTGCCGCGGCGGGCGCCTGCAGTGCCTCGGCGGACGGGGGCCCACGGCCGAGATCTGCGACGGGCTCGACAACGACTGCGACGGCACCGCTGACCAGGCCGCGCTCTGCCCCGGCGACAGCATCTGCGTCGAGGGGCACTGCGCCGAGCCCTGCGGCAGCGGCGAGTTCCCCTGCCCCGTGGGCATGGTGTGCACCCGCGGCTTCTGCGTCCCCTCCACCAGCAATGGCGGCGCGGGCACCGGCGGCGCCAGCACCAGCGGGGCGGGCGCCGGGGGCGCGGGCTCGGCGGGCGCCCCCGCCGGCGGCCTGGGCCCGGACGCCGGCGGCGCGACGACCGCTGGGGCGGGCGGCGAGGACGACGACGACGGCGCGGCGACGAACAACGATCCACCCGATGACGCCGGCGACGAGGGGCCGCCCCGGACCTGGGGCCTCGCCACCGGCGGTGGGGGCTGCGGCTGCGCCGTGAGCGGCCGTCCGAGCGCCACCTTCGCCCTCGGGCTCGGCCTCTTCGGCCTGCTCTGGCTCGGCCGGCGCCGCGACCGCGTCGCGCGCCGCAACGGGAGGGCCTCCTGATGCGCCACGCGACCCTCACCGGCACCGGCCTCGGGCTGCTCCTGCTCGCCCTCGGCTCCGGGTGCGACACCGAGGCGTACTGCTTCGATTGCCAGGACGGAGCCAGGAGCGGCGACGGGGGCGCCGGAGGCCCGGGCGACGACGGCACCGGCGGCACCCTCGTCCCGAGCGGGGGCACCGGCGGTGGCACCATCATCATGCCCAATGACTGCGAAGCCGACCTGGACCGTGACCCGCGGAACTGCGGCATCTGCGGCAACGTCTGCGAGATACCCAACGCCTTCCCCACCTGCGAGGCGAGCTTCTGCGTCATCGACCGCTGCGCCCTCGGCTTCTACGACGAGAACGGCGTGCTCGAGGACGGCTGCGAGTACGCCTGCGAGCCCGTCCGCGACGCCGACGGCGAGGCGATCACCGAGGAGCTCGAGTGCGACGGGAAGGACGACGACTGCGACGGCGGGATCGACGAAATCTTCGACACGGACGCCGACATCGATCACTGCGGTGCCTGCAACCACGCCTGTGAGGCCCCGCCCCACGTGCTCATGTCCTGCGTCGACGGCGACTGCGTCCACGCGGGCTGCGCCGAGGACTACGCCGACACCAACGGGGATCTGACGGCCGCGGCGATCGCCGACGGCACCAGCGACGGCTGCGAGTGCAACCTCATCGGGCAGGAGCTCTGCAACCTCATCGACGACGACTGCGACGGCGAGATCGACGAGGGGATCGAGTTGTCGAGTGACCCGCTCAACTGCGGCGCCTGCGGGCTGGCCTGCGGCGACCTGTACCCCAACGCCGTCACCGCCTGCGTCGAGTCCGCCTGCGAGTTCGCCGGCTGCATCGCCGGCTACTACGACATCGACCGTGAGCTCCTGAACGGCTGCGAGTACCCCTGCGATCCGGCCGCTCCCGGCGCCGAGCTCTGCGACGGTGAGGACAACGACTGCAACGGCTTCACCGACGACAATCCCGCCGACGTCGGCGGCGCCTGCGGCGAGAGCACCGGAACCTGCGAGCCGGGCACCACCCAGTGCGAGGACGGTGAGCTCGTCTGCAGCGGCAGCGTCGGGCCCACCACAGAAACCTGCAACGGGCTCGACGACGACTGCGACATCGTCACCGACGAGGGTTGCCCCACGGTCGGGACCGTCACGCGCCTCGACCGCGGCACCGACGCCGGCGAGTACTCCAGCGCCCAGCTCACGGTGACCGCCGTCGGCAGCACCGTGCTCGCGACCTGGCTCGAGCATCGTGACGGCGCGGACGTGTACGCGAGCTTCAGCCAGGACGCCGGCGAAACCTGGTCGACCCCGGCGGCGGCGGTCGTGAACGACCCGGACCGGGAGGAGATCGAGCCCTGGGTCTTCGCCTCCCCGACGCGCGCCTACCTCGTCTTCGGCCGTTACTCGGGCACCGGGGCCCGGCGCATCAACCTCACCCACAACCCGCTCGACGACCTCGACGCCGCCTGGGCCGCCCGCGCCCAGGTCGAGCAGTCCCCGCCGAGCGGCTCCGACTCCTTCTACGGTCGCGGCATCGTCGCCAACACGGGCGCGACCAGCGGCGAGGACCAGCTCGTGGTCGTCTGGCAAACCCTGATCACCGCGACCGCCAGCCGGGACGTCTACCTGCAGGCCTCGGAGGACGGCGGCGCCACCTGGCTCACGGGCAACGTCCGCGTGAACGACCGCGCCGCGGACGACCTCGGCCGCGCCGAACTCCCGAGCCTTGCCACCGATGGGGCGGGCAAGGTCTACATCGCCTACCGGGACGCGCTCACGGGGCGCCCGGAAGCCTGGCTCGACGTCTGGGACTTCTCGGTCGAGGGGGACGACAAGCTGAGCGGGGCGATGGCGCTCAGCGCCACGGACGACCTGGCCTCCGTCAAGCCGCCCGTGGTCGCGGCGGACTCGGAAGGCAACGTCCACGTGCTCTGGACGGAGCTCCCCGACAACGACAGCGAGCGGGTCCGGGGCCGCTCCAGCCGCGACGGCGGCGCCACCTTCGCCGCGGGGTTCACCGTCAGCCAGCCGCCGCCGGGCGCCAAGCCCGACGCGGACACGCCCGCCATCGCGGCTCGCGACGGGATCGCAGTGGCCGTCTGGGAGGACACGCGCGCGGGCCTCGCCAACGTCTACGCCGCCCGCTGGGCCGGCGGGTCGTGGAGCACCCCGGTCAAGGCCGACGGCGGCGGGCGCGGCGAGTACCGCTCGGTCGAGCCCAGGGTCGCGTTCGGCGCGGGGGATCGCGTCTTCGTCGCCTACCGCAGCTACCGTGGCGACGGCTCAGCCGACCAGGCCGACGTGTTCGTGAACTTCTCCGACGCGGCCGGGGCCTTGCTCTTCCAGCCCCAGGACCTGCGGGTGGACTCGGGGGACGTCGGTGCCGAGGACTCCTTCGGACCGCGACTGGTCCCGCTCGACGCGATCCCCAACGGCCTCCTCGTGTGGCTCGACAACCTCGACGGCGTCAACGCCGACCCGTACGGGGCGGTGATCGAGTTCTGAGCGGCGGAGCGGGGGCGACTACCCCCCGAGCCCCAGCAGCTCCAGGTACGTCTGCCGGTTCGCCTCGGTGACGTCGCGGTAACGGGCGAGCAGCGCCTCGGCGGCGCTCGCCTCGGCCGTGTCCTGCAGCCCCATCGCGCGCGCGAGGGCGCCGTCCCCCGCCCCGAGCGTGCTCGAGGCGCGCCCGCGGGTGACGTGCAGGCGCTGCTCGAGGCGCCGCAGGAAGAGGTACCCGTCCTGGAGGGTCGCGACGGCGTCGGGGGCGAGGTAGCCGCGCTCGCGCAGCGCGGTCATCGCCCCCAGGGTGTCCGGCGTGCGCACGGCCAGATCCGTCCCGTGCCGCATCTGCAGCCACTGGACGGCGAATTCCAGGTCGAGCAGCCCGCCCCGACCGAGCTTGAGGTCGAAGCGGCCCGGTTGCTCCCGCGCCAGCTCCCGTTCCATGCGCATCCGGAGGTGGTGCACCTCGGCCGCGGGCGCCGCGCCCCGCTCGTAGGCCGCCTCCTCTGCCACCTCGATCACCCGCGCGCCGAGGCCCCGATCCCCCGCGCAGCAGCGCGCGCGCAGCAGCGCCTGGCGCTCCCACGCGGCGCCGGTCGCCAGCCCGACGGGCCGCGAGTCCTCGGCGTTCGCGGTCGGCAGCGCGACCCCGTGGTAGCGCGCGAACGACCGGAGCGAGGTCACCAGCAGCCCCTGCGAGCCGCTCGGTCGCAGGCGCGTGTCGAGCTCGTAGCCGCGGGTGACGCTGGACGGCTCCTGGACCAGCCGCATCACGCGCTGCGCACGTCGCGTGAAGTGGGCGCCGGCCTCCTCGGGCCGGGGCGCGAACGCTGGATCGTAGACGAAGAGGACGTCCAGGTCCGACCCGTAGCCGATGTCCTTCCCGCCGAGCTTCCCCATCGCGATCACGGCCAGGCCGCACGCATCCCCGCCGAGCTCGAAGCGCACCGCCTGATCGAGGATCTCCTCGGCGAGGTCCGACAAGAGGCAGGTCGCCTCCCGCGTCTCGACCTGCCCGCCGAGATCCGCGACGGCCACCGCGACCATCACCCAGAGCTTGGCGCGACGGGTGGCGGCGACGAAGGCCGCTCGCGCCTCCTCGGGATCGGCCTCGTCCGCCATCCCCCGCCGGGATAGGGCGATCTCCTCGCGGACCACCTCGCGCGGGTCTGGGATCCGGCCGCCCGCCAGGACCAGATCCGCCAGGTCGGGGCGCGCCACCACCGCGTCCCCGACGAACTCACTCGCGCCGAGCGCGCGCACCAGGCGGCGGAGCGCGTGCTCGTTGGCGGCGAGCCCCGCCACGTGAGCACCCGGCGCGAACAGGCGCTGGAAGAAGGCGCGGAGGAAATGCGCCGCCTGGCCCGGGTTGGCCGAGTCCTCGATGGCGTCGAGGACCTCCTCGGCGAACCCTGGGAAGCGCTCCCGGGTCACCTCGCCGAGCGGACCGTCCGGGCGCCGCGCGAGGGCCTGGAGGTGCTCGGAGATGTCCACGCCGAAGCGCCGCTCGACCGCGGCGACCAGCCGCTCGTCGTCGTCCCCGGCCAGGAGCTGAACGATCTCGGCCGAGCGCGAGCGGGCCGGCATGGGCCGGTCCGGCGCGAGGGAGGCGAAGAGCTCGCCCACCGTGACCCGCGCCCCCGCGAGCGCGGCCCCGAAGGACTCCGACGACGCGTACCCGAGCGTGCGGGCGAGCCGCTCGAGCTCGGTGGGATCGGCGGGCAGCTCGTGGGTCTGCGTCCCGCGCGCCCACTGGATCGCGTGCTCCGCGCTGCGGAGCAGGACGTACGCGTCCGCGATCGCACGCCCCTCGCGCTCCGTCACCAGCCCGTTCGCCCGCAGCCGCGCCAGCGCCGGGAGGGTGCCACGGACCCGCAGCGACGGGTCCTGGCCGCCCCAGACGAGCTGCAGCGTCTGCACGAAGAACTCCGCCTCACGGATCCCGCCGGGACCGAGCTTGAGGTCCCGACCCGGGTCGTTCGAGAGCTCGACGCGCGAGCGGACGACCAGGTCGGCGAGGGCCGCGGCGATGGTCGGATCGACCGTGCGCCGGTAGACGAAGGGCGTGACGACCGCGGCGTCGAGCTGGGCGCCGAGGGCGCGATCGCCCGCGATCGGGCGCGAACGCAGCAGCGCCGCTCGCTCCCACAGGCGACCCCAGGTTTCGTAGTAGCGCTCCGCGGCGCCGAGCGAATTGACGATCGGGCCGCGGGATCCCTCCGGACGCAGCCGGAGATCCACCCGCCACACCTGGCCGTCCGCGGTGGGCTCGTCGATGGCGGCGGTCACTCGCTGGGCGACGCGAGCCCAGTGCTCGTGCAGGCTCGTCTCGGCGCCGCCGTCGTCGGTGTCGTAGAAGAAGACGACGTCGACATCGGAGCCCGCGTTGAGCTCTCGTCCCCCCAGCTTGCCCATGCCCAGCACCACGATCGAGGACGGCCGCCCGTCGGCGCGGAGCGGAGGTCCGCAGCGCCGCGCTACGTGCCGGCTCGCCTCGGCGAGCAGCACCTCGAAGATCGCCTCGGCGAGATCGCTGAGCTCGGCGGCCGTGACCAGAACGCTCCCCCCCCCCAGCCGCTGCGGCACCAGCTCGCGCAGGGCGATCCGCGCCCGCTCGACCCAGACCGCGCGCCGGAAACCGGAGAAATCCGGGTCCTGCTCGGCCGGGAGCGGGCCGTCGGGGGCGGCGCCCGACCAGAGCGCCCTGCCGAGACGCTCCTGGTAGCCCCCAAGGTCCCGCGGCGTCCGCCACCCGTCGGTGGTGATGCGCCGGAGCGCGTCCAGCTGCCACCCGTGCACCGGGCGCATCGCAGGAAACGCGGTGCCGAGCAGCAGGGCCCCGCAGAGCTCCGCCGCGTCGCCGAGATCGTGGGCCAGATCGGCGGCGCGCGTGGGGTCGATGAGGGCCGCGAGGGATGACAGCTCGTGGCGGGCGGCGGGGGGAAGCGACGTCACGGCGTGGTCCTGGACCGACTCTCCAGCCGAGGCGGCCCCACCGAGGCCGCGGGGGGCAGGCCCGTTCGCAGACAGCGGCGCCGCAACGTGGTAACCCGGCGCCTGGCGGAAGCAAGCCTCGGCTCCTCACCATGCGATTTCTCTGCCTCTCCGACGTCCACGGGCACTACGCGGCGTTGCAGTCCGTCCTCGAGGAGGCCGACGCGCGCGGCTGGGATCAGCTCGTCGTCTGCGGCGACCTCTGCTTCCCGGGGCCGGAGCCGCTCAAGGTCTGGCGCGCGCTCGTCGACCGGCAGGCGCTGTGCGTCCAGGGCGCCTCGGATCGCGCGCTCGCGCTGGTGGACCCCCACAAGCTCACCGCGACCACCGAGGCCGAACGGGCGCGGATCGAGCGCCTGCGGTTGGTCCAGCTCGAGCTCGGCGACCTGATCGTCGCCCGCCTCGGCAAGCTCCCGGCCCTCGCCCGGCTGCCGGTCGAGTCGGGGCACACGGTGCTCGTGGTCCACGGCAGCCCGGCCGATCCGCTCGAGCCCATCACCCACGACATGGATGACGACGAGATCCTCGCCCTGCTCGGGGACGAGCCCGGCGACGTGATCGTGTGCGGCGGCAGCCACGTCGCCTTCGACCGCTCCGTCGCGGACGTCCGCGTCATCGGCGTCGGCTCGGTCGGGGAGGCGCCCGGCGGGGGGCACGCGTCGGCGACCATCATCGAGACGACGACGCTCGGCATGGACGTCCGCCCCTTCACGGTCGAGCTCTAGTCGCCGGAGCGCGAGCCCGGGGCGCGCGCTCCGCGCGAGCTCAGCGGCCGCCCCGGCCGCCGCGGGGCGACGACGCAGGAGGATTCTCCGGCATCGCCCGGACGCTCTTCCGTCGCGCCGGCAGCTGCGGCTTGGTCGGTGCCGTTCGGAACCCCGGGGACCGCGACGCCGGGCGCGGCGGCGCCGACTTGGGCGCCGGGCGCGGCGGCGCCGACTTGGGCGCCGGGCGCGGCGACAGGGTCCTCGTGGGCTGTTGGCGCGACGGGCGCGACGGAGGCGCCGGAGCTCCGAGCGGCCACGTCACCTCCGGCATCGGGTTACCCGGGCGCGCCAGCAGAAAGCCCTGTCCGTAATGGACGCCGCACTCGCGCGAGGCCCGGAGCTCACCGACCGTCTCGATCCCCTCCGCGACCACCCGGGCACCGAGCGCCTTGCAGAGCTCCACGACGTGCGTGACCAGGAGCCGCTGCTTGGGGTTCTGGTGCAGCCCCGAGATGAGCTCGCGATCGAGCTTGACCACCGCCGGCTCGATCTCCATCACCCGCTTGAGGTTCGAGTACCCGGCGCCGAAGTCGTCCACCACCAGCTTCGCGCCCGAGCGCGAGCAGACCTCGCGCAGCGTGCTCGTCACCAGGTCGAAATGGTCGAACGCGGCCGACTCGGTGATCTCGAGGAAGACGGGTTGATCGTGGAAATTCAGCGGGTCATCGGGGCGGACCAGCCACCGCGAGCTCAGCTCCTGCGGGTGCAGATTGACGAAGAGCGGGATCGGCGGGGCCTCCGCGAACGCCACCTCCCGGATCGTCCGCCCCAGCCGCCCACAGGCCCGCTCCGCGACCGCCGCCTCGAAGAGAGCGATGGGGCACTTGAACTCCGGGAGCCGGCACCGAACCAGCGCCTCGGCGGCGAAATTGCGCCCCGTACGCAGGTCCACGATCGGCTGGTACACCACGCCGATCGCGTCGATCCCGAGCGAGCGCACCGTGCGGGCCTCACCGACAAGGGAGGCCGTCTCGCCCGCGTCCGAGAACGTCCACTGCTCCTTGCCGCGGCGCTCGCTCACCGTGCCCCGCAGGATACACCTTTCGAACCTCGGCGGAAGCTTGCTTCCACCCGCGGGCTTGCGATCCCGTCGGCGATGGAGGAGGCTCGCGCGACCCGCGGGCCTGGAGCCGCCGTCCCGAGCGCCTCCGGACCGCCCTGAGCGCCGACGCTGGACGCGCGACGGCGCCCCCTGCAGGAGAGGACGAGAGATGCCCAAGACCTATCAATTGGCGCTGATCGGCGGTGACGGCACCGGGCCCGAGGTCGCCCAAGAGGCGAAGAAGGTGCTCGACGTCGCCGCGCGGCGCTTCGGCTTCCAGCTCGACTGGGAGGTGATCGACTGGGGTGGTGACCGCTACCTCCGCACCGGGGAGGTCCTCCCGGACTCTGCCGCCGAGCAACTCCGCAAGAAGGACGCGATCCTGCTCGGAGCCATCGGTCACCCCGACGTCAAGCCGGGCATCCTCGAGAAGGGGATCCTGCTCCGCCTGCGCTTCGAGCTCCAGCAGTACATCAACCTCCGCCCCATCAAGCTCTATCCGGGCGTCTGGACCCCGATCAAAGACAAGGGGCCGGAGCACATCGACTTCGTGGTGGTGCGGGAGAACAACGAGGGCCTGTACACGGGCTCGGGCGGCTTCCTCAAGAAGGGGACGCCCGAGGAGATCGCGGTGCAGACCTCGATCCAGTCGCGCGCTGGCGCGGACCGGTGCCTCAAGTTCGCGTTCGAGCTGACGCGGGCGCGCGCCAAGACCAAGACCCTGACGCTGGTGGGCAAGACCAACGTCCTCACCTACGAGTTCGATCTCTGGGAGCGCGCCTTCCACGAGATGGGCCAGCGCGACTACCCGGACATCAAGCGTGACTACAACCACGTCGACGCCTGCTGCATGTGGTTCGTGAAGAACCCCGAGTGGTACGACGTGATCGTCACCAACAACATCTTCGGCGACATCATCACCGATCTCGGCGCCATGATTCAGGGCGGCATGGGGATCGCCGCCGGCGGCAACCTGAACCCCGAGGGGGTCAGCATGTACGAGCCGATCGGCGGCTCCGCCCCCAAGTACACGGGCAAGAACGTGATCAACCCGATGGCGGCGATCTGCGCCGGCGGGATGCTGCTGGAGCACAGCCTGCACCACCACGAGGCCGCCGAGGCCGTCGATCGGGCGGTCAAGAAGCTGACCTCCGAGCGCATGCAGAGCCAGGCCGCGGGCAAGATGGGCATGACCACCACCGAGGTGGGCGACGCCGTGGCCCAGCTCGTCGCGGACGGGATCTGATGGCGCGCCGCAGTGGTGGGCGGCGCGCGCGCGCCGCCCTCGCCGGGTCGGCGGGCCTCGTCATGGCCCTGGCGGGGGGCTGCGGCTCGGACTCGGCCGAGTGCACCGGCGTGCGGAGCGTGGGGCTCGTGCTCGCGGTGACCGACGCCGACACCGGCGAGCCGCTCTGCGACGCCGTGGTGCAGCTCGAGCACGCCCGCTACGCCGAGGAGCTGGTGGCGGAGGGGCCGGACCCCTGCCGCTACCTCGGCGGCAACGTCGCCGGCACCTACACGGTGTCGGTGTCGCGGGACGGTTACACCGCCGCCAGCACCACCGTCGAGGTCACCTCCGACGGCGACTGCGGGGTGGAGCCGGAAGAGCTCGAGATCCAGCTCACCCCCACCGGCGACTGACCCGATCGGAGCGGCGCGTCCCCTACTTGGGCGGGGCGAGGCTCGGGAGCTTGACCCGCAGGCGCTCGGCCAACGCCCCGAAGTCGTATTTCTCCGGCCGGTGCCCCCCCGGCAAGCAGGTGACGTCGAAGACGGCGCTCTGCGCGGCCTCGAGCTTGAGCTTGGGCAGGCCCAGCTTCTGTCCGAGCTCCCTCAGGTGCGCGAGCTCCTGCGCGTTGACCACGCCATCGACCTTGGCGAGCCAGTACGCCAGGGCATAGGTCAGGCCCTTCTGCCAGTCGTTCAGGCCGCCGACGTCCACGGCCGGGAGCGCCACGCCACCCTTTGCTGCCGCCTCGACGGCGGCGAGCTCCTCCCCGGCGAGGCCACATTGTGCCGCCGCGCGCAGCAGCGCCTTGGTCTCGTCCTGGCGGATGAGCCCATCGGCTTGCGCCACGGCCGCGATCACGAGCAACGACTCCTTGGGTAATGCGAACGGCATCGTAGAAGAGACGGTACACCCGCCCCACCCCGCCCGGCCAGGAGCGACTTCGGGGGCCGTGGCGCCTCGCCGTCCCCTTGCCCTTGCCCTGGGGGGCCGCCGGGGCGGCCGCCACCGGAGTTGCCGGCGGCAGCACCCTGCCACCTCCAGTTGGCGGTCACGGGGGCCATCCCGCGCGCAAATGCCGCGCTGACCCGCTGGTACGGATCCTGCTCGTGCCGCGGGGATGCGCCGCCGATCCAGCGCCGTGCCCTCCAGTCGTTGCACGCCGCGGGGGCCAGGACCCGGGCCCTCGACGCGGCTGCGCCCGGCGGCCACCGCGGGGCTGCTCGCGCTCGCGCTCAGCGCGACCGCCTGCACGGACCCTAGGCTCTTCGAAGAGGGCTCGCTCCGGCTCTACGAGATCAGGAAGACGCTCTCCGTCTCCGGCACGGATCGGCTCGACCTGCTCTTCGTGCTCGACAACTCGATCGGCATGGCCGACAAGCACCGGCTCCTGGCCGAGGCGCTGCCGGGCTTCTTCGCCCGGCTGCTCGCCGTCTCCTGCGAGGATCCGGAAACCGGGGATCCCGCCGTCTCCGACGACGGCGGCTGCCCCGCGGGCTGGACGCCGCGGTCGTCCGCCTTCTCCGACGTCCACGTCGGGGTCATCACCTCGAGCCTCGGTGGGCACGGGGGCATCGCCTGCAGCCCCGACGAGGGCTCGACCTTCAGCCCGGAGAAGGACGACCGCGGCGAGCTCGTCGCCCCCCTGCGCGGGATCGCCACCCCCGATGACCAGGGCTTCGTCGCCTGGAGCGGCCACCCTTGGCGCGACGGCGCTCGCGACCTCGAGCCCCTGGTCGCCGACGTGTCCAGGATCGTCGAGGCGGTCGGGGAGCGGGGGTGCGGCTACGAGGCGCCGCTCGAAGCGATGGTCCGCTTCCTCGTCGACCCGATGCCGCCGACGCGCGTGGTGAACGACGGCACCCGGTCGGTGGCCGACGGCCTCAACACGACGCTCCTCGAACAGCGGGCGCGCTTCCTCCGCCCGGACTCGGCCGTCGGCATCGTGCTCCTGACCGACGAGGACGATTGCTCCGTGCGCGACGACGGGCCGGGCTTCTACGTCGCGGGTGCGAGCGCCATCGGGAAGCTCCCGCGCGGCACCGCGAGCTGCGCGACGGCCCCGTCCGATCGCTGCTGCCGGTCCTGCGCCCTCAGGGAGGACGCGCCCCCGGAGGGCTGCGCCGCGCTCGCCGACGACCCGGGCTGCCAGCTCGGGCCGCTCACCGGGGCCGAGGAGCACAGTAACCTCCGCTGCTATGAGCAGACGCGGCGCTTCGGCGTCGATTTCCTCCAGCCCACGCAGCGCTACGTCGATGCGCTCACCAACCCGCTGGTCGACGGCCGCGCCTGCGACGGCAACGAGGACTGCCCGCCGAGCCCGCAGCAGCCCGAGGGCGGCAGCTGCACGGAAGTGGGCGGCGGCGCCCGGTACTGCCAGTACACCAACCCGCTCATGAGCGACAACGCGTACTACCCGCACCTGGTGCCGCGGTCAGGCAACGAGCTGGTGTTCCTCACCGGCATCGTCGGCGTGCCCTGGCAGGACATCGCCACCCCGGAGACGTTGAACGACCCGGACAACCTGGAGTTGTTGCCGGCGACGACGGCGGGGGCGGCCCAGGGGTCGCTGCTGGACCGCTGGGACACCATCCTGGGCAGCGAAAGTACCAACGGCTACCCGCTCGATCCGTTCATGTGGGAGTCCGTCGAGCCGCGCTACGGCGTGCACGCCTTGAGCGGGCTTCCGCTACCGCCATCGAACCCCCTCACCGGCGACAAGCCCGCCCCGCCCGGGAGCGCGAACGGCACCAGCGCGATCAACGGCCACGAGGTCGACGTGACCGACGGCAGCATGCTGCAGTACGCGTGCACCTACCCGCTCGCCGAGACGCGCGAGTGCACGAGCGCGGTCACGGGCGGCTGCGAATGCAAGGAGGCAGACCCTAACCTCGCCACCAAGCCGCTCTGTCAGGCGCCGGGCGAGTCGGTAGCGGGCATCACGCAGCGCTTCGGCAAGGCCCATCCGGGCTTGCGGATCCTCAGCGTGCTCAAGGAATTCAACTGGAACTCCAGCGTCGCCTCCGCCTGTCCCAAGCTCACCGCCGAGGAGGCCCGTGACACCTCGGCCTACGGCTACCGCGCCGCCCTCGCGAGCCTGTTCGGGCACCGCTTCGACCATCTCTGGCGGGGAGGCAGCGGGACCTGCTTCCCGGCTCCCCTCCCCCTGCGCAGCGACGGGACCCTGCCCTGCGTGCTCGTCGAGATCACCCACCCCCGCGAGGGCATCCACTGCGGTCTGCCCGGCCGGGCCCCCCCCTCGCCGGAGGTTTCGGCCGTCGTCCGCCGGGATCTCCGCCAGGCGGGCCGCTGCGACGACACGGCGGCGAACCCCTGCTCGAGCTACGTCCTGTGCACGATGACCCCCGCCGAGGGCGAGGATCTCGAGCGCTGCCTCGGGGCCCCCGACAGCGAGCTCGGCCAGGACGCGGTCGGCTACTGCTTCCTCGACGCGAGCTCCGACCGCGACGGCGACGGCACGGCGCGCTGCGAGGTCGATCGGGAACACCCCGACGCCTGGCGCGACGAGCCGGACTGCGTCGGCAACCCGCTCCTCGTCGACGCCTGCCCGGACTCCCAGCGGCGCAATTTCCGCTTCCCCTCCCGGCGGCTCGAGGTCCCGGTCCCCTTCGGGCCCTCCGTCGTCGCCATCGCCTGCCAGGGCCAGATCGAGCGGGAGTAGGCGGCGCGCCCAGCGAGCCACCGGTCGAGGGTGGGCCTCCTGGTTCTCGGTTGTTCGGTTTCGCGGGTTGCAGTACGTGTCTCGCCTCCGGCGATCGGGGCGCTCGGGCTCAGCGGCCCCAGCGCATGAGCAAGGCGGGCGGATCCGTCGCTCCCCCACCGCCGCGCCCAGGACCCAGATGAACCTCTCGATCGCGCGCACCCAGCCGGGCTCCGTCCTCGTCCTCTCGCTAGCCCTCTTCGCCAGCCTGGCGCAGGGCTGCGATTCGGGAGGTGCCACCGGGGAGGCGGCGGAGGGTGGCAGCGGCTCAGGGGGTAGCTCGACCGCGACGGGGGGCAGCTCCACCGCGACGGGGGGTAGCTCCACCGCGACGGGGGGTAGCTCCACCGCGAACGGCGGCGCCCCCGACGGCAACGGGCCGACCGGCGCCGCCGGCGGCTCGGATCAGGGCGGCGCCCCGCCCTCGGTCGGCGGCAGCGAGAGCGCCGCCGGACAGGCCGGCGCAGCGGCTGGGAGCCTTGGCGGCAGCGTCCCCCAAGGGGGCACGACGACGGGCGCTGGCGGTGGCGGCGCCGGCGATGACGCCGGCGGCACGGCAACCGCCACGGGTGGAGCGGCAGGCGGCGCTGGCGCACCTGCCGACCTCGGCGGAACGGGCCCCGGCGGGGCCACCGGACCCAGCGCGGGGGCCGCGGGCTCGACGCCGGGCGGTGGTCAGAATAGCGGGGGCGCTGACGCCTCCGGAGGGACGACGAGCGGCGGCTCGGCGGGAGCCCAGGGCGGCGGCCCCAACCGCGGAGGAGCGGCAGGTTCGTCAGCAACCGGGGACGATTGCGTCGACACCAACGACAGTCTGGCGACGGCGAGCGACCTCCCGGGCCTCCTCGGCTTCGACACGGCCGAGGGACGGCTCTGCGCGGGCGACGTCGACTACTACGGATTCTCGTTCGGACCGTGTCTGGCGGAGCTCCACCTGGTACCGGAGGAAACCGGCGTCGCCACGGTGACGTTCTCGGTGCTGGGCCCGACGGGGGACTTGAGGGATCTCGCGACGACGGACGGAGCCATGACGCTCCAGCTCAACCTCACCGGGAACAGCAGCACCCCCGTCGAGACGTACTACCTCCGAGCCGCCCATGTCTCGGGAGGGGAAGTCGGGTATCAGGTGTCCATGACCGGGCTGCTGTGCCTCTGAGGCAAACGCGCCGCCGCGGCGCCCGCGGGCTCAGGCCGGCGCGCCCGGCGGCGGCTCCGGTGGCGCGCCCCGCCTGGAGGCCCGCCGCGCGCGGCTCTGCTCCTGGCGCTTGCGGTCGTAGGTGCTGCCGACGGTCTTCACCAGGGAGGGGTGTTCGCGAAAGACGAAGCGCGCGGCCCGCCGGGCCGCGAGCACGCGCTCGCCGAGCAGCGCGACGAGCCGGTTGCGGTCGGCGACCGCCCCCTGCCGCCGCGCGGTCGCCGCGCTGGCGAGCCTGAGCGCTGACTGCTCGCGCAGGCGGCCGGCGACGGCGCGCGCCTCGTTGATGACCGCCGGCGCGAACCCGGGCAACCGCGCCAGCCGGGCGCGGTGCTGCTCGGCGTACTGCGCGAAGCCCTCGAGCGAGAGCGCGAGCGCGTCGTGGCTCGACGTG